>JADJBB010000021.1:1440895-2161343 GCA_016703965.1 Acidobacteriota bacterium
GCTTTTGGGGTCGTGATGCCAATATCGTTGATCCAGTCTCGGCGTGTTGCACCCGGAAAATATGTGTTTAGTGTGCTTCGAGCAAAGTCGGCACAGTTATTTGTGAGGGTGTTGAAGTTTCCATCGTTCGGCCGGCTGTTAAATTTCTCGAGGAATTTCGCATCCTCTTCAGGGGTTGTTTGGACAGTCAGACTGTATACGTCGCGGTTGAAGACAGCTGTCAGCATTATCTTCCAATCACCCTTTGGCATCGAGCCGTCCGGACTATCGGGCACTAGATCACGAAGATGATTTTGCCGGTAATTCTCACGCATGAAATTCCGGATCTCGCCGTTAGCGTAAAGCGGAATATCGGCCTCGTCCTCAACTCCATAGAGAAACGGGTTGAGCGGTATAGCTATCCATTCGTACGACTTGCCATCGCTAAATGATGGATAGCTGCTGATCACTACGCCAGCTTCGCCTTGCCGACAGGGCCTGAGTTTGACTGGGGTCTCTGCACAGATGTTAGAAAGATAGATCGCGGTATGACCAGAGCCTGTGTATTCGCCGGCAACGCCGACGGCCTCTAAGACTAGGAGCGATACATCTCCGCGGGTCGGATTTGGTAATAAGATCATGGAAATAAGGATTCCAGAGATCAGTAGCAAGTTCTTCATAATAGTAACCTCCCACGCTATTCGGGTATAGGTTGTCAAATAACGCTTTCCGCACTTAACCACGCGAACGCCGTGCCAAACAGTCCGTTCACAAACCACAAAGAAAGCCCGCAAATACGGGCTATTCACGCGTACGTATACTCAGGGGGAAAAATAGGTGTGTAATTACTCACGGCTTAAGATCAAATTGCGCGACCGTGGTTGGAAACTATTTTTTAGTCTCGAGATCAACCATGAGATGCCGACGCTGAGGGCGAGCAGAACGAGGCTTCCGATCAATAGATAGATGGGAACAACTAAGAAAAGAAACGCGTAAAAAGGCGAGGTCCGATCGTTCCAGGTCAGAGCATAAATGCCGGCAGTGAACATCAGCATCAGGTCGGCGATAATAAAGCCGATCAGATGAATTCGGGGGAGTTTTGTGAAACGTTCCAGCAGCAGCGTCAGAACAAAAAAATGACGTAGGGGGCAACACCCATCAACAGCAGCACCAGCAGCGAGCTGTCAAACCCGCCATCCTGGACGAGCAGCATTACTACCGTCGATACGACCGCTCCGACGGTAAGCGAGAGGGTTTTGAGAATTGAGAGGATCTTTGGCTGCATAACTATTATTTACGAACAAAAAAGCGGCGTGGATATCCAGAGATTTTCCACGCCGACTTAAGCAGAAATGCCCGATAAATACCAAGCACTATTTCTTGCCGACGACCTTCATTTCGTCCACGACCCATTTCGCTCCGCCGAATTTTTCTACGACGAAGAGAACGTAGCGGATATCTACTGAGATCGTGCGGTTGTAGTCAGGATCGTAGTAGAAATCGTTGCCCAGGCCCTCGTAGTTGCCATCGAAGCAGAGGCCGACTTGTTCGCCGTTGCCGTTGAGGATCGGCGAGCCGGAGTTGCCGCCGATGATGTCCGTGGTCGAGAGGAAGTTGACGACGACGCTGTCGCCTTCACCGTATCGTCCGAAATCTTTCGCCGCTTGCAGATCTTTGAGTTTCTGCGGAGCGTCGAACGGATTAATGCCCGTGTCCTTCTCCAGCATACCTTTCATTGTGGTGAAAGGTGTACGGAATTCGGCTTCGCGCGGGGCATAGCCTTTGATGTTGCCGTACGAAAATCTGAGCGAAGAATTCGCGTCCGGATAGACCGGCGATTTGCCCTGCATCTCGGTCAAAGCACCCATGTAGGCAACCCGAAGCCGGTTGATGTTTGCGTTAAAGTTAGCCGTTCGAGCTCCGAGAGCCTGATGCTCCTGGTTCAGGCCGCGGGCAAAGCCGAGGATATCCTCGCGCTCCTTGTTGAAGTCCATCGTACGCGGACCGTAAAGCCCAGCAACTCTTTGTGCCGACGAATATTCGCCATTCACGATGGTATCGGCGAATTTAGCTTCGGCATCGCGGCGGGCTTTGCCCTTGAGCGAACCGAAAAGAGTCTCGGCGGGTGCAAACTTCTGGTCGGCTGGCAGCTCGTCGAGCCATTTTAGGAATGCCTTGAGCAACTCAAGTTCGTGGGCTGGCTCTCGTTCTTTATATGCCTCCTCGACTTCTTTGAGCTTGGCGGCACGCTGCTCGTCGGTGAATGGCTTGGCGTTCGGGCCGCTGGTTGCGGCGACGGCTGCATAGATCTGGCCGAATGTCGGCATCGACAGCGGATCGGGTAGACGACGGACGATCACATCACGCTTTGACGTGGCATTTGTTTCTTCTGACAGCGACTTTAACTCTGCGAGCACATTGCCATACTTTTTCTGACGATCGGCATTAGCGGCGATCCATGTAGCGAGTTTGGCCTCTTCGGCCTGACGCTGCTCGACGACGTTCGCACGACGAAGCCGGAAAGCGCCGCCGCCGTAAACCTTGCGCGAATTGTCATAATTGGCAATGTCGCTTTGGAAAGCGATCCGTTTTTCCTCGTTCGTTTCCCCGATCTTTCGCAATGACGTGCTCAGAGCATCGAGATACTTTTCGAGGAAAGGGAAGTTGGCCTCGCGGGCATATTTGATCGACCAGCTCTCGCGGTAACGCGTCGTCCCGCCCGGATAACCAAGCACAAAAACGAAATCGTTGTCTTTCAGGCCGCCGATGTTCATTGTGAGAAATTTCTTTGGCTTGAACGGCACGTTGTTTGGCGAGTAGGCTGCCGAAGATCCGTCCGGAGCCGTGTAGGCTCTGAGAAACGTGAAATCGCCGGTGTGCCGCGTCCATTCAAAGTTGTCAGGGTCGCCGCCAAAGATACCGATGTTACGCGGCGGTGCGTAAACTACGCGAACGTCTTTGATCTGCTGCGTTTCGTAGAGATAGAAGAAAAATCCGTTGTTCAGCATCTGTACACGGACGACCGCACCGGGCTTTGCCTTCGCCTGTTCAGCCGCGGCAACGGCATCGGAATTTTTCTTGTAAGCGTCAGCGAGTGCAGCTCCGGTCAAGCCTTCGGTCCCGGCTTTGACGCGGGCGGTGACGTCCTCTTCGCGGTTGGTGATGAAGATCGAATAGTCCTTAGCGGAGATCTCGCCGGCACGGCTCTCTGTCTTAAAACCGGTTTCGACGAGGTCTTTGTCCGGCGTCGAAGCCTTGACCAGAGCGTCGAATCCGCAGTGGTGATTGGTCAGGATCAGGCCGTCGGGCGAGACGAATTCCGCCGTGCAGCCCACTGACAAACGGATAACCGCATCGGTCAGCCCGACACCGCCGGGATTATAAATTTCATTTGGCTTGATCTTTAGCCCGCGTTTGCTCAGAGGAAGTGCGGCGATCTGGCCGGGAGCGAACATGCCTTCGTCAAAGGCGAGGGCGAACGACGAGGTCGAAACGAGCACCGCGAAGATCATCGCGAGCGACAAAAAGCGATCTTTAATAGGTTTCATATAGTTGGCTTTGTTGAAATAAGATTTTTCGGAATATCTGTTATACAAGTATAACGTAAACACCCGAAACTCTGTAATTTAGTGCCTAAAACCGAATCTCCGTTGCCTGAAAAATCGCGAAGATGTGGATGTGTCCGTCGGTCCTGACGCCAACGGCGACCAACATCAAAGCCTGGGGTGAAATGAGCGACAGCGATCGGAACCCTAGGTAAGTCCGTTATTGAGTCTTGTCGCTGAAGGCGACGAACAGGGTTCACGATCGTTGCTCGCCTTCAGCGAGCGGAAAATTCTCATACCAGGGTTCGATGCCCTGGCTAGGTGGCGACTGGGCAGTTCCGACACCAACCCCAAGTTGCTATGGGACACGCGCTCTGCTTAAGATGGGCTCAAAAAGACTATTGACACTGATTCGGATCAGGATTATCATTCCCCATAAGTTTTCATCGCCGGCAAATGCCCGTTCTCACGCTCGTTTGTCCAGTTTTTCCCCACTCTCCTACGAGAGCGAAGGAGGCGTAAATGCTCAAAATAAATCGTCCTATCCTAACCGTGCTGGCCGCGTTAGTAGTTGTGTGTCTGTCCGGAGCTGCACAACAGGCTTTTGGGCAGGAATCTTCAGCGGAACCAAGTAAAAAGCTCCCTGAAGTGGTTTCAAGGGTCGAAGGCATCGTCGTTATTGAAGTCACCCGCAAGATGGAGGATCCCCTCGATCAATTCGAGATCAAGATCCAAAACCGAACGGGACGGCCGATCCGTGAGATCGCGATCCAGTGTAGTACTGGCCGGGACGTGAGCGGTTCAAGTCAGTCGTCGGGAATAAAACCGTTGATCGAGATCGACGCCTTTTTCACGCTGCGCTTTCCAGCGTCGAACGTCTTCGAAGGATATCCGATCGAAATAACCCGAATAAAGTACTTTGACGAAGCACCAGAATGAAGAATTTCGATTACATGAAAATGGCCGTGGCCCGCATTTCGGCGATCCTATTGCTCTGCTTCGTCGGCGTAAGCTTAGCCCAGCAAAAACTCGATCCCGTACCGGAAAATATCAAGGCCGTTAACCAGCCCGAAAGCCCGGTTCAGATCACGATCGACGGCGTTTACGCGATGGGCGGCAGCATGAAGATGTTCCGATACACCGTTCGCAACGCGGGAGTGAAAGATATTCGCAGTATCGTATTGCGTAGTGAAAAGGAAGGCGTGATCTATCCGATCTATCTGGGGCTGCCGTCGTCGAATATCGATCAACTTGCCTTCGAAAAACCTTTCCTTGTCGGAGCCAGCAAGCCATTTTCATGTCCGGTTTTGGCTTATGACGGCAGGTCGCGATCGAGTTCGTGGTTGATGAGTGTGGATCTTGTACTATTCGATGACGGGACGACGTGGGGGCCGGATCTTCAAGTGCAGCGTGATTATCTGCTGGGGTTCATCGACGGGCAAAAACAGCTGTTGGCTGAGTTAAAAGGCTTCATTGCCCGCAAAGATGACGCGGGGCTGAGATCGCTGATCACCCGCGAGCCAATGCTGCCGGAGATGAGCGATCTTCCGAAGCTGACGAAGCGGCAAGAGGGATTCAAAGCGGGATTCTTTACGGCCCGGTTGAAAATGCAGGGAGACATGCAGGCTCGCGAAGACTTGAGCGGTATTCCGGCGCGTATTCGCGATCTGGAACGTGCTCTCGGGGTTGCTCCGCCTAACAACGACAACCTAATGCAGGTCTCGCTTTGGAATGTTTTTAAGGAACCGGTCAAAGTGTTGGGGTTTTTGGTCGGTGGAAAGAACTACTCGATCGATGAACGTTTCGCGGGCAGCAGCGATTGGGCGAGTGGGTTCAAGATCAGGCCGAAGAACACTTCGGGAAAAACGATCAGGCACGTTTCTTACGATGTGGAGTTTCCCGAAACGATTCGTGTGGGGGCTCCATTTCTTTTTGAGATGTATTACGGCCCGCACCCGAGCCCGAGGGTAAGGCAGGAAGAATATCACAAGGCCGAACCACTCGTAGCCCCGGGCGAAACCTTTGAAATAATGATGAACGACAAAGAGGCCGTCGCTCTGAAAGATTTTCTCGGGCGCCATTACCCGACGATCGACATAACCAGAATATCGGTCGGAATCTCCTCGATATATTTCAACGACAACACGCGCTGGATGGGCGGACAATTACAACAGCAGGACACGAACGATCCACAACGATGGGTCGCCGCCCTAACAAAGGAGTAGACGAATGAAAAGATCATATTTTAGTAATGCGAGCTTTGGTGCATTGTTTTTGCTGACCCTTTTCTCGCTGTCCGCGTTTGGCCAACCGAACTATCTGCCGCCGCCGGAGAATTTGAAGGTTGTGGAGCAGCCGAAAAGCCCTTTGCAGATCACGATCGGTAAGTTGCAGGTGTTTCCAAACGACGGAAAAATGCTGACCTACTCAGTTAAGAACAATGGGACGGCGAATGTGATCGGTTTTGTGGTTAACGGTATGCCCGGCACGACACAGAGGGCGGTTCCTCTAGAAGCTCCGTTGTTGCCCGGAACGACGAAGAGTTTCATAGTCCTTGACTATCCGCTGACTGGTGAGCATCTGGCTAAGATTGACTTCGTTCTGCTCCAGGACGGCGGGATGTGGGGAACGAGAGCATCGGGTGATGCGGATTTTGTTGTCAATTTCTTCGACGGACTGAAACGCGTGATCGCAGATTCGAAAAGCCTTGTATCGGAAGCTGACGATGAGAAGCTGACCAAGTTCATTAACAGCCCTCCGAATTTTCCTGAAAACGCAGGAGACATACGAAACTGGACGCGCAAACAGGAAGGTTTCATGCGCGGATACGGCGTTGGTTTGTTTTCGTTCCGTGAAAGCCTGAAGATCCGCGGGGATGTAAAGGGCATTCCGGGACGAATAGCCGATCTGGAAAGAAGTCTTGGAGCGACCTCCGCTCCTGGTGCTCCGAAACGCATCAGTATGGGGGCGAGTTGGCTTGATCTGCCTGTTAAGATACTTGGCGTTTCAATCGGTAAAGATCCTGTTTCATTTGACCAGGACATTTCGGCTCGGCCCGACTGGCTAAACGGGCTTGCGATCAAGATCAAGAATACTTCCGGAAAAACCATCACGCGGATGAATTTCAGCTTGGATTTTAGTGAGACGAATGGATCTGGGGGGCGTATGATTTACGATCTCGCTTACGGCCCTCCGCCGGGAGTTACAAACTTGCAAGCGCATAATAAAGCCGAAACACCGATACCGCCCGATGGAGTTTTTGAATTCGGTCTTGATGAGAGCGAGTATCCGCGTCTAAAAAAATACATCGAGAGCCGACAACCGCTCGATTCGTTAGCCCGATTGCATATTACATTTCAAGCGGTCTACTACGATGATAAAACCGGCTGGATGGGCGGGGCGATCATGCAAGATCCGGAAAATCCGCGTCGATGGGTATCCGTTAAGCCTTAAGTTTCCTTGTCCGGGTATCCCGTGGTTAGAAGTGACCGACCACGGAAAACACGGAACGGCACGGAGTAAGATGTGAAGACAAAAATCAGAATATGAAAACTCTCACACTCACATTCACCTTATTTCTGGCAGCTCTTGGCGGCCTTCAAATAACAGTTTCCGCTCAGAATATTGAGAAGACGCTGATCAAGTCGGGTGGGAAGGAGCGGGTCTATTATTTGTTTGTGCCGGAGAGGTTGGATGCTGAGAAGCCAGTCCCTTTAGTCGTTTTGCTTCATGGTTCTGGACGAAACGGGATGTCGCTGGCCGAGAAGTGGAAGGACCTGGCCAAGAAGGAGCGGTTTATTATCGCGGGGCCGGACGCTTCGGACTTGAAGGGCTGGGCGATACCGGCGGACGGGCCCGATTATATTTATGAGCTGGTCGAGAGTCTGAAAGGGAAGTATCCGGTCGACGCAAAGCGGGTGTATTTGTTCGGGCATTCTGCGGGTGCGGGGATCGCGATCTATTTTTCTCTGCTGGAGTCGGAGTATTTTGCGGCGACGGCGATTCACGCCGGGGCTTTGCCGAAGAGCAACAGCTCGATGATCAACGAGGCTAAGCGTAAGGTACCATTCTCGATATTTATCGGAACCGACGACCGGATGGTGCCGGTGGCTGCGGTGCGTTCGACGCGCGATGCTCTGACCGCCGCAGGGTTTACAGTCGACTATCACGAGATGAACGGCCACACGCACGACTATTACGGCAAGTCGGGCGAGATCAACTCTAAGGCTTGGGAGTTCCTGAAAAGGCACGACCTCAAGGCGGAGCCGAAATACGAAAAACTAAATTTTCGCGAGAGATAGATCGGCGATTCGAGTTGCCGATTCGTTCGATGAACCAATTTTGAGCAAGATCAAGCGATGGTCAGGATCTTACGACCAAACACGTTCGACCGATCTGCAAAATAACTCTACCAATCACAGCGATCGTCCTCGATAAAGAGCGTATTTCGTTCGACCAAACTTTCAATTCGAGTGCGACGTAATTGAAAAGAGGCTACCCTTTCGGATGGCCTCTCTCTGCATTGTTCTTGTTAAGAAAAACTACTTCTTCTCGATCTTCGTCAGGTCCGTCGGCTCGGCCGGGAGGAAGTGGCGTGGGTTGATCGATTTGTCGTTGAGACGGAGTTCGTAGTGAAGGTGCGGGCCGGTCGAGCGGCCGGTGGAGCCGATCAGGCCGATGAGCTGGCCGCGGGTGATGGTGGCTCCGACCTCAGTCTCGATCTTCGACATGTGGCCGTAGCGTGACGTCAGGCCGTTGCCGTGGTCGATCTCGACCATGTTGCCATAACCGCCGGTAAAGCCGGCTTTGATGACCGTTCCGTTGCCCGGAGCGATGACCATGTCGCCGCGTTCGCCGTCGATGTCCATGCCCGGGTGAAACTCGTAAGAGCGTCCGCCGAACGGATTGCGTCGGAAGCCAAATTCGTTATTTATCTTGCCGAGGTGTGCCCACATGGTCGGCAGGAATGCCGGATTCGTGGTGGCACGGATCTGTTTGAGTTGATTCTCGAGCTCGTTGTCTTCGCCATCTACCTCAGCACCATCATCCGGGCCGCCGCTGTTGAGAGCGAGATCGGTCGGGGTAGAAGGGCGTGTGTAGTAGGTTGTTTCTGGCTGGGCTGCGGGAATTTCTACGGGTTGGGCTGCGATCTGAGTTGTAATTGCCGATGTAGTAGCTGCCGATTCAGCGAGGGCTGCATTTCTAACGATGCCGCTCATTCCGATCGAGAGGGCTGAAATACCAAGTAATAGAAAAATGCCTACGGTACCAAAATGCAAATAGCTTTTTCTAACAGCTACTCGCTTAATATAGATCTTCGTCTTTGATGAATGCGCTAAAAGAAAAGTATACGACTTATCGTTTTTCTGCATTGTGCCTTAAAGCTCCTTTTAATGATCTTGCGCACCGTAACATATTGCAGTTACGATACTTGGAATCACGCAAGAATAGCCGCGAGCGACTAACGCGAAACCTAGACAAGCGTTTACCTTTCCAGGCAAACTCTTGCTGTCGTGGGTGACCAATTTTTAAACTTCCTTAAAAAAACCTTACAGGAACTATTATAAAAACATAAGCCGCTCGAAAAGGCAAGCTTTCAAAGCTTGATCTATCGGAGCGGCTCATGGCCCGAATGCGAGCTATTTTCTACTGATCCCGGCGGCGGCTATTTTGCATTCCGCGAAATATCATGAATCCGACCCCAGCAAAAACGGCGATAAATGCCAGGACGATCAACACTTTGATCGCTACCGAAATGAACCCGACAAAGCCTACCAGTGCTTTCAACAAAACGATAACAAGCGCGAGGATCGCGATAATACTGCCACCGACGGATGCGACTTTTAGCATAAATAAAACTCCTGCTTACTAGATATCTCTCCAGCTTCCGCTTCGCGAGCGATCGGAAAAATCGTTTTGAGCGACCCTGTAGTCAGCCTCATTATAGCGCGGATTCGTCAAAGCGAAGCTAGTGGATGCAGATGACTGGTTCCATTTTGACGTGTCGGTCTTCGGTTTGAAGATATAGCCTTTCAGTAAATAGATACCAAGACCAATTAGCATCAGCGGTAAAAGCCCGCGAACAAGCCCTCGAACCGGGAACAGATTCTGCAAGACGAACGCAAATCCGAGAGCGAGCAAAGCGATACCCCAAAGTTTCGGGTTCCCCGAAAAACGCCTGACCAGAATATCATCCGCCACATCCGGCGTCAGGCCGGAGCGGATCATCTGAGCCGTTCGGAACGAATCAAGTGCAGCAAAGCCCCACATTCCCATCATTCCAAACAGGAACAGCGGCGTGCCGGACAAAAGTGCCATTTGGAACAGGCCTATAAAGATACCGAAATAGACGAGAGCCTTAACGGTTTGTCCGTTATATGCGGCTCCAAGGCCCGGGCAGAACATTGAGAGCAATGTCGCGATGACGGGCGAAGTTCGCTTCTTAACGTAAGGGATATGATTCGTCTGAGTCTGCTGCTGGCGAAGAAGGTCTACGCCCAAAACTATACAGTCCTGGCAATACGGGAAGCCTTTGATCCGGTGGTCGCACGCCGGGCAGAGTGCCTTTCCGCAACCGTTGCAGCTAACTACTGCCGCGTTTTGACTGTGATAAGCACAATTCATTAATTATTGCCCCCGTTCGAGACAGGTACGGTTCCGGTGACAGGATCCTGATTCGGCGCCTGTTCGGCTGCAGCCTTTCCGTTCCAAACATCTGCACCTTGCTGGTACGTTTGCTTAGCAAGCTGAACACTTTCCTGATAAACACCGGCGATCGAGCCGTCAGCCGACACCGTCTGGCTGAACATAAAGAACGCGAGCATGATCATCATCGCGACCGGAGCAAGCTGCGGAACGCCGATCGGGAATCTAAGCCCACGGACCCATTCGCCGACGCGTGACGTGAGCGAAGCTTTAACTTCTTCAGGCTTAGCGGTGCCGAGCGTGAGGTTCATGATCCGTTCGTGAAGCCCTGCGGGAACCGCGAGTTCGTCCATCTTATATGTATAGAGCGAAGCGATGGAGCGGACGACCATGCCCGGCAGGTCTTCGCAGGCGTTGCAGAGAGCTGCGTGGCGTTCCCAGCGGTGGAATGCCGCTGCGGGTAAAAATCCGTCAAGATAATCGGTCAGGTGATCCTCGAAATTCTCGCAGGTCATCGCCGTCTCCGGCATCGTCATCGACAGCACACGGGCCTCGAGACGCGTCATCGGCATCGCCGGTGCGGATATCTTGCGGCAAACTTCGAGCGAATCCTTAACGTCATTGAGCAGGGAATGACACAGCGGGCACGCTAAGGCGTGTGCCGCGACAGACTTGTGAGCCGTGCTCTCAAGCGTCTTGTCCAAATAATCGGTCAACAGTTCTTCGAACGTCGAACAATTAATTATGTTTTCCTGCTCCTTAATCATAAAAACTTCTGCCCCTTGTCTAAATCGTTACCACTCTCATTCTTCTCAAGATCTTCGCCAGCTCAATGCGGCCGCGGTTGATGCGTGATTTTACAGTTCCCTCGGGAATTCTTAGTACATCGACGATCTCCTGATAGGTCAGCTCCTCGATGTCACGCAGGATCACGCACGTTTTGAGATCCTCGGGTAATTTGTCAATTCCTTCCTGGACCTGGCTCGCGAGTTCTTTGCGTTCCATGTCCTTGTGGGCCGATGTTCCGGCGGCACGAAGGTGGTATTGGTGGTCGTCCACCGCGTCTGCCATCGTATTTTGCGGGTTACGCTGCCGATGGCGGTAATCGTCAATTATCAAATTGCGGGCTAGCCGCATCAGCCAATTCGCCAGATCGCCCTGTTTAGGATCGTATTGATCGAGCGAGCGATAGACCCGAATGAAAACATCCTGCGTCAGATCTTCGGCGGCGTCGATGTTGGAGGTAAAACGGTAAGCAAGATTGAAAATTCGTCGCGAAAACGAAGAGACAATGTCCTCCCAAGCCGCGCCGTCCCCTGCTCGGGCACGCCTGACGAGTTCCGCTCCATCAATTTCGGTCACAGCCTTTAATGCTTCCAACGCGTTTCTCTCCAGAAAACATCTTGCCCTAGGCCATTAAAACTACAAAGCACGCGGGCCTCGCCTTGTCAGAAATGTTTACGAACTCTAAAAACTAAAAGTTCCACTAAAAATATGCCAAAATCTCGCGATGTTGTCACCGTTCAACCGCGGTTGCTGATCGGCTAGCGATCGACACAAATTTCGGGGTACAGCAAACATTTGACAGATTCGCGATGTCCGCTCGCATTTCCTGGTCAGCCTGTAACGTCTCGAGAAGGGAATCGAACATCTTGACGGCGGAAGGCTCCGTCGGCCGGTTAAGGCTGTAATGCATCCATTTGCCGTCGCGACGGGCGGTTACGAGGTTAACTCGTTTTAGATAGGCGAGATGGCGTGAGATCTTTGGGTTGTTGGTGCCGAGGGTTTCTGCGAAAAAGCAAACGCAGACCTCGCCGTCTCGCATC
Organism: Acidobacteriota bacterium; assembly: GCA_016703965.1. Taxonomy (NCBI): domain Bacteria; kingdom Pseudomonadati; phylum Acidobacteriota; species Acidobacteriota bacterium. The sequence continues at coordinate 1,452,891 of JADJBB010000021.1, forward strand.
AGGTTAAGCAACCGGAGACGCGTGCGGTCGGCTAGGGCGGCGAAAAACTCTTCTAATTTGAACTTATCAGCAGTGTCCACAAAATAACTATAACATATGACAATTATGGCTTGACATAAATGTCGTGTCGGATTATTGTTTGAATATCAATTATGGATAGACATAAATGATATGTGAAGAAGCCCCCACGCAGTACTAAGGGCTCTGTTGGAAAGAAGCTGGATTGAAATATATATAAGAGAGCCCTTACTTCGTGCGGGCTTCTGCATAACGAGAAAAGGAGAAATAAAATGACCGCAATAAATACACTAAAAGCACATTTGGCATTGAACGTTAAGGATGTTGAGACGAGCATTGAGTTTTACAAGAAGATGCTGGGGATCGAGCCGAGCAAGGTTCGAACGGGCTATGCGAAGTTTGATGTGCAGAAGCCGCCGTTGAATCTGACACTGAATCAGAACGTTTTCAGCGGACACGGGGCTTTGTCGCATTTGGGAATTCAGGTTGCGGCGACCGAAGATGTGATCGCCCTGCGTGAACAATGGAAAGAACGCGGCCTCGAGCCTCGCGAAGAGATGCAGACAACGTGCTGCTATGCCTTGCAGGATAAAGCCTGGGTCAACGACCCAGACGGAAACGAATGGGAAGTTTTCACCGTGCTCGAGGACAATCTCCCCGAGGCAAGAAGCAACGATGCTACGTGCTGCACGCCAACTTTTGTCGGCATCGGCGGAAAAAATGAAGTCCAGACATCTTGCTGCTGATGAATAAGGTGCAAAAGCCCGGGCATGTGCGAGGGCGGATCGCGAAGTATCGGGTTTTACCGCACCGGCAAACCCAGGTAAAAGTTGAATGATGCGCCCTTGCGTCGTTAGGGCCGAGCAACTTAAGAATATGACAGCAAATAATTGCAATCCTATGACGCGGCTCTCATTTTTAGACAGGTTTCTGACGTTGTGGATCTTCGCGGCGATGTTTGCCGGCGTGATGACGGGATATCTTTATCCGGCGGTCGAGGGCGTGATCAATCAATTTAATTGGGGTACCACCAACATTCCGATCGCGATCGGTTTGATATTGATGATGTATCCACCGCTCGCGAAGGTCAAATATGAGAACCTCGGCGAAGTCTTTCGCAATACCAAAATCCTGAGCCTTTCGCTTGTTCAGAATTGGGTGATGGGGCCGATCTTGATGTTCGCACTCGCGATCATTTTTCTACGCGACCAGCCCGAATATATGGTCGGCCTCATAATGATCGGCCTCGCACGCTGTATTGCGATGGTGATCGTGTGGAACGAGCTGGCTAAGGGCGACAGCGAATATGCAGCCGGGTTGGTGGCATTCAACAGCGTCTTTCAGGTCTTTTTTTACAGCGTGTACGCTTGGTTTTTTATCACTATTCTACCGCCGTATTTCGGGCTGCAGGGCATAGCGGTTAACATCAGCATCTGGCAGATCGCTGAAAGTGTTTTCATATATCTGGGGATACCATTCGTTGCCGGAATGCTAACGCGGTTCGTGCTGATCAAGGCGAAAGGCAAGGAGTGGTACGAGGGCGAGTTTATCCCGCGGATCAGCCCGCTGACGCTTATCGCATTGCTTTTTACGATATTTGTGATGTTCAGCCTCAAGGGAAATCTGATCGTAAAACTTCCGCTTGACGTCGTACGGATAGCGATACCTCTGCTTATCTATTTTGTCGTGATGTTCCTTGTCAGTTTTTATATGGGCAAAAAGGTCGGTGCGGATTATTCAAAAACGGCGACGCTGTCATTCACCGCCGCCAGTAATAATTTCGAGCTTGCGATCGCAGTCGCGGTCGCGGTTTTTGGGATCAATTCCGGTGCAGCTCTCGCGGCAGTGATCGGGCCATTGGTCGAGGTTCCAGTGCTTATCGGGCTCGTGAATGTCGCTTTGTTTTTTCAGAAGCGGTATTTTGCAACCTGATCGGACCGCGGGTATGCTGCCAGCCCAATTGTTTTTTATTAGTCGACAATTTGTTCTAAAGGCGGGCAGGCTGCCCGCACCGAGTAAAGTATGAATAAAAAAAGAGTTCTGATCTTGTGCACCGGAAATTCTGCACGCAGCCAGATGGCTGAGGGGCTGTTGCGTGAGATCGGTGGTGACAGGTTCGAAGTTGAAAGTGCCGGTACGATAGCGAGTTTTGTGCGGCCGCAGGCAATTGCGGCGATGGCAGAGATCGGGATCGATATCTCAGGGCATCGTTCGAAATGCCTTGACGAGTTTCTGGGCGAGCCATTCGATTACGTCATAACCGTTTGCGACAATGCGGCTGAGAATTGTCCCGTTTTTCCCGGCAAAGCGACCCGTATTCATTGGAGTTTTGATGATCCGGCAGACGCCTCGGGCACGGAAGATGAGCAACTCGTCGTTTTTCGCCGCGTACGGGATGAGATAAAGGTGAAACTAACGGAGTTTGCTGGTATTTGATCGGAAGCCAAATAAAAATAGCCGTTCGAAAGACTTGCCTTTCGAACGGCTATTTTTTATTGGTAGATGCTTTAATTACTGCTTCTTAATGCTTTCGAAGAAGGCCTTGACGGCGGCTCCGTTTTTGTCGAGGCTTGCTTTTTCAGCGTAAATATTGACGATAACCGGCTTTTTCGGCGTCTTTATGATCGTCAGGTTCCAAACAAGAGACTCGCCCGCGTTCTTCGCCGTTCCGCTCAGAGTGGTTGCTTCCATGCCGTCGACGACGGTTTTGACATCCTTCTTTTCGATCTTTACATCGTCCAGATAGTCGTCGATCTCGGTTCCAGCATCGCCCATGGCTTTCTCATAATCGCCGTCTTTAGGAACGGTGAAACGGATGTCGACGCCCTCATCCTCAGTCTTGACGATCGTGTCTTCGCCGTCTTTGCTGAATTTGAAGCCTTTGGGCACCGTCATCATGATGCCTGCTTCGTCAAGCTTGATAACCTGGCCGTCGCTTGCCGGAGCTGCGGCAGTGTTCGCTGCTGTTGTATTTGCCGGAGCGTTAGCAGCCGGTTTGTTAGCGTTAGTGTTCGCTGGTTTATTAGCGTTGGTGTTAGCCGCAGGTGCTCCGCAGCCGACGAGGCCGGCCGAGATGGCCAAGATGCCCGCAGTGATAATCGTATTTGTTCTCATTTTGTTTCCAGTTTCTCCAAAGTTGTTTTGATCTTGTCTGCGAGATCTTTCTTGCCCACAAACAAATTGCAGATATTAGCAGGTTTGCACCCGAATGCAAGCCAAAATCAAAGGAGGCTCGAAAAGAGTTTCGAGCCTCGATCTGATCTTTTTTATTATTGGAAGACTGTCTTATTTATCTTTTTTCGTCGCCGGGTCTGCCGCCGGTCTATTCGCAGCATTTGCCGGAGCCACGGGATCTTTTCCGGCCGCCTTAACGGCATCGACTTCGGGGCTCTTATTGGTCATTTTCCACTCGCCATTTTCTTTGACAAACTCGATCTTGATACCGTTCGGGAACTTATCCGCGCGGATCTCAGCGATCGCCTTATCGCCGGTTATAACCTCGTTACGTGCCTCACAGATATTTCCTGTGATCGCGTCGTCCTCGAGGTACTTCATGAGGGACTTGATCTTCTCATCCTTCATTCCTTCCTCGAAATACTTCAGCGTGTCTGCGGAATAAGCTTTTCGAATGCCGGCCTCATCCTTTTTGGCCCACGCCTCACAGTATGCCTTGAAGACCGGAGTGAGTGTCGGGGCTGCGTTTGTCACCTCGTCTTTGGCTGGCTTATTTGCGTTGGAGCTATTCGCAGGTGAATTGTTTGCCCCTGTGTTCGTGTTCGCTGCGCCGCCGCATCCAAACGATAGAAGCGAGATAAGAACGAGTGCAGAAAGTAAAATAATTCGTGCTGTCATAACAGAAACGTCTCCTAACTTTTCAGAATCCTGAGTATAATAAGTTTACGTAAATGAACAAAACTGCACAAGTTGAATTGCACCGCCTTTTCCTGGTCGAAGGGCTTCCAGAGCCTTTGACGCCGGCTAGCAGCCACCTGCAGATCTTCGACAATTATATCGAGAATACGCGTATCCGGCTTCGGCAGATACGCGATCCGTATTCAAGCAAGTGGACGCGTGTTCTGCAGCAGCGATTTCCCGTCGTCGAGGATCACGGAACGGTTACGAAACTGGCGGAAATATATCTGAATGAAGCCGAATATGGCGCGTTCGAGAGATCTGCGAGCCAGGAAATTCGCAAGAACCGCTATTTTCACGAGATCGATCTAGTAGCGGTCGCGTTCGACATCTTCCTCGGGCCTCTGCAGGGATTGACTACGGCTCGCGTGGATTTCGAAACAAAAGAGGCGATGGAAAACTACATTCCGCCGCCGTTCTTTATTTTTGAAGCATCGAATGATCCGTTCTTTTCGGGCGAGAATTTGGTAACCAAAACTTTTGCGGAGATCAAAAACGAAGTTGAGATCCTGGGCCAAAGCGGGCAATAAAAGGTTATGGCTTTTGACTGGAGCGGCGGGGATCCCTGCTTGCCACGCCGGTTCCTCCGGCGTTACGGAATTGAGAAGTTAGGTTTGTAACAAAGTTACGTAATACGCGAGTTCATAACACCGCAGAAGCTGCGGTATGGCAAGCAGGGATTCTTGCCGCTCCAGTCCTATTGCTTCCTGGGTGCCATAGCCACCGCACTTTCAAGTGAATTCCATATCTGCAGATAGATCTTCGTCTCCCGCGGGATAAGTTCGCGCCAGTTTTCGCCGCCGCGGCTGATATAGCCGGGGAGTTTTGCGGGGTTTGAATTGTAGCCGGCGGCCATCAGATGTTCCTGCGTGGCAATGCCGGTAAGTAGGGCGTTTGATACGACAGGACTCGCTGAGAGGTCGTTCCATGTCATCTGCATATAGAGCAACATCGCCTGCGTCGCGTTTACGTGGTTACGCATTCCTTCTACAAAATCAGGCATCAATCCCGCATTCGGAAACCGTTCGCGTACCATTCTGTATGTAGGCCCGATCATTTGCACCATTCCGCCCGCTCCGGCAGAACTGACGGAATATCGATACGTGTTCCCCTCATTCAGAGCGTAAAGCGTGAAGATATCGTTGTAGATATTCGGATGAAATTCAGTGCGGAAACGCAAGTGGTCGACGTGCTCAACGGTGGAGAGACGCTCAGCAATATCGGCGACCTTGGGCTGGATAAAATAGCCTTTATTTCGCAATTGGTCGCGAGCGATCTCGATGACGTTGTGAACGTAGAACCTTCCCGCACTAACTACTTCTGGCGTGACCAGACCAGGGTGCGTTGATGTGTAATACGCCATTTCCTGATAGACGCCGCGATTTTCTCTCGGGTATTGGACGACAAGTGGAAGATACGCTTCGCCGTTTATGTCGGTTATTACGACCGGCGTGTTGACGCCGTTCCCGCGGATCGTGCGGCTCGTAACCTGTTGTCCGGCGGCTGACAGAAGCATCGTCGGCACGTCCGGCATCAGGAACTGGTCTTTAGTCATCACGACTGAATCGACACGTTTATCCTTTGTATCGTAATAAGCTACTCGAATAATACTTGTGAAAACAACCGGTTCCGACGAAGCAGTTGTCAACGGCTTTGTTTGAAGATAGCGTTTTGCCTCGGCCAGTTTGGACTTGATCTGCGAAAAGCTGAGGCCTTTATACGTCAGGTTGCTGGCGAAATTCTGACCCTGCCCGACGATTATCGGTGTCGTCGAAACGCGTGGCTGCACGAACGGCATCGGCGTCGGGAGCGGCGTTCTCGCAGCCTGCGGCACGGGAGTTGGCATTGTGTTCGTAACGATGACACGATCTGAGCGGACCGACGTATTCGACTGTGCGAAGCTCGAAACTACTGAGACTACGGTGATGGCGAGGCCGAATAAAACGCGTTTTTTCATATGACTATCGCGGAGAGCTGCTTGGAATTGTCCGATTTCGAAGCGACTGTAGGCTGACTCACGTATAAGATTCTCGCAAACCTTAAGCAGTTGTCAATAGTTTTCAGATAAATTATTGCATATACAATCATTGCTTATGGATGTTTAACGGTTGTTTAGTCCTTCTGCATAAGGTATAACTATGTGTTTGCTGGTATTTATGGCATAAATTCCCTATGAAGCAACTCTTTGGAACAGACGGAATTCGCGGCCTGGCGGGGGAATTTCCGTTAGATGAAAAGACGGTTCAGATCATCGGCGCAGCTCTCGCTCGGCAATTTCGCGAAAAACTCGGCCGTGATCCCAAATTTATTTCCGGCCGGGATACACGAGAATCGGGACACTGGATCGAAACAGCATTTAGAGCCGGGGCGGCTGCCGAAAATGCTGATTGCAAATCGGCAGGTGTTATTACGACTCCGGGAGTCGCCTATCTGACGAAAGCGTTCGATTTTGATGCGGGTATCGTTATCAGTGCCTCGCACAATCCATTTCAAGACAACGGTATTAAGATCTTCTTACCGACTGGAAGCAAGATCGACGAAGCGACGGAAAGGCTGATAGAACGAGACATTTACGACGAACGCGTTCCCCAAATGTCCGCAGCACCGCATATAGATGCTGACGCCGAGGCAAAGTATCAGCTTGCATACGCGAACTACCTGAGCGAAGCCGCAGATCACATCAAGATCAATCATTACAAGATCGTCGTGGACTGCGCGAACGGAGCAGCATCCGATTTTGTGCCGCGGGTATTCAACAAATTCGGCGGCGGTGTTGTGGTTATAAATAACCAACCCGACGGCCGAAATATCAATGCAAACTGCGGGTCGCTTCATCTTGAACATCTGCAGGCAAGAGTTCTGGAAGAAAAAGCGGACATCGGGGTGGCGTTCGACGGTGATGCGGACAGAGCTTTGTTTGTCGATGAGAACGGCAAGATCGTCGATGGTGACGCGACGCTGTGGATAATGGCACAGTATCTACAGGATCACGGAAAACTTGCGAATGCGACGGTCGTCGCGACGGTAATGAGCAATATCGGCCTTGAGCTTGCCCTGAGGTCCAAGGACATCAAGCTTTTGCGGGCGAGCGTCGGTGATAAGTACGTTCTTGAACAGCTTCTTGAAACTGGATCCGAGGTTGGCGGTGAACAGTCCGGGCATATTATTTTTCCACGCACGAGCCTGGTCGGCGATGGAATGATGACGGCTCTCACATTGCTGAGGGCGATTAGCGAACGCGGGCTCTCGCTCTCTCAGGCAACTGAAGGGTTTGTTGCGTATCCGCAGATCCTCATCAATGTCAAAGTCGGCGAAAAACGGCCGTTTGATCAGGTTCCCGAGATCGTTGAGGCGGCAAAGATCATCGAAGGCGAACTTCATGGCGAGGGCCGGATGCTTCTTCGATATTCCGGAACGGAGAACCTGGCTCGTGTTATGATCGAGGGCAAGGACCAGGCTTCGATCGAGGCTCAGGCCAAGCGTTTGGCTGACGTCATCGGGAGTGCTCTCGGATGAAACCGCAGACGCTAAAGATCGAACTCTCCGGCCAGCCGACGGCCTACGAGATCATCATCGGCCACGAAAAGCTTGCTACAAGCGGCAAATGGGCACGAAAATGCCTCGGCAATGGTGCGGGCAATATCGTCGTTATCTCGAATCCCACCGTTTTCAAGCTCTACGGAAAAGTCGTTACAGAAAGTCTCGCTGAAGCTGGTTTCACCGTCACGCACTTCCTCATGGAGGACGGAGAGCAGCACAAAAGCCTAAAAACTACCGAACAAGCTCTAAAATTCATCTCTGAATCCGGAATAACGCGCACCGATGCGGTCGTCGCTCTCGGCGGCGGCGTAGTCGGCGATATGGCTGGTTTTGCGTCGGCAATTTACCTGCGCGGGTTAGGCTTTTTACAGATTCCGACGACGCTGCTGTCGATGATCGATTCGTCGGTCGGCGGAAAGACTGGAGTGAATTCGGCGTTCGGTAAGAACCTGATCGGGGCATTTCATCAGCCTTCGGGCGTGTTGATCGATCCGGGCGTTTTGCGGACATTGCCGGTGCGAGAACTCACCGCCGGACTTTGCGAGATGGTCAAACACGGAGCGATCTCGGGAAAGCCGCTGCTCACGCAAACTCAGAAATTGCTCGCGAATTTTCCGGTTGAAACCTTTGCGGACAACCATGAAAGCGAGAATTTTAGATCTGAAATTTCAAATTTGATTGCGGCGAATGTTGCTTTCAAAGCAAAAATTGTCGCCGGCGATGAGCGGGAATCTTCGGGTCGCGTTGACGGTAAGTCCCGGAAAATATTGAACTTCGGCCACACGCTCGCGCATGCTCTCGAAAGGTTCACGAACTATCGGTATTTCAAGCATGGCGAGGCTGTCGGGTATGGAATTTCGTTCGCGGCCGAGCTATCAAAATCTCTTGCTTTGTGTGGCGAAAAAGATGTAAACTTGTTGAACGATGTTGTGCAATCGGTCGGCTCTCTGCCGCCGCTTGGCGATATCGACGGAGACGAAGTTTTTGAGGCCTTCAAATTCGACAAGAAACATTTGTCCGGTTCGCTGCAAATGATCCTATTAAAGGGTATTGGCAAACCGGTGATCTTAACCGAAAAAGACATCCCTCGCACAACGGTGCAAAAAGTCCTCAAAAACCTTCTGCAAAAATGGGCCTGACATTTGGCCGCTACTTTTTCAGGAGCTACAGAAATGAACGAAAAGATCAGAGACCGTGAGTCCGAGCGCGGAAGTGCCGGAACGAAATTCGCCATTACGATGGTCATCATCCTGCTTGTTGCAAATGCAGGATACAACTACGTACCCATCGCCTACGAAGCCGAAAGCGTGAAAAGCGAGATGTCGACCGCTGTTCTGCAGGGCCTGGCAACGCCCGGGAAACTAAGCCCGGTGGACAATGTTAAGGCGAGGATACAGCGTGCCCTGATCGTAAATCACGTTCCTGAGAACGCGATCCTAGATGTTAAACAGGCTGGTGCTGCCGTGACAGCACGCGTAGCCTATTCAAAGGAAGTCGGTATTCTTCCGTTCGGCATTTACAATTATATCTTTGTTTTTGACCACACGGCGACGCCGAGCGGATTCCTGCTCGAAGCAACAAAAACCGAGGCCAAAACAGGAGCAAAATAGGCTCGGAGTTCCGCCTTAACGCGGCCTCCTTCGCCGCTTAGCGAGCTAAGGCCGCTACTCCCAACGCCTGCCTGATCTTTAGCGGCTGGATCTGGATCAGCCCCTCGGGAGCGTCAGCGAGCCAAGTGCTAGGACAGACACCACACGTAGTACATTTTTCAACGGCCGGGCATGGAAGGCTTGAGAGTGACTCGAGAGCCTTTTCATGCTCGGTCTTTAAGAATTCAAACGACAACCCCGAATCAACGATCGTCCACGGCAGGAATTCTTCGTATGTGCGGTTCCGTGAGGTGTGAAACGCCGGATCGGTATTCGTCTCACGTAAAGCCCGGTTCAGATCTCCGTGACGAGCTGCGGCATCAATCACCTTGGAAATATTGCGGTCGCCGGACGAATACAGAGCCTGTTCGTGAGCGATGCGGGCCGACATATATCGGACCTCGACATTCGGTATCTTACTCAAACCTTTCGATACATACTTAATCCGCCGTTTCAGTTCGCGTTCCTCGCAGATCGCGTCCCACTGCAACGGCGTATTTGGTTTCGGGACGAAGCCGTTAAGCGACGGAATGATCTTTCCCGCACGGCCAAACTTCTTTCCTGCTTCGAGCATGCGGTCTTTAATTCTCTCAACAAGAACAAACATTTCGTCGAGATCTTCGTCGGTTTCGGTCGGAAGGCCAACCATCATGTAGAGCTTGATGGTGAGCATTCCACGGTCAAAAACCGCTCCGCAGATATCGACTATCTCGTCGTTGGTCAAATTCTTGTTGATCACGCGGCGCAGCCGGTCCGAGCCGGTCTCCGGAGCGACGGCGATCTGTTGGTCACGAGATTCGACGAGTGCGTCGAGCAATTCGTCCGAGATTTGATCAAGTCGAAGGCTCGAAACCGAGATGCGGTAATCCATCGCCCGTAGTTCCCGCAGGATGGTCGAGATCTCAGGATGATCGCAAACTGCGGTGGAAACAAGCCCGATCTTGTTCGTCTTCGAACGCCACTCTCTCGCTTTCTCCAAAATGTCTTTTGCCGGAACGACGCGCGGTGGATAGTAGTTGTAACCCGCCCAGCAAAAACGGCAACCCTGTGAGCATCCGCGTGAGATCTCGACGAGCAAACGGTCGCCCATTTCTGCTCCTGGCGACCATATCGCGGTCGAAGGGCAGAATGTGTCCTGACTCAGAAGGAATTCGGCTAGCTCGGTTTCGCCGCGTTTGAGAGCACGCCGCAGAGTTCCTTCTTTGGGGTTAACGGAAGCGAGTGCACGACCGACGCGTTTGGGAACGCCGATCTGTTTCGGCAGATAGTCGAAAACGGTGCCGTCGTCGTTGTAGATCACGTCATAGAGCGATGGGACGTAGAAACCGCGTCCGATTCTCGCGAGGCTGAGCAGGATCTCGTCCTTCGAAACGTTATCTACGATCGCATCGACCAGTTGAAACGCAAGGATCTCACCTTCTCCGACCGCTATAACGTCTGTGAAATCGGCGATTGGTTCAGGATTCAGGAACGACGCGGCGCCTCCCATGATGACGAGAGGATGATGCTCTTCGCGTTCCGCTGACCAAACGGGGATGTCGGCGAGCTGCAGCATTTTTGCCATGTTTAGGTAATCGGTCTCGAACGAGATCGAAAATGCTACTACATCAAAGCTTTTGACCCGCGACTGAGTTTCGAGGGACATCAGCGGCGTGCCAGTCTTTTCGTACTCCGCCATTTCGGCCTTATCGGGCAGGAAAACCCGCTCGCAGACGACGTCCGGTATCGAGTTGAACAACTCATACATTGTATGCAGGCCGAGATTGGCCATGCCGATGGAATGCGTATTTGGGTAGCAAAGCGCGATGCGAAGCCCGGCACGCTGCGAGACTATATAGCCTTCTTCCGCGGCGAGTTTCTTTTTGTAACTTTCGATAATGCGTTTGCTCATACTTGACTTAAATTTCTAGTTTAACAGAAAACAAAGAATCGTCCGCAAATAAGGCGAATAAAACGAATTGGATCTACTCTTATTCGTTTTATTCGCTTTATTTGCGGGCAAAAGTTCTTCGATTACTTTTTCTTTGCGTCTTTCGGATTGTCTTTGGGCATCAAGACAAATGGGCGATGCTGGACAGTAAATGCCTTGTCATCGAAAGTTCCGTCGCCGTCGACATCGACCTTGACCTCAAGTTTGTATTTCTTGCCGGGTTCGTGTTTTTCAGGTAGGTCGTAGGAAAGCGAATATTGGCTGCGTAGCAATGAGTTTATCGAATTGAGGTATCCGGGAATTTCGCCTTCGAAGGTCATCGGGTAATGCATTCCGCCTGATTCCTTGGCGAAAGTGTTCATCGTGTTCTGGGCCTGGAGGAACGTCAAGCGTCCCGGCATTCCCGTGAGGCTGTCGGTTGCACCGAGGTATTGTTCGTATCGTTTATAAAAGAGATTTCCGGTGCTGATGATGTAGATCGGCACTCCTGCTTCCTGGATAATACGGCGGACCTGATCGTAATTGATCTTGCTGAACGTATCGATGCCGGAGGCGACGAGAATGATCGCACGGCGTTTTGATTTCACCTCGGTGATACCGCCGTACATTGCTTTTTCCTTTTCGGAATTTTCCAAAACGACAGAATCGCCTAGCCCGCCGATCAAGGCAAATTTCAAGGCGTCAAAGAGATTATTCTCGCGAAATGCGGGACGGTTTCTAAAGAGGAGATCAACCGTCTGACTAAGCCTTCGCGGATCGTTTGTAAAATCAGTGATAGGTGTCGGCCGCAGGTCAAATGCAATGACCGAAGCGTAATCATTGGGCGGCTTGATGAATCGTGAGAGAAAATAGGCGACGGGTTTGATGACCTCGTTTGCTCCCGGTTCAAAATAACCGCCGGCAGCCGAACCGAAAAGTTCGGACCATTTGCTGTATTCAACGACGAGCGAAACCGTGATCGGGGCTTCCGGCGTCGCGAAGTTCGAAAGAGTCTGTTTGACGCCGTTTTCAAAGATCGCAAAGTTTTCTTTCTTCAAACCGCTGATGATCTGGCCGGATTTCTTATTGATGACAACAGCATCAACATTGACGATGTTGGACTCGATCTTTTCAACGGTCGTGTCGATGATCGCGTTCTTTTCTTCCTCGAGCCGCTTTTTTTCTTCCTCAGCTTTTTTCTTCTCTTCCTCGGTCATCGGGACGGGGCGCTGATTCTTCTTCCCGCTTTCGGTCGGCGGCGTGCCCTTCTGCGGTTTCGATTGAGCAAGGGCGGTCGAGCCGGTGCCCTGAACGAGCAGCACAATGCCAACTAGAAGCGAGACGACGACGCGTGAATTTCGGAAGAAAAACATTTTCATAATCTTTTATTGCCTGAGATGTTAGATACCGATTGTCCGCTTTTAGTTGGTTAAAATCAATGAAATAACCGAGTAGGTAAATTTGTTCACGGGTTTGACGTTTTTGTGAGATAATCCCTTAATTTTCATTTAATTAGATTCGATGCTTCGCGGAATCCCGATTACCGGCTTGTTACGTATGTTGTGCTGATCATTAAACCTGAGGTCGCTATGTCGAGAAAATATACCACCTTTTCTTCAAATAAGACTATTCGCTTGGCTGTTAGCTTTTTGCTTATCAGCGGGATCGTTGTGGGATCGTCACTTTGGCGATCCGAGCTCGTTTCGGCGTTTCAGGTTTCTGGTCAGGATCAAGGGCAGGAACGGCCGGATGCGATCATTCAATTCGGTAACATCAGCACTATAACGATCAATGACAGCGCGACGCCGCCGACGATCGCGTCTCCGTATCCTTCGCAGATCACGGTCAGCGGGCTCACGGCTAATCCGACCAAGGTGACCGTCGATCTCGGCGGTCTGACACATACGTTCCCTGACGATGTCGATATCATTCTCGAGGGGCCGACGGGAGCTCGCTCGATGCTGATGTCCGACGCCGGTGCCGGCGTGGATGTGAGCGGTTTGATCTTGAGCTTTTCCCAGACGGCTGCAGCAGCATTGCCTGACGCAGCCTTAATTACGTCCGGCACCTATCTTCCGACAAATCACGCGACAGACAGCACGACCGATACCTTTCCGGGGGCGGGGCCCGGAGCACTGGTAAACGCTCCGGCTAATCTGGATGTCTTCAACGGACTCAATGCGAACGGCATTTGGAAACTCTATGTCGTCGACGACGCCGGAACCGACGCTGGCAGTATCGGCAGCGGCTGGTCGCTGAACTTTACAGTTGTCAGCACGCTAACCGTCACCAAGACCGCCGACACGAACGACGGTGTGTGCAATGCCGACTGCAGTTTGCGCGAGGCGATCGCCGCCGCGACATCGGGCGATACGATCACTTTTTCGCCGCTGTTCAATTCGGCTCAAACGATCACGCTTGGCGGGACCGAACTTACGATCAACAAGAACCTTACCATTAGCGGGCCAGGGGCAAATCTCTTGACAGTATCCGGCGGCGGTACTAGCCGGGTGTTTTTCGTAAATGGGGTTACAGCAGCGTTGAGCGGAATGACGATTACCGGCGGGAATGGAGCCGGGACAACGAACAGCGGAGCCGGTGGTGGACTTCTTAGTTTTGCGGGACAAGTAACCTTGACGAATTGCAACGTCACCAGCAATAGCGCAAGTAATGGAGGCGGTATTCTTGCCAGTAGCGGTCCCGGTACGTCGCTGGCGGTGATCGGCAGCACAATTTCCAATAACAGTTCATCTAGCGGAACGGCAGGAATTTACGCTAGCAGCCAAACGTTGACCGTTACAAATTCAACGATCAGCGGAAATGTAGCAAGCGGAAATGCCTCCGCGGGCGGCCTTAACAGTTTTTCTTCCGCGACGATCGTCAACACTGCCATTACCAATAATACGGCAACGGGATTAAATAATGCTGGCGGCATTCTTGCGAGTGGGTCTCAACCCACAGTCCGCAACAGTATCGTGGCTGCAAATGTTAACAATTCGACCGTGCCTGATGTAGGCACCTTCGGCGGCAGTTTTGCGTCGAGTGGGTACAATCTCATCGGCAATCGAGGTACGGTAACGGTCTTTATTCAGACGGGAGACCAAGCGGGCACCGAAGCAGCCGTGCTCAATCCAGGCCTTGGAGCGCTCGCAAGCAACGGCGGGCCGACGCAGACGCATGCATTGCTCGGCGGCAGTCCCGCAATTGACAGGGGAAGTAACTCGGGCAGCCCGCTTCCGACGACCGATCAGCGCGGAGCGGGATTCGCGAGAATAGTAGATTTGGGCATCCAGAATGCGTCTGGCGGAGACGGCACGGACATCGGGGCATTTGAGTCGGCGACTATTCCATCCTGTTCGGTGTCAGCGACGCCGATCGCGGTTGGAGGTACGGCAAACGGGACGCTGCAGATCGGCGACTGCCATTACACGGATGGCTCGTATTACGATGCCTATACCTTCACCGGAACTGCGGGTCAGCAGATCGCGATCTCGATGAACTCAGGTGCATTCAACGCATTTCTGTTTTTGGTTCAAGGCAACTATCCCGGCGGAACGACGCTGGTTCAGGATAATGATGGCGGTGGCGGTACGAATGCTAGAATTCCGGCAACATCCGGATTTTTCAGCCTTCCGGTCAGTGGAACATACACGATCCTCGCAAACTCCTTCGCGGTTGGCGAGACCGGAGCATATACGCTTACGCTATCGCAACAAGTGGCCGACACGACGGTTCCGACCGCGAGTGGAACAGCTCCACCTGTCACAACTGCCGGTGCAACCTCGCACACCGCCACAGTCGTTTACACAGACAACGTCGCGATCAATGCGAGTACTGTCGGGATCGGCGATATAAGGATCACGGGGCCGAATGGTTTTGATGTGCCCACTGATTTTCAGAACGTTAACCCTGGCGGTAACGGAACGCCGCGAACCGCCAACTATCCATTTCCCGTGCCCGGTGGCTGGACACCTGCGAAGAACGGCGACTACAACATCGTCATGCAGGCCAATCAGGTCGCCGACACGTCGGGCAACTTCGTGGCAGCGGGAACGATCGGGACGTTCACGGTGAATATCCCTGCGCCTCAGACATTCGTTGTAAACTCGCTTTCCGATCCCGGCGACGGAATCTGCAATGGTGCTAACTGCACGTTGCGGGAAGCGATCACGGCAGCCAACGCCAATACCGGGCAAGCTGACACGATCAATTTTCAGGCGGGTTTGACGGGGACGATAACGCTGGCAAGTGGTGAATTTGTCATCACTGATAGTGTGACCATAAATGGGCCGGGAGCAAGTGTTATTAACGTAAGCGGCAATAACGCGAGCCGGATATTTACGATAAATGCTGGCACGACCGTTAGTATCAGTGCCCTCACAATGTCCGCAGGAAATGGAGTCGCAGCCCTTATTAGCGGTGCTGGCGGAGCGATCTTTAATGACGGGAACTTGAACATTACCGGAGCAATTCTAACTGGAAATGCCTCGGTCGGGGCTGGTACGATCAATACTTCCGGAACGCTGACATTAACCAATTCAACGATGTTCAATAATAGTGCTGGGTTCGCTGGAGGCGCTATCTTTGGTCTCGACGGAACGATATCTATTATCAACTCGGCCATTTTGTCTAATAGTACGCAGGGTTTCTCCGGCAGCTCGAGCGGCGGGGTAGCCGTGCGCGGCGGATCGCTTTCCGTTGTGAGTTCAACGATAAGCGGCAACTCAACCCCAAACAATAATCGAAATGGCGGCGGGATCAGAGCGGACAACGGCGCGGCCCTCACCATCTTGAACAGTACTATTACTAACAACTCTGCGGGAGGAGCAAACAGCTCGAGCGGTGTCTTTGTCGACTCACAAACGCCAGCGGCCACGGCAACGATCCGCAACAGCATCATCGCAGGTAATCAAAACAACACATCACTACCTGACGTTGCAGGCGGCGGAGCGATCACTTCCAATGGTTTCAATCTTATTGGTAATCGCGGCAGTGTGACTTTTAGTGGAACTGGTGACCAAAGTGGTACGGGAGCCTCGGTGCTCACCCCCCTCCTCGGCCCGCTCGCAAACAACGGCGGCCCGACGCAGACTCATGCCTTGCTCGCGGGCAGCCCCGCAATCGATAAAGGGAGTAACGCAAGTTCAGGTGTGACGACGGATCAGCGTGGACTGACGCGTCCCCGTGATCTGGTCGCAGTTCCAAACGGAGCAAGCCCGGACGGCAGTGATATTGGAGCTTACGAGGAACAAAGCGAACCCGCACCGTCTGCGATCGTTGTGGATGGAACTAATGGCGACGACACACTTGTGATCAATGCGACAGGACCGAACACCGGCAGCTATTCACTCAATGGCGGCTCTCTGGTGCCAATGGCGGGCGTCACGCAGCTTACCCTTAATGGTCTTGGAGGGAATGATACGTTTACCATTAACAATCAGGCGGGCGGCCTGTTTGCTCCATCGGGCGGTATTGATTTCAACGGCGGCGGGCAATCCGGCGATAACATGAATCTGCTCGGCGGCGGCGGACCGGGCTTTAACGAGACATATTTCGTCGGCACGACCACACCTCCGATCGGTGGTGGAGCCGGCAACAACGGCGACGGGTTGGTCCGGTTTACGGGCGCGAATCCGGTCGATATTAGGTTTACAGGACTTGCTCCAATCGTTGACACTGTGGCTGTCAATAATTTCACCGTGAACGCGACCGACGCTGCAAACACGATCGCGGTCACGAATGCATCCGCGTCGCCGCGTTTGCGGGTTGCGGTCGATGCCTTTGAACCGATCGATTTCGATAACAAGACGAAGGTCTTTATCAATGGCGGAGACGGCACTGCGGGCGGTGATCTTGTAGACACGATTACCGTGAACTACACAAATACGCCGGCGGCGTTGTCTGGCTTAACCTTTAATGGTAACGAGGATAATGACGTCGTCACTGCGCTTGCAAGATCAGGGTCGTATATCTTGGCCCTCAATGGGCAGGAAGGAAACGATCAGATCAATGCCGCGGCGACGGTCGCGGGACTTGGTTCGATCGAGATAAATGGAAACGACGGCGACGACGCATTGGTTGGTGGTGGAGGCAATGATACCTTCGACGGCGGGGCCGGAAACGACACATTTATCGGGAATGGCGGTGCCGACAATATTGGAGCCGGTGCCGGAACTTCTCTGGATGACCGGATACTGATGCCCGGCACGGCGGCTGGAGACACTATCACGCTCGCAGTCGACGGTTCAGGCTTCCTGCTCGCGACTATCAATGGCGTCACGACTACATATCGGAATTTCATCGGCGGTTCGATGGCTACCTCCGGCATCGAAGCGGTTGATATTACGGGTGGAGCGGCTGACGACACGATAAACGTCACACCGCAGTCGAACATTGCCATCAACATTGATGGCGGCAGCCCCGTGTTGCCAACACAACCGGGCGACACACTGACCGTAAATCTAGCCGGAGTAACCGGGCAATCGTTTACACCAAGTTCTCCCGGTGCGGGTGTAGTGACATTCACCAACCGCTCTACGGTGACCTATACAAGCATCGAAACCTCACCTTTCGTTGTGCCCACTACATTTACGGTGACCACTCTTAACGATTCAGGCCCTGGCAGCCTGCGGCAGGCGATCCTCAACGCCAACGCCAACAGCCCCGCCGCCGATACGATCAATTTCAACGCGGGATTAACTGGCACGATCACGCTGACGAGCGATCAACTTTCGATAACGGACAGCGTAACGATAAACGGACCGGGGCTCAGTGTTATTTCAGTCTCCGGCAGCAATGCCAGACGTGTTTTTGAGACAGATGGCGGTACCTCGGTGTCGATAAGCGGTCTGACAATAACAAACGGGTCAGTAAACGGCGACGGGGGCGGAATCCGGGCTTTCGGCACACTGAATCTATCGAATTGTGCGGTCACTAACAATACTGCGACCGGTTTCAGCGGCGGGATCGATACCAGTGTGTCGCTATCGGTGACCAATTGCACAATCTCCGGAAATACAGCCGCGAACGGCGGCGGTATTGCGAGCGCGGGTACCGTGAATGTTATTGGAAGTACGATCACGGGAAATACGGCGACCTTTTCGGGCGGCGGCGTAAATTTTCAGCAGGGAAACAGCACGATTACCAACTCCACCATCAGCGGCAACACGGCGAATAGTCTTAATCTTGCAGGAGCGGGTGTATATTTTCAGGGCGACGGCAACAGCCGTACGCTTCAAATTTCCAATTCTACGATTGCCAACAACATATCGGGTACGGCAAGCACGGGAGGCGGAGTTTTTGTTGGTTCGGGAACTCCTGGGGCTCCAGCAACCATATTGCTCCGAAATAGTATTATTGCGGGCAACAGCTCTCCCAATCTACGAACGTTCGTGGAAGGAGGTGGAACCGCGACGATAACCTCGCAGGGTTTCAACCTGACTAACGACCCGACGAATGCATTTCTCAACCAGTCAACCGACCAGTTCAATACCAATCCGCTCCTCGGCCCGCTCGCAAACAACGGCGGCCCGACGCAGACTCATGCGCTGCTCGCGGGCAGTCCGGCGATCGATAAGGGAAGCAATTCAGGTTCCGGAGTGACAACCGATCAGCGAGGGCTGACTCGTCCACGTGATCTGGTTGCAATTGGAAACGCAGTCGGCGGCGACGGTTCGGACATCGGAGCGTACGAAGAGCAGAATGAACCGTCGGCAACGCCGACACCTACACCGACGCCGACGCCGACGCCGACGCCGTCGATCACACCGACGCCAACACCTGCTCCGACGAATGTCGTTGTGACGAACACGAATGACAGCGGCCCAGGCAGTTTGCGGCAGGCGATCGCTGATGTGGCTTCGGGCGGGACGATCGCGTTTTCGTCCTTGTTCAGCGGGCCGGAACAGATAAATGAGCCCGATGCCCCGCAAACGATCACGCTAACGAGCGGAACATTGGTAATCAATAAAGCTGTAACGATCAGTGGGACGGGGGCGAATCTCTTGACCGTTTCCGGAAACAATGCGACTAGGGTGTTCACCATCACTTCGGGACCGGGCGTTGTGAATATCAGTGGCATGACGATCACGGGCGGTAATGCGATCGGCGGAAATCCGGCTGGTTTTGGCGGCGGAATTAATAGCGAGCGCGAACTCAATTTAACGGACGTGCATTTTACCAATAATCGAGCCGGGCTTGGCGGAGGGGCGGTTTTTCTGTTCAGCAGGAATGGTGTGTTTAGCGGTTGTACGTTCAGCAACAACACGGCCGATTCTCAGGCGGGTGCGATAAATTACGAAGCTAACTCCGGAACAACCCTGCGGATCATTAATAGCACGTTCAGTGGCAACAACGGCGGTGGTTTCGGCGGAGCTATTCTCAATCAGGGATCGGGTACGAACAGCATTGTCGAGATCACGAACAGTACGATCGCCAACAATACGGCAACAAATCTCGGCGGTGGGATTCTGACATCCGCGCCGACGGGAAATACATCCACCACGAGGCTTCGCAACACGATACTTGCGAACAACACGCCAACCAACCTCGCGACGGGTTTGTTGGGTGGAACGAATGTCTATACCTCGCAAGGCTACAACCTTTCGAGCGATAGCGGCGGCGGATTTCTGAACGGCATTGCCGATCAGGTAAACACAAATCCACTCCTTGCTCCGCTGCAAAACAACGGCGGCACGACGCCGACACATTCGCTACTGGCAGGAAGCCCCGCGATCGACGGTGGTAATAGCTCGGGTTCGTTCAACGACCAACGTGGCCCCGGATTCCTGCGTGTCATCGATCTGCTTGGGCCAAACGCTCCGGGCGGTGACGGTGCTGATATCGGAGCCTTCGAACTGCAGACTGAACCACCACCCGCGACGGTGACGATCAGCGGTGTGGTCCGTCGGCCATCGGGAAGTGCGATCTCGAACACGCGTGTTTTCCTGAATGATGCCCAAGGTAATCGAGTTGCCCTCGCTACGACCAGCGGATTCGGGATCTACACATTCTCGAATGTTGCGTCAGGCCAGACTTATTTCCTGACGGTTTCGTCCAAGCGCTACCGGTTCGCCCCGCAGAGTGTTACGCCAACCGGCAATATTACCGGCCTCGATCTGCTAGGTTTGGAGTAAGGCAGGTTGTTGTACAATAGGAATTGATAGCACAAAAAGAAGTACCGCATGCGTCAATTTCTTAACCTAGCTTTGTTCGTGGCAGTCTTGGCGGCGAGCCTGTTTTCGGGTAGAGATGTTATTCACAGCTCCGGAGTCAGTTCACCTGATACCCGGAGCTCTTTCGTTTGCGGTGCGGTGCCGATCGGGTTTGGTGATTTCCTTAACGGGGTTCTCGAAAACGGCGATTGTATCGATGCGAACACGGCTCTTTACGACGGATATACATTCACCGGGATCGCCGGACAGCAGATCGAGATCGTCATGGCTTCGGCAGCCTTTGTGCCGAGTTTGCGGCTCGTGCAGGGCAGTTATCCGGGCGGTACGGTCGTCGCGACCGGTACTGATCCGGGCAACGGCAGCCGGCGGATCACGGGTTTCGCGATACCAGCAAACGGCGATTATACGATCGTTGCCGGTTCAAACGCTCCGGGCGGCCTCGGTGATTACACGTTGAGGTTCGAGCCGACCATCCCTCGGGTCGACCTGCTCCAGCGAACGAGTCCGAATCCCACAACTCCTGGAAGTACGGTCGGTTACAGTGTTTTTTTTAACACGGCCGTCACGGGCGTTGATGCGACTGATTTTACTTTAACATCAAGTGGCATTTCGGGAGCGAGCATTCTAAATGTCTCGGGCAGCGGGACGATCTATACGGTGTCGGTCAACACCGGTGCGGGAATCGGAAATCTGCGGCTTGATGTGATCGATAATGATACGATCGTCAACGGCCTTGGAACCAAGCTCGGCGGAACTGGCTTGGGGAATGGAAATTTCACGACCGGCCCGACGTATACGATCGCTGCCTCGACACCAACGCCATCCCCGACACCTCCTCCGAATACGGTTCTCGTCACAAACACAAACGACAGCGGTGCAGGAAGCTTGCGGCAAGCGATCGACGATGTCGTATCGGGTGGAAACGTAGGATTCTCGCCGCTTTTTGCTGGTCAGCAGACTATCATTCTGGAGAGTGAACTCCGGATCTTCAAGAATCTTACAATCACCGGGCCGGGGCCGAATTTGCTGACGGTTTCTGGCAATAACGCCGTCCGGGTCTTCAATATCGGCGGGTCTTCGCCTGGAGTTACGGTCACGATCTCCGGAATGAAGATAAGCGACGGCCGGGCCCCGAATAATGATTTTGGTGGCGGTATCGAGAAGAATTTCGGCGACCTAACCATTAGTAACTGCATTGTTTCGGGCAACACGGTTCCCGGCACAAGCTCATTCGGCGGCGGTGGCGGGATCGACAATTTCGATGGCCCGCTGACTATCACCGGCAGCGTGATCTCGGGAAATAGTGCCAATGGATATGGCGGCGGCGTATTGAGTGACGGCGGCACGTTGACGATCAATGATTCAACGATCAGTGAAAACTCGACCCGCTTGGGTGGCGGGATCTTTTTCTCAATGCTGCAGCCAATATCAGCCGTTCGACGATCAGCGGCAACACCGCCGTTTCACAGGGCGGCGGCCTGCTCGTTCAGGACGGGAGCCTTAGCATTTCAAATTCGACTGTCAGTGGAAATTCAGCGAATAACGCCATCGCGGCCGGCGCCGGATTGCTGATCAACGCGGTGGACGGAAACGCCTCGCTTCAGGTAACCGGCTGTACGATCGCAAACAATACCGCTCCCGCAAATTCAGGCGGCGGCATCCTGGTTTCCGGCCCGTCTTCAGGAGCATTGACTGCGGCCGCGGCTATCCGAAGCTCGATCGTGGCGAACAACACCGAACCAAACCTGCGTACTCAAAATACGCCTGCATCGATCACCTCTCAGGGATTTAACCTCACGAATGGAACGGGCAACGGCTTCCTGACTCAGCCATCCGACAGGCTCAACGCCCAGGCCGGCCTCGCTACGCTCGCAAATTACGGCGGCCCGACGCAGACGCACGCTCTGCTGCCGGCGAGTCAAGCGATCGATGCCGGGATGAGTTTTGCTTCGGCTACGGATCAGCGGGGATCAGGTTTTCTCAGGCTAGTTGACCTCTCGCCGGCTAATGCAACGGGCGGCGACGGCGCGGATATCGGGGCGTTTGAACTTCAGTCCGAGCCTGCTCCGTCAACGGTGAGCATCAGTGGAAGGGTCACGACGCCGACTGGATTGGGCGTTCGAAACGCCGTCGTCGTACTGACAGATCCGCAAGGCGTCCGGCGAACCGCAACGACGAGTTCGTTCGGCATCTACTCATTCAGTAACGTCCCGACCGGAGTTCTATACGTAGTCGGCGTCAGCTCAAAGCGCTACCGGTTTGCTCCCCGATCGATAACGCCTACTGCCAATTTGGCGAACATCGATTTTGTCGGATTAGAGTAGTCAAACGCAAAAACTTGGGGTGGAATTTTCGTGCAAAAACACATGCGCACGAAGATCGACCTCAAAAAGTGTGAATCGATTCACACTTTCTCAAAAACGCCCTGTTTTCCGACACTCCACAAACAAAACCGCCCGATTGGTCAAAGGAATTGGACCTCTACCAACGGCAAAACAGTGAGTTTGGTCAAAGGACTTTCCGAGATTGGTCGAACGTTTAAATGACCGACTTTTCCAACCAGATCGCATCCGTTCGTGTTTGCCGCGAGTCAATTTTTGAGTCCTCGTTGAAACGCAGTCACATGCCAAATGCACCGCTTTTTGCAGACGCCGATAGTTGTGCTAATGTTCTAATAAATTTTTCACCGTTCTTCCCGGAATGAATACTCTCTACTACGGCGACAATCAACTATAGTTAGATGATGCAAGGTCAGGTAAAATCACGGCAACGCGTATCCGATCACGGTGAGGTCTTTACTTCGTCCCGTGAAGTTGAGGCGATGCTTGATCTTGTTAAGCAGGAGACTGAGCGGATCGATTCGCGGTTTCTTGAGCCCGCTTGTGGTCATGGGAATTTCCTCGCGGCGATACTCACGCGAAAGCTGGATGTTGTCGAGGAAAGATATAAGAAGAGTCAGCTTGAGTTCGAAAGATGTTCGGTTCTTGCGGTCGGCAGTATTTACGGCATTGATCTACAGCCCGACAACGTTAAGGAAGCGAGAGAAAGATTGCTTGGTATTTTTACAGAGCGATATTCGCGGATTTTCAGATCAGATGTAAAAGCCGATTGTATTCGATCAATTCGCTTTATTCTGGAGAAGAATATCGTTGTTGGCGATGCTTTGGAGATGACTATTGCCAAGGGCAGCGATGTTCCGATAGTATTTTCTGAATGGTCGCTTGTTAATGGCAGTTCTGTTCAACGCCGCGATTTTGCATTCGAACATTTATCTCCTGGAATCCCGATGGATTCGCTTTTCAAAGATACGGGGGAAGAGGGATTTATCCCAAAACCGACACGCGAGTTTCCTTTAACCCATTTTTTGAAGATCGCAGATGTTATTGATTGATTCCTAGCCCGCGTAGCGGGCAAAAGCATATAGCCACGGGTGTAAACCCGTGGAATAAATGGCAATGCGGATCAAGCCCGTGTGAACGGGCGACAGACGAATAGCATACGCAGCATTCGACGCGATCGTAACGGGTTCATTTCGGTGCTCTGTCGCTATCTACGATAGCTCGATAATTTTTGGATGCTTTCCACGGGTTTGCACCCGTGGCTTTATGCTGATACCCGCTACGCGGGCAAAGACAAAAATGTTATCGAATACCTCCTACAATCCTGATGTTCTTAGCTGCCTTGCAAATTTGAGCAGTGACGAAGTATTTACACCGCCGAGTCTGGCGAATGAGATGCTCGATCTGCTGCCGGGGGATCTTTGGTCGAATAAGGACGCAAAGTTTCTTGATCCGGTGTGCAAATCGGGAGTTTTTCTTCGCGAGATCTCAAAGCGATTGCTGAAAGGGCTTGAAAAAGAGATTCCCGATCTGCAAAAGCGGATCGATCACATTTTCCATAACCAAATCTATGGCATCGCGATAACGGAATTGACCGGATTGCTCGCTCGCCGTTCATTGTACTGCTCAAAAACCGCAAATGGAGAGTTTTCGATCTCCACGTTTGATAATGAACAAGGGAACATCCTTTTTGAAAGAACCGAGCACAAATGGAAAGGAGAAAAGTGCGAATTCTGTGGAGCAAGCAAAAGTGAATATAAAAGGGGCGAAGAACTCGAGACGCACGCCTACCAACTGATTCACACCGATAAGCCGGAGGATATTTTCAATATGAAATTTGACGTAATTATCGGCAATCCGCCCTATCAATTAAGTGATGGGGGTTTTAAGGCCAGCGCTTCCCCGCTTTATCAAGAATTCGTGACTCAGGCCAAGGCCTTGAATCCTAGGAACCTCGTTATGATAATCCCGTCCCGCTGGTTTGGCGGCGGAAAAGGTCTTGACAGCTTTCGGGCAGAGATGCTTGCGGACCGACGGATTCGAAAAATAGTCGATTTCCTAGACGCAAGGGAGGTATTTCCTGGCGTAGATATCGCCGGTGGTATTTGTTATTTCCTTTGGGAGAAGGACTACGAAGGAGATTGTACGGTTATCAACTCACGCAACGGTTCGATTGAAACTTCAATTCGTCCTTTGAACGAATTTCAGGTCTTTATTAGAGATGGTAGATCGATACCAATAATTCGGAAAGTACTTGCAAAGGATGAGCCGAAGATGGATCGTCAAGTCACTTCTAGAAAACCCTTCGGGCTAGACACGTCCGCACGCCCGCAGAAGAACGGCGATATCATTCTGCATTGGCTAAATGGAGAAGGACCATATCGGCGGGAAGACGTAACAGTAGGAGTCGAACTTATCGACAAATGGAAGGTCATTACCTCATATGCAGGATTTGACCATGCTGGCCAACCTGACAAAGACGGCAGGCGACGAGTATTGTCGAAGATTAGCATTTTACCGCCGGGCACAATCTGTAACGAAACATATATTGTAACGGGCAGTTACGAAACCGAAGTTGAGGCTCAGAATCTGGTGAGTTACATGAAGACTCTTTTTTTCCGGTTTTTGGTATCGCAGTTTATGTATTCCCATCATTTGACTAAGAACGCATATCAATTTGTGCCCGTGCTTGATATGTCGAAACACTGGACGGATGCCGATCTTAATTTTAGATACGGTATATCCGACGAGGAAGCCAGTTTTATTGATTCAATTATAAGACCGATGGAAAATAAACTATTCGATTAAAATATGAAACATCCATTTTTTGTAGGTGGCCAGTTCCGAGACCGGAATCAGGGATATGAGGTAATCTCCATTTCAGACGGTAGTATGGTTGTCCGATACGACGATGGGAAGCAAGAAAAGATCGGTGCTCAGTCCTTGGAAATAAAGGGGCGAATCCATAACAATATCCTTGCAGAGTATCGCTCAAGCCATCCTTCCACATCCGACGATTATTTCTGGACCCTTGGATATCTTTCGGATCGGGCTCGTTTTGACGCAGAGCTTCCAAATCATGTCGTTGCTAATTTTCTTTCTCATTATACGAGTTGGAGTGGTGAAACGGTGACTACAGAGCATCCGAGCGTTATGCTTCTTGGCGATGTTGATAAGTATGGAGCTGAGCTTCGAATTTATTTTCCTAATCCCCCGAAAGATTTGGATTTTGGTCCTGGGATTGAGGTTCGAGCCGGGCAGACTGAAGGTATTAAGCGCGTTAATAACAATGGATTATGGTATATGCTTGTCCGAATCGGGTTCAGAGTTGGTGACAGGCACGATAACGAGGTAATTCGCAATTCTATTCCTCCCGATAAGCGTTATCTTTTCGATGAAGGGAAACACGGAGCGTAACGTCTTGACGTTTGATATCAATGCCGAATAAATTCTTCCCAAAACGCCCAGAGTCGAGCCCAACGATCTATGCCTACGAGGATACCCATCCGAAATATTCCGGGTTGCTAAAGGTTGGATATACAACGGGCGATGCAAAAAAGCGCGTTGCTCAACAATATCCGACCAAGCGGCCGGGCGGCGCACCGTATAAGATTCATTTCGAAGAATCCGCTATGCGGAAAGACGGAACTTCGTTCACCGATCACGATATTCACCGCTATTTGAGAAAGAAAGGATTTAGAAATCCTGATGGCGAATGGTTTGATTGTACGATTAAAGATATTCAGGCTGCCGTCATTGCTCTGCAAACAAATCAATTAAACGAAGAAAGCCGAACGCAAACCTTTGGGATGCGTCCGGAACAGCGCGAAGCGGTTCAGAAAGCCGTCGATTACTTTGAAAGCTACAAAGATGAGAAAGGCAAGGTTCCGCATTTTCTCTGGAACGCGAAAATGCGCTTCGGCAAGACATTTGCCGCCTATCAGCTTGCGTTGAAGATGGGCTGGAAAAAGGTTTTGGTTTTGACATTCAAACCGGCGGTTCAAAGTGCCTGGGAAGAAGATATAAAATCGCACGTTGATTTTGAGGGCTGGCAATTTATCTCGCGGGATGGTTTGAAGTTTGAAGATGCAGACAGATCGAAACCATTTGTTTGTTTCGCGTCGTTTCAGGATTATCTAGGAAAGACAAAGATCGGTGCGATAAAGCCAAAGAACGAATGGGTTCATGAAATAAACTGGGATTGCGTCATCTTTGACGAATACCATTTCGGCGCATGGCGTGAAGGAGCGAAAGGTTTATTCGCCGCGGACGAATCAGAAGAAGGCGAGGTTGAGGCAGAGTATAAAGACGGTCAGGAATTCGTTGACGAAGAAATCCTGCCGATCACAACCGGCCATTATCTCTATCTTTCCGGCACTCCGTTCCGGGCCATCGGCACAGGCGAATTTATAGAGGAACAGATATACAATTGGACGTATTCAGACGAACAGCGGGCAAAGACAACTTGGGCCGGAGCAGATAATCCTTATCTTTCGTTGCCGCGAATGGTTTTGATGACTTATCAGTTACCTGATTCGATTATTGAGATCGCCAAAGGCGGTGAATTTGACGAGTTTGATCTAAATACCTTCTTCTCTGCTGAAGGTTCGTTTCAGACGGCAAAGTTTAAGTATGAAAACGAGGTCCAGAGTTGGCTCGACCTGATCCGCGGCCAATATATGGCGACTTCGCTCGATAATCTAAAACTCGGTGCGAAGAAGCCACCGATGCCATATTCGCACGCGCCGTTATTAAGTGTTCTTTCCCACACTCTCTGGTTCCTTCCAAACGTTGCGTCGTGCTGGGCGATGAAGAATCTGTTGGAGAAACGGAACAATGCTTTCTATCACGAATACACAGTGAATGTTTGCGCCGGCACCTCGGCGGGAATTGGGCTGAATGCTCTCGGCCCGGTTCTCGAATCAATGCACAAACCGCTCGAAAGCAAGACAATAACTCTTACCTGCGGAAAATTAACGACCGGAGTAACGGTCAGACCGTGGACTGGAATCTTCATGCTCCGCAGTACGAAGAGTCCGGAAACATATTTCCAATGTGCATTCAGAGTTCAGTCGCCATGGATAATATAAAATCCCGACCGAAACTCTCCGAATAAAGAAGAGATCATAAAACAGGAATGTTATGTCTTTGACTTCGCCCCGGATCGAGCCTTGAGACAGATCGCAGACTATAGCTGCAAACTGGACGTAGAAGAAACAAACCCGGAAACAAAGGTTTCCGAGTTTATTCAGTTTCTGCCAGTTCTCGCATACGACGGCAGCACAATGAAAGAAATAGATGCCGCCGCGATCCTCGATTGGGCAATGAGCGGAACGTCCGCGACTTTGCTGGCCAAACGTTGGGAAAGCGCGTTATTAGTTAATGTAGATAACGGCACGCTCGCGAAACTGATGGCGAATGAAGACGCGATGCGAGCGTTGATGAATATCGAGGGTTTCCGAAGTCTCAATCAGGATATCGAAACAATCATCAACAAATCCGATGCGATAAAGAAGGCAAAAACAAAAGCCAGCGAAGAAGATCTAACTGAAAAAGAAAAGAAACAGCTCTCGGCGGACGAAAAAGAATTTAAGAGCAAGCGAAAGGAGATTCAGGAAAAGCTGATCAAATTTGCGACGAGAATTCCCGTCTTTATGTATCTGACGGACTTCCGCGAATATAGTTTGAAAGACGTGATCACGCAGTTAGAGCCCGGGCTATTTAAGAAGGTTACTGGTTTGGATACGAAGGATTTTGAATTGCTCGTAAGCCTAAACGTTTTCAATAGCTCGTTAATGAATGACGCTGTCTATAAATTCAAGCGATACGAAGACGCAAGTCTTTCATATACGGGAATCTCCAAGCATAAGGGATTGAAGATCGGTCTTTACGATACGGTCGTAAGCTCTGTGGATTTCCGCGATGCTATAGTCAACGAATACTAATTGGCCAGACCCATCGAAAAATTCTCTTCATATGCTGTTTTGCAGTTCGTTCTGTGTCTAAATGATCTGTTGGTTTGCACTAAAAAGAAGGCTGTCGGGAATAAATTTCCGGACAGCCTTTAGAATTTGATCTTGTAGAGATTATCGGTCGGTATCGGGCATGATCTCGACCTTTACGTTGAACGAGCCTGAGTTGTCGTCAAGGTAGCCTTCGTTGATCCCGAGAAAGAGAGCACCATCGCGAGTCGCGACGAACTCGCGTTCGGCTCCGATGTATATGAAATCGTTGTTGTCATCGCCGATTACCGCGATCAGGGCCCCGGTGGCCACGTTTTTCAGAAGTTTCTGATCGTCGTTAAGCGTTGGCAGGCCCGATGCTGAAGTGCTGTTGCCGCGGCCGAGGCTAACCTTGCCGTCGCCACTGATGCGGATCCGCTGGCCCTTACGGACGACCCAGCCGGAATTTGTCCATCCGTTGGCGGTGTTGTCGGCAAGAACCTTTATTCTCCATTCGATCGGCTTCATAGGTTCGGACGAGCGGTTTGGATTTGAGGTCTGCCGGACCGGTTCATCCGGAGTAATTACCTTGGCCGGCACCATGAGAGGCTTATCAGAAACAGGCTCACGATATGTCGCATTGCGGTTCGAATTGTCCGAAAGCTGCGGCTGCGGAGCGTCAAAGGCGATCGATTCGACCTCGGTTGCCGCAAACGTCATCTGCTTTCTGCGTGAACCCTCGCCGATCGCAACGGTGAATTTTCCGCCGCCAAAGCCGGTGATCTTGCCCTTGATAATGCTGCCGTCCTTAAGACGCAGCGTATCTGCAAATGAGAGCATCGATAGGGTGAGGATCAGAAACGAGGACGCAAAGACACGTAAATAACTGGGCTTAAACAACATATTTCCTCCGCATACGCGTAAACACAACCGAACACCAGATAGCTTTAGTTGAATGACCGGTCTTGTGAACCGGTTGATTGATGAAAATTCAATTGTCTGAGTTGCAAAATTTGCCTGCGCTTAAACAAATTCTTTTGCGATGATACAAAACTTTCTTAAAGTTGTAAATGAATATTCATCACGCAGGTCGTTGAAATTACGAGGGTTGCCCAATACCCTCGGGTCAGGCTGGACTGCTTAAGACACATATCATCAAAAACCAGCCTTCTCAGCAGCTCGTGACCAATACACAAAAAGACGACCTGACCGGCCGCCTTCTGCTTTTCTACACCATTGTGTTTATTACGTTTGATCTGGAGCCGGTGATAAGACTCGAACTTACGACCTGATGATTACAAATGAACTAGGCTAACTCGTGATGAGCCCCGAATTCTGGGCCTTCTAAAATCGCAATCCCCAATAAACAAGGGCGAAAACGCAGATTCGCTGTTGCATGTCGTTTCAGAGTTTGTCACAATATTCCACGGAATTTAGTCCAACAAAGTCCAACATTTAGTCCAACATTTAGTCCAACATGTTGGCAGCAAGGGAATATATGAAAATCAGTCAGTCGATCTTCAATCGAGGTAAGAAGGGCGGGGATACCGGGAGGATCGACAAGACGTGGACGCTACGTCTCACGCACATCGATGAACGTGAAAACAGAACGAGTAAAACATGGCAGTATGCGACAAAACAGGATGCGAAGGAGGACGTTGAGAATCGTAAAGCGGAGCTAATCAGATTTGTCGAAAACAAGGGATTAGATCTTGGCGACATTAAAACATTCAAGCAGTGGGCGGAGCATGCAAAAAAGGACTTTTACCGACCAGCCGTAATTACCGAAGGGCGAAAGGTTGCGGGCATTAAGGCTCATAGGCCAACACATATTCTGATTGACCAACTCATTGAGTGTTTTGGGGATAAGCCACTTGCTAAGTTTACGAAATACGATCTCGATCGTTACAAGATATGGCGCTTGGAGCAAGGTGATAGACGTGGGGAAAAGGGCAAGCTCGAATCCAAGGAACGGTCGGCGGTTAAACTCGCTACGGTGAACCGAGGGCTTGCGATCTTAAAACATTTGCTGATCGAGGCGCACGATGTCGGATTGATTGCTAAGAATGTCACCAAAGGATCAAAGGCCATCGATGCAGACGCCGAGACAGCTAGGACGCGGACGCTTACAGACTCTGAAGAGTTGCGCTTGCTCGCGTCGTGTTCCGGAACCCGTACCGTTGAATACAAACGGAAAGGGAAGGATGTTAAGGCTACAGTCGAGGCGGACAACCCCTATTTGAAAGCATTGATTTTGCTGGGGCTGGATTCTGGTTTACGCCGCGGCGAAATTTTAACACTTGATTGGAACGACATTGATCTCGACACTGGGATTATCAAGATCCTTGGAACGCATACTAAGACACAGCGGACTCGATCCGTTCCCATGACTAGCCGGACAATAGCTGAGTTGCTTGCACTTCCAACCTTTGATTCCTCCGGCAAGGTTTTTCCTTTCAATGATTTCAAACGCTCTTGGGCAACGGCGTTGCGAGTTGCCGGAATTGACGGGCTAACCTTTCACGATCTTAGACGTACTTTCGTGACGCGGCTTCAAGCGGGTGGAGTATCGATCGGCATTGCCGCAGAGCTTGCTGGGCATTCGCGGCTTGAAACAACTCAAAAACACTACACGTCGACCGATAACGCGGCGGTTGTGCTGGACGTGGCGGCGAGGATTAACGCGGCGAATGAAATACGGAATAATCAGTGGCCAGATACTCTCGAATAGTATCTTTTCGGGCCGTTATCGCTCCCGTTCGTACTTGCGGACAGCCCGATTTCCCGGCGGGGCTGGAGACAATTTCATCAAAGAAAGACTATCTGGTAAAGAGAGGTTCTAATGGCATCTAGTAAGAAGAAAGCGGAAGGCGATCAGAGCGAGAGCCTTCGAACTTTAGGATATTCTGATGAGCGTCAGGCGAAGATTGTTGAGGTGCTAGATCGGCCCGAGACTGATTCGCTAGAGGAAGCATTTCTACTATTAGCCACAGAAAGGCAAATCGCAGAAATTTTCTCGGATAAGTTTCTAGAAGCTCTTGTCGAGATGCCAGGCAGTAGAGATGCAAACCTGTCAAGACTTTTCGCTTTGCTTTCCAAACTTAATGAGTTATTTGACTTCTATTGCGTCAAACCTTCAGCCCCGCTGCTCGTCTTTCATTACATCGACCTTCAAACAATCCGGAATATCGAATCCTTAGAATCTCCTTCTAAGGCCGTCGCCGAGGCCAGATACCTCAGGTGGATCAAAATCATGTGGGATTGGAGAGATCGGATATGTGTAGAACTATTGAAGCGAAAGCACGGCGGGCTAAGTCTTTCAGTGCGTCTGAAAGATGTTCAAAGGTTTCGCTCTCTATATAACTTTGACTCAGACAAGTTGGAAGAATATGAACGTGTTCTTCAGAACATGGATCATTTTGATGTGCTGTTGGAACAACTTGAGGCTATTCCGGACATTCGAACAAAAATGGCCAAGATTTTAGAGGAAAAATCCGTTTGGGAAAGGAAATTTAACTCTCATAGCGAAACATCAGATTCAGAAACTAGTTTTGGTCGAAAATGCGATATTGAAATGGCGAAGTACGAGCGGCTGTTGTTGCTTCAAACCGAGCCTGACGAGCGACCAGACGTGACGATCGGTGGGAGTCACGATTCAGAACCTGACCAAATGAAGCGCAGAGTCATAATTTTGTTGATAGAAGAACTGATACCAAAATTTTCTGAAATGAGTGTGGCGAAGCAGTCGGAATTTCTAGCCTTATTGACTGGAAGGAGCAAAAAAGGATTCGAATTGATTATCCCCGACCATCGAAGGGCCGAAAACTTCAAAGACACCCAACGCGAGGCATCCGAATGGATAAGTAGGCTTAAATAGAAAAAAAAATAAAAACGTAACCGGTTACGTAACCGCTAACTCGTCAAAAAGTGTTCTTAAATCGTCCTATGTCACAAAGTGGCTGGACGATTTTTTGCTTTTGCAGGGAACGTCGAAATCAAATCAAAGGATGGTTTAATTCAATGTTCGTTTTTCTGTTGGTATGTATCACGATTTGTACTGCAATCGTAGGAACGAGTTATCAACCTCCGAGTCTCCCCGAATATATCCGTGAGATTGATGTAATTAAACAATGGGGAATAAGTAAGGCCACGCTCATCCGTGCGCGTAAAAAAGGCTTGCCGTTCACACGCTTGGGGGCTTACGTCTGCTATCGGCCTGAAGACCTAGAATCTCATTTTTGCCAACCTCGATCCTGGAAGGCGGCCTCGACGAACGGCGGGGAGGCTCGAGATGCAGGTTGATAATAATTATGCGATCGTGTACGCAACCCGCTCCTACCACGGTGCGTCCCTGATGCACAGAAGTCATACCGAGCATTACGCGAGCTTTAACCAAACCCAGCCTGAAGACGCGCAGCGCAATGTAGAACCGCAGCCCATCGCAGGTCGGCACACCTTAAGAGTGATTATGGGGCCGGGCAGGTGATCGCCCAGATGATGGCCGTTCATATTGTCTGGACGATTCGGCCAAGCAATGGCTAAAGGAGACGAAAAACATGGGAAGGAATAGAAAAGCGGACCTTCGCGGGGTCCGCTCAGACGAAAAACATTTAACACGCAAGTCAAAGAGGTTTATCTCTGATGAGTATACGCAATTTCCGCCTCTTGCTCAATGTAAATATTGCCGCTCGGAATATATGCGTTTCGCCGTCAACGGCTATTGCCAACGCTGCCAACAGCATGCCGAACATATTGTCCGCGAGCAGACTCGGGTCGTAGACGGAACCGACCGGGGAGGACGGCAATGAAGCAGGGTGGGGCGGTAGAAGCAGTATTCGCAGTGTCGTATTTTAATCGCACGACTGACAATCAGGCGAAAGTCGGCACTTTGACGTGGGCGGGTCTCTGCAAAATGTTTGAAGAGCCAATCGTCGAATTTGTGAAAGATAATGTTCCCCTATTTTCGCCGGCGACTTTCAGTCCGCCCCAACGAGCGAAAGTAAACGTTCAAGCATTATCACTCCTGATCTATGACATCGATCACGACGCCGACGTCGAGGGGATCAACTCATCGCTTAAACGCCTAGGCTGCGCCGCGATTGTCGGGTCGACCCACTCACATATGCGGCAAATCGACGGAAGACGTGCGGAACCGCGGTTCCGGATCGTTATCAGTCTGAAAGAGCCTATTCCTTGCCACGAGTATCCGTCTGTCTGGGCAGCGGGTAAGCAAGCACTAGGCGTTCCCGTTGACGAAGCTGCGAAAGACCCCTCAAGAATCTACTATAAGCCCGCCTTAGCAGGTACGGGATTGCCCTACTACTTCCGCATCCACAGCGGCGCTCCACTTGACTGGAGGACGCTTCGGGCTCCGGAAAAGCCTCTCGTACAAGGTAAAGCCGCGGAGACCAACTCCCATGTCATCAATAATGGCAGCCGTAACGCGACATTAACCAGCCTTGCTGGGAGCATGCAGCGCCGGGGCATGTCCAAAGATTCAATTCTTGCAGCATTATTAGCCGAAAACGCCGCTAGGTGCGTTCCGCGGCTTCCGGATGATGAGGTCCAGAGAATTGTTAAGTCCGTCACGCAATATCCTCCAGATATAAACACTAGTCATCACGCGGCGTTGCAACCGATCTCGATCGAATCGCTTATTGCGGACTATCCGCGGCTAAGATTATCCGTTATCGACGGCCTGTTACGAGCAGGTGAGGTCGCAAATCTGATCGCGAAGTCAAAGGTAGGGAAGTCTTGGTTGACGTACTACATTGGGCTTTGTGTCGCCTGCGGGATAAAGCTATTCGGCGAATATCAGTGCGATGCGGGACCGGTGTTATTGATAGACAACGAGTTGCATCCCGAAACCCTCGCCCATAGGATACCCGAGGTTGCTGGGGCGTTAGGGATCAGGCTCGAGGACTACTGCGACCGAATCGACGTTATTACGCTAAGGGGAGGATTATTAAACATCGACCAAATGCTCCTAACCTTTGATGGACTCAAAAATAATGGCTACAAGGTGATTATTATCGACGCCCTGTACCGTATGCTTCCCGCAGGTATTAGCGAGAACGCAAACGACGGGCTTGCCCAGGTGTATAACCGAATCGATCAGTATGCAGCAATGACAGGTGCCGCGATCATATTAGTGCATCATGCTACGAAAGGTGGACAGGGGGAGAAAGATGTCACCGACGTGGGGGCTGGAGCAGGAGCCCAATCGCGTGCCGCCGATACACACATCGTCCTGCGCCCGCACCAGGAAGAGGGGTGTGCGGTCCTCGAGGCGGTTGTCCGCTCCTGGAAACCAGTGGAGCCTCTTCCGCTGCGTTGGGAGTTTCCGATATGGAGGCGGGCGGCAGATTTGGACGCGGCTGCGTTAAAAGGCCGCAGGACACGGCACGAGGAGAAGAAGCAGGTAGAGGATGACAAGGGTATGGAGGATATCTTCATTGCTCTAAGGCGCGAACCTGACACCGCAAAGGGGTTGACCTCTCGCGTTGGAATTGGACCGGCTAGGATCGGTCGACTTCTTGGGGCACTCGTGCAAAGCGGCCGAGTCGAATATGAAAATGTACGAAAACGCGGGCAGGAGTGTCGGCAGTACCGTCCGATATCCACTAGTTCCGGCGACTAGTTCCGGTGAAAAGTGTTTCCAGTGCCAGTGCTAGTGACTGGACTGGTGCCCCCCCCCTTTATAAGGGGGGGGAACGAGTCGAGTGAGTCAGTGCCAGAGTGGATAATCGGGAAGTGTGACCAATCAAGTGGATCATGAGATCGAACCGAGGACTACAAAGGGCGACCGGAGGTAACCGATGCTTTTCCCGGAATTGGACGAACGACCAGCGGATTAAGAGTCTTCAAATTCAGTTTTATCTTGTTTGCCCTGGATTATTTCACTACGGAAGACACTGGGGTTTATTTTGATTCTGTTTGTTTAGTTTCGTCTGAGCAGAGTAGTTTTAGGAGATTTGTTGCACAAGAGTTGCACAAGCAGAACATGAGGTTCTTCGCCGTTTAGGAAGAGGGCACCTTTTCTTTCATCGTGGGTTTTCTAGGTATTGTAGGAATCTACTATTAGTGTTCCTAGAAAGCTCAGCCTCGATAACGGCAGCCTAGCCTTGACGCTCGACCTTGACCGCTCTAACTGAGCCCCCCATCATGCCTAGCCTAGCGGCATAGCCGCTGAGTTATGAGGAATTCACCCGTCGGGGCGAAGTTGGCTTGTACGAGGGGGCAGGAGAGGTGAAAAGGGGAAACCCAGCTCAGTCTCTGAAGGCCTGATGGTACGGCCAGCCATTTTCGAATAGTCGGAGATGAGCCAATTTTGGTTTCATGTAGCGGGACGCGAGTCCCTGCACGAATAGATGATTGCATCGCTTTAATAAGGCGGCGGTTACGTTCTTTTGTCAAAAAAACACGCACCTAACAGACACCAACCCGATGTACCAATACCCGTGCGCTTGACACCAAGGGGTAACTTCATAGATGACCACGATCTTTCCGACCCGGAAATGCGGGAGGCGGAGCCTCGCGCATCTTTATAAAGAGCCATCCGGAAAGGCATAGCCATTCCGCACAGCACTGCGGCAGTGCCGCCCTTTTGGAGCCGGGAATCCGTCCGAACCCCCCGAGGCGGTGACATAGACAAATAACGGGTGGATATTATACCGCCGTTTCCAGACGTCTCATGTTTTTGGTGGGCACGCCTGACACCGCCTTTCTTGCAGGCTGGCCCATCGATTCTCTCTGGTTGAGGTTTCCGATCAATGCGAGTAGTATTTCCCAAACACCCAGAAAGTTTTTGAAATTGGCGGTCGTCAGAAAATGCCGGCTTTTCGTATTCATTTGACCAGGTGGATGACATGAACCCGTTTAACCAAAACACGCGCTTTAGGATCTTCAAATTTGTTTTTCCATTTTTTATTCTGCTGATCTTTCACCAGATATCGCCTGCGCAAGTAACCAGCCGTGAGTGTGCAAAGGAAGGTGAACGTTGCGCATTTGCGGGAACGGCCGAGGTCGCATACGGTGCCGGGAATCGTTGGGCCACAAAGGTGGCGACATCCTCGATACAATGCGGTGTCGCTGCGTTTGGCGGCGATCCGGCAGAGAACGTGTTAAAGACCTGCCAGCTGACCACCAAGAAATGTGCTGGCGAAGGCGGGAAGTGCGAATTCAGCGGCGTTAAGACAGTTAATTACGGTGCGAACGGCATCTTTGCGAGTAGGACCTTTAGAGACGGCGTGACTTGCGGCGTTGCGGCATTCGGTTACGATCCTGTGCCAAATGTCCTGAAGCAATGTTTCATTGGTCCGGCGCCCGAGAAGCCGATCAACGAGATCACCTGGCTCGGCACACACAACGCCATTGCCTCCACGTATTACGGATTTTTTATCCAAAACTCACAACGCGACAGCGTAACTGCTCAGCTTGATCGCGGGGCACGGGCGCTTGAGATCGATACCGTTAAGGACACGCCAGCTGGATTTGCCACGGGTGTCTATGTCTGCCACTGCGGGGCGGCGCCGCACAGCCTGAGCAACGAGGAGCTTAATCGATTTGCGAGCAAGAAAGAGAACCAGACCTCGTGGCCGTTCCAACTGCCGGGATGGACGCATCCGACGCCGTATATGAGATTTAGCACGATCCTGAAGGAGATCGACAAATGGTTGATCGCGAATCCCAACGAGATCGTGATCGTATTGATGGAGAACAACAGTGCGAACGGAGCTCAGCTCGATACAGAGATCGAGGCGGCCGGTTTGCAGACCGGCATTTACAGACACCCTGACGACGACAAATGGCAGACCAAGTCGGAATTGGTAAGAAAGAACCAGCGACTTATCCTTCAGGTCAGCGACGACAAGATCTACGCTCTGGGCTATCGCGGCCTCACGGGTGAAAGCAAATATGCGACGCCAAAATATAAGGTCGTGGATAACAAGTATATGGAGATCCTCAGTTATGGGGCCTTAACTCCCCCTGGGTACGGCAACCTCAACGAGTATTCAAAGGACAAAGCCGATGACGCACGCACCGGCAACAAGTTGTTGGTGATGGGGGCATTCAAGTCCGCCCTGACGGACGAGCTCACTTCGCGGTCATTCAACCAGTACTCCTTTCTCAATGCCGCAAAAGCCCAATGGCAGGACATGAATCCTAAGAACACGTTTTACCCCAGCATAATTGAGGTGAATCAGATACACATCGGCGATGCTCTGAGGTTCGTCAACGACCTTAATGGAGGGCCGTATATGATATCGTCAAAAGCCGACAACATCGGCGACACGTCTGGCGACAGCTGGCAGCTCAGGTTTGAGAATAACGCTGCGTTTAACGCCGGGATCGTGGTCACCTACTGGCAGGATTTCGGCAGCGGTGCCGCTAAGGTATCGGTACCGATAGTCGTAAATTCCGGGGTCCTAAATCCGGCACTTGGCGTGGCGAGAATGGTCAACATCCCGCGAAACACGTCGGCTGGGAAACCGATCAGCGTCAGGGTCATTCTGTACTCAACCGCGGAGTTTGACCTGTACAAAGAAGACCATCCAGCAAACTTCGTCGGCAGCCCCGTTCCATGCTTCAAAGCAACCGGCATCCTCACCAGCCCAAAAGGCAGCAGATGTGAGTAAGCCTTAACACGTTCAAAACACAAAACGCCGGCCTCCAGTGGCCGGCGTTTTTCAATCGTCTTGCCACCGTTTCGATCAGCCGTTGCCATGCGACGAAGTGTTGCAGGCCTATGCCTTTCTCTGAGCCTCAGTCCTGCGACCCATCCCTTCAAATCCCCGACCCAAGCCCTCAGTCCCGCGGAAAGTTTAGTGTATTTTCGTGTTATTTAGTGGTTACTCTTCCTAGCCCGAGGTCGAAGTCATTTCGATCCCCGGCGAGCCCGCGAGCAGAGCCATGATCGATACTCCCGGTCTTCACTGGTGCTGCGGCAGCGATAGTTGGAAACAATGGGGGAACCAGGCGACGTTTACTGCGGAAGCACGGCCCTCCAAATGAGCCGCGACGGTGACCAAGGCGTAGCCGTGGCTGAGAATCGCAAAATCGAAAAGCTTACCGTGTTTTTCGCCTTTGGAGTTATGATTAGTCATTCGGATGGACAACGATTAGGGACGAACCATTCAACTCGTCCTACGGACTTATCAATCATGTTTGACGCCATGGCTCTATAGAAGTATTTTGTATCTTTCTCCAGATTTATAAGATCTTGGTAGTAGTAGTTGTTCTCGGCAAATGACTGCTTCATCGTTAGACTCCCTAGATCGGGCGTATCACCCCATTCAAACCATACCGAAGTCTTAACGTCATTGGTTTCTATGTGCGCGAACAATCTGGCGCTTCCGCATCCGACCTGTGTACGTGGAAGATTCGAACGCCAATAGTAAATTCCGCTCCCGACAGCAAGCAGAAGCATTCCAGCAAATACCTTGATCCAAACACTTCTGTTCCATACTGCCTTCGATTTCACGAATAGGTCCGTCAAAAAAACCTTAACGGGGCTGTAGGTAAACGTCCCTATTGGCGAGAATCCGCGTCGGCGTAGGTGCCATTCACGCCAAGAGTTTCCATAGGCGCCGAAAAACAACCCTACAGCAATGCTGGTTGCGATTCCGAAGAGACTAAGGTCATCATCTGATTCTACAGACGCAACTGAATATCCAATTAGGGAACTTCCAAGGAGCATGCAAGCTCCAATCAACCCCATTCGCTTGGCTAAGCCCCAAAGTCCACCAAAGAAAAATGCAGGCCAGCACCAGCCGATTTTGACTATTTCTTCGCTTCCACTTTCATTGGTCCATCTGCGGTAATTCGTTTGCTTCTGTTTGAGACTGTAAAAATTCAGGGAATCGATACCCCGATGTTCATTAACGGCTTCAGGTCCAACTGGTTCGACTTGATAAATAAACGTATAACCTTTCTTTTTTTCGTGGTCAATAAAGGAATACGGCCGAACAAGGTCACCAAGTTCTTTTCTAATTTTACGGACAGCAACCGCAACATTGCCTTCCTCGACAAAAGTATCTGATCCCCAGGCTTCATCAAGAATTTGCTGTTCACTTAGACAAATTCCAGCCTTCTCGACCAATAGACACAAAACGTTAAACGCCTTCCGTTCAAGCCGAATCGAGGCACCATTCAACAATAACGAGCGTTTCGCGGGGTCTAGAACAAACTCACCAAATTTGTACTTTTGGGACTGAGAATCCACGTATTTTCGATCGAAAGAAACCTTAAGAATTCTTCAGATTGCTTAAATACAAAATCGCACCAATATTCATAAAGTTCGAATTGCGACTGCATTGACCGTCGCAATTCTAAGATTAGGAGTTTAAAATGTTAAGTCAAGAAGAATTACGAAATTTCACATTGATCCCTAGAACCCTTCATGCCCAACGACAAAAGGCTGAAGGCTATATTCAACAATTTTCGGATAGAGCCCCGTTTATTGCCGACGATAATAATCCCTATCTTCGTTGGCTTGGTGAGAAAGAAAAGATCGATCGCGAGTTTTTCTTTGAATTCGTTAACTGGTGGTTCTGGCTTTCAAGATTTCAACCACAAACACTTTGGCGCCTGATGTCTATTTTCCCGGATCAGGAAGATCAGGCAGAGATATTTCCAAATGCGATTGAAGAATCCGGTCTCAGGAAAAAGTTGCATCAGCCTCACTGGTGGCACTTGGAACGGCTGGTCGAAAGCCTTGGCGGTTCCCTGAAACCCGATCGCGAGTCAGAGGCGATGTTGCAGGAATTTATGCGGCTTCTAGATTCGGCAAGCGAAGCTCAGGCGATCGGATATTTGGGAGCCATCGAGTATCCAGGATTAGTTATATCCAAGTTCTTCACGACTTTGATGACTAAACTAGGAAGGAGCGACTTAGTCAAGGACGATTTCTATTGCCGTGTGCACTCCAGAGTTGAATTCAGCCACGTGGTAAAGTCCGTCGGCTCCATGCTTGTATGGATAAATGACAAAGAAAGGCAAAGAAATAAGGGCTATGAGCCAATGGACGTAGTTTATGCATTCGAAAATGGAATGCGATGGTGGGAGGCTTTCTGGAGCCAAGGCTTCCGGAAGCTTGGTTATCGCCGGTAAAAAAACGAAGCCTCTCAATTTACACCAAGTTGTTAAAGAGGCGGCAAACAGGGATGTTTGCCGCTTCAGTCTTACATACCCATGCCCCGCCGCCCATGCCGACCATTGGGTCGCCCTTGTCGTCGGGCACGTCGGCGATCATGGCTTCGGTCGTGAACAACATTCTGGCGTTTCTACCGCTCGTTGCTTTACATAGGTTTCAATTCTCGTGTTTCGTGATCGAATAAAGTTCATGACCCCTTTTTTGTAGATCGAATATTCCTCAATCCTGGAGAATCTGGGTGCCGTTTTGAAGTCGTCGAATGGAAGGTAAAAAATCACTTGTTGATTCTCGCCAACTAGGTCGTCGAGTAAAAAGTATTTGAAATAACCCTCAAAACTTTCAAACAAATGGAAAAAGGATTTGTATCGCAATAATGTGCCGTAAAGCGGACTTTCCTGTCCCAAATAGAAGCGGCGTATGCACTCTAGCGTCAAGTCAAATCTATCGTCAATTAGTCCGTTTACTCCCCGAGCTTGATTTATGGTGTGCTGTCTATCAATTCGGTTGTTCGGGAACAATGTGAAAGCACCGATGGTTGAACCTGCGTCAAAGAGTTCGTTTACCTCGTGTTGAATGTGTTCTGTAAACCACTTTTTTCGTTTATGATTCTTATATGAGTGCGTTATCGCATCACTTCCAAAGAAATATTCTCCGAGCCCTGAACTGTGATACAGGTAGACTCCTTTCTTTTGGTCAGTCAATTCAAATGTGGCTCCACTAGGCAAAGGTTTGCTCCACAGGAATTTATGGTATGAGCGTAGAGTCGGACTCGTACTGTCCGGATCGCCGCCGCGCGCGTCGGTGTGAACATTAAAGGTCGTGTCAACTAACATTTGTTTTGTACTTCGGCGGTGGTTCATCCGGCTTACTTTCTTTAACTCTGAACCTCGGAGCCCAAATTGAATCGCCGCTACGAGAACATCAGCGTTTATGTCTGTCTTTGTCCGCTTCCTTGCTCTGTATGACACCTATGACACTATCGATCGTCATGGATTCTGCTGTAATTCTCATTATTTTGTCTTTAGTCTCTGTTCGTAAGTTTTTGCTCGCTTGTCTACGCGATTTAGTACTGTTCCCCGATCA
Organism: Acidobacteriota bacterium; assembly: GCA_016703965.1. Lineage (NCBI taxonomy): Bacteria > Pseudomonadati > Acidobacteriota > Acidobacteriota bacterium. The sequence goes on from JADJBB010000021.1 coordinate 1,494,610, forward strand.
TAATTACTAGCCGTAATGTCCAAAAGGTATTCACCTTTAAACCGATACATAAGATCGCCGAGTGGGCTTCTCACCCTTGCGAAAACAAGCCTCCGTCCATTCCGGTCGAAATCCCTGACGTTCAAATCTACTTGTGAATTGCGGCGTTCAGGAATTTTTGAGATTTCGGTAATAACCATTTCGTCCGGTGAGAGAGTGTTCAGCCATTGAGCGTTCTCATATAGCTTCGGAAACCAAAGAAACTTTGCCGGTTCTGTTGGATGCGGAATAAACGCTTGCTGAAGTCCGGCATAGGCTTTACCGAAGCAACTCGCAGCGTCGGCCATAGTTTTAAACGCGACATCTTCGTCGACGTCAATGTATCCTTTTGAAATGTGGGTGGCGGGACTCATTTCAACCTCTGGGTTCCATGCTTCAAAATCGGAAAAGTCCGCAGCGGCTCGGATTTGATCGACCGCGTCATCAATCAGCCGGTTGAACGCGGGTAGATCGTTTAAAACCGGAACGCGGATGAATTCGTGTCCCGTTGCGTTGATAATGTCGGCTTCGCGTAGCTGGTCCGCTGCAACGTGCTTGAGGTGACGCGGCTCGTCAATCTCAATGTGAATCCCTAGCTGTGGAAAATACATATCGGTCATTGCTCGGCGGGGTTCGCGGCTAGGTCGACTGACAAACTGTTGCGTTATCATCTTGAGATCCGGGCGGTCCAGTCGGTGCCAAATGCGCTGGACGACATAGTGTTCGTAACGTTTGGTTTGCGCCTTTGCGAGTTGGCGAGCGATAAATTCTAGCTTTTCCATATAAGACGATCCTCCTTTTGAGCACTTCCGTGTTTATATCTTGCAGAGTTTTGAACCTACCAACTTCCTGTTACGGTTGCTTTTCCTAATTCCTTTTAATGAGATTTTCAGGATTATTATTCGGGTATCGGTTGAGAAAGCCGTCTGATATACTGCCGCGTCTAGTATCACCCTAATCAAAGTGATTTTTGGAATAGTCTTCGAGGAATTTCCCGAACCTTTGAGTAGAGCAAGGCAATAAAACCGATCAAACAGGAATAAAGAAAGCGGGGTTAAGGCTATCGAACCTTTTTGACGATTCGCGAAAAACAATCGGCGAATCGTTCGCCTAACCAAGTAACGTTTCTTTTCTTTGTGTTTTCGGCCCAGGTCATAATATCTTCTTCTAGACCCACATACACCAGCTCGCCGGTAGACCGGGCTAAAGTATCCCAGATGTGGCGGTCGTTCACTTCCACCGCCAATCCAATTACGAAATTCACCCTAGCTGCTTGGGCATAATTCTTCCATGCTTGCTGCATGACTTTGATTTGATCCGGGCAGATTTTAATCTCCTTGCCGAGAGTATACATCGCGATCGCTGGGGAGATTGAGTCGTTCCTGACGCAATAATCTCTTATCTGAAGCGGGGTGAGGACACGCAGACCTGTTGTTTGCACATGTGTTCCTGGACCTATGAAAGTACATGACGAAAATAGTCCGTCAGGTAAATCTGGAACCAAGTTGCATGATCCATGAATTTTCAAAACTTGAATTGTTTTCGACATCATCGGTCGCTTGTAGATAAAATTGCGTCCGTTAACATTAAGCGCGTGCTCTATCAGCAGATCATAATTTGTCGTAGCAATGTGGAATTTTCGCTGTTCATCAATCAAGTAACGAAAAAGCTTGATATAAAGATTGTTGGCCTTTGGCTCGAACCAAGAGAAATACGTACTCATTTCCCGCTGCAGAGCAGTCGCAAGTCGTGAATCATTTAGATACAACTCCGACATTGCGGTTTCAAAACGCGATCTAAATGCCTCCCGTCGAGCGTCCGATAGCGAAGCTGCAACGCCTCCTAATTTCTCCAACTCTGCAAATAGATCCTTTCCTAACGGCGGAACCGATGGATGGCAATCTACACTACCGTAGCTAGCACCGGCCCCAAAAAGGAAATTATTTGTTTTTTGGGCCATATAGCAAACTTATAAATTGTGATTTACGGCACTAGAGCCCCTGTCCTTTGAACAGCCAGGCACTCTAAATTGAACAATGCAGTGTCGTCAACCTCGACCGAAAGCTCGTGAATTGATTCGCAATCGCCTAGCCGTGGATTGCTGCGCATGAATCACCGGGCTATCCAATATTCGGAAGGGCCGGTCCTGGCTGACCTTTAAGCAACCCCTAGATCACCGGGCGAGTTCGATCTGGATCGCCTTAAAATTAGAAAGGGCGGCTTCAATATTCTCAACTATCTCGCCGGCAAGAATATCTGGATCTGGAAGATTGTCGAGATCGGCGAGTGACTGATCTTTGATCCAACTTATGTCCAAGCTCGTTTTATCGCGGGCGGTGATCTCGTCGTAGGTGAAGCTCCGCCAGCGGCCGTCGGGGTTGGTGTCAGTGTAAGTCTCTTGCCGTTTGTGGCGATTAGTTGGGTTGTAACACTCGACAAAGTCCTTCAGGCTACTGGCCGTTAGCGGATTTTTCTTGAGTGTGTGGTGAATATTCGTCCGATAGTCGTAGAACCAGACCTCCTTTGTCCACGGCTTTGCGGCGGCGGGTTTGGCGTCGAAAAAGATCACATTTGCCTTTACGCCTTGAGCGTAGAAGATGCCGGTTGGGAGCCGCAAGATGGTGTGAAGATCAGTAGTTTCGAGCAACCGCTTTCTGACGGTCTCGCCTGCTCCGCCCTCAAATAGTACGTTGTCGGGCACGACGACTGCCGCCTGTCCCGTCGTCTTGAGCATCGTCTTGATGTGCTGTACAAAATTTAACTGCTTGTTGCTCGTAGTCGCCCAGAAATCTTGCCGGTTGTAAGTCAGGTCTTCTTTTTCCTGTTCTCCCTGGTCGTTGGTGAAGGTCTGGCTACTTTTTTTTCCAAACGGAGGGTTGGCCAAGACGTAATCGAAACCCTGCCCGTCGGCGGCGATAAGGGCATCGGCCGGCGAGATGAAGTTATCGCTATCGATATCGCCGATGTTGTGCAGGAAGAGGTTCATCAGCGCCAGGCGCCGCGTCGAGGCGACGATCTCGTGGCCGAAGAACGTTTTGAACCGCAAGAACTCTTTCTGCTCCTTGTCCAGATCATAATTCGCTGCGATAAAGTCATACGCCTTCAGAAAAAAGCCGCCGGTGCCGCATGCGGGGTCGGCGATCGTCTTCATCGGTTCAGGGCGAATGCACTCAACCATTGCCTCGATAAGTCGCCTTGGCGTGAAGTATTGTCCAGCACCGCTCTCGGTGTCCTCGGCGTTCTTTTCGAGCAGGCCCTCGTAGATTTCCCCTTTCACATCGGCGCCGATCACCGTCCAAGTCTCCTTGCCGATCATGTCGATTAACTTGAAGAGCTTTGCGGGGTCTTGGATCTTGTTCTGGCTCTTAATGAAGATCTGTCCGAGGATGCCTTTTTCGTTGCCGAGATTTCGAAGGACGTTTACATAGTGAATCTCAAGTGGCGCGCCGCGAAGCCCGGTCAGACTTTCCCAACTGTACTCAGCCGGAATACCCAACGGTCGATTATGAGGTGGCTTGCTGTATTCATCCGCCATTTTTAAGAACAGCAAATATGTGAGTTGTTCCAAGTAATCGCCGTAAGAGACGCCATCATCCTTTAGGACATTGCAAAAACTCCAAACCTTTTGAATCAGGCCTTGTGATTCCATCAATTTCACTCCTTTGTAACCTTCTTTACACGAGGGCGCGGTGAAGATTCCGCAACCACGCCGAATACGTCTCAAGGTTGGCTTCAATGCATGCCCAAGCGACGCGTGAAAAGGGTGCTTCCTTGCCGGTTATTTCAATCAAGCGCTTTCCTGCTTTTCTCAGCACCTCACGCTTCGTGTGCTCATTTGGAGCATCGGTCACTGCTTCATGAAAGTCCTTGAGTTCATCTTCACAGACTTTCCAAACTTGAGCCCGATACAAGTCGAGTTGTTCGAGATCCAGATGATAAAAGAAAATAGATTTTTCAGCCCGGAATCTATCCGAAGCAGGAATGCCAGAAGGTATTATTACTTGTCCGTTCTTATCGAAGGAGATCAGCGATGTATCGTACAACACCGTAGGATCTAACAAAATTGGAAGCTCAATGTTCAGGTTCCTTCCGTATTCGGCCACTTGGCTACCATTTTCGAAATCTAACGGAAAGTAATCTCCTTTGCCCTTAACTTCCTCATTCTCACCTAGCCGGTCCCGACGCCTCTTATTTACAAGTCCACCGCTTAAGCGGTAATTAGTCCAGTCGAAAGCTAACCACCAGTAGCCATCTGCCCTAAGCACACTTCCATCAAATTGCTTCGACCGGTTCTTGGGGCGAAAGTGATCAATCTCATAATCTCCGGCGCCGGGCGGGGCTTCTGAATACCAACATTTTGAGCGAGATAAGTGAAACATTAGTTCTTGCAATCTGTTCCAAATTGTTCGATCGCGAATGAATTGTTTGCGTTCGTCGGTAGTCATCGCCTCCATTTTACGCACGTAGATTTTCCCAAGCCGTTCAAACGCTCGGATCAGCTTCTCGTTCACCAATTCTTCTTTCTGAATATATCGCATACTTTTCAAGCCGGGTTAAGAATCTCGTTCGCGACCTCTTGCGATATTCTTTCGAGTTCTGCCTCTTCCTCTTTCGTTAAAATCGATTTCTGAAAAACTGGATGCCTGCTTGTTAGCTCTAAGAACTTGTTGTATCGAGAGTCAATCGTGGTGTCATAGAAACCTATGTCATCAAGTTCATTTCGAAGGGTTTCAAACTCGACGATCTCATTGGGCGACAGTTGTTCTCTTTCGATTTGGGACTGGAGGAAGCGTTTTCGATTTAACTTGTCCTCGACCTCTTTACTCATTACTGACGGCAACCCAAAGAGTTTGCTAGTTAGTATGCCCGCGACGCTTCGTTCGCGCGGGTCCATATCGGGTTCTTCGGTGTAAATATTCCCAGATTGATCAGTTCTGAAAATCCTCACTTCCCCTTTCTTGAGACTTCCAATGACCAGTGGGTCGTGGGTGTTTATAATGATTTGCGTCGATTCTGGTCGCTTAACCACATTTTCCAAAAATTCGAGGTATTGCCATTTCCAAATCGGATTAAGATGTGTGTCCGGTTCGTCCAGCAGAATCAATGACTCTTCGTCCTTTGTAAATTTCAATAATCCAAGGACGGTCAGAAGTTGCTGTTCACCCTCACTGAGATCCCTGAACGTTATACTGCAATCGACGTTCTTTTTCTTGACCTTGATTCTAACTTCGGCTATCAGTTTCGAAATATACGTACTTTCAAGAGCCTTAAAAAATTCCGTATTCTGTTGATAGTTATGTGCCAAGGATTTGAGCTGTTTTTTGTCCTTTATGAAAACATAAAGGCGGTCCTCGGTAACATGCGAGCGAAAATCAGTTCTAATAGACTCAGAATTAGAAATTGGCGCGGTTGAATATTTCCACAATAAATCAAGGAAATCTCTCACCAAACCTTCTGCTGTCCAGAAAATATCCGACGGATTTTTCCTAGCCCGAGATTCGGCCCAATCGGGTTTTTTTAGGACAAAAAGAACAGACTCCAAATCTTCGATTTCGAGGACCCCTTTAAGAAAGGCAACAGAGTCCTTTTCCTCGGTCTCGAATGAGAAATAGGCAAGCAGGACAAAGTAGGAATGGACGAGTTGAACGTAGAACAATTTGCGAAGATCGTCTATACGCTTCGCGTCAAAGTCGGGCTTTATTATTTCCTCATAAAACCTATTCTGATGGTCCCAGAAAAGTTCTTTCAGTTTATTTGAGATACCAGAATAATACGCAAAGACGTTTTTCGGCTGGTACTTCAATTTCCCCTCATCGGAAAAGAATGATTTCAGGCTTAAGGCTTGACCATTAACTTCGATGCTGTACGAACTGTTTTCGCAAATCGCTCTAATGTGGTTTCTTTTGACTTTGTAGTCGATAGCAAAATCGAACTCGGGATACTTTCTTGTGGTCCCGTTACTTAGATCGAGATACTTGAAGATAAGTATTATGGCTTCGATGAAATTCGATTTACCAGACGCATTCTGTCCTAACAAAACGGTCTTCATCTCGGTCTCATCGAGGTCGATCTTGAACTCTCGGAGGTTCTTGAAATTTTTTATGTAAACCTTGTCGATTCTCATTTTTAAGCGGCAAGAGTAAGAAACGACTCCCGTCCATCTCGTTCTGTCTCTTTAATCTTCTTCTGGTCGAAAAGCTGTTTGAGTTCAACGTAGAATGCGTCGATGTCGTCTTTATGGGTGGAAGCCTGCCAAACCCTGCGGGTCGGTATTGGTCCTCGGCTTTCCTGTAGGATTTCTAAGATCGTCTTGAGTTTTTCAGTCATTCCTGCCCTCTTAGTTTTTTTCTTGTTTTTTTTTTGCTCTTCCTCAACTGCTTCTCTTTCGAATCGAGTCCTCTGGAGTAACACCGAGGCGGGTTCGTCGTTCTCGTCTTGATCTACTAATTTCCCGCCAAATGCCTGTTTCAGAATACTTTGCCGGAGGGCTTCGGATTGTTTGAGGCTCGCGGCGATCGTTTCTTCGAGTTTGTCGCAGACGCTCAGACGGCTTTCGATTTCTTCGACCACCAGATCCTGTTCCTCTTTGGTCGTAAATGGAAGAAAAATTGAACGAAATCTATCAAGGCTAATCTTTTTCTGAGCTACTCCTTTCGTAATAACACCAAGCTGCTTCCGAATCATTTGAGACTCAATACAATACCGGTAGAATTTCCTGTTAGCATACTTATCCCAGATCCTGAATTTCAAACAGTCCGATGTAATGACTGCCGGTGGGGCGGTTTCGGGATAAATTTCGCAGTCCCCCGGAGGGTCACCCATCTTAGTGATCACTAGATCAAGAGGTTTAACAGAATGGGCAATGAGTTCTTCAAATTTCGCGTTATCAATAAATTTAACATCACGATTAAAGTCATTTCTGGTCACGTTTTTTACGAATACTAGCGGAACGCCCCTTTCTCGGTAGTCGCTTACTTTTAAGTTGCTACCGAAGGGACCTATACCCAAAGCGTATTTTTCCGGGGCGCTAATATCATCGGGCCTTACCCAAACCCATCCTTCTGCCAACTCGCCTAATGTCTCGCTCGCAACCGAGACGGGTGAAGATTGTCGAGACCGAATGCCGGCTTTTTCCAATTCGCATTCTCGATCTTTCTTCATTTTTGCCACATTTGAACTCACATCAGCGGACTGCCACTTTGGTCGATCTTGGGGTACGAATAGTTTGCCTTCAAATGCTTGTTTGAGGACAGCTTGGCGGTAGGTCTTTAGTTGGGTCTGGGCTTTTTTGAGGCTTTCGACTCCGGCGTCCAATTCTGAAAAGAGTTCCTCGATCTTGGCAACGATCCGCTCCTGCTCCCCCGAAGGTGGGAGCGGAAGTTGATTTCTTTGACCGTTCCAGCAGAAATAGCCTTAAACGTTGTGCCCGTTCCTTTGCGATCAAGTTCTTCTTTAATACCTAAAAGATAGTAGAAAAGAAACTTATGGTTAGAATACCGAAGTGCTGCAAGTCCTCGACCTATACAACTTTTCTCGTCCGCAACATTCACAGCCCCTACGGGGGCACGGACTGAAAGAAGTATGTCCTGCGGCTCTGCGATACGTTCAGGACTTGTACACCATTTTCTGGCAACGGGATGCAAATCAGTAAAATCGGCTTTCCCCTGAAAGAATGGCAAACCGTTTCCGTCAGAGTTATACGTACTTGACGGAGGGGACGTGCCCATGATTATTGTGCACACTTCTTCGAGCGGCCTTAGTTCCCAAGTTTTCGGTAACGTGTCTTGATTCATTACGCTGCCAAAGCCTCGTTTAATTCCACAATGATTGGTTCCATCTGTTCACCAAAAAGCTGATACATCTTCCCGAGGCCGCCTACGGGAGCGAATGGCTCAAACTCAAAATCACCTCGCGAGATATGGAATGAGTTTGAGACGTGATCCTTGATCATGCGGAGCCACGCCATCTGTTCCTCGTTAAACTTTACCGGGCCTGCCTGCTTACCAAATACCCAGTTCTGAAAATTGCGGTCGATCGTCTTTGAGTAATCGGTTAGGCGTGCGTCGATGCCGGAGACCCGCCGCACGAGAGCGACAAGCGAAGTAAGTTCGGTCTTTGCCGCTCCATCGGTTTCGCCAAGCTGCTGGTAAGCCTGCCATACGTTGAGAGGTGCGATCGTCGGCCGCTCGGTTTTCAGTATCTCGCACAGGTCACGAATCATCGCGTAGGTCAGCTCGCGGCGGCGGTACGGCTGTGAGTAGAAAATCTGCAACGCCGTGATCTCGTCGCGATTCTCTTCGATCCACGCCGCGAAATCCGCGATAAGCGAGTTTGCTCGCTCTGCCTCGTCCTCGTTCCAGCCCGCATTTAACACCTTGTCCGGGTTGATCGTGTCGATGATCTGGTAGAGCGATTTGCGAACGTTCTCAACGTATTCACTCAGATCACCCGTAAAGACCTCAGCCGCCTGCTCGATCATCTCATTTCGCCGCTCATCGACCGCCTTTTCGATCGCCTCGGGTGCCAAGTCAGGTGTTTCGCTTGTGACTTGTGCTCGAATAACATCGTCGGTATCAGGGTCGTGTGCGCGAACAAGTGCCGCCGCGACCTCAGAAACCGTCTTGCCGCCGGTCTTTTCCTTAAAGATCTCACGCTGCTTGTCGCTGATCTGCTTATCGAGTCGTATCAATCGACCAGCGAGCGTCGAGAAAGTGTCTTCGTCACGTACACCGACCGCGACTGCCTGCATGAGGTCTTTGAGAGCGACGCTTGGCTTGCGCTCAAGTGGGCGGCTGTCGGCCTTTATGCTCTTAGTCACGCCGACAGCATCAACAATGACAAAATGGTCCTTGGCAAACTTGGCGGTCGGCGTCACCTTCTTGAGGTCGTCGAGAGCTATAGTGCGAGTACCACGGCCCTTCATCTGCTCGAAGTAATTGCGGCTGCGAACGTCACGCATGAAGAGCAACACTTCGAGCGGCTTTACGTCCGTGCCCGTCGCGATCATATCAACCGTGACGGCGATACGCGGGTAATATTCGTTTCGAAAGCTCGCCAGAATCGATTTCGGGTCTTCCTCAGTCTTGTACGTAACTTTCTTGCAGAACCGGTTGCCCTCGTCAAATTCCTCGCGGACGATGTTGATGATGTCGTCGGCATGGCTATCCGTCTTTGCAAAGATCAGCGTCTTGGGCACCTCGAAATTGCCGTCAGCATCGATGCGATCTGGGAACATCCCCGGCAGGTGTTCTCGAAACGTGCGGATCACGGTGCGGATCTGATTCGGATTGACAACATCCTTGTCGAGCTGCTTGGCAGTGTATGCAACGTCTTCCTCAAGCTGCTCCCAGCGTTTCTTACGCGATAGCTTTTCGCGATGATCGACGTACTCGCCCTTCCAGATCGCCGCTCCTTTTTGAGTGATTTCGGTTTCGATCAGATAATTGTTGAAGCCTACATTCACCCCGTCAATAACCGCCTGTTCGTGGGTGTATTCGCTGACCACGTTCTGATTGAAATAGCCGAAAGTGCGGTTATCCGGCGTCGCCGTTAGGCCGATTTGGAACGCATCGAAATACTCGAGCACCTGCTTCCAGAGATTGTAAATGGATCGGTGGCATTCGTCGATCACTACAAAATCAAAGAACTCGAGCGGAAGCTTTTCGCTGTACTCGACGGGCTGCGGTTCCCTTGGCTGCCAGTTTTCGTGCGGATTTACCTGTTCGGCCGCGTCCTCTAGTTCCCTGCCTTTCAATACAGAATAAAGGCGCTGGATCGTGCTGATATATACCTGATTGTCTGTCGGCACATGGCTTGAGATGAGCCGCTGGACTCCGTACAGCTCTGTAAATAGGCGGTTGTCGTCATTCGGCAGAAAGGCCCGAAACTCCTGCTCGGCCTGTTCACCAAGATTGCGGGTATCGACGAGGAATAGGATACGCTTCGCCCCAGCGTATTTCAGCAGCCGATAGATAAACGTGATAGCAGTAAATGTTTTCCCGGAACCAGTCGCCATCTGAATCAGGGCCTTGGGCTTGTTCGCTTTGAACGAACGCTCAAGTTTGGTTATAGCCGCAATTTGACACTCACGCAGGCCGGTCTCGGGCAGCTCAGGAAGGCTTTGAAGACTATTCCGCAACGTTCGGCCCTTTTGCCACTCGCGAAACGTCTCGGGTCGATGAAACGAAAAAACTACTCTGGATCGAGGCTTATCATCGCGATAATCCGTGAATCTGGTCAATTCGCCAGTACTTTCGTAGACGAACGGCAGCGGATCGTTATTCAGATACTTCAGTTTGGCCTGCGCATAGTCGGCCGACTGCTCTTCGACCACTGTGAGCTGATACCCCATGTCCTCGGGCTTTGCCTCGATTACGCCAACAGGCTTCTTGTCGACGAACAGGACGTAATCTGCCGGCCCAACGTCAGTCTGATACTCGCGTACCGCAACGCCGTCATTAGCAGCAAGGTTGATCTCGTTTTTCCTCTGCACAACCCAGCCGCACGCAACTAATTGCGCATCGATATTATCGCGGGCGAGTTGTTCTGGATTTTGGTTTGGCATGAGAACTTCCGACATTTTAGCGCAATCGAGCATGTCCTACCTAGATTTTTAAGAACAAAGCTCGATATGGGAACTGTGGAGACAATCACATCCCGCTAAAGAGTGAGACAACCCAAAGAATCCCATCTACTGAGTGTCAAAAAACCCCGACATTTCTGCCCCAAAATACTTCAGTGTTTACCGAGATTTCAAGAGATGGATGACGGCTGTCAAAAAACTGTAGTTATTTGACACTATGAGGAAAGTCGTTTATTCTCATTTTTATGAGAGTTGGAATATACGCGAGAGTGTCGACGATCGATCAGCAAACTCTTCCGATGCAAATCGAACAAATGAAGGAGTACATAGCGAATCGTGGATGGACATTAGCCGCCGAATTTCAAGAAGTCGGCTCCGGCGCAAAGACAAGGCCGAAAAGGGAAGAGCTGTTAAAGTTGGCCAGACGAAGACAGATCGACGCGGTCCTGGTATGGAAGCTCGATAGATTTGGTCGGAGTTTGGCCGATTTAATCACTTCGCTTAACGAGCTGAGAGATCTTGGCGTCGCGTTCATATCGCTGACTGAGTCTCTGGATTTTTCAACTCCGCTTGGTCGGGCAATGGCAGGCATGTTGTCGACGTTTGCAGAATTCGAGCGAGATATCATTCGCGAAAGGGTTATTGCGGGCATAGCTAATGCTCGGGCAAAAGGGAGGCCGCATGGACGCCCAAAGACCGCTGCCTTAAAACTCAAAGAAATCCAAAAACTTCGCGATCAGGGTATGAACAACTCTGAAATTTCCAAGCGACTTAAGATCTCGCGTGGGTCAGTGATCGGTATTTTGAAAAAACAAGAACACGCGACGACGGCCTAGTTCCTTCGTTAAATAGTCATTGGTCGGCAAGTTGATTTTATTCCAAACCTACAAAGTCAACGTCTGTTAATGAAAAGACGATTTCGGGATTTCTTGGCGCAAATCGATAGCGTTTGGATGAGACGCTCAAGATATATCCGCTCCCGGGCGCGACTCCAGTGAAAGTGTAGACACCGAACGAGCTTGTTGTCGCGGTGCAACGATTTCCGTTTGCGTCAGTGAGAATGACGACAGCGTTCCGCAATCCTAAGCCGGTTGGCGTCACAACCCTTCCGGAAATATCTGCGGGCGGTAACGCGATCGCACCGGCTTGATTTATCTTGATGTACTGGACAGACGGCCTGGTCTCCTTCACGGGCAGCACACTGCTGGACGGAGCCTCGATCTCCGGTCACCCTGATCGACACGGCGGGAGGCAGACGCACCACGGTCACCAGCTCTTTCGGAAACTACACGTTCGAGGACTGGAAACGGGCAAAGACTACATGCTCGTAGTCACCAGCCGCCGCTACAGATTCGCAACACAAAAGGTGAGCCTAACGGAAAACCTCAGCGACGTAAATCTGGTCGGCTTGGAATAACCATTGACGATCGAAAGATCAAAAACTAAAGGCGGGCTCGCGGGCCCGCCTTTTCGTCATCTATCGAGGCTGCTTGGGACTGATTTGCCCCGTGAAGATCTGCCTTTTTTGAAGTGTTTTAAAGGCTTAAGGCTAATATCTGTACCGAGGACACATACGCGTCTAAGTTAGAATCATTTCCCCGGGCTTTCCTAGACCTATCAAAGTTTGTGATAATCGCGCAGCATCTTCGAGCGTTTTCCACGCCCTCGCACGAGCTCCAGAGCCGACAGAGTTCCTCTCGCATAGACCCAGGCAAGGGCTTCGCCGTCCTTTCGACCTAATTAGTGTATGACCTAAAACTGTCCGTTATTACGCGGATAGTTTTGTTGATGAAGGTTCCAAGTCTCGAAACTAAAAACGAAGGGGTATGCCGAGGGTCGGAGCCAAGTGACGCCATAACCCTATTAAATACAATATATAAGAAATCAATATTGTATACACTTATTTGAAGCGATTCGCTTTCTTTTTGACCAAACCAAATCGCTATGCAACAAAAACAAATGATGGTTTCTGATAGTTTCGTCTCTGACATGTGTAGATCGAACCAAGTTGATAAAAGTTCTCAATGGCCTAAAGTCTAATATTTATTTTTTTTCAATATTCTTTATCAACACAACATTCCGATTTCGCGAACCGCGGGCGACGGCCAGTCGATTGCCCTCCGCGTTAAGGGCGAAACTGGCGATCTGAAACTCCTTGAAGGCGGTGAGTTGAGACGGTTTTGTTCCATCGAGCGGCTGGGTCCAGATATTTGAAGTAGTACCGAGCGTATTCACAAAGAGGACGCCATTGCCGGCCTTATTCCATGCGAGGCCGGCGTCGATGGTTGTTGTCGAGGGGAGTTCAATGGTCTTAAGCGGTGGGCCGCCGTCTATCGAGCTGATGCCGATTCTTAAAGGTTGGCTTTTTTCATTGATAAAATATGCGATTGTTCGGCCGTCCCGCGATAGTGCCGGCCAGGTGGAATCGACATCCGTTAGCCTGACGGCCTCGCCTCCGGTGATCGGTGCTTTCCAGATCCGCAATATCCCGTCTGCTCGGCTGGTGTAAACCACCCATTCTGCATTTACAGAGGCTGTTGCGTACGCAACGTCATGATGAGCTATTAAACGACGGCTGTTCTGCCCGTCTGAGTCCATCTGATAAAAAGTGTTGCCCGGCAAGGGCTCCTTGGTAACCGGGTCAGTGTCTCGATAATGATAAGTTATCGCGTCACCAGCCATCGAAAGTGACGGATACGCCTTTCCCACCTTATAGTCGGTGGTCAGGGGTTTTGGATCACTGCCGTCGGGATTCATTCGCCAGATATTTTGAGCCCCGCCCTCGCTGGAAACAAAAACGATCCTGCCATCCTTCGTCCACGTAACACCGCGTTCGCCATCATCTGCGGCCGTTTTTGAGTTAATCCCGACCGCCGTCGAAAAATCGTTTTCCGCCGTTAGCCAAATGCCCATCGAATATTCACGCTGTACTGCAACGATAGTCTGCGAGTCAGCCGTCATACTGAAATCATCGTAGCTCGTGAGGTCATTTGTGACATTTTGGATCTCGCCGGTCGGATAAGCCGCATATCGGATCTGGTAACGCTGTCCCATATTCGCGGCATAGGGCATATAGATCAGCCCCTGGCCATCGTTGACCCAGGCGAGTTGGCTGATGCGCAGCAGGTTCACTTCTTTCAATGGAATTCGGGTTTCGGTACCGGTAGCAACGTCGACCACGGCCATTCCGCCCGCGTACGTCGCGCCGCGGGTCAGCGTTGGAGCAGCGATGAGGCGTCCATCCGGTGACCATGAAATCTCATCCCCAAAAACCTCGGGAAATGTTCGGGTCTTCAAAATTCGCTCGTTCGCTCCCAGATTATCAACGATGATGATCGAATTATCGGCTTTTGTGACGCGGATGAACGCAACGTTGGCTCCGTCCGGCGAGAAGGTGATCTGGCTGTTAACGTCGGCGACCATTTTGCGGCGATTAAGCCCGAGGGTCGTCATTTGAAAAAGCGACGGCGGCTGGCCTTCGCCCTCGGTCGCGACCGAAAACAGTGAATTCCCATCGGGTGAAAACTTCAAAAAATCGTATTTCGTCTGGCCCGGAGGGGAAATTTGCGTATCGCCGACGCTGGCCGTTTGGCGCAGCCAAACGCTCTGGCGTCCATCTTCCTCGCTCTTTGCGTAGGCAATGTATCTGCCGTCAGGCGAGATCGCAACGGCAAGGGCAAGGCCGTGAGCGGTCAAAATGTCCAGCTTTGTCGACTGAAAAGGGTTGATACCGTCACTCGCGGCATACAAAAACTCCCAATATGCCGCAAGGGCGAGAGCGATCAGCAAGACCGGAGCGATAACCCAGGCGGCGGAAATCCTGCGGACCGCAGCGATATTCTTCGTTGATCTCGCGCCTCGCGTGTCTTTGTCAGGGTCCGATTGCAGCAGGGTTCTGTTGTCAAAGGAATAATCGAACGACTCGGTGTGTGAATCGCGGAGAAGCCCTTTAAGGTCGTTGCGCAATTGTGAAAAGTACTGATATCGGTCGTCACGATCTTTCTTCAGCGCTCGTTTGACGATCTGGTCCAGCGGGGAAGGAATGTCAGGGTTTGATTCTGAGATCGAGGGCAGAGTCTTAGGAACTCCAGATTTAGCAATTAAGCTATCACTGGCGCCCGTGAATGGCGACACGCCGGTGAGCCATTTCATTAAGCACGACGCCGAAACTAAAAATGTCGGTACGCTCATCAATTATTTCGCCCATCGCCTGCTCGGGCGACATATAGTTGATCGTGCCCATCACGCGATGCGGGGCGGTGTGTTCGCGGGTTTCGAGATCATTCGAATCCGGTGAGGTCAGTTTCGCCAGGCCAAAATCCAGCACCTTAACGATCCCATCGCGGCGGATCATAATATTGGCTGGTTTGATGTCGCGGTGGATAATGCCGACCGAATGCGCCGACTCCATGGCGTCGGCGATCTGAATGGCAATTTTGACGGCTTCCTGCCACGAAAACGTCCTTTCGGCGATCAGTTTACGAAGTGTCTGCCCGTCAATATACTCGGTCGCCATGAAGCTGAAGTCTTCGACCGTTCCTATCTCGTGGATCGTGATTATATTTGGATGATTTAGTGCTGAAACGGCCCGGGCTTCCTTTTCAAAACGTTTTTTTCGTTCCGGATCGTTCTCGAACCTCGATGGCAATATTTTGAGTGCGATCTTACGCCGAAGCATCGAATCCTCTGCGAGATACACCTCGCCCATACCGCCCGTGCCGATGAGTTTAACGAGTTTATAATGTCCGACCACTTTTCCGACGAGGTTGGCCGGTTTTTCCTCGACAGAAAACATATCGGCGGCCAGCGAAGCCGGCGAGGCGTCGATAAAGACATCAGAAGAGCTTTCAATCGAGAGGAGTGAGTCGACTTCACTCCGAAGATCGTTGTCATCGCCGCACTTTTCAACGAGATAAGCCTCACGCTCAGCGTCCGGCATTTCAGACGCGGCGTGGTAGATCTCTTCGATCTGTTTTAGGCGTTCCGGGTTCATAAGGAAGGGGCCATTTGAGATCGCGGCCCTTAAGAAATCAAGGCCAATTCACGCATCAGCCACCTCCGCGAAAAACGCCAGTCACGTTTCACCGAATCGGTCGATATCTTCAGTACCTCGGCGATCTCCTCTATCGTTAGCCCGCCGAAGAATTTGAGCTCGACGACGCGGCCCTTGCGTGCATCGAGAGCGGTCAGCGTCGTTAAAGCGTCGTCCAGAGCGACGATCTGATCTGACTTAAAGTTTGAAACTGCCATGCTGTCGGCTAGCGTCACTCGATCCCGCCAGCCACGGCGTTTTTGGCGTTTCTTCGAGCGCGCGTAATCGACCAGAATATGCCGCATCGCCTGCGCGGCAACTCCGAAAAAATGCGCTCGGTTCTGCCAGTTTGGTCCGTCCTGCTTGGCGAGCTTTACGTAGGTTTCGTGGATCAGCTCCGTTGTCTGAAACGTATGCCCGGACGGCTGGCTTCGCATATAGCTCCTCGCCATCCGCCTCAGCTCGTCATAAACAAGCGGCATCAACTGCTCAAGTGCAAGTTCGTCGCCCTTGCTCCAGTCAGTCAGAAGAATTGTGATCTGATGCGAGGCATCATCCATCGTTCGATTTTCTTTTACGCCGGATTTACACGCCTAGTATAAAACAGTAAGTCGAAATAAAAAACTATTTTCCGGCGCTCATGCCCCTCTTTTCATTCAAAAGTCGTTTAGTCACGTAAAGGGAATATTTTGTTGGAGTGAGATCTAAGATGTTGAAAAACCGCCGTCCATCACGTTTTGCCGTTGTTAATGGTTTTGTCCTGATCGCCCTCGCTAGCGGGCTTGTTCTGACTGCAACGGCTGGGGCATCGCCACGCTTTGGGTTTATCCGGTCTGTGGGTGAGTTTTTTGGAATGGCGTCCACGACGACGCCAACGGGCACCATCGCGCTCACTGATGAGACGGCGACAGCCGAAGGGCACGCACCGGATCTGATGGCGATACTTGCCTCTTCGCAGCAGGGCGGCAAACTTGTCGGCACGGGTAACGCCGGGGCGGCTCAGCAGGGCTATTCGGTCTCACTGTCAGCCGACGGGAATACGGCTCTTATCGGGGGACGCGCTGACAATGGCGGCCACGGGGCGGCGTGGGTATGGACACGGAGCGGCGGTGTCTGGACGCAGCAGGGCGGCAAACTTGTCGGCACGGGTAACACCGGGGCGGCTGAGCAGGGCTATTCGGTATCGATCTCAGCCGACGGAAATACGGCGTTGGTTGGAGGGGTAAACGACAACAGCGCCCAGGGGGCGGCGTGGGTATGGACACGGAGCGGCGGTGTCTGGATGCAGCAGGGCGGCAAACTTGTGGGCACGGGTAGCATCGGGGCGAGGACTGTGCAAGGCCATTCGGTCTCGCTCTCAGCCGACGGAAATACGGCGATAGTCGGGGGATACCTTGACAACAGCGCCCAGGGGGCGGCGTGGGTCTGGACACGGAGCGGCAGCGTTTGGACGCAGCAGGGCGGCAAACTTGTCGGTACGGGTAACACCGGGGCGGCTGGGCAAGGCCATTCGGTCTCACTCTCAGCCGACGGAAATACGGCGATAGTCGGCGGGGAGTTCGACAACAGCGGCCAGGGGGCGGCGTGGGTCTGGACACGGAGCGGCGGCGTCTGGACGCAGCAGGGCGGCAAACTTGTCGGCACGGGTAACGCTGGGGCGGCTCAGCAGGGCAATTCGGTCTCACTCTCAGCCGATGGAAATACCGCAATAGTCGGGGGATACACTGACAACGGCATTCAGGGGGCGGCGTGGGTCTGGACACGGAGCGGCGGAGTTTGGACGCAGCAAGGCGGCAAACTTGTCGCGGATAACAGCGCGGCGGCTTTTCAAGGCAATTCGGTCTCACTCTCAGCCGACGGAAATAGGGCGTTGGTCGGGGGGCCAAACGACAACAGCGGCCAGGGGGCGGCGTGGGTCTGGACACGGAGCGGCGGCGTCTGGACGCAGCAGAGCGGCAAACTTGTCGGAACGGGTAACGCCGGGACGGCTCTCCAGGGATTTTCGGTATCGATCTCAGCCGACGGAAATACGGCGATAATCGGGGGATACACTGACAACGAAATCCTAGGCGAAGTCCACGGGGCGGCGTGGGTCTTTGCCCTTGACCCTCCACCGTCGGTTAACCTGTCGGTCAGTGCGAACGCCGGGACAGAGGCGGCGGCGACCGCGATCACGGTGACCGCGACCGCCTCGAGCCCGGTTACGGGTAATCAAACAGTGGATCTTGCGGTGACGGGAACCGGAATTACTGCCGGTGATTACTCCCTCGCACCGACGACCATCACTATCCTAAATGGCCAGACGATCGGTACGGCCACATTCACGGTGGTCAACGATACCGATATCGAGGGCCCGGAAACTGCAACGATCACCGAGAGCAATCCGTCAGCGGGAATAACGCTTGGTGCGACTACTTTTCAGAATATTGCGATCACGGACAACGATTTCGCGAACTTGAACTATTCGGTCGACACGACGGTTGACAACGCTGCTCTAAATGCATGTACGGGCGGCACGTTGGGTGATTGCAGCCTGCGCGGAGCTATCGGTAACGCCAACGCGAATGGAGGTAACGACACGATCACGTTTGACGCGGGTGTGTTTGGACCCCGCAAACGATAAATATCGGTGCGAACGGAGAGTTGGTCATCACGAATAACGGTTCGCTGACCATACAGGGTCCCGGAGCCAGCGTGGTAACGGTGAGCGGGAACAACACCTCAAATGTATTCAAGATCGCGTCGGGCACGGTCACGATTGATGGAATTAAGGTCGCCACCGGGCGAATTGGTATTTGGAATCTCGGGACCTTGAACCTCATTAACAGTATCGTCTCGGGTAACACGACGGTCGGAATTTTTAACACTGGGACAATGACGATCACGGACAGCACCATTTCCGGAAACTCAAATAGTACTACTTACGGGATAGCGGGAATTTACACTACGGCAACGATGACGATCACGGGCAGCACCATTTCCAATAACTCTGCGACCAATTTTCAAAGCGACGGCGGCGGTATCGGCTTGTATGGGGGATTCCTGACGATCACGAGGAGCATCATTACAGGCAATTCCGGTGAATACGCTGGCGGCATTCAGTTATACGGCGGCTCTGGCGTTTTGATCACGGACACGACGATCTCCGGAAACACCGCACGTCAAGGCGGCGGCGGCATTAGCAAGTGGTACTCATCGAACAGCGTGCCCATATCGATCGTTAACAGCACCATCTCCGGCAATACCGCAGGCTCAGGTGCCGGAATAAACACTTGGGCTTCTCCGGTGACGATCACCAACAGCACCATTTCCAACAATAGTGCCAGCTACAAAGGGGGCGGTATATACATGGTGGACAGTTCCACCCAACTTAAAGTCACCAACAGCACCATCACGGGTAACCGGGCGAATACCGGTAATCTAGGTGGTGATGGAGGCGGGATCTATGCGGAGCCTGCCCTTCCGATTCCCAACTCAACATTGAACAGCACGATCGTGGCGGGCAACCTGATAGGCACAGGAACGACGCCCAATGACCTGTCAGGGCACCCAATAACATCGGCCGCGAACAGCCTCATCGGCGACTCAGCGACCTCGGGCGGTATCGTAAACGGCGTCGGCGGCAATAAGGTCGGCTTCGCGGTCAGCTCCATTCTAAATACGACATTGGCTAATAATGGCGGACCGACGCAGACCCACGCACTCGTCGCCAATAGCCCCGCGATCGATGCCGGCTCGAACACGGTCCCGACTCCCCTCGACTTTGACCAACGCGGCACGGGATTCCCCCGCATCATAAACGATCCGTCGATCGCAAATGTCGCCGACGGGACGGATATCGGTGCGTTCGAATTCGAAGATGCGACGCCGCCCACCGTTACCTCGATAGACGACGGCGACGCCGACGACAGTATCGGGATCAACACGATGCTGACGTATACGGTAACGTTCTCAGAGGATATTGATGGAGCAACGGTCACTGCGGGTGATTTCAATAATGCGGGAACTGCAATGGTCACCATCGGAACCGTCATCGAGGGAACTCCCGGAGTCGTCTCCGTACAGGTCACGCCGACCACGGCCGGCACAATAATCCTTCGAATTCCGACGGGCTCAGTTATCAGCGACCTTGCGGGTAATAACCTCGTGGTTCCGGTTCAGGATAACGAAACGGTCAATGTATTGGCTGAAACGACGGCCGTGGTCGATGCCGGCAATCTTGTTATCACGGATGCTAACGGCGGCACGTCGAACGATAACATTACGATCTCTTGCACGACTGCGCCGCCGCCAACTATGGTGGTTATCAGCGATCCGGGGAACTCACTAAATCAGAGTTTCGAGCTCAGCTCGATCACCGGCAACATTACGGTTAATACGCTTGGCGGAAACGATTCGCTGACGCTCGACCTTGCGGGGTGCAACTTTACGGCGAACGGCGTGACGTTCAACGGCGGCGACCCGACATCTGCGCCCGGAGATAAGCTGATCATCCTCGGCGGTTCGACGACCACGCAAACGTTTAACTTCACCAACGAACACGACGGAAGCGTAGTTCTCGCCGGCGGAGCGCGCTCGGGAACGATCAACTACACCGGCCTCGAACCGGTGAGCTCGACCGTCACGGCGGCGAATGTAGTTTTGAATTACAGCACAATTACGGAAACGATAACTGTTTCGCAGGACGCAGGAACGCCGGCGCAGACGCTAGTCGATTCCAATGTAGGCGGCGAATCCGTCTCGTTCGTTAACCCGACCACTTCGCTCCAGATCAACGGCGGCGATACGGGCGATGACACGATCAACGTCAATGGTTTCGGCACAAGCGGCGGCGGATTTACAGCTTCGCTGACAATAAACGGCGGTACCGGCAACGACACCGTTAGCCTGAATGCCGACATCAACTTCGCGGCAGGCAATAACCTGGATGTAAACCTGCAAAACGACAACGCTCCCAATCCTGCTGGAACCGACACGATAAATGTCGGCCCAAATGCCAACTTAATCCTAACCGGAACGGGTGCCGCAACCCTCGCGGCCAGCCGCAATATCGCGATGGCTAGCGGTTCCAGCATTACCACGGTCAACGGTAACCTGACGCTCAATGCAAATCAGCAGGCGACACCGACCCCAGGCTACTTCTACGCCGTCGACCTTCAGAACGCTACTCTTACTACCAGCGGACGCGGAAACATCGTGATCAACGGCAAAGGCGGCAGCGACACCGTTGCGGCCCCTGGGGTGTTTTCTTCTTTAGGCCTTTTCGTCAATGGTACGGGTTCGATACGTTCCACGAGCTCGGCGGCGGATGCGGGACTTATTACCATAGACGGAAGGGGCGGAAACACGGGTGCAACCGGAACTGTTGGAGTTTTGATTGCGGGGCAGGCCACGATCGCTTCGGTCTCGGGTGATATATCGCTCGACGCTGTCGGTGGCGAAACCATTGGCGTAGATGGGGTCATTTCTTCGTACGGCCTCGGCTTATCTGGTAGTACGAATAGCATCACTTCGACGGGTGTGGTACCGAGCGCGGCCTCGATAACCATAACCGCGACGGGCGGAAACGTGACGTCCAGCCAAGCTGGTTCGTATGGTCTATTTAACGGCGGTTCGATTTCGACGGTCGATGGCCCGATCAGCGTGACCGGTGTTGGCGGCAATACGACGGGCGTGGGCACAAGTGGCAACTTGATTTCCGTTGGTGTCATGATCTTTGGAACCGGGACGATCGCCTCATCGGGAACAGGAGCAAATGCAGGCTCGATGACTCTCCTAGGTACATCAGGCAACACAAACGTCGGCGCCGCGCAGGCATTTAGACAAGATGGAGCGCTGAGCACCGTCGATGGCGATATTAGTATCACCGGAACGTCCAGCACCTGTGTCGACGGATGTTTCGGATCGCACATACGTGCAAATATCTCCGCAACAGGTGACGGAAATGTCACGATCACAGGCACAGGGGGTACGGCCACCGCCGCCGTTCCGGCTTTCCCGACCAGCGGCGTCATCGTACGCAACGGTGCGACGGTTTCGACGGCGACCGGATCCATCGAGGTCATCGGTACGGGCGGCAACACGACAAACAACGCCGGATTCCAGCTCGGCGGCCTGCTCGGCACAGCCGGAACCCTCGCCACGACCGGCGGCAGTGTAACGGTGAACGCGGATACGATCTTTATCGACACGGCGCTCGGCACTATCACGGCTCCCGGCAGGCCGGTTTCGCTCAGGCAAAAGACCAACGACGTTGCGATCAACCTCGGCTCGGCCATCGACACAACCCCATCGACGTTAGAACTCTCCGACGCCGAACTCGACCGCATCACCGCCGGCACGCTCAATATAGGCAACTCATCTAGCGGAACTATCACTACGAGTGCGGATATCACACGCCCTGCGGCGACCAACGTGAATCTCGTAACCGCCGGCGATGTCCTGATCAGCGGCGGCCAGATAGATACGGGCGGTGGAACACTGCTGCTCGATCCGGGCGTTTCGCCTTTCGCGGTCAAGCCGACCAAGTCCTTGACCGATGTCACAGCCAGCACGCTCTCATTCGGCAGCGATCTGGCGATTGTTATTAACGGAACCACGGTTGACACACAATACACTCAGCTCAACGTCGTCGGTGCGGTAAACCTGACGGGAGTTTCGCTCGTGCTGAGCGGTACTCATGTCCCAACCGCGGGGCAGCAATTCACTATTGTCAATAACGACGGTGGCGACTTGATCGTTGGAACATTTAATGGCCTTGCTCAGGGAGCGGCCATATCGAATTTCCTCGGGGCTCCGGGAGTGAACGCAACTATTAGCTACACCGGCGGGACTGGCAACGATGTCGTCCTCACGGTGGACAACGTTCCCCCCACGGTAACCAGCACGACGCCGCTCCAGGGCGCGATAAACGTTGACCGCAACGGCAATATCACGCTTAACTTCTCCGAACCGGTGAATATCCTGGCCGGCGGCATAACGGTCAACTGCGGCGGTGCAGAAGCATTTTCACCGACACTTCCGCAGAATGGCGTCACGTCGATCGTCATCGATCCTGGCAATACACTCCCCGCAGGTGTGCTTTGCACGGTGACGGGAGTGTCGGCCAGTATTGCTGACCCCGCCGGAAATCAGCTCGACGGCGACAGCAACGGCTCGGCCGGGCCGAACTTCACGCTAACCTTCACGACCGCATGTACGACGAATCCGATTGTGACGACCAATGCCGACAGCGGAGCGGGCAGCCTTCGTCAGGCAGTCATCGACGCATGTCCGGGCAATACGATCACCTTCCAAGCCGGAGTTTCACCGGTAACTCTGACCACAGGGCAGATCGTTATCAATAAGAATCTGACGATTGACGGTGGAACAGGGGCGACCGTAACGCGCTCCGCCGTGGCACCTAACTTTAGGATCTTCCAGGTAAACGGGGGCACCACGGTCGAACTACGAAGGCTGACCATCAGCAACGGAAACGAAGCAAATGGCGGCGGCATCAGCAGTAACGGCACTTTGACACTTAGAAACAGTACCGTATCCGGTAATACAGCTTCTGGGTTCGGCGGCGGTCTGTTCAGTTTTGGAGCGTTGACAATTACCGACTCGACATTCTCGGGAAATCAGGCGGGCAATGCCGGCGGATTTTTCCAGGGAAACGCGAGCCTGAATATGTCAGGGTCGACAGTAAGCGGCAATACAACGACGTTCCAGGCAGCAGGCTTGAATATTCAGGATGCAAACGCGACGATCACCAATAGCACCATCAGCGGGAACGTGAGTCAAAACAGCAATGGCGGCATCGCAAATATTTCTTCGACCGCGACGGTCCATTCGTTGAATCTGATCAACACGACCATCACCGGTAACACTTCGGTCGGTATATACGGAGCGGTTTGGGTCAATGAAGATGCCGCATCACCTTCGGTAATAACTTCTCTTCGGAATACGCTGGTGGGCGGCAACACAGGCAGGAATTTCAGCACCACTACGCAGGATGTAAACGTCGTGCCCCTTCCAAATTCAATGATCGTCTCTGACGGCTACAACCTTGACAGCGATGGCACTAGCGGCTTTGTGAACGGAGCGAACGGGGATATTGTTGGATCGCTTGGATTGCCGATAAACGCCCAGCTTGCATCGCTGGCAAATAACGGCGGGACTACCCAAACACATGCTCTACTCAATGGCTCACCTGCGATAAACGCCGGCAACGACTGTGTGCTGACGGCAAATGGCTGCGGTGCGAACGACCCGGTCGTCGGACTCACGACGGATCAGCGAGGAGCGGGTTTTGCAAGAAAGGTCGGTTCGCACGTCGATATCGGGGCCTTTGAGTTGCCGAATACGCCTCCAACGATCACTCCGACAGCGGGTGTGACGCGGCAGCGGGGATCGGCGTTGACGAATTCGGTGATCGCGAATGTTGGGGACATCGAGACACCGCTTGGAAGCCTCGGTGTGACGGTGAACGGCGGAGCGACGGCGACCGACGGCCTCGTTACCTTGAGCAATATCGCTGTGAGTGCGGCAGGAGTTGTGACTGCGGACATCGTAGCCAACTGCCTCGCGGTCCCAGGGAACTTTACATTGACGGTCACGGACGGCGGCGGGCTTTCGACCAATACGAATCTGACGGTGCTAGTCACTGCGAATACGCCGCCTGCCGTCACCTTTAACGGCCCTCAGAACGTGGTATTCGGCCAGTCCGGTTTCAGCGTACCGACAGCGACGGCGACGGATAATGGTTCTATCACGGGGTACGTGCTGCAGAGCGTTGTCCCGGCAATGACAGTAACTCCCAAGGTCAATCCGGCCAACGGAACGGTGACTATCAATAATGCGGGCCCGACAGGATCGCACGTGATCACGGTCCGCTCGACCGACAACTGCGGAGCGGTGACGGATTCATCGTTCACGCTGGTGGTCAACAGAGCTGGCACCACGACCACGATCTTCTCCGACACGCCGGATCCAAGTGTTGTGGGCCAGAACTATACGGTTACGATCGCGGTCGCACCTGTGGCACCTGGAGCGGGCGTGCCGACGGGCAACATCACTATCTCGGACGGCACGAATACGTGTGTGGCGATCCTGCCGGCGACAAGCTGCCAGCTCGCAAGCACATCGGCCGGGCCGAAGACTCTGACAGCGGCTTATTCGGGCGATACTAACTTTAACGGAAGCACCGCAGCGACGGCACCTCATCAGGTGGACCCGGCTCAGACGGCGACGACGGTGCAGACGCTGATCAATGCACCGAACTACGGTTCGACGCTGACGGCGACGGCGACCATTACGGCGGTGGCACCGGGATCGGGAACGCCGCAGGGGACGGTGAACTTCAATGACGGCGGCAATCCGATAGCGGGCTGTCAGAATGTAGCGGTGACGGCACTGGGCTCGGCGGTCTGTACGACGAACCAGCTGCCGGCGGGAGTGGGCAAGGTCATCCAGGCAGTGTACTCGGGCAATGCGAACTACCTCACAAGCAACGGCTCGACGACCCAGACGATCGGCAAGGCACCGCTCAATGTCGCGGCCTCATCGGCGGCGGTCACATACGGCGATGCGGCACCGGCGATCACGGCAGCGATCACGGGCTTCGTGCTTGGTGAAACGACGGCCAACCTGACGACCCAGCCGACGTGCTCGACGACGTATGTCCAGGGCTCACCGGTCTCAGGCTCGCAGTATCCGTCCAGTTGTACGGGAGCGGTCTCGAACAACTACAGCTTCAACTATGTGAACGGCAACGTGACAGTCAACAAGAAAGGCCTGACGGTAACGGCGGATAATAAGAGCCGTGCCTACGGAGCCGCGAACCCCACGCTGACGGCAACCTTCACGGGCTTTGTCCTCGGCCAGAACCTTGGAACAAGCGACGTGACGGGAAGCCCGCTGCTGTCAACGATGGCGACGCCTTCGAGCCCGGTCGCGGGCAGCCCGTATGCCATCACGGCAGCACTGGGCACACTGGCATCAGGGAACTACGCGTTCACAACATTCACGAACGGCATACTGACGATCACCCAATCCCAACTGACGGTGACGGCGAATAACCAGACAAGAGTGTTTGGAGCCGCTAACCCGGCCCTGACATTCCAGATCACGGGCTTCCAGAACGGAGAGACGCTGGCGACAAGCGGAGTGACGGGAACACCGAACATCTCGACCTCGGCAACGAGCACATCGGGTCCGGGAGCGTACCCGATCACAGCGGCACAGGGAACCTTAGCAGCCCCGAACTACACGTTCGCGACAGCTAACGGAACCCTGACGGTGACACAGGCGGCGACGACGACAACGATCACGAACGCCTCAGCCCTCGGCAGCTCAACGGTGGTCGGGCAGAACTACCCGGTCAACTGGACAACGAGCCCGGTCGCCCCGGGAGCGGGAACACCGACGGGTAATGTGACAGTGAGCGACGGTACGGGCAACACATGTACGGCAGCGGTCGGAGCGGGCACATGCAGCCTCGCCTCGACACTGGGAGCGAAGACCATCACGGCGACCTACGCCGGCGATGCGAACTTCGGAGGCAGCACGTCACAGGCAGTCCAGCACAATGTGGTGATCGGCCTGACGGGCAACGTCAAGCAGTTCATCGCCTTCGGCACGAACACGAACCTCGCGGGCGTAACAATGACCCTGCTGAACACCGCAACGCAGCAGGCCACAACGACAACAACTGACGCAAACGGCAACTACTCATTCGGAGTAACGCAGACCGGCGGCAGCTATACCATCACCCCAAGCGGCCTCGGCAAGGCGTTTGAGGCGACAAGCAGAACGTACACCAACGTGGCCGGCAATATCACGGGCGGGGACTTCATCGCCTACGATGTACCGGGCCCGAACGCGATACCGAGAACGGCGAGGGTGGTGAGCCAGATAGCAACGCAGGGACAGCCTGTAACTGTTCCGGTGCTGATGACGACGACGGGTGTTGAGACCAGGGTCGCCTTTACGGTGGAATATCCGGTAACGGCACTGGGCATCCCGACGGTGACATGCGGCACGGGAGCAGTGAACTGCACACTGGCCGTCAACAACTCGCTGCAAGGCAAGGTCGGCATCACGATCACCCCGACGGCGGCACTACCGGCCGGAACAAGAGAACTCGTGAAGATCACCTTCCCGACGTTCCAAAGCCCGGCGACGAGTGCCCAGATCAGATTCGGCGACTTCCCAACTCAAAGGGACGTGAGAAACGCGGAGAACAACCCGCTGCCGATGCTGTACTGGACGGACGGGCTGGTCTCATTCACCGGCGGCACACTGCTTGACGGAGCCACGATCTCCGGCAGAGTAACAACCGCAGCCGGACAGGGCCTGAGAAACGCGACGGTCACGATCATCGACACGGCGGGCAACCGTAGAACAACGGTAACAAGCTCATTCGGAGCCTACCAGTTCGAAGGGCTCGAGGTCGGACGCGACTACCTGCTGACGGTGGCCAGCAAACGATTCAGATTCGCAACCCGCATAGTAAACCTCACGGAAAACCTAAGCGATGTGAACCTGGTCGGCCTGGAATAAAATAAATTTATCTGTACGATCTTCGGAGAGATAAACTAAATGGAAATGCGGACTCTCGAGCCCGCATTTCCATTTCTTATAGATCTTGTTCTCAGAAACGTTCAGGCCAACCATAAATTCGAGCCCTCCTGACGAAATCCGTGACAAAGAATACGATGTGTCGCTTGCAATGGAGCCACTTGTGAACGCCAATAAACATTAGATTTCTGACATCTTCATTTCGGGAGTATAAATCCCGTAAAGATCTGCCTTTTTCTCAAACGATTTTCAATGGGTTTTTTGACACCGGGTCTCGATGGGCTGTCGACTCAACCGGATCGATCGACGTAACGACTCCCGTGCCTGATTTATTTCTCGATTATCAACGCAATTTCTTTTCGCAGGATCTCCCGTTGAACAAGTAGCCGCAGAAACAAGGCTCGCTGCCGAAAAAGGATCGGCCACCCGAAATGAAGTGCATACCGGCCATATTTGCAGTTAAACGACACAGATTATTTAGAAGATACAAATTGGCGGATGTGGCGACTTACGTCGCCTCCTATGTAATCGTTTTCCGATGCAGCCACACGTCCAAGAATAGGGGCTAAGTTTCGAACTGTAGGAAGTTTTCTAGATGGTTATAAATGACCTCTTTAAGAAATTTCCGATCAAAATATCACGATCCATTTCAAGCAAAAATAAATGGACACGGCCAATGATTTTGACCGTGTTCATATGCTAAAACCAGATCAACACTCAAACTCTCACTCGAGTCCTACAAAATCTGCAAGGTTTAGATCAGTCAATATCCGCGTAATTCGGGGAGCAAATCGATACCTTTTCGACGAAATACTGATGGTATAAGTGTCGCCGTTTGCCACACCGCTGAAGGAGAAAACGCCGAATGAGCTCGTGGTCGTTGATCTCGAAACACCTTGGGAACTTATTAGTGTCACATGAGCATTTCTAAGGCCGATGCCCGTCGGGGTGGTTACCCTGGAACTGATCGTGGAGGTTGAGCCCGGCGTGAGAATGAGCGTTACGTCAACGATCTTTGGGCTAGCGGTTCCGCCGGTAGGTGTGATCGTGATCCTTCCAGTGTTGACGCCTAGATTGAGGCCCGATGGATCTACGCTCACGTTTATACTTGACGGCGCCATCCCGGTTCCGAGATCGAGCTGTATCGAAGGCTGATCTGATGTAGCTGTCCAAGTCAATATGCCATCGCCGGAGTTGCTAATGGACAGTGTCTGAGGTGGTATGGGTGAGCCGTAGATCGCAACGTAGCTCAGTCGGGCGGAACTGACTGCAAGGGCGGCCGGCAGAACGGGCCGCGAGCGGAATACCCGTATCGTCCGGGTCGAGGTGCCTGACTGGCCTGAGCTGTCGGTGGCAGTTAGCGTTATTGTGTGTGTTCCTTCCTGGAGGCTTGTTGCGTCAAAAGAAACCGAAGAGCCGGTGCCGACGGCACCGTTCAGATTTGATGTCCAGGTAAGCCTTGCGTTCGGCAGCAGGCCGTCTTCTGCATCGTATCCCGAGCCCCTGAGAATTATCGTCTGTTCGCCCACGAACATGCTGTCGTTGGGCGGTAGCGAGATGGTCGCCTCTGGTGCGTGCGCCGGTACGGTGAATGTCGCATTTGACTGGTCTTGTGAGGTGTTTATGCCATCGCTCGCGATCACGCGGATCAGTGCTTGGGCGGAGCCAGGGATGGTCGTAAGATCTAAAGTGTAGGAATTGGTCGTTACGTCTGTGGCAAGAACCCGCCAGGTCGTGCCGCCGTCCGAGCTGTACTGAATTATTTGATTCAACGTTTCGCCGTCAGCATCCGCGGATGTCCACGTCAGGTTTGCGGTTGGCCCGGTGAGGATCTCGCCGCCGTTTGGCGAGGTGACAGTGACCGTCGGAGCATTCGCTGACGCCTGTCGCGAGATGACCGGTACACCGTCGTGCAGGATCGTAATGCGTTTTGTGCCGTTGTCCCACGGTAGCATCAGGTTGAACGTAGCCTGATCACCGGCTTCGGATGGATGATCGGGCTCGAAGGGGAAGGTCGCGATCGGCTGGCCGTTGATATTCTCGAATCGCACAGCGTAGCCGCCTGCGGTGGGAAGATCGACCGGACCTGGAGAATTTACCACGTAAACAGAGGACAATTGCGGAGAGACGCCGGGACCGAGAGATAAAACTCCGCTTAAGAAAACAATATCGTTTGCTTCGACCGATTCAGGGACGACTTTTGGCTCACTCGCAGGCCGGTTATTCGGATCGCTACCGGTTATACCCTGCATGCTGGTGAGTAAGCGGCCGTAGTTATGTTCCGATATCCAGTGACGCTGCGGCGCGTAGCTCATGAAATCCGGCGTATACGGTCCATACACCCGGCCGGGATTGGTGGTCAGGTAGCGTCCCGTATCGTTGACGTCGAAACCATAGATGGCGCTCGGGTCGTACATTATCTTGTTCTTACTGATCGTCCCGTCGGCTGGCGTGTGTGGCCCGGAGCCCTGTTCGGCAGGTGCTATACCATTCTGAAGGTTGTAGTTAGTGTGACTGAGCCCGAGATCGTGGCCTAACTCGTGCGGGGCGATCAGCGTACCGTCGACGTAGGTTGCGCACACATCGCCCGGGATATCATTGGCGAGACCGACGACACCACCTACACTGTTGGTGAGTAAACCGACGTAGTGTTTCGGGCAAACTGACGCTCGATTGCGGCAATCAAGGCGGAATTGGGTAAGAAGTTTGCTATCGATGCTTTGAAAATCCGCCAATGTGCTTGGTCTGCCTACGCCCGCGGGAACCGAACTGCTGTAACTGTCAAAGTAGACATCCTTTGTCGGGAAGATCGCTTTGAATTCCTCAACGACCTGATTTACATCTGTCGTCGTTGTTTGAAATGTCGACGTGCCAACCGTATATGCGAGGCGAAAGAACCTGATGTCGAGCGCGCTGGTGGGAGCGTTGAACGTAACACTCGTCGCACAATTCGGTGTCGGGTCCGGCTCGCTGCAGGTGAGCGGATAATCGGCTTCGATACGGAACTGCAATGTTCCTGCGGCAGTCCATTCATCAGGCAGTTCAAAATAAAAGCCTTGATCCGGATCTATGCGATCAGGCATCTCCTTCACGGCGATCTGACCGCCAAAGTTTTTGGACTGTTTGATAGTACGGCTGATGCCGTCGGCGGAATTTGAGCCGATGAGTTTAGCCGATATAGTGGCGCCGGCCGACGCAGAGTTGAGAGCCTTTACATAGGCCCGAATGAATGTACGTTTTCCCGCGATCAACGGTACGCTGTTCCTAAGATCCTGAACTGCCTGCGTTACTTCAAGGCCGGTAAGTGCGACTTTCGGCTTTACCACGGTTAGTAAGTTCAAAGTGTTATTAGCCGGATTGGGATCCTGTTCGGATCCAGTTACTGTGCTTGTAGCGACGAAATCTCCGGCACTTAGCGGCTGTGCGGTAATGTTGATCGTCGAACTACTGACCGACGACGCAATATTTCCTATATTGCAGACGAGGAAACCGCCCGCCAAACTGCATCCCGGACCCGAGATCGTCACGACCTGCGCCGGAACCGAAAAGTTTAACCTGAATTGTACGCCCGTGGCCGGAGACGGGCCCAGATTACGAAGTAATAGCTGATACGTTATGTTGTCGCCAGCATTCGAAACAGCGGGCGGAACCGCGACTGATCGCACTTCGAGATCGGCCTGCGGAGCCGCGATCGCGACCGGAGCGTTGTCGAGGTTGTTGGCCGGGTTTGGGTCGATAGTATTATTGGCATCGACCGAGGTCGTCAGACGTATGTTGGCTGAGATTACGGTCGCGGCCCGGGCGGTAAAGTTGATCCGGCGCGTCGAACTTCCAGAGGTTGCTCCCGCCGGACCTGGGTCGATGCTACTGAGCGAGCAGATGACATGGCTGCCTGAAACGCTGCAGCCATTGGTGGTTGTTGCAAGATTGCTAAAGCCAGTATCGATAAAGCCGTCGAACGTTACACCCGACGCAATCTCAGGCCCATTATTGTTGACGATAGCCGAAAACGCTACCGTGTCGCCCACTGTCGCCGTGGCTGACGGCCGAGGCGAAAAGACCACGGAAACGTCTGCCTGCGTGCGTCCGATGGTTGCGGAGCCGGTCGCCCTGGTTCCGTCCGTAAATGTCATAGTGAGATTGAACGTCGAATTCAACGAGAATGAAGTTGGTGTGGAATCGGGAACAAAGAGTTTAAAAACACCGAGATTTCCGACCTGGGGAGTACTGCAGAGTGAGCCATTCGAACAGTTCAGTAGAGGAGCATCGAGGCCGTCAGCAATTCCGACAACCCATTTCACCTGATTGGCCGGAACGGGCGGCGGCTGCGGTATGGTGTCCCATTCGTTGCCGTTCGGCCCGGTGAGAACGATCGTTTGCATCAATTTTGTTGAAGTAGCCGCTGGCAGCGTCAGAGTAAATGTGCCATCCGTCTCGCCATCGACGGGAATACCTGAGTCGCTCTTGCCCACACGGTCCCTCAGCCGCCCTTCATAAGAAAGCGTGGCAGGAAAGGGCGTTGGTGTCGCTCCGGGAGCGATCGTTATGGTTCCGCCGGTGTAGGCCGTTGGGAGAATTCCTCCCGACAGATCGGAGACGGACTGAGCGGTAGGCGTGGAGCCGAAACTGACCGGCGTCGTTCCCATCGCGGCGCCCGATGCTATATCGAAGCGAAGATCAACTATCTGCCGCGTGCCCGATGCAAAAACTGCCCCATTGCGATCGAGAAGTATGCCGATCTTTCCGCCCGCGGTTTGGCTTAGATTAGTACCAAGAAACGTACCGGCGGGTGACCCGCTGCCGAGGGTTACGACGGGGTTCGAGAGTTTTGTTTGGTCAAAGTTTACCGAAAAACTTACTACCGATTCATTGCCCTGAGCGTCGAGTTCGATAGGGACAGTAACTTGCTGTCCAGTGAGTCCGGACGCAGCTATGGCCCGGATCGTTCGAGTTCCTGGAGCCCATGTCGGCCATAGATCATAGTCGGCATTCGCGGCACTCGTTACGGCAGTGACCTGATTGGTAGCGACCGCGACGCGGTAGATTCGGTTTGTATCTGAATATGCGATCGACGTATCATCCGGCGACCAGCCTGGGTGGTGTACTGCGGTTGAACCGTTGGGCAACGTGACGAGCACCGTGGCGTTAGTGCCGTTCGCATTCATCACGTTCAGCGAACTGGTGCCGTCAGCGTTGAATTTTACGAAAGCGATCTTCGCAGCATCGTGCGAGTATACGGGAAAAGCATAATGAGCCGGACTGCTGGTGAGCGGCTGGCGTTGGCCCTCGGTTATTGTGCTGTCAGGGTTGATCGTGAAAGTTTCGGTGTAAAGATCGCCAGTAAAATTACCGCTGTCTACATCAGCCTTGACGGCAGAGGTTCTCACGAATACGACTTGGGCAGTTACCGGAGCGGTCGGGAGCGGGTTCCACGACGGATAAAGATACGAACTTGGGCCGGTGGGATTAAAGTCGTGGGTGTTGGTTGTGGTATCACATGCGGAGCAACTACCGCCGATGATCTTTGTGTGATAGTACAAGGAACCGTTGATGTTTGCTGTCGAATTATATGCGATCGCATTTCCGTTAGGTGAGTACTTTGGATAAAGGCCGACAATATTTGAGCCACCGCCTAATAGCGTCAAGCCCGTTGGTGAATAACTACTCGCGGGGCTCGTCGTCAGTTGAGTATTGCGCAAGAAAACTATCTTTGACCCGTCGAATGAATAGTTCGGCTGACTGCCCTCGCCGAATGGGTTTTCGCTTAGGTTTGTCGGATCAACTCTGTAAAGCTGGCCGCCGCGGTTATAGGGAGTATCAAACGCTGCTGAAGCACCTCTCTGAAAGATGATCGGCCCGTTCGCCAGAACCAGCGGGGCCGCAGTGCGTTCATCCAAAACTGAAATATTCTCCGTTAGGACGGTTTGTTCGGTGGGGGCTGCACCAAAAAATTCACGGATCGAACCCGAAAAGCTGCTCGCCGAACTACCGGCAACGACTGACAGGACCGAAATTCCAGCTATTGCGAGCAACGCGACGCGGCTGCGTAAGAAACCTAACGACCTCTGGTTTTTTAACATATTTTTTGGGTATATCTCGTGACGACTATGGTTTCGACCCGTTTCCGTCTTATGTCCGCCGCGAGCGGTGTTTTGTTTATTTATATCTCTATTACTTCATGCAATATTTAGCCGTAAACCGGCTCATTTTTATCGACATGGATCGATAAACCTTGTAATCTAACCCTTTATTAGCAAGGAAATGGATCAGGCCGGTGAGATCACACAACTTCTTCAAGCAGGTGATAAGCAATCACTCGAAAAGTTGTTGCCAATCGTTTACGACGAATTGCGTGCGGTCGCTTCCAGAGTTTTCCGCGGAGAGTTTCGCGAAAACCACACTTTGCAGCCGACCGCGCTTGTCCACGAGGCATTCCTTCGGCTGGTCGGAGATTTAGACCGAATATCCTGGAAGGACAGGGCGCATTTTTTTGGTATAGCGGCGCGTTTAATGCGTCAGGTGTTGGTCAACCACGCGATCGCTAATAAACGAGAAAAGCGCGGCGGTGGACAATCGATGGTAGCGTTGGATGACGCTATAAGCTTCTTTCAGACGCAAAACATAGATATTCTTACACTTTACGAAGCTCTCGAAAGACTTGAAGATCTAGATAAAAGACAGGCAGAGATCGTGGAACTCAGGTTTTTTGGTGGTTTAACGATCGAGGAAGTTTCAGAGTTACTCGATATATCGCCGGCTACCGTAAAACGCGATTGGGAAATGGCCAGGATCTGGCTTTTTCGAGAACTCAAGACAATTCAAAACTGAATGTGGGTGTTTTGCGTATCTAAATCCGCTCATGCATTCTAGCGATTACAAGAAAGTTAAAGAGGTTTTTGCGGCCGCCTTCGACCTCGATGCGTCAAGCCGTGTGCTATTTCTGGTCCAGAATTGCACTGACCAGGCTACGCGACAAGAGGTAGATTCACTGTTTCAGCTCCAGAAGGAAGCAGACGGATTTCTAGAAGGCCTTTCGGCCGCGAGCGTTATTCAAAATTCCTACCAAAAGATCTTGAGTGAAGATCTCATCGGGAATCTAATAGATAAATACAGGGTTGTCAGAGAGGTCGGACGCGGCGGAATGGGAATAGTTTTCCTGGGCGAACGAGCAGATTTTAAGCAGCAGGTTGCGATAAAGATCATTAAGCGCGGAATGGACTCGGACGCGATCCTGGCGAGGTTCGTGCGTGAACGCGAGATACTTGCAAGCCTTGATCATCCAAATATCTCAAAGCTACTGGATGGAGGAACGACGGAAAACGGCCTCCCGTTTTTTGTAATGGAATATGTCGATGGCGTGCCCATCGATGAGTTCTGCAAAAACCTTAAGGAGAAAGAGATCTTAGAGACATTTCGAAAGGTCTGCTCGTCGGTCTCGTTCGCCCATCAGAAACTGATCGTTCATCGCGATCTAAAACCTTCGAACATTCTCATCACAGCGGGCGGCGAGCCGAAATTGCTTGATTTCGGTATAGCGAAACTCCTCGATGATACAGATGCTGGAGCCACGCAGGAGCACCAGCGCGTAATGACGCCTCGTTACGCCTCGCCCGAACAAGCAGCGGGTTTAGTGATAGGCACCGCGAGTGATGTTTACAGTTTAGGAAAGATACTTGGTGAACTGCTCGATCGCTCGACCCAGGTGCGTGCGACGGCAGATGGGGGACATCACCGGCGGAAACGGAACGGAAGATCCGATCTACAAAATATTCTGGCGATGGCCGCCCATGATGATATGAATCTACGATACGGTTCCATCGAGCGTCTTGCCGATGATCTACTGCGTTACAGCCAGAATCTGCCGGTATCGGCTCGGCGTATCTCATATTCTTATCGGGCACAGAAATTTGTTCAGAGGAATCGAACCATGGTTGCCCTTGCGGCCCTGCTTGTTCTAAGCCTGTTCGTCGGACTGACAGCGACAATTCTGAATGCCCGCGAGGCACGACGCGAACGTGAGCTTGCCGAAAAGCGTTTTGAGAATCTGCGAAAGCTTTCGGATGCATTCGTAACCGAGGTTCACGGTGCGATCCAAAACCTTCCAGGCAGCCTGCCGGCCCGGCGGCTCCTCCTCAGGCGTGCGGTCGATCAGCTCGACCTACTCGCTGAAGAATCTGAGAACGACAACTCGCTGCAGGACGAACTCGCAACCGCATATTTCAATCGTGCCTCGCTTCCGGACATGCCGGTGGATGAAAAGGATAAAGTTCTGAGGAGAGTTGTCGGAATATACGAAAATCTGCTGCGCAGCGAGCGAAATAATATCCATTACCGCGAGCAGCTTGGTGTGACATATACCGAACTCGGCGACACAGAAAAAGTTCGAGGCTCGGTCGCGGAAGGACTCACACTCAGTAAAACTGCGGTGTCGATCTTCGATCAGATCGCTAAGGACGAGCCAGGGAATTCTATTCATCTTAGGCATCTTCATGACGCCTATGGCCAACTGGCGGCCTTTGAGGCAATGTCAGGCGATATCCCCGGAAGTCTTGCGGCAAGCCGCCGATCAGTGGAAATAAGCGAGGAACTACGCGGTCTAGCGAATTCACCTGCGGACGTCGGGTTTTTGATCGCCCGCTCACACCTTCAGATGGCCACCGCACTAAATTTGACCGGTGACTACAAAACCGCGATCTCTGAGTTGCAAACGGCAATGGGTGGTTTCAAATCGGAGCAGGCGGCAAATCCAAATGACACGAGTATTAGCTACTATCTTTGGCTAACGAACCACCGCCTTGCGGCGGCGGAAGACTTAAGCGGAACGCCTGCAAAAGCTCTCGAACACGCTCAAGCGGCCCTATCAATGATGAAAAACCTCTTGGCTACCAGCCCGCGAGATATCGGATATCACCGAAATTCAGCTATATCAGGTATTCTGCTGGGACAGATCCTGATCAAACAAAACCGCGCAGCGATCGCTGTCCCTTATCTTCGTCGGGCCCTCGATTTGAGCGGGCAAGTACTCGAAAGCGATCCACAATATTTCGAATCACAAATTGATGTGGCGATCTCGAAAAGCAACCTCGGAAATGCCCTGATCATGAGTGGCCAGAAAGAAGCCGGGCTTACCCAACTGAAGGAATCACTGACGATCTTCGACCGGATCAGCCAGATCGACAGTACAAATTCCTTACTGGCGAGTAATTACTCCGAAGCCCGTGCTTATCTGGCGTCATTTTCTTCTCACCGAGAACCTAATAAGATTACCCGTTGGAAATGGTAATTGTCCCTCGTTTGTGCCGCCTCCAAGATAAAAAAAGCGACCCTAAATGCGACGCTTTTCTATTCTTGTGAAGACCGGATCTGCGGCCGGTCTTCAGTTCGATAAGGAAACGATGCTATTCGTTTCCGATGAAGTTCACGTCGGTCAGGCTGTCGGTCAGGTCTACGACGCGGGCGTTGAAACGGTAGCGTTTTACCGTTGTTTATGCCCGCGGGGGGGGGGGGCAGCTTCCCCTGTTCCAACCACGGGTACATTTGACGCTCCCGGGTTTGGGATCGCGTCACGGTCTGCTCAAGCCCGTACTGCCATTGGAATAAACTTAGCGTGAGCATTTCGATCATCGCGATCTCGAAGATCGAGGTCGAAAGTCACGCCCATACTTACACGCTGTTCGAGGTCTACAACTTTGTCTTTGGAGTCTGGTTCAGAACGTTTACCTACCGAATTCGGTTGTCCTAGCGAGAGGGAGTCCAACCTTTTCGCCGAGTTCCTCAGCGGAGACACCGGCCTTCTCAGCGAATATGCCGAGCCATCTTCTTTTGTCTTTCAACGTGCCATCCGGATGGATTGCTACCCACCCGAGATAAGCCTCCCCTATTTGATCGATCTTCTCCTGTTCTTCTTTCGGTCTTTCACCCGCCCACCCTCGTGATTGTCCTTTCCGTTCGAGACCCAGTTTGATCATCGCATCGGAACCCTCTAGCACCCGCTTCACCTGAGCACTCTCAAGAAAATCGAGATATCGTTCTTTAGGGTTAGTTAATCGCAGTCGTTCCCGAAACTTCACGTTTGTCCGCGAAAGGCTTTTCATCCAACGGTAGTATGTCTGACGAGAAATTCCCGCGATGCTGCATGCCGCTGTCACGTTACCGAAGTGCTCCTCGTATGCCTCGATGAAGATTTTTCTCGTCGCGATCGTCTTAGCGTTGTTACCGCCCCGATTACCCGTGGTTTTTTGTAACATCGTCACATCAGGATTTGGATTGTCCGTAATGCTATTCATGCTCATGCCTCCAAATTACTTAAATGTTCAACGTGCCGGGTGAAGGAAATTCATCGCTCATTGTGCATGTGATGCAATCGGCACTAGGTGATCGGAAAGATGAACCGGCACGCCGAACCGTGCCTAGAATCTATTTTAACCATTAAAAGATAGTCTCGCAATAGTCCAACATTTAGTCCAACACGCGAAAAGACAGCCCCTAGAGCTGTCTTTAATTTCCCATAAATGGTTGAATTTATTAGGTTTAATGTGGAGCCGGTGATAAGACTCGAACTTACGACCTGATGATTACAAATCAACTGCTCTACCAACTGAGCTACACCGGCTGACGGGTCGAACTGGGTGTTTGACCGCAAACGAAGATACTAGCAAAAGTGCCTTCCTACACGCAAATCGCGGGGCGTGTTTAAGATTGTAAAAACTTGTTGACCAAACATCCCGTGCGGCTTTATAATACTTGTGGCCCAGTGGGTATCACCGTCTAGAGCCGTGCTTTGATGACCCTTCCAGAGTTCTCGCGGCGAAATTATCCGAAACGCAAAAGGAGAAAATCGTGAATTTTCAAAAATCATTCTCATCCCGTCTGATCTTATTGAGTTTAATGGCCGTTGCAATGCCGTTTGTCGCGTTTGCCCAAGGTAATCGCGAACAACCTGTTGTCCAGGTGACGCTGAATGAGAGGCCGAAACCGGCGCAGGCGATCGCGGGACGAAACAATTTATACTGTGCCGGCTACATCCAGTCGAACGCGATCAGCACCGCGAACAAGATCATTGCCGGCCAGGACGAGTCAGACAAATATTTTTACGCTCAGAATGACTATCTCTATATAAATATGGGGAATGATAAGGGCGTGAATGTCGGCGACGTCTTTGCCGTTGTGCGGCCGCGTGGAGGTGTGAAGAGCAAATGGACCACTAAGGACGTCGGGTTTTACGTGCAGGAGGTAGGAGCAGTCGAGGTCGTGAATGTGAAACGCGAAGTTTCGGTTGTGCGGGTCAAAACGTCGTGCGATAACTTCCTGCTCGGTGATCTGATCGAACTTGTTCCTATCAGGACGAGCCCTGTCGTCGAACCGCTAGCTCCGTTTGACCGCTTTGGCGACCCGTCGGGCAAAGCCATGGGCCGCATTCTAATGGCGCGCGACGGGCATGAGATGTTGACCCGTGACCAGATCGCGTACGTTGATCTCGGAGCGGATGACAGCGTGAAGATCGGCGACCGACTTACGGTTTTCCGTCCGCTGGAGAAGGGCAACTTGTTCCTTAATTCCGATCGGGAAGGTGTAAGTTCGCGCGATTATGGTTTTGAGAGCGACGTTTATAAAGGCGGCAAATTCTCAAATCAGTCTGCCCGAAAGACCGGTGACAAAGCGAACGACCAGGAAGTCAGAACGCAGAATGCCCGGAAGGATCGCCCGAAGTACCTAAGAAAGGTCGTTGGCGAGGCAGTCGTGCTTAACGTCAAGGAAAGAACAGCGACCGTTGTTATTACAAGAACCGGCCAGGAGATCCACACCGGCGATTGGGTTGAGATCCAGTAACGGATAAACTACTTTAGCCAAGAAAGCCGGGCGTTCGAACGTCCGGCTTTGCTCTTTTTTTGGACACCCGTGTGACGGCTGCGTGTGACGGCTGCGGCCTTACGCCGGAGGAACAAGCGTTGGCAAGCAGGATGCTTGCGCTCCAGTCAGGTATCTCAGGCGTCCGTTCGCGCGGATCTTTCTTTTATGAAGAATGCGAAGTAACCGTACATTGACCAGATCGCCGTAAGAACTGCAACCCACAGGGCCGATCTGCCGACCAGATAGCCGAAGACCTTCCAGTCGTTCGGGTTGATCGTGAATTTTGCGAGATTTTCGAACGCCGTTTGGACCTCGGGGACTTCCCAAAAGGCTGCCGGGTAATCGAGGCCGAAGTTTGAGACGGGCGGCGTGCCATTTGCTGCACATACGAGCAGGGCGACGATGGCGACGCATTGGGCCCACATCTTTATCTTGCCCATGCCTTGAGCCTGGATCACTATACCTTCGGTTGCCGCGACTGATCTGAGTCCGGTGATTATGAATTCGCGTCCGATTATCACGACGACCGCCCATGACGGGGCTAGATGTTTCTCTACGAGAACGATCAGGGCGGCTGAGATCAGCAGTTTATCGGCGATGGGGTCGAGGAATTTGCCGAGTGTCGACACCTGTTTGCGGCGGCGAGCGAGTTGGCCGTCAACAATATCTGAGAGTGCGGCTACGATGAAAAGTATTATCGCCAGAGCATAGCCGCTCATGCCGAACCACTTTTCAGCAACCGGCGTCAGCAGCACCACCACGAGGAGCGGAACTACGACGATGCGGCCGACAGTAATGTAATTTGGCAGGTTCACGGTTGATTAGAGTTTAGGTCGAACAGGGCGAAAATTCAATTGGCCGGAGAGCGTGTATTTTGCCCGCCAGAAAAGGAACAAGCCGGGCGAGCCGTCGGCTCTCCAATTGAAAAAGGCGGACCGAAGCCCGCCTTTTTAAGATCACCTCGCCAAAACGATCTACGGCAAGAAGTTGAGCGATGGAAAGGTGCCCGTATTGAAATTTGCGAGGTTCGGAAACACCGTTGCGAGCGTGGCCGCGTCTTGCGGAAGTCCAAACCACTTCGCAAATTGGGCGGAGTATTGATCGACCGATGTTGTTGGTATCCACCGTCCGCGTGCGCCGGTTCCTGAGTCGGCGTCGTCGAGGCCGGCTTTGGTGAGCGTCGGGAAATAGTTGCCGCTCCCGGTGGCGTCCGGTCTTCGGCTGCCGTATACATCTCCGCCGGCGACCGAGCCGCCCATAACGAACATGTGGCTGCCCCAGCCGTGATCCGACCCGACAGTACCAGGGGCGGTTCCAGCCGGATTAAACGTACGCCCAAATTCCGACATTGTGAACGTCGTAACGTCATTGCTGACGCCTTGAACGACCATTTCGTCATAAAACGCACGCATCGCCTGGCTGAATTGGCTGTACAAGGTGGTTTGCTGGCCCAGTTGGTTCGTGTGGGTATCGAATCCGCCGATCTGCACGTAGAAGATCTGGCGATTGACGTTCAAGGTATCGCGACTCTTGATGAGACGAGCAACTTGCTTGAGTTGTCGGCCGATTCCGGTAGTAGTTGGAAAGGGAACCGTTACCTCCTGTGACGTCTGCAGCGCGGCATTCGCCTGCATCGCAAGATCCGTTACATGACTGGCGGCGGAGATATAGTTTGAATTCAGATCTTGTGTTCTAAGTGAGTTGAACGCGTTCAGACGAGCAAGCGTCGAACCTGTTGGGCTAGTACCAAATCCTGCCGGATTTAATACGGAGTTGAGATTGTTTGCCCCAGTTCCCGCGTCCGCGATAGCAATCGGCAGAGTTGTTTGTCCGGATGTGAAAAGCTGGGCACCTGCTATCGATGTTATCATCGGTACCAGTCCGCTTGGGTTTTGCGATGCGGTCAACTTATCCGATACACGTCCGCCCCAGCCGGTGTAAGCCTGGGTATTCGAAACACTCGTTTGGAACTGCGATTTCTGATCCGAGTGAGACCCGATCTGATAAGGTTTTGCAAAAGCTGAGCTTTGATACTGGGCCTTTGTTAGCGGACGGACAAGTGTTCCCACGTTAGCGACGATCGCTAATTTGCCCTGCGTATATAGCTCGTGGATCCCGTTATTGATTGCACCTGCGGTTCCGATCCCGAGAGCCGGGTGAAGAGCATACGGAAGGCCGAGCCGAGGCACGTTGATCTGGGTGTTGGTTAATTGGCCTTGCGTCAGAGCGAGCCCCGAAAAGCTGCGTTCTGCAGCATAGGCCGCATAATTGCTGACGTTAGCGTCATTGTGCATCGGGATCACCATGTTATTGGTGTCGTTGCCGCCGTCCCAGTAAAGCAGGACGAGCGCTTTGTAGTTCGCTCCGCCATCCGGCTGACTGTCAATGACCTTTTGGGCCATTGCGGTCATCGTGCCGAGGTGATGCATTTGAGTGGCCATAGCCGCCATGCCGAGTGCACAGCTGCCGGATTTCTTTATAAAATCGCGTCTTGATTCTTTCATATTGATCACCTCTGTACCTGGTATTGCGACGATGTCGCGACTAAATAAACTGCCTGCTGAACACGGCTCAGGATCTGTTGGGCCGTCGGCGTAGGCGAAAGAGTTATCGCATTAACAGCCGTCTGGATGGTGCTCTTGTTCTGTGCGGTCATTCTGCCATACAGCATGCGGCGATTGAGTTCGTCGAGCAATTGGCTGCTGGTCGTGTCAGCAGTCACAAGTGCCTGAAGGTCGGCAAGATCGAGCGACAAACCCGTTGGTGAGTTTGGCAATGCGACCGCGATCGGAACGGTCGTGCTGCCTAAGCCACCGGCCATGATCATACGGTTCATGAAATTTGCTCGCTGTATCGAGGTTCCGGTGTTCATGATGGCGAACTCCTGACCTATCAAAGTCGTTCCCGGAACTCCGTATCCCGGCGGGAAGTAGTTGAATACGGTCGGTGCCATGAATGGTATCTGAGCCATTCCGTTAAACTCACCGCGGCCCGTTATGTAGCCATCGAACTGTCCCGTACCAGCAGCACCGCGTGCGTTGAAGGCACGCAGGAAATTAGTCGCGTACGAGACCGGCTCACGAAGCTTGCCGTAGTTCGGGTCGGTCTTGAGGTCGCCGCGGGCTTCCGGGTCGAGC
The DNA here is from genome assembly GCA_016703965.1 of Acidobacteriota bacterium. Lineage (NCBI taxonomy): Bacteria > Pseudomonadati > Acidobacteriota > Acidobacteriota bacterium. Next base: position 1,536,788 of record JADJBB010000021.1, read on the forward strand.
AGGATCGCTCTGAAAACGGCTTTCATATCGCCGCGAACGCCGGAGCCGTTGTTGTTGAACTTAGCAGCCACACGAGCGACATACGCCGGCGTCGGATCGCTGGTCACCAGATGCTGGATCAGTATCTTACTGACGAACGGGCCGACATTTGGATGATTGAAAATATTGTCGAGAGCGGTTTCGAGGGAAGCACTCGAGTAAACTTGAACACCAGCCAGAGCCTGAGCGTTGGTTGTTGGAGCAACAAGAGAACAATTTCCCGTCTGCGGGCATGTCAGTCCGCAGGCTCCGGCGCCGGTTGTGGGACACGCGGGAATGTTTGAGGTTGTTGAACCTTGATAGGTCAAGAGTGTTTTTGCTCCAATATCATGGCGATTACTTGCCCCCGTGGTAAGGGCAGGATTGACTATCATCGGGTCAATGTAATTGACAACGCCTGCGAGAACTTCCGGTGTTCCCAGAGTTGGGCAGTTTGCACCAGGTGCGCTGCAGAAACTCCAACCCGTCAAGACTCTCGTCAGGTTATTTACCGTATCCTGCGTGTAGGTAGGGATCGGATTGTTCTGGGCATCAAGCTGCAGGGTGCCGTCCTGATTAAGCATAAAGAGCCCGACCGTAAACAGCTGCATGATCTCGCGAGCATAGTTTTCGTTCGGAGCCGTTCGCGTGCTTTCCCTCATGCTGAGATAATCGCCCATCGTTGCGTTGAGCGTCATCTCTTTCATCAGGTTGCGGTAGTTGCCGAACGAGTTTCTGTTAATGATCTTCCACCATTCGACCATATGACGGCCTTGCTGAATGTCGTTGCCGGATGTCACCCATATCTGAGAAAGGGCCCAGTTTGCGCGATGCTTGAGCTGATTATCGCCGTAGAGAGCTTCTCTCATGAACCATGTCTGCGGCTGATATTGAGTGTAGGTGTCACGAAAACAATTCGCCGGAGCGTCGTCCGCACCGCCGTCGCACAAGGCCGGAGCATTGACGGGCTGCAGAACATTGGTGGGAAAAGGATTTCCCGTCGACGGATATGGACCCGCGAATTGCTCGTTGATCCATGCTCGCAAACCAATGCGGCGGAGTTTGTTGTCGAGGGTCGTGTTCGGACCAAATGTGGCCTGTTGAGCAAAGCGGAACCGGTCACCCGCCCAGCGGTATGAGATATCGTTGACCGAATCGATGCGTGAAGCCGCCCGCTCGCCCTTTGTACCAAATGGTGTTGGGCGTGCTGAGGGATCTTCCTTGATATCGCCGCCGATGCGGCCGAAGCCGAGCCTGACCTGGTTGCTCGAAAGCCCGCGCCATGTCAGATAAATGAGCAGGTCGCCGTCAGCGGCCGGTGCGTCCCAGAATCTGATCTCGTCTTTGAGGAGGATCGTGACGCGGTAAACGCCGCCCGTGCCTTCCATCGGTTCGATGGCGAGGACAGGAAAACGGAATTGGTGCTGATTTCGGTCAATTGCATAAACGCGGAATGCGTTCGCACCTTCGTCGTCCATCAGGTCGAGGCTGGTGACGAATAGTTCGACCTTATCTTCAGGGAGGAATGCCGGGCTCTTCGCTCTCGCGAGGTCGGCGGTTGTTCGAATGCTCCCCGGTTCCTGAGCCAGTGCACGGGTCGAATCGCTTTCGCTAAGTAATACCGGTGTTGGCGAATTCGGGTCGCCATCCTGGGCTGCGGCTGCCATCACGGCTGCCGAGACCAATGCCAGTGAAGTCAAAATTCGCAAAAATGTTCGCGATATTCGGCTAGTCATACGGTCCTCCTGAAGAAACAAACTGAACTGATCTACTGAAAAAAAAGATTGCCGAGTACGCGGGAACTACACTCGTTAAATAATGTTTTACAAATATAAAATTACACCAATTTCGCGATAAAAACAAGTACTAAAATTTACCGCACAATAAGGTGCAAAATGAATTACTGCTTACTTAGACGTACAATATACTGCGTTAGCCGAATAAATGTAAAGATATGTAAATCGGCTTATTCTGTACCAACTGCTAACTATGCCAAATACAGTATTTATCGATACGCCGGAGAACTTCAGTTTTAGAGCGACGGTTTATAGCCATGGCTGGTGCGAACTGGCGCCATTCACATTGGACACCGAGAACTGGCGGCTGAGCTATGTTTTTCGTGACGAAAAGATCGGAGCGGTCCCGGCAGTTATTTTCGAGGAAAAAAAGAAGATCCGGATCGATCTCGGCGGAAATGGTTTTGACGAGCAACGAGTGCTTAGCGATGTCCGGCATTTGCTGAGACTGGATGACGATCTTGGAGGCTTTTATGATTCGATAGCCGGCCACGAACGCCTGAAATGGGTCGGCGACAGACGTGCCGGCCGGCTGCTGCGTTCGCCCACCGTTTTTGAGGATCTCGTAAAGACGATCTGCACCACCAACTGCTCCTGGGCGCTGACGAAGATCATGGTTGGGAATCTGGTCGAAAAACTCGGGGTAGCGGCCGGGTCAGAACCGGGAGCGATAGCGACTGGGTTCAGAACATTCCCAACCGCCGAAGCTATGGCGTCGATGAATGAAGATTTCTACCGCAACGAAATGCGAGCCGGTTACCGAGCTCCTTATTTCGTCGAGCTCGCCGAATCCGTCGCTTCTGGCAAACTGGATCCTGAACAATGGCTAACCAGTGGCCTCCCGACGGCTGACCTGAAGAAAGAAATGAAAAAGGTCAAGGGCGTTGGGGATTACGCGGCCGAAAACCTGCTTAAACAAGTAGGCCGCTACGACGGCCTCGCCCTGGATTCCTGGCTCCGCTCGCAGTTCTATAAAAATCACAATGGCGAAAAGAAATGCGACGACAAAAAGATCGAAAAACACTATGAAAGATTCGGTGAGTGGCGTGGCCTCGTTATTTGGTGTGATATGACCGAGAAGTGGATAACGGAGGATGCGGCCGCGTCAGATACGGCTGAGTAAGCCTGCGGAGGCTTTGCAATTCTCTGGGCGTGGATCGGATCTAGCCGGAAGATCTTAAGCCGTGGCAGAACCGAACTGGTTGCCTTTCCGCTGACCTGCTGCGTTAATCTTCTTCCGCCTGCTTGAGCGATCGCTTACAACTTAGAACAAAACGCCAGCATCAACGTAATAATGAGCAGGCTCGTGAGCGGGGCTGCTTATTGTGTTTGTGAGGCCAGACGAAATTCACGCGAACGGTTTTTTGTAGTATTATGTTGCAAAACTCGAAGCGGATGAGGCAAAAGCGATGATCGAGACCGGAACAGTACTGCAGCAGCGATATAAGATCGACAAACAGATCGGCCAGGGCGGAATGGGTGCGGTCTATGTTGCGACTGATCAGCGGTTTGGCAGCACGGTTGCCATCAAAGAAACGCTTTGCATGGACGACAATTTCCGCAAGGCGATCGAACGCGAAGCTCGTCTGCTCAACAGTCTCAAACATTCTGCACTGCCAAAAGTTACAGATCACTTTGAAGAAAACGGGATCATGTTCCTCGTGATGGAATACATTCCGGGAGAGGATCTATGCTGCGTGCTCGATGAACGAGGGAAACCCTTTCCGGTAGATGAGATGGTCAAATGGGGCGATCAATTGCTCGACGCTCTCGATTTTCTTCATAATCAGGAAGTCCCGGTCATTCACCGCGATATCAAACCCCAAAACCTGAAGCTCACTCCGCAGGGGCAGGTCATTCTGCTGGATTTTGGCCTCGCGAAAGGCAATCCGTCGGATGTGAGCCACCAGACGGCGGCTAAGAGCATATTTGGATATTCACGGAGCTACGCCTCGCTCGAGCAGATCCAGGGAACCGGGACAGATCCGCGAAGCGACCTGTATTCGCTTGCTGCGACGCTATATCACTTGTTGACAGGCGTTGCTCCCGAGGACGCTTTGACACGGGCGATGAGCGTTTTGAGTCAGAAGCCTGATCCGCTTGCACCGGCGAGTTCGTTAAATCCTGCGGTTCCGAGAGGTATTGCGGGTGTTTTGCAGAAGGCGATGGATCTAAACGCCAGCGAACGTCCCGCGTCCGCCGCAGAGATGCGGCAAATGCTTCGCGAGAGTGAAGATTATGCCTATCTTGCGGAGCCAGCGACATTTATCGACCGCAATTTGGATCCAAAGGTCTTTGCCCAGCCGACGCAATTGATGCCTGAGGGCACGAAGCCAATATTTAGCGATCCAAATGCGAAGACTGAAGTCCTGCCGGGTTATGGTTCGCAGGTTACTTCGGTTCGAGGTGGTGATCCGGAGGCGAAAACAAATCTGGCCGCCGCTCCGCTGACTTCGGTTCCGCCAGCGAAAGGCCGTGGGCTGGGCGTTGCGGCGGGAGCTCTGATGATGCTGCTTGTCGGTGTCGTGGTCGCGGGCGGCCTTTATCTGGTCAAACCGTCGGTCTTCGGTATTAATGGAGACAGCGGAAAAACGGCTGATACCGGAACAACCGTTCCCGTCACGGCGGGTTCGAGCGTTAGTTCGAATTCGAGTACAGCTTCGGCAAATGCGACTTCCACGCAGAATATCCCAGAGGGCGAGGCAAATACCGCCAAGGTGCTGACGGAAGACGTTCGGCCCGCGGTACCGGAGAAACCGGCTGAAACAACGAAAAACGTAACTAAACCGACCGGCTCGTCGAAGGCAAGCAATACGAACGACCCAAATGAAACCGTGATGGATGTCCAGATCGATGATCCGGATATACCGCGCGGCGGTGTCGTGTTAACTGATCGCGACTCTAACGGTAAGATCACCACGCTGCGCGTCAATCCGATCGGGCCGCCGAATGCACAGCGTCCTCCACCGACTGATGGCCCATACCCGTTTTTGCCCCCGAATTTTGACATGCGCAAGTTAACGCCCGCGCAGCGGCAGAAACTGCAGCGCGCCCTGCGAAATAATCCAGAGCTTCGACCGCCGGCTTCGCCAAAACCTGAGAATTAGTCTGCGTTTGCAGCGTCATTTTCGATAACCGATCTGATCTTCGCAGTCCAAAACTCGAGGTTTTCTCGATGGTTGAGTGAACTATCTTCGACGACATCAACCAACGGATGATACTTGACAGTTACTCGCCTGAAAAGGCGAGGGTATTTTTGTTTTTGCGGCCAGATGCGATTAGCTCCACTGATCGTTACCGGCAGAACAGGAACGTTGGCATCGAGAGCGATCCGGACGGCACCGGTCTTGAACTCCATCATTTCGCCGTCTGCAAATTCTCGTGCTCCTTCGGGAAAGATGGTCAGGATCGCCCCGTCGCGCAGCGATCTGACAGCTTCTTTCATTGCCGTGACCGCAAATCTTGGATCGGACAAAACAGGGAAAGCCCCGATGTATCTGATCAGCGGGCCGACGATTCGCCATTCGAATGCAGGAGCGAACGCCATATACCTGATACGCCTCCGCATCGGCAGGCAGACCCAAACCGGATCAATGTAAGTTTGATGGTTGGAGACGACCAGAAATGGGGGCGAATCATTCGGCGGGATGTTTTTAACACCCTCGTAGCGAAGAAGCCACAGGATCTTGCTGATCGTATAACCGATCAGACGCAGGAGATCCATCACCAGGAGGGAAGGGTATTTGAACGATGCCGTATCTTTCACGCAGTCAGATCAGGACATCTGTGCGGTTCGCGAAGCAATGACCTTCTCAACCGGAAGTTCGACATCGACGAATTGAAGATGAAGCGTTGGGCTTTCATTTGAAGGAACCTTGCGGTTGCGAACTATTGCGACAGCATAGAAATCGATCTCTTTGCACGCGAACTTGACCTTATCACCGACCCCTGCGGCAAGGGAGCAGGGTACTGACACCCCTCCGGCCGCAATATTCTGCGTATATGTCTCTTCACGGGCGACCGGTTGTTCTGCACGTTGCAGCAATGAGATCGTGACCGGCAGCGAGATCCAGTATCTTGGCTGTTTGCGGTTCTTAAATTGAGATTCGGCCTCGGTTATTTCCCACAGGCCGTCTTTTTTCATACCGCTAATGCGATAGCTTTGCGTGGGGTTCGCCTTGAAACTGTCAGGAATATTTTTCCCGACGAATCCTACCCCAACATGGTATACGGCCTTGCCATCTACCATTCCTTGATTGCAATACTGCACCAGGCCGAGTACAGGGTAAAGTTCCTTGTCCTCGTCATACGCACGCAGTTCAGGGGCGAGCGGCATAACCAAGGTGATAAGCCGTCCGACGATCACTGGACGCGGCAGGCTGAACCCGGCTCCGTTACGCGAAACAGTGGTTACCTTCGTAACTTCCTTCCATGTTTCAGTGTCACTTTCTTTGACCTGAACGATTGTTCGTAACTCTGAGTCTGCTCTATCCACCCGACGATTCTCCGGCGCAGTTGTTGTACTAGAACTAATATCTGAAGACATAAAATGAGAGAGAGTTGTGGCGGGCGGAGAGCAAAATAAACCTAGCTGATACCCTCAAGAGGGAATAGACGGTCGATGAACTCCAGATGCAGCCGCGTAATGCCATCCTGACCGACGCGGGAAGCACGCACCACCGATAGTATTGTAACATTAAATCGGTCGCTGGAGACACGCAAAAAAGTACCTGCATCCGCTTTCATTGAAGTAAAAACAGCGGCTCCACCCAGACTGATGTTCTCGGTGACGGTTGTTTCGGATTCCAATATATTTCCCAGAGCATCGACGCGGTCTATTTTCAGACTCTCGGGTATGTGAAAGCGGGTCTGTTTTCGGATATCAGTCGGAAGGCTGCTGTCATCGGCAAGGAGATCGGCCGGGCCGACATGCCAGAAGCCCTGGCCATTGTCTTCGCGGTGGAAGATGTCGAAAAGCTGCGCGGGGTTATGCAAATAGCTATCGGGAGGTGTTTTGCCGATAAAGCCGACCCCGACGGAATATTCCGGTTTGTCGATGGTGCGGCCAACTGATATACATCGGCGAACAACAGCCCAGATCCGGTATTGCGGTTCGGTGAAATCAAATGAGCGAAGCTGTCTCGGCATAGGTAGCGTTAGTACCGCCAAGCGGCCACGCTTTAACGGACGCTTTAGGACGAAGCCCGCTCCAAAAGCTGAAACATCACTCAGACGCGTGATCTCGTTCCAACTCGTCTCGGCGTCGATCTTAGACTCGACCCGAACTGGCAGAGGCAGCGAAATTCGCTGGATCCGACGGTTCTCCTTAACGACCGTCGGTTTAGGAGCGACGGGTGTTATGGAGCGTGTCTGTTCGGGCGTTGCGGTAAGCATCTTTAATGACAGAATAAGCTTAAATACACGGCTAAGTGGGAATATCGACAGGTTGCTAACCAGGCTCTTTGCCTGTAAAATATAGAAATAGTTAAGCAGCGCACTATTCCAGAAATTGGAAATTCACGCCCTGGCACTGATCCACAAAAAGCGGAACGAAATATAAATGGATTCACTCTTAGAACGCAATCAGATCAATATCGAAGACGAAATGCGGCGGTCGTATCTCGACTACGCAATGTCCGTCATCATTGGCCGAGCCTTGCCCGACGTGCGCGACGGGCTCAAACCTGTTCATCGCCGTGTACTCTGGGCAATGAGCGAACTTGGCAATACCTTCAACAAGCCGTATAAAAAGTCGGCTCGTGTGGTTGGCGACACTATCGGTAAATATCATCCTCACGGCGACACGGCCGTTTACGATACTGTCGTGAGAATGGCTCAGGAATTTTCCATGCGTTACATGCTCGTTGACGGGCAGGGAAACTTTGGTTCGATCGACGGCGACAATGCTGCCGCGATGCGATATACCGAGGTCCGCATGGCGAAGATCACGACCGAGGTCCTCGACGATATTGAGAAGGAAACCGTCGATTTTCAGCCTAACTACGACGAGTCGCTTTCGGAACCAAAGGTTCTTCCGACCAAGGTTCCTCTTCTTCTGGTCAACGGATCAGAAGGTATCGCCGTCGGGATGGCGACAAAGATCCCGCCGCATAACCTGACCGAGATACTTGAAGGAACTATTGAGCTGATCAAGAATCCGGCGATGACGATCGACGAACTGATCAGTTTCATTCCTGGGCCCGATTTTCCGACGGCGGGCTTTATCTATGGCCGCGAAGAGATCCATCGTGCTTACAAAACGGGCCGTGGGATCATTCAAATGCGTGCCCGGGCAGTGGTTGACGAGATCGGCCGCGGCGACCGTGTTAAGGATGCGGTCGTGATCACGGAGATCCCGTATCAGGTAAATAAAGCTAAGCTTATCGAGAAGATAGCGGAACTGGTTCATGAGAAGCGCCTTGACGGCATCTCGGAGATCCGCGACGAATCGAACCGCGAGGGCATGCGCATCGTTATTGAACTCAAACGCGATGCCGTGCCGCAAGTCGTACTTAACAAACTCTACAAACTGACGCCAATGCAGTCGTCGTTCGGCATCATAAGCATCGCGATCGTTGACGGGCAGCCGAAATTGCTGACGCTCAAGGATATGCTTGAGGCTTTCGTTGAGTTTCGGCGCGAGGTTGTACGTCGCAGGACGGAATTTGACCTTAGGAAAGCTCAAGCGCGCGCTCATATTTTGGAGGGCTTGAACAAGGCGATCGACGCTCTTGATTATATTATTCCGCTGATCCGTAATTCGCGTTCGGTGGATGAGGCCAGACAATGGCTGACCGCCAATCTTTCCACGGCAAGCGAGATCTCAACTTGGCGCGGTGTTACCGGTGAGAAGTCGAAAGAGCAGTTCGTTAAGGAACTCAACAAGGTGATCTCTAGCCTTGACTTCTCTGAGATCCAGGCTCAGGCGATCCTCGATCTGCAGTTACGCAGACTTTCGGCCCTCGAACGTCAGAAGATCCTCGACGAATACGCGGAGCTCATTAAATATATCGCCGAGCTCGAGAATATCCTTCAGAACGAAAGCGTGCTCCGGCAGGTCATTGTTGATGAGTTGACCGAGGTGAAACGCCTTTTCGGAGACGAACGCCGTACAGTGATCGTCGATGCCGGAGTGGAACTCAGTATCGAAGATCTGATCCCCGACGAAGACGTCGCGATCACGGTCACAAACGCCGGCTACATCAAGCGAACACCGGTCACCGCGTACACCCGGCAGGGCCGTGGCGGCAAAGGGCGTTTGGGGGCGAAGGCCAAGAATGACGATTTCGTCGAGCATTTGTTTATCGCCTCGACGCATGCTTATCTGATGATCTTCACAGACGACGGGCAGGTATTTAAGATGAAGGTTCATGAGATCCCTGAGGGAGATACATCGGCTCGCGGAAAGGCGGTCGTGAATCTCGTCCAACTCTCATCAGAACGCAAACTCGTGGCGGTTATGCCGGTTCGCGATTTTGCTGAGGAAATCTATCTCACGATGGTCACCAAGCAGGGAATTATTAAGAAATCCTCGCTTGCCGACTATCAGAACATCCGTGCGTCGGGCATTAACGCGATCAACATCGACGAAGGCGACGAGCTGCTCGAGGTCATCCGCACCGACGGAAAGCGGCAGATATTTGTCGCGACCCATGACGGAATGGCGGTCAAATTTAACGAATCCGACGTTCGTCCGATGGGCCGTGTGGCGAGAGGTGTGAGGGGCGTCAATCTTCGCAAGGGCGACTATGTCGTATCGGTCTGCTCTGTTTCTCCTGAGGGAACTGAGAAGATCCTTTCCGTTTCCGAAAAAGGCTTTGGCAAGCAGACGATGGTGGACAGCTATCGCCTGACCAAGCGCGGCGGTATCGGCGTTATCAATATGAAAACGACCGAGAAGACGGGCAAGGTCGTTGCGGCGTTCCCGGTCGAGGAAGACAGTGAGATCATGATCATCACCCAGCAGGCGAAGCTGATCCGCCTGGGCGTTGACAAGATCCGCGAGACGGGCCGCTCGGCTCAGGGCGTCACGCTGATCAAATGCGGCGACGACGATCTGGTCACAAGTGCATCGCTGCTCGCGATGGATGAGGAAGACGACTAAATAGTCGCCATAAAAAAATGGGCTGCTCGAATGAATTTTCGAGCGGCCTTTTTCATTTTCCGGGGGAAAATTTTGTGCAATCGCAAAAAACGACAGAAAAAGTGTGAATCGATTCACACTTTTTCAAAACAGGCGTCTTTTAGGACAAATTACGAGAAAAGTTGCCGGATTGGTCGATGGTCTTTGGTGTTCTTTCGTGGCAAAACTGCCTGTTTGGTAGAGTTATTTGCGGGTTTGGTCAAACGTTCACTACTTTACCAATCTAGTTTTGAATATCAGGCAGCGACGCCTCGGGCTTTTTCATAGATCTCGACCCATTGCTGCGGCGTGACCCGGGCGGCGAGTTCGGCGATCAGATCGAGCGGCACGTCCTCAAGTTTTGAGAACCGGATACAGGATTTGCCCATGTTGAGCTTTTTCTTTGAGTGCTTAGGCCACGCGGCCTTAAACCAGTCGAGTTGCTCCTCAACGCCGTAAAGGCACATTGCATAAAGTGCGATGTGATTCTTCTGCGACGCAAGGCTCATAAACCCGAGCGGCAGGTTCGGATCGCAGTGATAGCCCGGCGGATACGTCTCCTTCGGCACAACCCAACCGATGTGGCCATACATCACGCATTCCTTAAATCCCGCCGGAAGATTGTCATTAATGACCTTGCGGATCTCCGAGATCGCGATCTGCCGATCCTCCGGAAGCCCGGCGATGTATTCATCCGGAGTTTTTGCAGTTGATTGCATAGTGGATGCCTTCCTTATAAATATTTCAGATCATAGTACCACGATCTATATCAAGCAAAAATAAATGGACACGGCCAATGATCTTGACCGTGCCCATCTCTTGCCAATATGGGAAATTACTATTCTAACCCGACCAGATCACCAAGGTTCGCATCTCCGTTGACCGTAACGATCCGCGGGGCAAACCGGTAACGTTTTGAAGCTACCGAGATCGTGTAGGTCGCTCCGCTGGGAACGTTAGCGAACGAAAATAACCCAAACGAACTGGTCGAAGCGACCCGCCGCACACCGCTTTCGGCAATCAGCGAGACCACCACGTTTCGCAGACCCAAGCCGCTTGGCGTGAGGACTCTTCCGGTCACGGTCGCTGGTGGAGCCTGAACCACAGCCAGGAAGACGTTTACGATCTGCGGGCTATTTGCGACGCCCTGACCGGTGATAGTAATCTTGCCGGAATAGGTTCCGATCGCGAGGCCCGTGGGGTCGACCCTTACGTCGAGATTCGAGGGAGCCGTTCCAGATTGTGATCCAAGCTTGATCCACTCTTGGTCTGCAGACGCATTCCAGGAAAGAGTTCCGCTGCCGCTGTTAGTAATAGTTACCGTTTGCGGTGTGGTAGGAACACTGCCTGCGAACGCCGAGAAGAATGCCTGTGACAGATTGAGCGACAGGCTAGGGGGTAGGACCGGAGCGACACGCGAAACAACCAGTGTGATAGTGGCCGTTCCGGTCTGGCCGTTACTGTCACGACCGGTCAGGGTGATCGTATGAGTACCCTCTTGCAGTGTTAATGCACTTACGGCCAGTGAACGTCCAGTACCCAGATCGCCGTTTCTATTTGAATTCCACGTTAGGCCGGCATCTGCCAGCAGGCCATCTTCAACGTCATACGCTTCGCCTTCGAGCAGGAGCGTTTGCTCGCCCACAATGGATGCATTGCTTCGCGGTGATCTGATTTCAGCCTCAGGGGCGTGCTGGGTTACGGTAAACGTTGAATTTGATTGATCCTGCGACGTTGTAAAACCGTCGCTCGCAAGAACGCGAACGATTCCCTGCGTTGTGGCACGGAGGTTTCTCAGATCCAGCGCGTATGTGGTCGAGCGCCAGTCGTTTACGATGGTCTGCCATGTCGTACCGCCGTCAGGACTGAACTGAAGGATATAGCTCAGCGTTGTCCCCGGATCGGCATCGGTGGCCGTCCAGTTGATGTTTGCTGTCGCACCGCTAAGGGTCTCGCCGCCGTTTGGCGAGACAACCGCAACTTGAGGTGCACTTGGAGAGCTTTGCCGAGCCGTGATCAACTGTCCGTTGTTCCAGACAGAAACGCGGGTGGTTCCGGGTATCCGCGGCAGCACGAAAGTGAAGGATCCGGTCAGGCTACCAATGCCATCCGAGCCGCGTTCGGGCTCGAAATTGTAACTGGCGAGGGATTGTCCCTGAGAACCTTCGAACCGAAGTTCATAAGGTCCTGATGTCGGCAGAACGATCGCGCGGGGTGATGTCACAGTATAGATAGGGCTCAGTTCGGCTGTGCCGCCGGCGAGCAAGGGAACGAGCCCGCTAACCAGAACGATATCGTCAACCTCGATCCTATCCGCTTCCGTCGGCCTGGTAGTTGCAATTGCTCCGTCGCCTTCGAGATAGAATAAGAGACGCTTATAATCGAGCTCTGACACCCATTTACGAGCGTTTGCATAGCTCATGAAATTCGGGGTATTCGGACCGAAAACTCTCTGGGTTCCCGGCGTCGGGGATGTGTCGTACCGATTCAGATTCCACACATCGAAGCCGTAAACAGTGTCTTTGTCGAAGTCGTCTTTTTTTACGCTGATGGTACCGTCAGGTGGATCATGGGGACCGGGGCCGGCAGCCGTGCCGCCTGGGCTAAGTGTGTAAGCAGTGTGCTGCAGACTTAGGCTATGGCCTAATTCATGGGCGGGATTCAGTTCGCCATTACTTGTAATGGGATAGACGAAAGACATTCCTGCAAAACCTGGACTAAATGCGATCCCGCCGTTGCAATTTGTCGCCCCCGTAGGAAGGGCCGATGGGGCAACTAGGCCTAGATATCGTTTCGTGCACTGGCCCGACGGACAGTCTAGTGCGCGTTTGCCTGCCACCAGGTTCAAGATCCGGGTTAGATCCGTACTTGCTCTACACGGAAAACCTGAAACGCTCGGGTCGATCGTCATATAGGTCTCGTTCCATGTAATTGACGTCACCGGGAATATCGAGTCGATCTGATCGGTTGCAAGTTGGCGCTGCTCCTTTGACGGCGAGTAGTTCGTTGTTCCCGACGTATAGGTCATGCGGATAAACTCAACTGGCAAGGTAACCGGGTTTCTGAACGTAACGGTTGACTTGCAATCCCCGACGCCGTCCACATCACTACATATAAGCGGGCCTGGATTTCCCTTTAATGAAAGTTCAAAAACGACCGTTCCATCTCTCCACGTCTCAGGGATCAGAAAATACGGATTGTTTTCAAAGGAATCCCGGTCAGGATCGGCACTTGTAGAGATCGAAGTTCGGCCCGAATTACTGAGCGGTAAAGTGCCAAGCAGAGCTGAACCGCCTCCGGACGTGCGCCGGCCGGTAAGTTCGGGTGTGACTGAGGCCGAACCCTGTGTTTTTATGTAGGCGCGCACATAGGTTTGTTTCCCTTTGATAACCGGAATGCTATTACTCAGGTCCTGAACGCCCTGTGTAACTTCCATTCCGAGGAACTCAACTCGAGGCAATACGGGGACATTTATGTTACCGCTATTGGGATGTGGGTCCGGACTCTGCTCCTGAGTACTGGAATCTGTACTTAGGGCTAGTTGCATGTTCCCTTGACTAGCCGGAAGGAACGCTGCGGTTAGTATTTCGCTTGATTGCCCCGCAGCTAAGTTGCCGAGCGGACAGGTAAGAACCCCAAGGGTCTCCGTACAGCTGGGACTGCTGACCGAAACGAAAAATGTTCCAGAGAATCTTTGGATTTGGATCCGAACGTTTGACGCGGATGAAGGCCCGTTATTCCTCACGCGGACCGTTATGGTCGCGTTATCTCCCAAAAATATCTGCGGAGGGAAATCTGCGATCATTTCGAGATCAACCAATCCACCCAGAACCGATACATTTGTCGTCACCGTGTTATTGCCTGTTGTGCCGGTCGGCTCTGGTTCGTTTGCCGTTACAGACGCGGTGTCATGCCGGGTACCAGCGGTGAGAGCAGTGACCGTGATTCCGACGAAATCAACAGTTGCTCCATTTGCCAGGTTTCCAAGACTGCAAACGTAGAGAGTTGCTCCCTCTCCATTGGTCGTTGAGGCACAACGCGGATCGGTAAGGTTTGGCACGGCCGTGGCTCCGGCCGCGGTCGTGAATATGATGGTCACGTTCGTCGCCGCAGCGGGGCCGAAGTTCCTGACGGTGAAATATTGGGAATACTGATCTCCGACCCTCACTGTGTTATTAAGAACGTTGGGTGAATACGCAACCGTAATTCCCAGATCCGCTCGCGGAACATCGACGATCACGGTACTCACCGAATCAGCATCGTTCCCCGGCACCGTGTCGCTCGATCCTGTGACAAAAACCTGGCCGCCAACGAGGATCGGCCCGAGGACGCGCGGCTTAACGGTTATCCTTGGGATCGTGCTGAGGGTTCCGAGCGTTACGGTACCTAGATTACAGGTGACCTTGGTGCCGCCGCTGATCGACGTGGGAATGCAGCTAAAAACGCTTGGCTCAGCTGATACAAAATCAACCCCGGTAGGCATATTGAACTCGGCCCGGGCGCCCAAAGCTGAGTCGGGGCCGTTGTTGGTCACCAACATCTGATAGACAACATTACTGTCAATAGTTGCCTGGGTCGGTCCCGTCACATCCAGTGACAGATCCGAGGAGGGCACAACGCTGGTGGTTGCAGTCGCTTCATTGTTCGTGAGATTTGTATCTTGTTGATTCGCGGTAACGCGAGCCCTGAAATCGATAGTGCCAAGCTGCCGCGGGATCACCGCAATATCTACCCGAAGGCTATTATCGAGGCCGGTCGTCCCAAGACCATTCGGCAGCGTGCAGGTCACTACGCGATCGCCTCCAAAGGCGCAATAGGAAGGGCTCTGATTTGAAAAATCCACACTCGCCGGCAGCGGGTCGGTGGTGAGTCTCACTCCCGTGGCGGCCGCGGGCCCGGCGTTGAACAATTGAACCTGATAGAAAACTCTCTGATTAAGAACGGCGGGGTCGGGGGTATCACCGATGCTGGTAATTCGAACGTCCGCTTGAGCCGGTGGTGCAGATCCCCAGTTCGGGAATACATCGCCGGAGCCGAAGTTTGTGATGATGGCGGGTGTGGCTGCGTTGCTGCCGTCGGCGTTGACGCTGCGGAGGACGGCGTTGGTTGAGCCCTGCGAACCGCCGCGGGAGTAGGCGATCTTTGTGCCGTCGGGCGACCACGTGGGCTGCGATTTGAAGTCGACCGTGTTACTCAGCCGCGTCGGGCTCGAGCCGTCCGGATTTGCGGAATAGATCTCGGACGCGTTGAACATAGGGTAATCGCGCGTACTTATGAAAGCCACCCTGCTGCCGTCGGGCGACCATGTTGCCTCGCGGTCGTTGGTGTTTTGGCCGGATATCAGAGCGAAAGTTGGCGGATTAGCCGCTATGTCCTGACTTGCCGGGATCGGGCCTGTGACGCACACTCCTTTAGGATCGGTGCCAAATTGGGAAGGATCGTAACAGGCTGCGACGATCCGGTTGGTCGAGCCCCAGGCGGGCTTCGAGATCGAACGCGTGCCGGTCTGGATCAAAACCTCGTTGGCTCCTTCGCTGCCTGGCGTCATGTCAACGACATAGATCTGTCCTTTTCCGTTATCGCCAACACTGTTGAAATCTCCGCGAACAAACGCCAGCCGTGTTCCATCGGGAGACCACGTGGGCGTGAATCCCTGGCGCGGAGTCGCGAGCTGACGGACGTTAGTGCCGTTGGCGTTCATCAGCATCAGGAAGCCGTCCGTTGGACCCGCCGTATTGTCCGTAAACGCTATCGTTGTCCCGTCCGGCGAGTAAGCCGGATGAAACCCGCGGCGCAGTCCGGTTGATATGCCCGAGCCCGGCGTGATCGTATAGATGCTCGATGAAGCTCGTCCGCCTTGCTGGTAGGCGATCTTTCCGTTGGTTACCGTCGCAGCGGTTATATTGACGATTCCGGCTTGATAGGTCGTGGTTAGCGGGGCACCAAGTGGGGTTGTAACACTCTGAACAGTCGGAGTATTTCCGAAAGTTATCGTGCTCGCACCGGGTGCGGCGCCCGATGCGACATTGAATTTCAGCGTAAACATCTGGCGATTTCCGGCGGTGAAGGCCGTGGTCGAGTCTAAAAGGACGCCGACCTTGCCGATCAACGCTTGACTGGCGTTGGTCCCGACTACCGCACCGGACGGAGCGCCGCTGCCGATAGTCGCGACCGGGTTAGAAAGCTTGGTCGGGTCGAAATTTACCGAAAAAGAGATCCCGGCCTCATCACCGAGCGAGTTCAGCTCGAACGAAACATCAACTTGCGGCCCGGTGCCTGACACATCGACAGCGCGGATAACCCGGCTATTTACAGCTCCGGCCGCCCAGTGCAAACGGTTGTAGATGAAGCCGCTGGTCTGAACGGATGGCGGGTTTCCGCCATCGCTCCCGTTTGGGTTTACTTTTTTGAGAACGAAGTCGTGCTCGAACGCGATCGCGGTACCGTCGGGAGCCCAAGTAGGCGAAGCTTTGGATCCCGCAATATTGGTAACGCGAGTCTGGCTGCCGCCGTTCGCGTCCATCGTGTAAATTTCCGAACCGCCGCCGCTCGGATAATCCCGTACGCTATTAAAAGCGATCTTAGTAGCATCGGGTGACCAGACAGGCTCGACGTCGAATGTCTGCACACCCGGCAGCCTAGTCGGAAGTGGCGAACCCGTCGCGATCTGTGAAGTGGGCGGTACCGGCCCGAGCTTAGCAATGCCGAATACGCCGTCACGGCTCCACCATACCAGGAAATTATTCACGCCCCAGTGCGGTGCCTGGGCGTTTCGCGTATTTGGAATCTTTACTGGATTCGTTCCTACAAATCCGGGAGTCAAGTCCATCACCCAAATCTCACCGCTTCCACCGCTGCCGCCCGAATCGTTGCCGACAACGTACGCAAGTCGGTTTCCGTCCGGCGACCAGGCGGGAGTGAAACCGGCTGCTGGATTCGGCAACGCACGCCTGTTTGTGCCGTCCGGGTTCATGAGCATTATCGGCCCACCGTTCGCAACCGCCCCTGCGGTGTTATCGACAAATGCCACTTTAGTTCCGTCGGGGGAAACTGCTGGCTGAAAACCTCGGCCCAGATTTGTCCCCGCGCCGCCAGGGTTACCGCCCGGTAGAAAAGAAATGATGCTGGAACTAGCATTCTGGCCGTCGGAATAAAAAATTCTGCCGTTTGGTGCGGTTGGCGATAGAACGGCGTCGTCCGCCGGCTGCAGTACAGTGCCGGCACTCGACGCGGCGATATGCAGCCAACTGACCGGTATCGCAAACGCGGCGAGACAGATGATCCCGGCTGCTAAGGTGTAAATAAGGATGGTTTTGTGGCTTCTTATGTGTTTGAGCATTTTCTGATGGTCCTCCGCTTTTAACCGCTTTTAATGATACATGCGACAGATCTCAAAAAATAAGCTCAAGTTTTGAAAAAAAAATTGTAAATAACAGAGGGAAGGATTATCACGCCGGTTTGCCGTCGGATAACAGATCTTCAAGTCGTTGTTTTTCGATGCCATAAAACGATTTGATCTCGGCGATCTGCTGTTCAAATTGCTCGGGTTCCGCTGGCTTTTTCAAGCGGGTGCCGACGAGCATGTTGTTTTTCGGCGTGTGTAAATGACCTCCTGAAAACATTTCCGTTCAAAATATCACGATCTATATCAAGCAAAAATAAATGGACACGGCCAACGATATTGACCGTGTCCAAACGTTAAAACCAGATCAGCCCTCAAGATCTCATTCGAGGCCGACAAAATCGGGAAGCGTTATATCGCCAACGATCTGCAGGATTCGGGGCGTGAAGCGATAGCGTCTCGATCCGATCGAGAATGTTAACGTTTCTCCGCTCGGTACATTCGTAAACGAGAATATGCCAAACGAACTCGTCGTAGTCGTTCGGCGAACACCCTGAGCATCTATGATCGAAACCCGTGCGTTCCGCAGAGCTATTCCAGACGGGGTTACCACTCTGCCTGAAACGGTAACGCCTGCGGCGAGTTTGGTGATGAAAACGTCGGTCTCGCCGCCGCCGTTAGTTGGTTGGAAGGCCTATTGTCGGAAAATTGGCAGACGCCGTTCTGCCGAAAACATAACTGCTCCCGACCGCGTCGACCGCGATATCAAAACCGGTATCATACCCGCCGCCGCCAAGATAGGTGGAGTATGTGAGCGCGGAGCCGGCCGGGTTCAACCTCGACACGAAGGCATCAAACAGACCGCCGCCGTAGATTGCCTGAGACGGTTCGGCCAGCGGGAAGTTCGTGGAGCTGGTGAAACCTGTCAGGTAGGCATCGCCAGCCGGGCTTATAGCGATTCCCGTTGCTCCATCGTCTCCGCTGCCGCCGAGAAAGGTGGAATACGTTACCGCCCCCGATGGGGCGAATTTGCTTACAAAAGCATCGCTGGCGCCGCCTAAAGTTGGCTGCAACGCTGCGGTTGTAGGGAAGTCCGCCGACAAAGTGTGACCCGCTAAATAGGCGTTCCCTGAGCCATCGACGGCGATACGATAGCCTCGATCCTCGTCCGAGCCGCCGCGATAAGTCGAGTAGACCAGCGCGCTGCCGGTTGGATTCAGTTTTGTAACAAACGCATCGAAGGAACCGCCGCGGTATGTTCCCTGCACCGGATTTGCCGTTGGAAAATTTGTCGAGTATGTGACGCCGGTTACGTAGGCGTTACCGGTGGTGTCAACGGCGATGCCCGTTACCCCATCGTTCCCGCTGCCGCCGAGGTAGGTCGAATATAAGATCTGGCCTCCATCGGGGCTGAACTTCGTCACGAATCCATCGGCAAGGTCGCCGCCATATTGTGACTGGAAGGCATTAAGTTTCGGAAAGTCCGGCGATGACGCGACGCCAGCGACATAAGCATTACCGGCGGCGTCCACGGCGATACAACTGCCCTGTTCACCGACGGTACCGCCGAAATAGGTCGAATAGATCAGTTGAGAACCGGTCGGATCCAGTTTCGCCACAAATGCGTTGAATAGCCCCGTGCGGCCCGGTTGTAAGGCGTTGGCAGTTGGAAAGTTCGTAGATCCGGTAAATCCGGTAATGTAGGCATTGCCGGCCACATCGACGGCAATATCGCTGCCATTGTCCTGGCCGCTGCCGCCGATATAAGTTGAATACACAAGAGCTGTACCCGCGGGATTCAGTTTCGAGACGAAGATATCCTGCGGATTCCCCCCATAAGTCGTTTGCATTGCACCGGCTAACGGGAAATTGGTCGAATCGGTATAGCCGATCACGTAGGCATTGCCCGCGGAGTCGACGGTTATGCTGTTGGCACTGTCATCGCCGCTGCCGCCTAAGTATGTCGAGTAAACCAGCACCGGGTCGATCACGAGCGGTCGCTTCGTATCGTATGCCCCGACCTCAAACCCGACAGTCGCCGACCCTGGACCTTGCACTTCGGGGTTTGAACTTTGCGTCAGAATGTAGCGGCTGGTTATCTCCTGTCTTACTCCGCCTTTTTCCTGATACGTTACGGGCGCACGCATTCGCACCTCACGGCCATCAGTGTGGAGCAGGAGATCTCCCGAATCGCTAAGTTCGACCTTATCGGCCCCGGAGAATCCCATTGCGATCTGTCTCGGATCGGCGCCGGGTGCTACTTTGAAGTCATATTCGAGCTGTTGCTGATTGCCGTAATAGACCAGGTCCACGCCCTTGTAGATCTGCTTGTATTCAACGGCGGAGTAATTCGCTATTCCGGTTTGCCAGTTGGCCGGGTCATTGCCGATAAAGTAGTTGCTTTTAACGGACATCTCGCCGATTGCGTCAACACGGGGTGCGCGGTTGGCACCCTTTAGCCCCATACGAAGCGTCGTTGACGAAGCTGAGGCTCGTGAACTGGAAAGATCAGCGACCACCTTGCTGAGTTCGGCCTTGCCGTTAACTCTCGGCTGCTCTCCCATTGCAATGACGGCCTCGTCGCGGGTTAGGTACAGGCTATAGCCGATCCCGCGTGAGAGGTATTTGACCTGCGGGTCG
Organism: Acidobacteriota bacterium; assembly: GCA_016703965.1. Classification (NCBI taxonomy): domain Bacteria; kingdom Pseudomonadati; phylum Acidobacteriota; species Acidobacteriota bacterium. The sequence goes on from JADJBB010000021.1 coordinate 1,556,706, forward strand.
ATCTGGCCCCGATTCGCCTCGAAGCTAAGGGGGATCTGACCATAAGCATCGCCGGTGAGGGGCGGTCGGGATGGCGTCGATCTATCACCACGCGCTATTTCCGCAACGGTGGGCGACGAGCCAAATGGGTTGAGGTACTGCACTGCCGCACCAAAGTTTAAGGTCGATAAGGCTCCGAGCACTCGTGTCAGCCTTCCACCTTCGTCCGGCAACGCCCGCTTGTCACCGTGGGCAATTCGAATGCCGAACTCCGCGTGGACCTGCGGGTCGCGGATGTCGCGTCGAGCATTGTCTATTTTTTGACGTAGTTGAGCGCTGGCCTCAGATGCGAGCGACGCCAACAACTCGTCAATATCGTCCAGTTCGGCGTCATTAACGACGGTGGCTTCCAAGGCCGTTTGATCGGCCGTTTCACCACGCTGTTTTAGATCGGCCTTAGCTTGTTCGCGAGTAAGCACGGAGCCCACGACCGGCTGGTATCTTAAAAGCGCTTCCTTGGAGCGGTAAAACAGCCTTGGGTTGAAGACAAGCATCCTGGTTATCTCACCTGCGTACTCGTAATAATCCTGTGTATACTGCTGGCCGCGTGCGGTTTTAGAAAGGACCTGGTCGCGAAACGCTCGTGTTTCGTCGAGGTTTAACATGCCTTTCTGAACGGGCGAGTCTTCACTTGCTGAAGATAAGGCCGTTTGATTCATGTTATTCTGCGGACAGTCTGAGCCGTCTGTTTGAGAGATCGAATGTGCGATCTCCTTAATTATTATACTACCCACGCGCCAGGCGTGGTATTGGCCGTCATTGGGGGTTATCGTATATCGGACAACGCCGGTTCCGGTGCCGCTGCTCGGTCCAACGATGGTTAGCCATGATAGCGGATTGGATTCTTCCGCTGTCCAGGTGCACCCGGCGGGAGCAATCACATCAAAGGTGCCTTCACCACCCGGAATGTCGAAGAACGCTGTCTTTGGCGAGATCTTGTATGTGCAGCTTCCATCGGTTGTAAGTTGATCTACAAAGACCCTCGACGCTAAACGGTCGGCGCCTGTATCGATCAGCATGACCTCGCCACTCCTTGTGAATCCGGAAGTATTCGCGGCAACACCAAATGTGAAGCTTCCGGTCCCGCTGCCGTTCGAACCGGAGACTACGGTTAGAAAATCTCCGCCGAATGACGGGTTGGTCTGAACACGCCACGGACACGGCGGTCCGCTTGATGTTTGAGTTACGTTAACAGTTGCGGTGTTGGAGCTCGCTCCAAACGATATGTCCGCGGGGTCGATATTGAACGTACACGGAGGGGCTGGCGGACCATTGATATGCGTCGTAGCCGATTGTGAATTATCACTGATCGTGGACGGGCTTTCCGGCACAGCCGAGCTGATCGTCACCGGGACTACGATCGTCCCTGCCGTGTCGGCGACAAATGGGACCGACACGCTCCTGATCGCACCCGGATCCAGATTCGCTGTTGGACATTCGATCTTCCGATCTGAACCCACCGTGCACGGGTAATATCCCGGCCGCAAATGTACGTTTGTCGGAATCGGACCAAATACAAGTTTTACGCCTGTTGCGGGAGTGGTCGTAGAGTTGTTCCGCGCCTGGACCGTGTATGAATATGTGTCGCCTACGGTGACTGGGTCGATAGCTACGACGTTCAAGACCGCGAGGTCCACCGGGAGCAAAATGGCTGTTGTCTCGGTTCGGCTGTTGTTAGAGGTCGTCGGATCGGTTTCGTTCGCCGAAACCGTCGCTCTTACGGAGATAAAGCCCTCCTGCTCGGCTATAAAGGTGACGCTCGGCGAACTCACTGCACCTGCCGCGATATTACCGAATGTGCAAGTTACCCTACGATCGGCTGCCATGCTGCAATTCAACATGATGGGATGAACTCGTATATTGGTAGGAATCGGATCGAAAACGATCTTTACACCCGTAGCCGCAGTGATACTCAGATTGCGAAGCGAGAACTGGTAATTGTAGTTGCTACCGACCGCAACCGGATCAGAATCGTCGTTCATCGAGTCCATCGACAAATCTATACCAGCAGGCGTCGGTGTCGGCGTCGGTGTCGGCGTTGGCGTTGGAGTCGTTGAAAGGGCTCCCCAGTTCGGGAATACGTCGCCGGAGCCGAAGTTTGTGATGATGGCGGGAGTGGTTGGGTTGCTGCCGTCGGCGTTGACGCTGCGTAGGACGGCGTTGGTTGAGCCCTGCGAACCGCCGCGGGAGTAGGCGATCTTTGTGCCGTCGGGCGACCACGTGGGCTGCGATTTGAAGTCGACAGTGTTACTCAGCCGCGTCGGGCTCGAGCCGTCCGGATTTGCGGAATAGATCTCGGACGCGTTGAACATAGGGTAATCGCGCGTACTTATGAAGGCTACCCGACTACCGTTAGGAGACCAAGTTGCCTCGCGGTCGTTGGTATTCTGCCCGGAGATCAGGGTAAACGTCGGCGGATTAGCCGGTATGTCTTGGGATGGCGGAATCGGGCCCGTGACGCACACTCCTTTAGGATCGGTACCGCTGGTTCCAAACGGATCGTAGCAAGCGGCAACGATACGGTTTGTCGCGCCCCACGACGGCTTCGAGATCGACCGGGTTCCCGTCGGGATCAAAACTTCGCTCCCGCCTTCGTTGCCTTGGGTCATGTCAATGATATAGAGCTGTCCCTTGCCGTTATCGCCGACACTATTGAAATCTCCGCGAATAAACGCTAGTCGCGATCCGTCGGGTGACCACGTAGGCGTGAAGCCCTGGCGCGGAGTCGCGAGCTGACGGACGTTAGTGCCGTTGGCGTTCATCAGCATCAGGAAGCCGTCAGTTGGACCCGCCGTATTGTCCGTAAACGCTATTGTTGTCCCGTCCGGCGAGTAAGCCGGATGAAAACCGCGGCGCAGTCCCGTAGATATGCCCGAGCCCGGCGTGATCGTATAGATGCTCGATGAAGCCCGTCCGCCTTGCTGATAAGCGATCTTGCCGTTCGTCACCGTCGCAGCGGTTATATTGACGTTGCCAGGAGTATAGGTTGTCGGAAGCAGAGCACCGAGTGCGCTTGTGACTGACTGAGCAGTTGGTGTATTCCCGAAAGTGATGGCAGAGGCGCCCGCCGTCGCGCTCGATGCCACATTAAATCTCAGGGTAAACATTTGGCGATTTCCGGCTGTGAAGGCGGTTGCCGAATCGACCAGAACGCCGACCCTGCCGCTCGCAGCCTCGCTGATATTGGTCCCGACCTGCGCTCCGGACGGGGCTCCACTGCCGATGGTCGCGACTGGGTTAGAAAGCTTAGTCGGCTCGAAATTTACCGTGAAAGATGCAGCGGCTTCGTCACCGAGCGAGTTTAGCTCGAACGAAACGACAACCTGCTGCCCGGCAGTGCCTGACACATCGACGGCGCGGATCACGCGGCTGTTGGCAGTGCCTGGTGCCCAGTCGACATCAAAATCGATGGCCGCGTTGTTCGTGATATTGCCGCCCACCGGCGGTTCGATCGGGGCTCCGGTAACTGCATTAATGACGATGATCTCAAAATTACTCCTAAAGCTGACGTAGGCGATCTTCGTGCCGTCGGGCGACCACACCGGACTCGAGTCCTGGAATCCGTTGGGCGATGGTCCATCGTTTGTCAATCGCGTGACTGTTCCCGGGTTGGGGTCCATTGCCATCGTGTATATCTCTCCCAGAGCCCCGGTTTGATAGCGGTCGCTCTGAAACACCAGTTTGGTGCCGTCGGGTGACCATGCTGGGTCGGAATCAGTTGCCGGATTATTTGTAACGTTGATCTGGGCCGCGGTTTGGAAAGTTTGGCCGGCGGTTGGGGCAATTACGTAGATCTCTGAATTTCCGTCGCGAGAAGTCCGGAATGCAATACGTCCGTCAGGGAATGCGGGCGTCACGATACTCCAGGCCGGCAGCACATTATTGTGGCTCGTTGAAGTATTGAGCGGGATTTCGGTGCCACCATTGGCACTGATGATAAAAAGCTCGTTATGTGGAGTTGGCGTTGAAACACTCCGAGTAAATAAGATCCGGTCGCTCTGAGGCGACCAAGCAGGTGACGAACCCGTTGTCAGGACACGGTCGTTGCCTCCGTTTGCGTCCATCACGCGTATCGAGGTCGGACTTGCGGTGTCCACATATGCGATCTTGCTGCCATCCGGCGAGATCGCCGGCAGCCGCCCTATACGCGAATCAAGGCACATCAGGCAGCTGACATCGCTGCCATCCGCGTTCATCGTATGGACTTTGAGATTGCTCGCGGTGCCGGGAGCTCGGCCGCTTGAGAAAACGATCTTGCCGTTAGTTGCAGACGGTGATAGGACTGCGTCGTCCGCCGGCTTTTGCACAATGCCGGCACTCGATGCCGTGATTCGTTGCCAACTCATCGGGATCGCAAACGCGGCGAGACAGATGATCCCGGCTGCTAAGGTGTATGTAAGAACGGTTTTGTAGCTTTTTATTTGTTTGAGCATTTTATGTGATCCTCCGCTTTTACTGATACATGCGACGGACAACAAAAAAGGGGCTCAATTTTTTTGAAAAAAAAGCTACGTTGGATCAGATTTTTTCAGAAGCGTTTCGAGATGCTGTTTTTCTATGCCGTAAAACGCTTTGATCTCGGCGATCTGCTGTTCAAATTGCTCGGGCTCCGTTGGCTTTTTCAAGCGGGTGCCGACGAGCATGTTGTTTTTTGGGGTGTGTTCGAGGGCGACGAATTCGAAGAGTTTGGTCGAGTAGCCGCTGCGTTCGAGTAGGAGAGAACGCAGGCCGTCGGTCAGGGTTTCGGCGGTGCGTTCGAGCATGACACCGTGTTTGAGGATATCGCGAAGCATCGCGGGCGGTTTTATTTGCGGGCGGATCTCCTGATGGCAGCACGGAGCGGCGACGATGAGATCGGCTTTGGCCGTTATCCCTTTGAAAATAGCGTCGTCCGTCGCCGTGTTGCAGGCGTGAAGCGCGATGAGGATATCAACATCGCCAACGTCATAGTTAGCGATGCTGCCGACCACAAAATTGAGCCCTTCAAAGCCGGCGGCTGCCGCGATCCCGTTTCCAAGTTCGACGAGTTCGCTCTTGGTATCGACGCCGGTCATTTGCACATCGACTTTTCGCGTATTCTTGAAATAATCGTACGCCGCAAAGGTCAGATAGCCTTTGCCCGAGCCCATATCGACGATGCGAAGCTGTTTGCGGTCTTTCAGTTCCGATTTGTCGACGAGGCTCGCGAGCACCTCGACGAACTTGTTTATCTGCCGCCATTTATGCTGGTCACGATCACGAACGCGGCCGTTGTCATCGGTGATGCCGAGCGAGCGAAGATAAAAGCTGTTCGGGTCGACCTGCTCTTTTTTATCGCGATCATGCGTTGCCGCCGGAGCCGCCGTAAACGTCGGCTTGCCAACATTTAGCCGCGACTTACCCTTTTTCCCGAGTTCGAGCTGATAGTCGTGCTCAGTGGTGAAAAGATGAGCGCTGCGGAAGCCATTATCGAGAGCATCACCGATCAACGCGATCCCCGTATCAAGATCGTAGTTTTTCGCCGTATCGCGCGTTGCTCCGCGATAAAGAAAGTATAACCGCGTGCCTTTTTTGGTCGTGACGAGTCGGACGAGCATTTTTTGCAGTTGATCGTCCGGGCCTTTATAATTGCCGAGGGTCAACTTAACAAAAGTCTGTTTTTCCAGGCTCTCAGCAAGAGTTCCTAAAAATTTATCTGCATTCTCTGACATTAGAAAAAGGTTAGCACAAAATGAAAAACTTATTTCACCTCGCCTTTCCGGTCAACGATCTTAACGCTGCACGCGAGTTTTACGGCGGCCTGCTTGGCTGCGAAGAGGGCCGCAGCTCGGAGCATTGGATCGATTTTAACCTCTACGGCCACCAGATCGTCGCACATCTCGCTCCTGATGCCGGCATTAAGGCTTCGAATGAGGTCGATTCCGATCACGTGCCGGTCCCGCATTTTGGGATCGTGATGGAGATGGATAAATGGCACGAATTGGCGGAACGTCTGCGTGCAAGCGACGTGAAATTTGTGATCGAACCGAAGGTCCGCTTCGCTGGCGAGGTCGGCGAACAGGCGACGATGTTCTTCCTCGACCCGAGCGGGAACGCTTTGGAATTTAAGGCGTTCAACGATTTTTCGCAAGTGTTCGCGAAGTAGAAATATCAGTTTACCGCTATCAGCTTTCAGCTACTTCGAAATAGCTGAAAGCTGATAGCGGTAAACTGATAGCATATATTTATGAAGTTTATTGGAATGATCTTTGTCGCGGCGATGGCCGCGATTTCAATTTCCGGACAGCCGACGAATCGCACCGTGGCGATCACCATCGACGATCTGCCTGTCGTCTCGACGCGGAGCGATCTGAAGAACCGTCAACAGATCACTAAAAAGCTGATCGGACACATCACCAAAGCTAAGGTTCCGGCAATCGCGTTCGTAAATGAGAACAAGCTTTATGCAGGCGATAAGCGTGACGAAAAGCAGATCGATCTCCTGCGAATGTGGCTCGTAGCCGGACTTGAGCTTGGAAATCACACGTTTTCACATCGCAGTCTAAATCAGATCCCGATTGCCGACTACGAGGCGGATCTCATGAAAGGCGAGACGATCACGAAAGAACTTCTAGGGGAAAAAGGCCGCGAGATCCGATTTTTTCGCCATCCATTTTTGCAGACGGGACGGACGCTCGAGACCAAGGCTCAGTTCGATGCATTTTTGAGCGAGCACGGCTATCGGATCGCCCCGATCACGTTCGACAACGCCGATTACATTTTCTCGCGGGCTTACGATGTAGCCTTCGATAAAAACGACAAAAAACTGATGAAGCAGGTAGGAAACGCGTACGTTCCTTACATGGAAAAGAAGCTGGAATATTGGGAAAGGCAGTCGATGAAGCTATTCGGCAGGGAAATGAGCCAGACTTTGCTGATTCACGCGAATTTTATTAACTCGGATTATTTTGACGATCTGGCCGCGATGTTTAAGCGACGCGCCTACAAATTCGTCGATCTTGAAACTGCTCTCAAAGACGACGCCTACCGCCTACCTGACAAATTCACGGGCGGAGCGGGAATCTCGTGGCTCCACCGCTGGGCTTTAGATCGCGGCCGTGAAAATGTGTTGCCGGATGAGCCGATGGTTCCCGAGTTTGTATTGAAACTATCGGGTTTTGAATCGGAGTGATCTGATTTCTATGGCACAAGCCCGCGCGTAAGCAAGGCGATATCTGAACTCTTGCATTCGTCCTTGCTTACGCGCGGGCTCGTGCCTACGGACTATTTCCCAAATTCCCCGTCTACTATACGCCAGATCCCGAGCGGATTTGCGTCCTTCAATTCCTCGGGCAATGACGCGTCAGGAAAATTCTGAAAACAAACTAATCGTGCAAACCGCGTGATCGCCCGCGAACCGACCGCCGTCGAACGCGAATCCGACGTCGCCGGGTACGGCCCGCCGTGGACCATGGATGGGCAAACCTCAACGCCGGTTGAAAAACCGTTGAATATCAAGCGGCCGACCTTGGTTTCGAGGATAGCGATGAGATCAGCGTATTCAGCGAGGTCGATTTCATCGCCATGAACGGAAGCGGTCAATTGCCCTTCGAGCGAACGTGCGATCGCGAGAAGATCTTCCTTATTATCTGCATTTACAAGCAGAGTCGTCGGGCCGAATATTTCATCGCTGAGTTCAGGTTTGGTCAAGAATTCCGTCGCAGACGCTTCAAAAACAGACGGATTTACGTCGAAGCCGTTCAGTTCGGTCGACAGATTTTCGGTAAATTGATCGACCTCGCTTTTCCGCGGGTTGCTGGCTTCGTCGTAGGCCTTTTGTATTCCTCCGGTCAGTAGCGGAGCAGGTACGGTATTTGAAATTTGAGATTTGAAATTTGAGATAAACCCTGATCTTTCAGACGTTTGTGATAGAAACACGAGTCCTGGTTTTGTGCAAAATTGCCCAACCCCGCCGGTGACCGACGCGTGGAGGCCGCTTGCAAGAGCCTCGCCGCGTTTTTCGATCGCGCTTGGCAGGAAGAATGTGGGGTTGACCGAGCTCATTTCGGTGTAAACGGGAATTGGTTCTGAGCGGGCGGCGGCGATGTCCATGAGCGCACGGCCTCCGCGACGCGAACCCGTGAAGCCGACCGCTTTGATCGACGGATGTTTGACGAGACCTTGGCCGATCTCGTAACCGTCTGAAAACAGGAGACTAAACACGCCTTCGGGCATGCCGCAATCGGTTACTGCTTTGGCGATCGCGGAGCCTACTAGTTCAGCGGTTCCCGGATGAGCGGTGTGGGCGATGACGATGACGGGGCAGCCGGCGGCGAGTGCCGATGCTGTATCGCCGCCTGCAACTGAATAAGCGAGCGGGAAATTGCTCGCACAAAAGACCGCGACCGTGCCAAGTGAACGAAGCATCGATCGTACGTCGGGCTTTGGTATCGGCTGGCGATCGGGGATCGCATGATCGATACGGGCATCGACCCAGGAGCCTTCGTCGAGCAGATCGGCAAACATTCGGAGTTGGCCGCATGTACGGCCGCGTTCACCGACGAACCGGGCATTTGGCAATGCGGTTTCAAGAGTTGCACGTTCGATCAGCGTGTCGCCGAGAGTCTCGATATTGTCCGCTATCGCCCGCAGGAATTTCGCACGCTCTTTTCCAGAAAGGCGGCTGTAGGGAATTCGAGCTTGTTCGGCGAGTTCGGCGGCACGGTTTAGTTCCTCGAGCGAGGCTGAGTGGAACGACGGCTCGACTGCCTCGCCGGTTTGCGGGTTGAAGGCACGAAAAGTCTTGCCGCCTTCGTTGCCGCGGGCTGAACCAATGATCGATCTTCCTGTGAGTGTGATTTCCATGATGAAACTTAGATGCGAAAGCCCGCGCGTGAGCGAGGGCGAATCATTCAACGTTAGCGAATCGCCCTTGCTAACGCGCGGGCTTTTGCACAGGATTACGGCCTCTCCGCGATCGCCTTGTCGATTATTTTCAAAGTATCAGCCAATTCCTGCCCAACAAGTTCCATCCTCGGCGGACGGCAACGGGCACTGCCCATGCCGACCTTTTCCTGGACGAGCTTGATGAGCTGAACAAATTTTGGAACCGTGTCGAGACGCAGAAGCGGGAGAAACCATTCGTAAAGAACGCGGGCTTTGTCCGCCTCGCCGTTCATCGCGTATTTGTAGAGATCGACCGATTCTTTAGGGAATGCACTGACGAGACCAGCGATCCAGCCGGTGGCTCCGGCGTTCACGCCCTCGACGATGCAATCATCCACGCCGACGAGGATCGTGAGTTTGTCATCGAGCAAAGCACGGATCGCCGTGACGCGACGGACGTCTGTGCTGGATTCCTTAACAGCGTGCAAATTTGGGATCTCGGCGGCAAGTTCGGCGATCTGTTCGGGTATGAAATCCGTCCCGTACGCGACCGGATTGTTGTAGAGCATGCACGAGAGTTCGGTAGCCTTACAGACCTCGGTGATGTGATATTTGGTCTCGCGCCAGTCGCTGCGATAGACGTATGGCGGCAAAACCATCAGGCCGGTGCAGCCGGCTGCAGCCGCTTCGACCGCCTGGGCACACGCGTCAGCAGTCGTCATCGCGGCGATCGCGGCAACGACCGGAACTTTGTCGCCTACTGCCGCAACGACCGTTTTCCAAAGAGCGATCTTTTCCGTGATCGACAGAGCTCCGCCTTCGCCGAGGCTGCCGTTAGTGACAATAGCGGTGCAACCGTTCTCGACCAGCCATTTTACGTGGCGTTCCGTAAATTCGTGATCGATCTGCAAATTCTCATCAAAACAAGTCGTGATCGCGGGCATCACGCCCGTCCATTCTAGTCTCATAGATTCTCCAATTTTACAGGAAATATAGGCGGCCTCGCCGCTCCAACCGTCCAAGCAAACAAAAATTCCGTCGCCGCCCCACAAATGCGGCCCTGACACGGCCCCATGCCGCATCGAGTCTGTAATTTTGCAGTTCGCCACGAGTCAAACGACTTAAGAGGTCCGAAACTCACGTCCTCACAGCGGCAAACCAGCGTTTCGCTATCTGCGAGCGTTTTTAATTCATCTCTCAGTGCAAATGTCTTGTTAAGAGCTTCCCCAAACCGCCGTGTTTTCTCGCGTTGGCGGAATAAGTTCCGAGCCTCTTCGAATTGACCGGTCGCTGCAAATCCTGCGATCTTGCCCTCGACCAGAGATGCCTCAACACCGCCAATTCCAGTTGGTTCGCCTGCACAAAATACATTTTCGCACGTTGTCTGCTGAAATTCATCGACGGATACGAAACTGTTTGTTATTTGGCAGCCGAGAATTGATGCAAGCTCGGTATTTGGGATCAGATGGAAGCCGATGGCGAGGTAGTCGCAGTCGATGGAGCGGAGTTTTCCTTTTTGGCTGAGCGTTACTGAGCCGAGATGCGAAAGCCTGCGCGTTAGCAAGGGCGAATCATTCAACGTTCGAGTTTCGCCCTTGCTTACGCGCGGGCTTGTGCAATGCGTTACCCATGTGTCCGTTAGGTATGGAATGTCGAGGATCCTGGCTTTGAGTGCTATTCCTTGCTTCACCTTCGACGGATATCGCCAGAGGCTCAGGCCGAATTTATTGAGTTTTGACGCTGGCGTTTGTTCGGCGATAGCGAGAACTCGTGCTCCTTTGGATTTGAGAGATTCCGCAACGACGAGAAGCAGCGGGCCAGTGCCCGCGACGACAATGCGTTTGTTTTCAACCTTTAGCCCACCTTTTACTAACGCCTGCAATCCGCCCGCACCAAAAACGCCGGGAAGCGTCCAACCCGGAAACGGCAAGAATCTCTCGCGGGCGCCGGTGGCTAGGATCAGTTTTTCATATTGGAATTCGACTGCGCCGGTCGATGTTTCGGCTTTGAGAGTATTTGGGGTAGACGCGGCGAAAACCTGAGCGTTGGTTACGAGATCGATCTTTTTGGAGTCGATCGCGGCGATGAGGTTGGCTGCGTCCTCGGATTTGGTCTTTCCCAACTCCGCACGCCAGATCTGGCCTCCGAGACGCGGGTTGTCGTCGACAAGTGTGACGCTGGCATCAGTTTTCGACGACGCTGCGAGAGCCGCCGCCATTCCGGCCGGGCCGCCGCCGACTATTAGGATGTTTGTTTCTACAATCGACATGGATGGAGGTTTGATTCGTTCCGCCCGCTCACGCAGGAGGTTCTGACGTGGTGACCTCCATTCCGTTTTCTGCGAGCAGCGTGCAGCTTCGTAGGTTTGTGATGCCGTTGATCGTGACGCGGCATTCGAAGCAGATTCCCATTCCGCACAGCGGGCCGCGTTCGGAACCACTAACCGAAGTGCGAAAATGATCGACACCGGCGTTCAAGATCGCTACGGCGACGGTTGTGCCCGGTTCGACTGAAATCAGAGTTTTGTTGATCGTGATCGCTGGCATTTTTCAATCGACTGGAGCGGCAAGCATCCCTGCTTGCCACGCCGCAGCTTCTGCGGTGTTATGCTGCTTGGCATTTAACGTTTAATTTTATCTCGGAGCTTGAGCGTCCTTTGGACGCTGGCAAGCGGGACGCTTGCGCTCCAGTCACGCTGCCGCGAGCCTGGACGGCGAATATGGGCTCGCATCGATCATCGACTGTCTGCCAAGGATTTGATCGGCGATCAACTCTCCCGTTCCCAGCGATGTCGTGATCCCCAAACCTTCGTGACCCGCCGCCGCGTAGACGCTTTTGAATCCCGGGATCAGGCCGATGTACGGCAGATTATCTGGCGTTGCCGGGCGAAAACCTGTCCATGTCCGCACGGCCGATAGCTCTCTCAATTTTGGCATGTATTCGAATGCCCGTGCTGCCATTCGATTCAAAATATTGTAATCGATCTCCGTGTCTTCTGAACCGAACTGCCGCGACGAACCGAGAAGGATCTGGCCAGTGCTTCGTGGTTGGACGTTAAATGCGACAGAATCCGTGTCCTTTCCATGGGCTGATTTCAGGTAACCAAGTTCGATAAGCTGGTGCGAAACGAAGCCCGGATAACGTTCGGTGATCACGAGATGGCCTTTTCTTTTCAATATTTTAAGCGAAGGTGACAAGATTGAGGCAAGCGCTCCGGCCGCGTTTATTACCTTTCCGGCCGCAATAAGCGCTCCGTTTTCAAGTTTTACACCTCCGTCTGAGATCTCGACCGCTTTCTTGCCCTTCATTACCACGGATCCGTTATGCTTTGCCTTTTCGATCAAAAAATCGGTCGCACAAAGCTGATAAACGACACTGTCCTGTTTTACGAGCAAACCGCCAGCGAGGCCTTCGCGGAGGTTTGGTTCGGCCTTTCGGAGTGCCGTTTCATTTAGTATTTCTGCTTCGACACCGTGGCTCGCGTAGAAATCTTTTTTGCGGCGAACTTCGTCCATTTCTTCATCATCGGCCGCAACCCAGATCGTGCCGCAGTGTTCGTATTCGCTATTTTGAGGCAGCGTCGGGGCGAGATCATTCCAGAGCTTTTGCGAATAGTTCGTCAAGGCGAACTGGGCTTCGCTGTCGTCCATAACGACGATATGTCCCATTCCGGCGGCTGTCGTTCCGGTAGCCACTTCGTTCGCATCTATAACAACGACGCGTAACCCTGCCGAAGAAAGGCTCGCGGCGCCGGCTGCACCGACGATACCTGCACCGACAATGGCAACATCGAAAGTCATAAAACTAAAGGGAGAACCACCTGCGTTGGCGGGTGGTCGAGGTGTCATTATTAGCAAAAAGTCGACGCAAATGTACAGATAGCATAGGCCCTATAGCGACCACCCGCTTACGCAGTTGGTTCTCCCTTTGTGCTCAAATACCGAAGCAGAATGGATCGAGCGGATCAAGAATCAATTCGACCTCCGCCGTCACAAATGCTGAGCCACGTATCGATGGGATGATATTGCCGTCAATGATCGATACCGTTCCCTCAAAAACGCTGCCAATAATACTCTCCTGACGCCAGATCTGGCCTTCGGCTAGTTTGCCGTCGGCGTATAGGCAGGCGAGTTTTGCACTCGTGCCGGTTCCGCAGGGCGAGCGGTCGTATTCGATGCCCGGGCAGAGGACGAAATTGCGGCTGTCAGCTGTCCGCGTCGGCGAAAAAAGCTCGATGTGGTCGATCTCGGCTCCGTTTGCTCCGGTTATGTTGCCTTTTACCAGAGCATCGCGAATGCGGGCTGAGAAACTGGTCAGATCGTCGAGGTGTTTGAATTCGAGCGTCAAGGGATGATCGCCGACGAGGAAAAACCAGTTGCCGCCGTACGCGACATCGCCGCGGATCGTTCCGTAGCCTTCGACATCGACGGCGACATCTTTTGTGTGGCGATAGCTCGGGACGTTGGTGATCGTGACCATTCCGTCGGTGCTGAGTTCGGCCTCGACCGTGCCGACGGGCGTTTCGATCTTGTGCATTCCAGCGGAAATACGGCCCACGTGTTCGAGGGTTTTGATGAGCCCGATCGTGCCGTGGCCGCACATGCCAAGAAAGCCGACGTTGTTAAAAAAGATCACACCAGCAGCCGAATCCGGATCCACCGGGTCGCACAAAAGTGCACCGACGACAGCATCGTGCCCACGAGGTTCACGGACTATCGAGGATCGCAATTTGTCATGATCGCGGCGGAAAGTCTCGAGCCGTTCCGCCATCGTTCCGCTTCCAAGATCAGGAAAACCCCCGATGACCACGCGCGTCGGTTCGCCGCCGGTGTGCGAGTCGATGGCCTTGATTCGTTTAACTTCGGACATATGATATCGAGAATTAAACCACAGATGGACGCTGATTTACACTGAGAGTAAATCGATTTTTTCGTCAAAAATATCTGCGTCCATCTGTGTTAATCTGTGGATATTACCTTTATGAAAACCGCACTCATTCACCATCCCATCTATCAAAAACACAACACCGGCCCGGGACATCCCGAGACTTCGCTGCGATACACGGCGGTTATGGACGCCCTTCGTCAGGACGCCACGTTTTGGGCGAATTTGACCGAGATCACGCCAGAACGAGCTTCGAAAGGGCACATTCAGGCGGCGCATACGCCTAATCATTTTAAGTTTGTCGAGGGTGCGATCGAGCATGGGCTGGACCGTCTGGATGCTGATACGACGATCTCGATGCAGTCGTTCGAGGCGGCGATGTTTGCGGCGGGCGGAGCGGTCGCGGCGGTGGATGCGGTGATGAAGGGCGAGGCGAAGAACGCTTTTGTGGCGGCACGTCCGCCGGGGCACCACGCCTCGGGTGAGCATGCGATGGGGTTTTGTATATTTAATAACGTCGCCGTTGCCGCAAAGCACGCTCAGAATTACAAAGACGTCGACCGCGTCGCGATCATCGATTGGGACGTCCACCACGGCAACGGTACGCAAGGGATCTTTTACGCCGACCCGAGCGTACATTTCTTTTCTATGCACCAATATCCGTGGTATCCGGGAACTGGAACGCGAGGGGAAATGGGCCACAGCCGAGGGCTCGGTTCGACGATGAATCTGCCGGTCAAAGCCAACACGCCGGCGGCGGAGCAGAAACGGATGTTCGAGGCGGCGATAGAGGATATTTCGACCAACTACAAACCTGATTTTATTCTCATCTCGGCAGGCTTTGATGCCCATTTGACCGATCCGCTCGGGCAATTGCGGCTCGAGAATGAGGATTACATTTCCATGACCGAAACGGTCCTAAAATGGGCTGACGAAGTTTGCGGCGGACGCGTCGTTTCGGTGCTTGAGGGCGGTTACAATCTCGAAACGCTCGGCGGCACGGTCAAATCACATGTGGAGGCATTGATGCGATGAAGAAGCTGTTTTTTGTGCTGTTGATTGCGTCGTTGATTGCTGGCTGTAACCTTAAAGATCTACCGACCGAGTTTCCAACTCCGCCGCCGGTTCCTCCGGCGACGCCGCTCGAAAAAATGACGCTCAAGCCGGATGCCGAGCTTGAGAAACAGATCGCAAAGATCGCTGAGTCGGCGAAAGGCAAGGTCGGCGTCGCGGCGGTTTTGCTTGAAACGGGTGATTCTGCAATGCTCAATTCTGACCAGCGTTTCCCGATGCAGAGCGTCTACAAACTGCCGATCTCGATGGCGGTGATGGATCAGACCCGCCGCGGCGAACTCGATCTCGATGAAAAGATCGGCGTCACGAAAGAGGACATGGTCGGCGAAAGCCAGCATTCGCCGCTTCGCGACGCAAATCCGAACGGCGGCGAGTTCACCATCCGCGAACTGATCCGCTTCGCTTTGGTCGAAAGCGACGGTACGGCGAGTGATGTTCTGATGCGTATCGCCGGCGGTGGGCCGCAGATCCAGAATTTTCTAACGCAGATCGGCGTCAAAAATATGCGGGTCCTGAATACTGAGAAGGATCTCGCACTCGATTGGCAGAAGCAGTATCAGAACTATTCGACTCCAAACGACGCGATCGAACTGCTTCGATGGCTACAAACGTCTACCGCAACGCCGAAAAGGTTTGATGATAACGACGCAAGCGACAAACTTGCCGAGGACAAGGCGAACGACGAACTGGTAATGTGGTTCATGGAAGCATCTATCCCCGGGGCAAAACGCTTCAAAGGCTCACTGCCTCCAAATACGATCGTCGCCCACAAAACCGGCACGTCCGGCACGCAAAACGGCATCACAGCCGCGACGAACGACATCGGCATTATTACGCTGCCAAACGGCAAACATATTGCGATAGCGGTTTTCGTCTCAGATTCTCCGGCTGATCAGGACGCTCGCGAGACTGTAATTGCTCGGGTCGCGAAGGCGGTTTGGGATCGTTGGAATCTTCGCTAAACGCTTCATAGCATCCCAATAGAGTTAGCTGAAACAAATCTTCCGCCCGCCTCGTTATACCTGCATCTAAGAAATTACCGTATTTTCGATTATCAGAGGTTTTAATTTTATGCGTAATAGTTTTGCCCGCCGCGTGTTTGCGGGGTTGATGCTTGCGACATTTGCTGTTTCGGGCGTTGTTCAGGCTCGTCCGATGCCGGTTCCGTCGGTTTTTCAGCAGGACGAGAAGAAAAAGCTGCCGCCGGTCAATTACATCCGCAGCCGCAAGATCGATGTGAAGCATATTGCGATCGATCTTAAATTTGACTGGGATAAAGAACAGGCGATGGGCAGGACGACCGTGACCTTTTCACCGTTCAACGATACAAACATCTTCCAGCTCGATGCAGCGATGATGACGATCAATTCGGTCAAGCTCGTGGGCGGTCCTGACCTCAAATATACCTACGACGGCAAAAAAGACGGTGACAATCTCGATGTCACGCTCGACCACGTTTACAAGGCGGGTGAGGACGTAAAGGTCGTTGTCGATTACGCAACCAACTACGTTAACAAAGCCGAGGGCGATACCGCGATCGGCGGGTTTGGGCGTGGGCTTCGATTTATCAAGCCGACGGCAGACAACCCTTCGAAACCGCGTCAGATATGGTCTCAAGGCGAATCGGAATTTAACCGCTACTGGTTCCCGTCATACGACACACCCAACGATTTTCACACCCAGGAATTGCATGCAACGGTCGAAAAGCCGTTTTTTGTCGTCTCGAACGGCAAGCTGATGGACACCAAGGACAACGGCAACAACACGCGGACGTTTTACTGGAAGATGGACATTCCGTTCTCCAACTATCTCTCGTCGATCGTGGTAAGCGAGACGACGCCGGTGGTTCAGGATTTCGAAGGCATTCCGGTTTACAACTACGGCTATACGAACGAGACCAAAGAGGTTGCGGCGACGGTCAAAAATCTGCCCGCGACTATGAAGTTCTTTTCCGAGCTAACCGGCGTTAAATACGCGTATCCAAAATATTCACAAGCATTTGTCGAGGATTTTGGCGGCGGAATGGAGAATATTTCGGCGACGACGCAGATCGAGGAGATGATCCACGACGAACGCGAACTGCTCGACGGAGACAGCGAATCGCTGCAGTCACACGAGCTGGCTCACCAGTGGTTTGGCGACTATGTAACGTGCCGGGATTGGGGCCAGATCTGGCTGAACGAGAGCTTTGCGACCTACATGCAGACGATGTGGACCGAGAAACTCAAGGGCCATGACGAATTCTTATACACGGACATCCGCGGTAATCAGAACAGCGTTATAGGTACGTGGAATCAGGGCGTTCGCCGACCGATCGTTACCAAATACTATGCGGACAAGGACGCGATGTTCGATACTTACGCCTATCCGGGCGGCGGTTCGGTTCTGCACATGCTGCGTAAACATCTCGGTGACAGGCTGTTTTCGGCTTCGCTCAAACATTATTTGACCCAGAACGCCCATCAGCCTGTCTCGACCGAGGATCTGCGTATCGCGATCGAGGAAACGACCGGGCAGTCGATGGATTGGTTCTTTGACGAATGGCTCTACAAAATGGGCCATCCCATCTTTGAGATCACGCAAAATTATGACGAAGCAGCGAAAAAGCTGACGCTCAGCGTAAAACAAACTCAAAAGATCGATGTAAACAACGAATATCCGCAGACCGAATTCTTCCAGACATACATAGATGTCGCGATAGACAACAAGGTCCAACGTGTCTGGCTCGAGCCAAAGGCTGAGAATGTTTTTACCTTCGATTCGGCCACGAAGCCGAAGCTCGTGAATTTCGATTACGAAGGAACTTTGCTCAAGGAGATGAAGTTCGAAAAATCGACCGACGACCTGCTCTACCAGATGGCGAACGACAAAGACGTCATAGGCCGTCGTTGGGCGATGGGCGAGCTTGAGAAAAAAGCCGCAGATGCCGGCGTACGTCCGCGAGTGATAGATGCATTGATCGTTTCGGCGGAGAAGGATCCGTTTTGGCGTATTCGCCGAGCGGCTTTGTCGGTGATCGCCAATCTCTACTCACCTGATCCGCGTCCCGGCCAGCCGCGTCCTGCCGCGAAGCTCGATGCGAATGTCGAGGCGATGCTGATCCGTCTGACCAGGGACAAAGAATCAGCGGTCCGCGGTGATGCGATCGAACTGCTCGGCGAGACGCAGGATAAAAAGTATGTAGATCTCGCTCTGGGTATGGTGAATGATCGCAGCTATGAGGTTATCGACCAGTCGTCCCTCGCGTTGGGACGAATAAAGGATGCCCGAGCTTATGACGCTCTCGCCAAATTAGCGGCGACGCCGTCGTGGAAGGGCCGTATTCAGATCGCAGGTTTTAACGCTCTGGCAGAACTCGCTGATAAACGGGGATTTGATGCGGGATTTAAAGCCGCTACGGACAAAACGTTGCCGTTCAATGTCAGAACGGCCGCTCTTGGCGTTGTCGGTGCGACCGGCAAAGGCGATGCTCGGGCCTATCCGCTGATCTTTGAGAAATTCAAGACGGCATATGATGCGGGGAACGTGCAGGGAATCGTTAACGGTATTCAGGCGATCGTAAAACTTGCTGATCCTCGCGGTCGGGAGGCGATCGATATGCTGAAGGTTAAATTCAAGGACAATCCGGGAGCGATGCAGTTCGTCGCCGCCCAGGAAGCGGCCCTGAAAGCGGCGATCAAACCATAAGAAACGACAAAGAAAAAAGGCGGGGAAATCATTACCCGCCTTTGAGTTTATGTATTATGTCAGTGGAATCCAACGCCTTAATTTTGAGTTCCAGTATAAATAAACGCCTGGATAATTGATTAGTTGCATTTCTTTTTTGGCCCGTGGCATTCCTCAGTGCAAGAAAAGCGATTTGACTCGCAAGCAAGGACTATCTAAACTCGTATCTTGTTATAGTGGTGAGTTAAAGCAACTTGCGGCCACGTAAAATAAACCGCTAAACAGCAAGAGTGAAATTCACGATTTGTCGAAACTCTGTGCTTGTCTAGCATAGAGTTTTTTGATTTAGTGCACTTGCTATGAAAGCGGAACTGTCACGGCTGATATTGTTTGTTGACGACATTGAAAAAATGTCTGAGTTTTACGAGGGCGTTTTGGGTCTCGACAAACTTCCGGGCGGATCGGATGGTTTTGTTTGTTTTGCGGCTGGTGCATCGCAGGTTTGCCTTCACAGCCTGCCGGCAGAGTATCGATCTGAAAGCGGCGAGTATCCGAAACGCGAAGATACTTACGTTAAGTTCGTTTTTTATTCGGCAGATGTGCCGGCGGATCGTCAATATTTACTTGATCGCGGCGTACGGATGAATGAGACGGTGCGATATGGCGAGATCGAAGTCTGCGACGGTGCCGACCCCGAAGGCAATATTTTTCAGATCAGCGGCCGTTGAAGGTGCGTAATTTTATGAGCTTGAGCTTTCTTGAACTTTTGAAGGAAAAGATCATCGTCTTTGACGGTGCAATGGGTAGTAATCTGCAGGCGTTGAATTTGACGATAGACGACTGGGGCGGGTCAAATTTTGAGAATTGTTCGGAGAATCTGCTCTACACGCGGCCGGATGCGATCGAAACGGTTCATCGGAGTTTTCTCGACGTCGGCTGTGATGTCATCGAGACGAATAGCTTCGGCGGCAGCGAAGTTGTGCTGACGGAGTTTGGCATTGCTGAAAAGACCTACGATGTGAACAAGAAAGCAGCAGAGTTGGCAAAGCGGCTGGCCGGCGATTATTCAACCTATGACAAGCCTCGTTTTGTCGCCGGTTCTATCGGGCCGGGAACTAAGCTGCCGACACTCGGACACATTACCTATAACGACCTAAAGGACGCCTATCGCGAGCAGGTCCGAGGGCTCATCGATGGCGGTTCTGATCTTATGATGGTCGAAACGTGTCAGGATCTGCTGCAGACAAAGGCAGCTCTGGCCGCGATATTTGAGCATTTTGAAAAGCACAAGATCAAGCTGCCGGTAATCGCATCTGTCACGATCGAAGTTTTTGGGACAATGCTCAACGGGACGGAGATCGGGGCTGCCTTGACCGCACTCGAACCGTTTCCCATCGATGTTATCGGTATGAATTGCGGTACCGGGCCGAAGCACATGACTGATAGCTTCCGTTATCTTTGCGAAAATTCGCCGATCGCGGTTTCAGTTCTGCCAAATGCGGGATTGCCTGAGGTCAAGGATGGTAAGCAGCACTACGACGAGACCCCCGAGAGTTTCGCGGCACAGGTCGAGCATTTTGCTAACGATTTTGGAGCCAATATCGTCGGCGGCTGCTGCGGAACTTCGCCCGAACATTTGCGGCAGGTCGTCGAGCGTCTGAGCGGCATTTCGCCGAAGGAGCGTGATGCGAAACTGATTCCGTCGGCTTCGTCTATCTATTTTCAACAGCCTTACACTCAGGATGCTTCGTTTTTGATCGTTGGCGAACGCGTAAATGCTTCTGGCTCAAAGAAGATGCGTGATCTGCTCGATGCCGAGGATTGGGACGGACTGGTTTCCCTCGCCAAGTCGCAGGAGAAAGAAGGTGCCCACATTCTTGACGTGAACGTCGATTTCGTCGGTCGCGATGGCGTTGCGGACATGCACGAACTTGCTTCGAGACTCGCGACGGCTGTCAAAATTCCGCTCATGTTCGATTCGACCGAGTGGGAAAAGATGGAGGCCGGGCTCGAACACGCGGGCGGCAAATCTCTTCTGAACTCAACAAATTACGAGGACGGCGAAGAGCGTTTCCTAAAAGTTCTCGATCTTGCAAAACGTTTTGGTGCTGGTGTTGTCATCGGTCTCATCGACGAAGACGGAATGGCTCGCTCGTTCGAGGACAAGGTCAAGATCGCCCGCCGTGCGTACAAGCAGGCAGTCGGATTCGGCATTGAATCACACGATATCTTCTTCGATCCGCTGGCTCTGCCGATCTCGACCGGGATCGAGGAAGACCGCAAGAACGCTGTCGAGACGATCAACGCGATCAAAACGATCCACGAGGAAATGCCCGACGCGAATATCATTCTCGGCGTTTCAAATATCTCTTTCGGTCTCAATCCGGCGGCTCGTGTCGTTCTAAATTCGGTGTTTTTACACGATTGCGTTGATGCTGGAATGAACTCGGCGATCGTTAATGCTTCAAAAATACTGCCGCTGATGCGGTTTTCAGAACTTGAGATCGACACGGCTCGCGATCTGATCTATGACCGTCGGAAATTCGAGGGCGATATCTGCACTTACGATCCGCTTGGCGATTTTTCGAATATGTTTCAGGGCAAATCGGCTCAGTCGATCAAGCCTGACATCTCGAATCTGCCCATCGAAGAAAAGCTGAAACATCACATCATTGACGGCGAACGTATCGGGCTCGAAGATTCGCTCAAAGTCGCTCTCGAGAAATATCCGCCGCTCGAGATCATCAATGATATTTTGCTCGACGGGATGAAGACGGTAGGCGAACTTTTCGGTTCGGGGCAGATGCAGCTGCCATTCGTCCTGCAGTCGGCTGAATCGATGAAAGCTGCGGTGAAATTCCTCGAACCGTTCATGGAGAAGGTCGAGGGCTCGAACAAGGGCGTTTTGGTTCTCGCGACCGTAAAGGGCGACGTTCATGATATAGGGAAAAATCTGGTCGATATCATCCTCACTAACAACGGCTACAAAGTAATAAATCTTGGTATTAAGCAGCCGATCGATGACATTCTGCGTTCTGCCGAAGAATCGAATTGCGATGCGATCGGAATGAGCGGGCTACTTGTCAAATCGACGCTCATCATGCGTGACAACCTAGAATTGATGAACGAACGTGGGATAAAAACGCCCGTCATTCTAGGCGGCGCGGCGTTGAACCGGCGTTATGTCGACGCCGATCTTATTCCGCTTTACAACGGGAAATTGTTCTACGCTCGCGATGCTTTTGACGGTTTGCACGCGATGGATGAATTGACCAGCGGGTCAGAACCGGAAGCGATAGCGACCGGGTTCCCTGACGGCGGCGAGAAGAACCGGGTCGCTACCGCTCCCGGTTCTGACCTGACTGCGGACACGGATATTGTCACGGTCGGTGACGAGGAAGACCTCGTCGGAGAGGACGCAAAGCTTGGCAAGGCTGCGGCTCGCGTTTCGACCCGGTCGGCCGGTGATACGACGCACACTACGCGATCGGATATCGCGGAGAATGTCGATCGGCCAAAGGCTCCGTTTTACGGTTCAAAGGTAGTCGAGATAACAGATCTGACCAAGGTTTTCGACTTCATAAACGAGACCGCTCTTTTCAAGGGCCAGTGGCAGTACAAACAGGGCCGCAAAACGAAAGAGGAATACGACCTGATCTTAAAACAGACCGTCTATCCTAAATTCAAAGAGATCAAGGCTCAGGCGATCCGCGAAAAGCTGCTTCAGGCAAAGCTCGTATATGGCTATTTTCCGTGTCAGTCATCAGGAAATGACCTGATCATTTATCAAGATGATGAAAAGACGGAACGAATGCGGTTCACGTTTCCGCGTCAGCCAGTTGAGCAGCGGGGCGGCAAGAATCTTTGTCTTGCTGATTATTTCGCGTCGGTTAAATCCGGCGTCATCGATGTTGTGGCGTTCGACCTGGTCACAATGGGCCGCAAGGCGAGCGAGCACTCGGCAAAGCTGTTCAAGAGCGACAATTACACTGATTATCTTTTGTTCCACGGACTGTCGGTAGAATCTGCTGAGGCATTGGCGGAGATGTGGCATAAACGCATTCGCGAGGAACTTGGTATTGCTGGAAAAGATGCTCCGGAGATGGCGAAACTATTTCATCAAGGGTATCAAGGATCGCGCTACAGTTTTGGATACCCGGCTTGTCCCGATCTGGAAGACCAGGTCAAGATCTTCGAACTTCTTCAGCCGGAACGTATTGGGGTTGAATTGACGGAAGAATTCCAGCTAGATCCCGAACAATCGACATCCGCGATCATCATTCATCATCCGGACGCGAAGTACTTTAATATCGAATAGGATCTATGACACAAAAGAAGAGAGGCTGACCGGAGAATTCCGGCCAGCCTCTTTTTTTCATCGCTTATTCAGCTATTCTAACCCAATGAAATCGAGGTCTGACAGCGTGTCGACCACCTGAACGACACGCGGACTGAACCTGTATCGTTTGGCAGATGGGGCGATCACGTAGGACTGTCCGCTCTCAACATCAACAAACTGGAAGAAACCGAACGATCCCGTTGTGACCGTGCGTCTCGTTCCGTCAGGGCTGATTATGGTCACAGTAGCGTTTCTCACGCCGCGGCCATCAGGCGTCAGGACCCGACCGGAAACGATAACGCCCGCGGCAGTTGATCCGATCTGCACGTTGCCCGCCTGATAGGTCGTTGGCAGCAACGCTCCGAGAGCATTTGAAACACTTTGCGACGTTGGTACGCTGCCAAATGTTACCGGGGTCAGGCCAATCGGTGCGTTTGCTGCCACATTGTACCTGATCGTGATCATCTGTCGCGTTCCCGCGGCGTAAGTGTTTGTTGAATCAACGAGGATACCAACGCGGCCATTGGCAGCGTCATTTAGGTTCGTTCCCAAATTGGTTCCCGCCGGCACACCGGTTCCGAGCGTCACGACCGGATTGCTCAGGATCGCCGGATTGGTCAATACCGAGAAACTGGCTGATGACTCGTCACCGAGAGCAAGTAATTCGAACGACACCGTCACCTGCTGTCCGGGCTGCGTTGCAACATTGACTGCACGGATAGTCCTCGTTCCCGGCGTTGGTGTCGGAGCAGGCGTTGGCGTCGGCGTTGCAGCCGGCGTCGGCGTCGGTGTAGCGACAGGAGTTGGAGTAGGTGTAGCAACCGGCGTTGGGGTCGGCGTTGCAACCGGCGTCGGCGTCGGCGTCGGAACTCCCGGAATGTTCACTGTGAATGTTCCGATAACGCCTCCAGGCACGAAGTTACCACTAATGTCGGCAACCTGGTTGTTTCGCATAGTGATGGTGTAAGTACCGTTGTCTCCCGCATCCCAGCTTCCGCCTGGAGGTATCAATGAATACGTCGCGACGCGAGGCGTGCCATTGGAATTAATATTTACGGATATGAACACTGGCGTAGCCCCAAAAAGATTCGGTCCCGAAACGTCCATGTCGGATCCGTCCAGGGTGCTGATATTGATGCCCGTGTCGTCGGTGTAGGTATTGGTTATCGTGTGTCCGGTTGCACCCGCTGTCGTAACGTTGGTTGTAACCGATGAAACGCTGGGTGGAGTCCCGGCACCTGCAATCACCTGGAAGTTCGTATCGTTGATGTCGAAAAATATCTTTCCGACACCTTCGACCTTGATTCGTGCTGACGTGGTCGGCGTGTTCGGGATCGTGACGCTCTCCGAACCGTCATTAGCCGTGCTTGCACTCAAGACGGTCGGGAATGTCTGGCCGCCATCAGTCGAGAATGAGATCTTTACATTTGCCGCGCTTACCGGGGCATTAGTTGTTCCATTCACATCCCAGGTTACGGTTTGGGTGGATCCTCCGGTGTAAATCGCAGCGGTTGACTGTGACGTGACCTGGAATGGGCCGCTGTTGCCCTCAACAACGACCGTTGCTGTTGCCGTGTTAATACCACCGCCATTTGGCCGGTTATCGCGAGCGATGACCTGAAATAACATAGTACGGCCGATCTGCGGCAAGAGTTCGCCCGTCAACAAGCTTGCGCCGAAGGTCGCCGGAGGTATATTTGCGTTGTTGAGAACGTAGGCAAGAGATGGAAACGTTCGAGCCGGGTTTGTAGTCGGAAGAAACGGCCTAAAGATCGGCATTGCACCGCCGGCGTCGGTATTAGGCACCGCCGAGGTCGCGGCTCCGAGATCATATTCCTGCCAATCGTAGGTGATCGTGTCGCCATTAACATCGCTTCCCGCCGCTGTAAGCGTGAAGGGAGTCTGTTTTGGTATGTCGAAAGTTGGACCGCCAACGACCGAAACTGTGGGCGGCGTATTTCCGGTCGCGGTCGATGCTGCGCACGTGTTGCCGTTACCGGTTTGACTGTATGCGATGATCTCTTCGAGGCTCTTGACGTGGAACGTGTCGATACTATTCAGAGCAAGATTCTGGTTTCCGCAAATTCCGGCGTACGCCATGATGGTGATGCCGCTGCCGGGTTCGTAAGCAGCAGAGCCTGCCCGATTTCCACCAGAACAACTGCCGACGCTTCCGTTAAAAGTATGATTTCCGCCCCATTGATGTCCGATCTCGTGAGCGACGTAATCGATCGCGAAGGCATCGCCGATGGGGTTTGTCAGGCCGGTCACGCCGCGGGCTTTGCTGCCTCCGCACGGGCCGTTGAGCGTCGCAACGCCGCCGCCGCCGGTGCTGAAAACGTGGCCGATGTCGTAGTTGGCCGTAAGGATAACGGCATTAAGGGTGGTCGTATTTTGGCCCAGCATCGTGCTGCCACTGTTATTCGTGTATGGGTCATTTGCCGCTGTACACGCTGAACCTCCGGTGCCGACCGGGCAATTCATATTGTCGCCTGCATAAACGATCTGGTCGTTGTTCGCGATCATGACCATTCGGATGGCAACGTCCCGCTCATAAACGCCGTTGACGCGGTTCATGATAAGCACCTGAGCGGCAAGTGTACCGGCTATTGTGTTGCCGCCGACCGCTACTGCGTATTCGTTGGTTGCCGCGAGGGCTAGACGGTATACACGAAGCTGCCCGCCTGAAGTGACATCCGGTCGCTGGCCATCAACAATTTCCTGTGTTTTGAGCAGATCGGCATTAAGAAGTGAATCCAGGGTCGCCTCGCCAACCTCGCAATTAAAATCGTTCAGGCGATGCAGGTCGTTCTTTCTATAGGTTACGTAATTTTCGGTATCGCCTTTTGCGTAAGGGTCGATGAGAACGGTTCCCTCCGCGGACAAGATGATGGCGTGGAAACCGTTCGGCAGGAAATCGAATCGAGCCGTTGCTGTCGGGTCGTCAATACCTCGGGCTACATAGGTTGCTCCCAGTTCAGGATATTTTTCCGAGGAGTCCGGGCTCCACCAACCAAGGAGTGTTCGAAGCTGAATCGGGCAAGCTTGCCATCCGGCATCGGAAGCTCGATGGTGCGTTCCTCCGCCGATCGAGAGAATTCTTCCGGAGCCGAAGCCAAGGCTTTTGTAATTCTTCTTTATTGAGCCGAAATGTCCGGTAGTTTTCCGGTGTTCGGGTCCGTTCTGCGGGCCGACGGCTAAGTTCACTGTCATCGATCGCCGTCCAGATGTCTCCCATAGCCGGAGCCGCCGAAATAGCGACCGCAGACGACACGAGCATAAGAAAGGCAAGTGCTGTTGTTATTGTCCTAAAAAATGACATTCTTAAAAATTCTCCTAAAAATAAAATACTTGACTAACCGACAAATGGGTCGAGCGATATGCTCCGTAGTTGAGTTGACTATCTCATTTTATGAAAAATGTTCATGCCTGTCCATAATTTTCAGCCTAGTACGCAAAGTACTATCACTCGTCGTAGTTCGAAGTAGATCAGCCCTCGTTGGCAACGCTCTAAAATGCTAGACTATCTGCTTGTTTATGGAGCCAAGATCGCTGGAAAAGATCCCAACAGACCGCATTAGAACTGGCTGCTGAGGCACTTGTGCCTGAGCCGGCCGAAATTGCAGTTCTTGACGGCAGCGAACGGATAGGCTTTCGTCTGGCTCACCGTATGAACCTTGGCGTTTGGAAACGCCTGATGACGTTTTGCCAACGCCATATCGGATCGCTGTGGATCTTGATCGCGACCTACAATTTGATGAACGTTTTCGGCATCGAGAATGTTGAAAATGCTGCGGTCGATAAACCATTGGTGCTGGTCGCCAATCACCGCTCCTTCTTCGATATGTACACGGTGTCGAGCGTGATATTTCGCCGTACAAAGCGTCCGGTCACTCTGTTCTTCCCGGTACGCGCGAAGTTTTTTTATGACAGTCCGGTTGGCTGGTTCGTTAATTTTGTGATGGGCTGGTTCTCGATGTATCCGCCGTTCTTTCGCGAAGACAGGGAAGTGAAAAAGCGTGAATTCGACAAATATTCCATGCGTCGGCTCATCCAGCTTTGCAGCCAAGGCCGCGGCCACATGATCGGTTTTCACCCGGAAGGCAGGCGCAATCTCGAGGGCGGGCCGTATGACATGCTGCCAGCACAGCCCGGGATCGGGAAGGTTATTTATTCGGCACATCCGCAGGTAATACCTGTCTTTATAGCCGGTCTCGGGAATGATCTTCCAAAACAGATCCTCGGGAACTGGACCGGCGGCGAGAAAGTTCGCATCTGGTTCGGGGAGCAGGTGGATCTGACCCCGTTTTACGAGAAGGGCGACCGCCTGCGAACTCATAAGGAGATCTCCGATTTTCTTATGACGAAGATAGCCGAGCTTGGCGAAATGGATCGCGAAAAGTTCGCTTGAATACATAACTTCGTTTGATCCTGTGTTCGAATATTTACAATAGGCAAGTGGAAGCAACCTCAGAAACTATAAACCAGCAAGGGGAACGGCCGACTCTGGAAATGTCCAATGGCCGTCGTTGGGCCGTAACTATAGGCGTCATGACCGGCATGGCGATCGCAGCTCTCGAGGCCACAGTTGTAGGAACGGCGATGCCGACGGTGATCGCTTCGCTCGGCGGGATCAATCATTACAGCTGGGTATTTTCGGCATATCTGGTAACTTCGACGGTCACCGTTCCCGTGTGGGGAAAGCTCTCTGACCTTTACGGCCGCGGGCTTCTGTATCAGATCGGGATCGGTGTCTTTCTGCTTGGAACTTTGCTCTCGGGAATGGCAGGGTCAATGACGCAGTTGATCGTCTTTCGCGCCATTCAGGGCCTTGGAGCGGGAGCTCTCGTGCCGCTCGGTATGACGATCATAGGCGATACGTTTACGCTGAAAGAACGTGCCAAGATGCAGGCATATTTTAGCGGCGTCTGGGGTTTGTCCAGCGTGATCGGGCCGATAATCGGAGGCTTTATTACCGATCAGCTCTCTTGGCGTTGGGTATTTTTTGTCAATTTGCCCATAGGCGTCGCAGCGGCGATAATCATCGGTTTTGCTCTCAAAGAGCCTAAGAAAACTCAAAAACCAGTTGTCGATTATGCAGGGGCCGCTTCGCTGATGCTCGCAATAAGCCTGCTGATGCTGGCGATGGTCGAGGGCGGGAATTCGATGCAGTCGCTATTCGCACCCGGAAATTTGGTGCTGTTTGCAGGTGGTGGGCTGTTGCTGGTCTTGTTTGGCTGGGCAGAGAAGCGGGCGAAAGATCCGATAATTCCTTTTCATTTGTTCCGCGACAGGACGGTCGCTGTTTCGGTCGCCTGCGGGTTTTTGGCCGGGATCGCGATGTTCGGGGCGATCTCATTCATCCCGCTTTTCGCCCAGGGAGCACTGGGAATGACGGCAACCAAAGCTGGGTCGTTGCTGACGCCCCTTATGCTTAGCTGGGTATCGATGTCGATTATCGGCGGACGTCTGCTTTTAAAAGTTGGTTATCGAGCGATAACCATCTCTGGTTTTGTTGTGATGACGTCGGGGTTTGTTTTTCTGGCAACATTTGGCCGCCAGACGCCCGTTTACTTTCTGTACATCGATCTGATCCTCATCGGGTGCGGGCTTGGCATGACCATGCTGACGCTGCTGATCGCGGTTCAGCAGGCGGTCGAACGCCACCAACTTGGTAGCGTTACGTCACTAAACCAGTTTTCAAGAGCGATCGGCGGTGCATTTGGAGTGGCGATCATGGGGGCGGTGTTGACCGCGGGCTTGAGTAACCAGTTAATGAGATCAGCCGCGAGCGGGGACGGCGTTCTTACAGTAGAACAAGCGGCCGCGTTTGCATCGAATCCGAATGCTCTCATCGAACCGGCTGCCAGAGCAAGCATTCCGGCTGCGACGCTGGACGTTTTACAGGAGGCGATGGCGGCCGCGGTTCGGCCGGTTTTCTGGGTCGGGGTAGGCGTATGCCTTATGGCCCTGATAGTTTCATTCGCACTTCCGAAGCGGCGCCATGGAATCGATGATCCGAAGGCGGACGATGATTGCGGGGAAACAATGCTAATGGCGGAGCAGACGACGATCAATGCCAGAAATCAACCCGTCGCGAGCGACAAGATCGATTAATTATTGAGGTTTAGTTTGCGGAGCCGAGTTGGAATTGCCCGGGCTCGCTGCGATCTGCGAATCCTGGTCAGCGGCTTTCTGCATCTCTTCCGGCGATCTCCATCCGGCCTTTCTCAGAAGTTCGAGGGCAAACCGAACTGGTACAGCCATGTTTGCGGCTGTATTTTCGGTGAAAACTCCGAAGTTTACCCCGATAACCTTGCCTGATTGACCGAACAGCGGAGCTCCTGAGCCGCCCTCGGCGGTTTTCGCATCGTGAACGATACGCCGGGCGTCCAGGTCCGTGATAGCACCTTGCGTGAGAAGTGGAACGATCTTCTGAGACTGGGCGAGGAAATTGATCAGATTTTGGCGCGAATTGCCGAAGCGCTGGTTGATAGACTTCGCTTCATCGTCATCGACCATCGCGAGCAGACGATCCGGTCCGCTCGGATAGCCCATAGTTACAACGGTTTTCCCAACGGTCGCCGAATCGGTATCAACATCAAGCGGGATCGTCGGTATCTCCGAGGGAAGCATCGCCGGATCGATCGTGGCGATCGCCACATCTTCGCGTCCACCAAGTTGGCGGATCTTTAAAGCAAAGGGCTGAGCGAAGTTCGGGAAGTAAATAACAAGACGTTTCAGACGAGCTCGGCCATTTGCGGCTTGTATCATCTGCTGAACCTGGTCATCTTCCTCCCATGGCTGTACGACGTGGCGATTGGTCACGATATAGCCGCCGCCGACATGAAATCCGGTGCCGATAAAATCGTATTCGACCGTCGAGCCGTTGCCCTCGGTCGTCAAACCGACCTGCGGCGGCATCATCGGTCGGCTGGGATCTTCCGTCTGGGTCTCATACGGATTAGGCCGGAACGCCTGTGGATCAGCGTAACGAAGCACTTTGCCGCTCTTTTTATCGACGAGGTCATAGACACCGACGATCAGACAAATAGCGTTGCCGTATTCCACCCGCAGATTCGGGGCGAGCGAAACGGTTTTAATGAGCTTTTTGTTTGTCTCGTCGAGTTCCTCGATCTGGTTGGTCGTCTGACCGAGTTTTTCCTCGAGTTTGGTAATTATTGCGCTTTGCTGTTCCGATTGTTTTCGGCTCTCGCGAAGCTCACTGTTTACGGCGAAACCGATGTACAGGATCCCGGTAATAAAGCCAAGGATGAGAACGAAACTGATAAGTTTCGTCGTCCATGAAATCTCGCGGAACAGCTCGCGAACGAATTCGCGAAGGAAGTTCTTGGCGTCGTCGCGTTTGACCGACGCAGCCGATTCGAGCGCCGCGTCCTCGATGAACCGAGAAATATGCGGCTGATCGCGATTAGTAGTTATGAGCGAGGATTTCGTCTCGAGCGAAAAGAACGCGAACGAAATTCCCGCGTCCGGTATCTCGATCAGGTCGCCGTCGGTTATCGCGATGTAGCGGCGGATCGGATTTTGGTTGATCCTGAGCGAGAGGGAATCCTCAAATTCGACGATACGATAAACGCCCTCGGCATTTTCGAGATCGAACCACGGCCTCTCCTCGCCTGTCTGCGGTGCATGGATCTGGAGGTCACAGGTCTCATCCGAACCGATCCGAATTCGTTCCTGAGAGAAGAATTCGGTCCGTTTTTCGGTGCCGACTGTGATGTGGATGATAATGCCGATCGCCATCGTGATAGAACGTGTTTCGTTGATGAAATTCTAACATAAAGAGAACGCAAGCCTATGTAATAATTGCGTCCGCGTGGCAAAATAAAACTCATATGGCCAAGCCCAAATTCATCTCCGATCGCGACGAACTGGAAAAGCTCGCCCCGATGCTCAAGGCTCCGATCAAACGCCAGGTCTTCGTCTGCACCGGAAAATCCTGCAACGCCGTCGGGGCCCAGGACGTCAGGGACGAGTTCCAACGCATCCTCGAAGAAAAAGGCATCCGCCAAGGCAAAGAATCCAAAGGCCGCAACCCAATGGGCTCTATATTGCTCACAGAATGCGGCTCCATCGGCTTCTGCACCGTCGGAACCGCCGTCATGGTCTATCCGGACGGGACTTTATACGGGCAAGTTCAGGCGGAAGATGTAGCGGAGATCGTGGAGAAGCATATTGAGGGTGGCGAGGTTGTGGAGAGGTTGGCGTTGATGCAGCTAGAAGGCCACTTCTAGGTTTGAGAGGTCTCGATTGTATGGTTACAGAAAAGATTGAGAAAAGACTATTAGCCTGGTTTATCAAGAAAATCAAATATTCATGCACCTTGATTCCGAAGGTGTTGATTTACTTGTCAAGGAGCTGGAATACATCAAGACAAAATTGGCCGAAAATGATTGTCCGCATTCCCACCTATTTTCGTCAGAGTGGGGCGGTTGGGAACTTAGACCAAGAGGCCGGGCGGGGGGCGAAAGGGGGCCCCCGCCTCTCCCCCAAAATATTGGGGGGGAGAGAAGGAGGGGCGGATAAACATGGGTTTGGCCGCACCAAAGAAAAGAAAAAAAACTCGATAACGCCCACTTCGTAAGGAGGGGAGCGAGGAAACTATCCCCTCATTACACCTAATATCTCATCCACCACCTTCTTAGCATCACCAAACAGCATCAGCGTGTTGTCTTTGTAGAATAGCGGATTATCCACGCCGGCGTAGCCGCTGGCCATTCCGCGTTTCATGACGATGCAGTGGCGTGATTCCCAGACGTGGAGGACGGGCATACCGGCGATGGGTGAGCCGGGATCGTCCATGGCTGAGGGGTTGACGATGTCGTTGGCTCCGATGACCCAGGCGACGTCGGTCGAGGGGAAATCATCGTTGACCTCATCCATTTCGAAGACGATGTCGTACGGGATGTTTGCCTCGGCGAGCAGAACGTTCATGTGGCCGGGCAGGCGGCCGGCGACCGGGTGAATGGCGAATTTTACGTCAACGCCTTTTTCTTTGAGGATCTTGCAAACCTCAGCCAGCGAATGCTGTGCCTGTGCGACCGCGAGGCCGTAGCCGGGAATGATAATGACTTTCTTTGCGTCGAGCAGGAGTTCCGTCGCACCGGCCGCGTCGACCGAATGGACCTCGCCCGCCGGCACCGCGGCCGAACTCGAACTCGAGCTGCTGTCGGTTCCAAAACCGCCGAGCATCACGCTCACAAATGAGCGGTTCATGCCCTGACACATGATATAGCTGAGGATCGCTCCGCTTGAGCCGACCAGTGCACCGGTGATAATGAGCAGGTCGTTGCCGAGCATAAAGCCCGCTGCCGCCGCCGCCCAGCCTGAGTAGCTGTTCAGCATCGACACGACAACCGGCATGTCAGCTCCGCCGATCGCCATGATGAAATGAACGCCGAGGATTCCCGTAAGTACGGTCGCGATCAGGAGCGGCCATTGTCC
This sequence comes from Acidobacteriota bacterium, assembly GCA_016703965.1. Lineage (NCBI taxonomy): Bacteria > Pseudomonadati > Acidobacteriota > Acidobacteriota bacterium. The sequence goes on from JADJBB010000021.1 coordinate 1,589,020, forward strand.
GGACGCCGTATCAGGCGACATCAGAAAAGCAACTCCGAGTCCGACCGTGGCGATGAGCATGATCAGATTGATCACATGGCGCCCGGGAAGCATGAACGGTTTTCCGCCGATTGTTCCGCGAAGCTTGAGGAATGCGATTACCGAACCGGTAAATGTGACCGAACCGATAATGACGCCGAGGAAAATTTCGACCAGATGCAGCGTGTTCTCGCCTGACGACATCGCCTTATGCGGCCCGAGATAAGTCGCAAACCCGACCAATACGGCTGCGAGACCGACAAAGCTATGCAGCATCGCCACCAACTCAGGCATCGAGGTCATCTGCACCCGCGCGGCGAGTATCGCTCCAATAACGAGGCCGGGAATGAGAGCACCTGCGAGAACGGCATAATTTCCGTCCTTCATCGCGAATACGGTGGCGACCAGGGCGATCAGCATTCCGAGGATGCCGTAAAGATTTCCGCGCCGGGCAGTCGACTGTTGCGACAACCCGCCCAGGCTCAAAATAAACAACGCACTCGCGGCGATGTAAGCGACTGTGATTAGGCTTTGATTCATTTTCTAAACATCGCCAACATGCGATTAGTTACCAGGAATCCGCCCGCGATATTGATCGCGGCGACAAGTACGGCAATGGCTCCGAGTATCGTAGTTACGCTGAGATCGGTTCCGATCAGCTGGAGCATGCCGCCTACTAAAATGATGCCGCTAATAGCGTTGGTGACGCTCATGAGCGGAGTGTGAAGAGCCGGTTTGACGCTCCAGACGACCTGAAAGCCGACGAAACACGCGAGAATGAACACCGTCAGATGGCTGAGCGTATCGCCCCCGGCCGCTTTGATCTCGGACGGGACCAGGTAGCCGATGCCAAATAGCACGATGCCGGCAACTGCAAGGACCCACGGATTTATGCCATCGCTTTCGCCGTGTCCGTGTCCCTTTGAGGCGGCCTTGGCGACGGCGACGCTGGCAGAACTTTTTGTCGGAACTCCAGGCTCAGGCGGTGCAGCCGGAGTCGGCGGTGCCGGCGGCGGCCACATCATCTTGCCTTGGTTCAGGACGATGGCTCCGCGGACCACTTCGTCTTCGAGATTGACGTGGATCTTGGTTTCAGCCTCGGCTGTCTCAGCCGCAACCGCTCCTGGTTCTGCCACAGGCTCCTTCGCCAGATCGGTGAGCAACGCGACGATGCACGCACCGTAAAGCTGTGACGACATCGACGCCATTCTTGACGGCAGATCGGTGTAGCCGATGATCGAGACGCCTTTGTGTTTGACGACGGTTCCGGGTTCGGTGAGGACGCAGTTGCCGCCTTGTTCGGCGGCGAGATCGACGATGACCGAGCCGGGCTTCATCGATTCGACCATGCCCTGCGTGATCAGTTTTGGAGCCGGTTTGCCAGGGATCAAAGCCGTTGTGACGATGATATCGACCTGCATTGCCTGAGCAGCGAACAGTGCCATCTCGGCTTTGAGAAAGTCGTCCGACATCTGCTTGGCGTAACCGCCTTTGCCTTCGCCTTCTTCCTTGACGTCGAGTTCGAGGAATTCCGCTCCCATCGAGGCGACCTGATCTTTAGTTGCCGAACGCGGGTCAAACGCACGAACGATCGCCCCTAAACCCTTCGCAGCACCGATCGCCGAAAGCCCGGCGACACCGGCACCGATGATCAGAACCTTTGCGGGATCGATCTTGCCGGCGGCTGTGATCTGGCCAGTAAAGAAACGCGGGAAATGATTCGCGGCCTCGATGATCGCACGGTATCCGGCGATGTTTGCCATTGCCGAGAGCGTGTCCATCTTCTGAGCACGCGTGATACGCGGAACGCAGTCCATGCCGAACACCGTAGCCTTGCGTTTCGCCAGGCGGTCGAGCATTTCCTTGTTTTGGGCGGGCCAAATAAAACCGACCAACGTTGCCCCTTCGTTCAAAAGGTCGGCTTCGTGGACGCCCAGTTCCTTGTTCTCCTCAGGCGGCCGAACCTTCATTATCACGTCGGAGGCTGCCCAAAGCTCTTTGGTGCCCTCGATCACGGTCGCACCGGCCTCGCGGTATTCGCTGTCGATCGCAGTTGATACCGTGGCCGGCGTGGATTCGACAACGACGTCAAAGCCCAGCTTTTTAGTTTCAGAATGGTTTGCGGGGTCGCGGCAACGCGCTTTTCACCCGGATGTATTTCTTTCGGAATACCGATCGTTGTCATAAATTATCTCGCCAATGAAAGGGCCAAAGGATGCGGCTTTTAGGAATTCTAAGCGATAAGCACTCCTGTGACAAACCGCCGTGAACCCCTAGGCAGTTAAAACTCTGCGATAACCGTTTTGCTCGCTACATCTTTTGGATGGCGATGCTGACGACAGCATCGCTGCCCGGTGAACGGTTATATGAGATCCAGAAGCCCGATTTCGGATAGCGGACCATCTTGAAGATCCCGCCTTCGGCATTCGGTGCGACGTCTTCGCCAAAAATATCAGTCGGTGTCGGTGCTAGTTTTAGGTCGCCGGAATAGGTGATCATTATAGCGGTCACTACCTGGCTTGCGTCATAGTAAAACTGCACGGATTCCGTTTCCGACATCACAAACAGATCCATTGTGTCGGATTTTTCTTTTGGGCCGCCGAGCTTACCGCGAACGTCCGCGGCGGACACTCCGATGAGCAGTCCCTTGTATCCCGTGTACGAACTTTTATCCGGTGTCGGCGATGTTTGCGGAATGACCGGACTTGCGAATGCGGCCTGAACGGCGAGAACTAAAAATATCAATGAAAGAAAGATACCCACTGTTTTTATTCTTGTGTACATACTTCCTCCTCCTAGATGTTCAGCGCGTAGAAAAGCGCCGACCCATTTTGGGCAACGGCGGTGATATTTCGAGATACGGCCTGAACATGAACTAATTTTCTGTCAGTTCCAGGTCAGTTTGAGTGATACGTGTCACACTTTCGCCTCATAAATGCGATTAAATGGTGTTTCGGACACCCGCTCGAACGAACCGAACCCGGCAGACTCTGCAACCTCGCGTAATGCGTCCTCGCTGGCCACCGCTCCGAGTGCCGGGCCGCCGAGCGCAAGAGAATTCGCCGTACAGCAGAGAGTCGAAGCTCCCGAGAAAGTTCGGCCGACGATATTGAAGTTTTCTTCGACAGTGTTACCTGCCATAGGTTCGACGATCAGGCAGCTTCCGCCGGCGGCGAGAGCCTGACGAGCTCTTTGTGCAGCCCCGTGCGGGTCGCCCATATCATGCAGGCAATCAAAGAAGCAGATCAGGTCGTAACCGTCGAGCGGGATCTCGCCCGCGTTAGAAACGGCAAAATGGACCCGGCCGGCGAGGGCTGCTGCTTCCGCCTTGGTACGGGCGGTTGCGATAGATGCCTGGTGATTGTCAAAGCCGAAGAATTGAGAGTTTGGGAACGCTTTTGCCATGATGATCGTTGACGCTCCGTGCCCGCATCCGACGTCCGCGACCTTTGCCCCGGCCTCGAGTTTTTCCTTAACGCCGGCAAGTGCCGGTATCCATTCACCGACAAGGTGAGCGGTATAACCCGGACGAAAGAACTTCTCAGTTCCAACAAAAAGGTCCGAATCATGCTCGCCCCACAAGATCCCGCCTCCATTCTCAAATGCCTCGGCGATGCGCGGCTGAGCGTTTAACATAGCCTTGATCACGTAAAAGCCGCCGCCGACATAAAATGGGCTTTCCTCGTCGGTCAAGGCGACCGCTTGTTCCGGCAGCATCGAGTATTTGCCCGTCTGCGGATCGTAATGAACGTATTCACCGCAAGCTTGATTTATCAGCCATTCCCGGACGTAGCGTTCGGTCGTGTTCGTCTTTGCCGCGAGCTCCGCAGGCGTTAGCCCGTCAGAATCGGCGAGAGCTTTATAAAGCCCGAGTTTGTGGCCGATGTAACCGAGGATGGTGCTCAGGCTCGCGCCAAAATCACCGACCACCTTTCCCATAAAGGCATGCATTTTGTCTTCATTTATCTCTGTTGATCGAATTGTTTCCGTCATAGATCCCTCCTGATCGATGTACGTGAGAGAGCCAAGTATTTGTGGTAAAAACGATGCGCGGGATTATATATCCAAAAACAAAACCCGCGCAATCAAAAAATGATCACGCGGGCATGATTAAAAATTGTGAAGCCGATCGTTCTAGCTGGTCTTTACCGTAACTGAGGCTGCTGTTCCCGATGCCTTGAAGGCCGGAAGCGGGTCGTTTGCCGGGCCGCCTGTACGGGCACCGCTTGCGACATCGAATGTCGAACCATGATTCGGGCAAGCGAACTGCTTCTTCGCAGCGTCGTACTCGATCGTCGTGCCCTTGTGCGTGCACTTGGCTGAGTAGGCGACGAATGTTGTTTCGCCCGTGCGAACGATAATGATCTTGCCTGCCGGAGATGCAACAACGGTCGAACCGCCAACCTTGTTCAGCGGGCTTTTTTCGTCGATCGACACGACGAGATCTTCAACCGTGTTACCGAGTAGTTTTCCTGCTCCCGACACAGTCAGTGCCAAACCACCGGCCATAAAGGCAGCCTTGACCAAAAATTCCCGGCGACTCGAACAATCTATAACTTCATTACAATCTTTCAATTTGTTAATTCCTCCGCTTCTTCGATGCATAAAAATACTGACGCGTTCTAAAATACGATAATTTTTATTTTATCGCACGAATTCTAGTAATGATCCGCCGAAATAAATATAGCAAACACATAGAATTAGCTCGCCAACGAAAACGGCGGCGATGAACTCCCAGTAATTCATTTTCGTCGAGCCCGCGAGATAGCAGACCAGATCGGTTGGGATGAGCGGGAAGAACGCCCATCCCGCGACGAACAGGAAGCCGAGCGGATGTTCCAGCTTCGCCTTTATCTTGTGGCTTAGTTCAGGCTTGTGTCCCTCGAAATATTCGCTGAAACCGAGATATTCCGAAAAGAAATAGATCATGGTCGACGAAAGCATTATCCCTGTCATTGAAACGAGCAGCACGGCGAAAGGCTGTTCAGGAAACAAAAGAGTGCCCGCGATCACAAGCGGCGTCGATGGCAGCAGCGTTATCCCGCGAAGAGCGGAGAAGGCAAGATAGATCAACCAGATAGAGCCGCTGAATCGCCTTAGAAATTCCGCAATATTTTCCGCCGTGAACCTGGAGGGATCGGCAAGATATGTGCCGATACATGCCAAAACGATCGTCGCCCAGATGACGAGGATTATCGTTCTGACGATAGAGGTTGTTTTAGAGATCCGTGTTTTCAACGTGATATGTTCTCACAAAGGACCTTGGTTCACGAGGAAAAACCGCGGAAGCGAAACTTGCGAAATGGGACCCACGATGGGAGCTAGATGGTGATGCAGCCCGATCGGTGACGCCCTTTATAAACGACAAATGTCGTTTGGCAAAAAGATCTATCTCCCAAAAAAGGTTTGACCAATCATCAAAATAACTCTACCAATCGGGTAGTTTTCGATCGACAAAAGGAGGAAATCATTCGACCAAGCAGACAGTTTTTGCTCAAAAAACACCAAAAACACGCCTATTTTGCAAAAGTGTGAAACGATTCACACTTTTGGAACGTGAAAACCAACGTCAGTTGGTCTTACACGAAAAAACTTCCCCCAAAACGCGAGCTGCTCAAGCCGCTGTGCTCAGAGAATCAAGATCTTTCTTCCATCGCAAAACAGGCTTACGCGCGGCACTGGCTTCATCGAGCCGGCCGATACGTGTCGAATGCGGAGCGTCGATGACGAGCTGCGGATTTTCCTGAGCTTCCTTGTCGATATCGATCATGGCTTCGATAAATGCATCGAGATCGGCACGTCCGACTGATTCTGTCGGCTCGATCAGCATCGCACCTTCGACCACGAGCGGGAAGTAAACGGTCATCGGGTGAAATCCGTAATCGATCAGGCGTTTAGCAATGTCGAGAGTATGAACTCCGGTCGGTGCCTGTTTTTTGTGAGAAAAGATCGCTTCGTGCATACAATCTGACTCATAGGGCTTGTCGAACGCCCCCGCGAGAGCGTGTGAGACGTAGCGGGCATTCAGAACGGCCGCTTCGGTCGCTTCCTTCAGTCCGTCGTTTCCGTGAGTATAGATGTAAGCAAGTGCGCGCACCATCATGCCGAAATTGCCGAAAAACGCCTTAACACGCCCGATCGAGCTGGGGACGTCATAGTTAAGGAAATAACGATCGCCGTCTTTTTCGATCCTCGGAGTCGGAAGAAATGGTGCCAGATCCGCAGTGCAAAGGCATGGTCCGCAGCCCGGGCCGCCGCCGCCGTGCGGGGTTGAGAAGGTCTTGTGGAGATTCAGATGTATCACGTCAACGCCCATGTCGCCCGGACGTGCAACGCCGACGAGGGCGTTCATATTAGCTCCGTCCATGTAGACGAGGCCGCCTGCGGCGTGGATCGTATCGCAGATCTCTTTAATATTGCGTTCAAAAATACCGACCGTATTTGGGTTGGTAAGCATCAATCCGGCAACACCGCCTTCGTCGCATAACTGGCGAAGGTGATCCATATCGGTCAGGCCTTCAGCCGTCGAATGGATGGTTTTGACCGTGAAGCCTGACATCGCTGCCGAAGCGGGGTTTGTGCCATGAGCCGAATCGGGAATTAGCATTACGCGGCGATTCTTGGATTCCTCGCCATCGCGGTGATCGAGAAATGCCCGGATCAACATAACGCCAGTCATTTCCCCCTGAGCACCGGCCGCAGGCTGAAGCGAAACTCCCGGGAGGCCTGTGATCTCTGCGAGATCCTTTTGGAGGCGAAAGATAAGCTCGAGCGCACCTTGCGATTCTTGCTCCGGAGCAAGCGGGTGAAGCTGGGTAAATCCACCAATTCGGGCGACCTTCTCGTTGAGCCGCGAATTGTATTTCATCGTGCACGAACCAAGAGGATACATTCCGAGATCGATCGAGTAGTTCCAGGTCGAGATCCGCGTAAAGTGGCGGACAACATCGACTTCCGAGACTTCGGGAACTCCTTCGAGATCGTCGTTACGACGAAGGTCAGCCGGTAAAAGCTCATCGAGGCTTACGGCATCGACATCAAGTTTGGGCAAACGATATCCAACACGGCCCGTCTGCGAACGTTCAAAAATCAAGCCTTCATTCTGGCTCGGGTGCTGTGTTACTTTTTTAATGCTCATTTTTCTTCCTAATTCCTGGTAACGGGAATGCGGCGGTTTCCCCTCAATACGGACACTATCTCCAGAATGTGCTCTTCGTCAGTACCGCAGCATCCGCCGAAGACTTTCAGTTGAGGGAGTAGATCTGAGATCCACATATGTTCACTGCCAAAATCGTCAATCTCTCCCCGATCAAGCTCGGTAGAGTCATCCAACTCCGCGTGGCTTTTTCGCGACGCATTAGCACGGACGCCTCGTATCCGTTCGATCCACGGCTGCCCTCGGCCGAGAATCAGTTCATCAGCAGAGTGGCTCGGGTGGGCACAATTGATCATGTAGTATATCGGCGGTGTTTCGACTTCGCTGTCAACAGTCTCAATGGCCTCCTTCAAACTGGCTCCTGACGGCAGTTTTCCATCTGTTTCCAACGTGAACGAGATGACCGATGGCAATCTAGCGTCGGCGGCGGCAGCAGCGATGCCGCTCGCCTCCTCAACATTTGTCATAGTTATTGCCGAGATCATATCGACCTGAACTTCCCCAAACGCGCGTATCTGTTCCGAGTGATAGTCACGAGCTTCTTTAGGGCTCATGCCGGATTCCGCCTGATAGCCATCGCCTCTCGTGCCAACGCATCCGCTTACGACTATCGGCGTTGATGGTTCGCCAAATTCTTCCTTAAGGTCGAACATCAGCCTGGCCGCCTTTCTGTTAACTTCTGTCGTCGCCAGATTAGGATATCCGATCCGTTCGATCCAGTCTGGATTTGCCCTCCATGTTGGGCTCTCCAAGACAAAGCCAAAGCCAAAGTTTTTGGCAATATTCAAATATCGTTCATAGTATCCTTTCAGAGCAAGATACCCTTTTTCATCCTTCAATAAATCAAAAGCTGCGAAACAAGGTAGATCGAAACCCTCCAAAAAGACCAGCGTTGTCTCGAGGCCGCCGTCCGTTAAGTACGTTGCGACTGACTCGTGCGGCAATGTTGTAAGAGCGGCCATAGTATCTTTTCTATTCTACAATATGGTCCTTTTAACATCAGGCTTTCGGCAGCCCTTTCCTAGCTATCGACTCAACGATCTCGCTAAAACGGTCGAGTTCCCATAACGTCGTGTAGACATTCGGCGTGATCCGAATGCCGGTAAATTCCTCGTGAACGATGGGTGTTGTAAATATCTTGTGCCTTGACATCAAATAACCGCCGATGGCCACCGGGTCGATGCCGTCGATCTTGAAATTGGCGATCGCACACGACTGTTTGGGGTCAAAAGAGGTGTTAAAGCCGACCTTCGGCACGTCTTTCAATTTGTTCATCCAGTAGCGGGCGAGGAAGCGCAGGCGTTCCTCTTTTCGCTTGCCGCCGATCGCATTGTGGAACAGGATCGCTTCGCCGATCGCGAGCCGCATCGCGGCTGAGTGCGTACCTATCTCTTCGTATTTACGGATGTCGTTACGATTCTTATCTTCCGATGCCATCAGAGCCCAGACCTTCGCGATCTTGTCTTTTTTGACATACAGCATTCCCGTACCTTTAGGGGCGTAGATCCATTTGTGCAGGGAAGTGCCGTAATAATCGCACTGCAAGTCGTCGCGTTTGAAATCGAACTGGGCAAACGCGTGTGCTCCGTCAACGATCGTTTCGATCCCTTTCGACCTAGCCATTTCGCATATCTTTTTGATCGGCAGGATCTGTCCCGTTAGGTTTATTTGATGCGAGACGAGGATCAGTTTAGTTTTCGGCGTAACCGCTCGTTCGAATGCAGCCGCGATATCGTCGACATTATTCGGTGCGAGCGGGATCTTGATAAGGTTTAATTTCAGGCCTTCGCGCATCTCACGCTGTTTGAGCGTGGTGATCATTCGTGGATAATCCTGCGTTGTGGTCAGGATCTCGTCGCCGGACTTGAAGTCCATTCCCATCAGGAGAATTTCGAGCGATTCACTCGCGTTGCGCGTGATCGCGATCTCTTCGGGTGAACAGCCAAAGACCTCAGCAAGCCCGGTTCTTATCGTCTCCGATTGCGGTTCGAGGATCTGCCACATCGTGTAGGCAGTCGCGTCTTCCTGTTGCCACGTGTAGCGGACGAACGCCTCGGTGACCATTCGTGGACTCGGCGAAACCCCTCCGTTGTTAAGATTGACGATCCCGCGAGTGACCGAAAACGCCTGCTGGATCGTCGACCAATAGTCCTCATCCATCGCGGCTTCGAGGGGCGAAAGATGATCGATGCTTCGGCCGGCCGCCTTAATGTTTTCAAAGAGCGACCCAACTGCGGCTGACGAAAGTGCCATCAGGCCAAGGCCTTTGCCGGCGGTCGATAGAAAACTCCTTCGATCGATGTCCTTATCAAAACGTTGTTTTCTTATCATTTTTGCTCCTCGAAACCGAAGTGGTTAATTAAGTATGCCACGATAGAAATCGACAATGTCAATTGCGAATTTCTGTCGACTAAAGTCTTCTTTGACCCGTTTAAAGCCTGCGGCAGCAATTCTGCTGCGATAGTTCGAATTCAGTAACAGACTTTCTATCGCTGCTGCTAATTCCTCGCTATTTTCGTGTTGGCAGAGTAGCCCGTTCATGCCATGTTCTATGATCTCCGGAATGCCGCCGACGTTAGTTGCGACGACCGGTATCTTTCTCGCCATTGCCTCCAGCAGCACCAGCCCAAACCCCTCGCCATGACTCGAGAGGACATTTACATCAAAGGAATCGAAGAACTTCTCTACATCTGTCCGAAAATCGGTGAAGATAAATCTATCGGCGATCTTCAGTTCACCCAACAGCTTTTGAATTTCTAAGAAGTGGGTCTTATTTACTGCTTCCTTAGAAATCGAACCAACGATCAAAACCTTGAAGTCGATCCCTTTTCCCTTCAATTCACGGACGGCCCTGGCTAACGTAAAAAAATCCTTCTGAGGAGCGACTCTTGCGACCATCCCGATGATCTTGGTTTTACCTTCGATCCCGAATTCCCTTCGAATCTCGGCCCGATTCTGCGCTCTGTCCGAGTCCTCAACGTTATCTATGTCAATACCGTCGTAGATCACCGCAGCCCGTGAATCTCTAACATGCATTCCAAAAGACTGCCGTGAGTTTCTGGAAACGAAGATCCACTTTTTAACAGCTTTGAGAAAGAGCTGATCCCGCTTAGGTATTTCTGGCTGCTGGCCGCGAACGTGTGAAACGATCGGGATCCTCGAAAGGAATGCGGCCAAAGTAGCATAAAAGGAGCCTCTCAAGTCAGCGCAATGAATTAGATCTGCTTTGACCTCGCGGAATTGTCGAGCTAACTTCGACGATTCGGCTTTGTAGTTTACGAAGTGTCTTATGCTTGGTTCGATCTCCGTAAATTCGCACACTTCGAAGTTCTCGGCCCGAAAAAGCTCAGCTACTTCGTCACAATCACGCAACACAAAAAATACATTGCGAAAACCAGCCTCGCGGGTAACGCGAGCCATTCGCAGGGTGGCAAGTTCGGTTCCGCCTATCGCTTTCCACGGTAAAATGTGGGCAATGGTCGGTTGCTGGGTTCTTCCTGCCATCTGCCTCCTATAGGCGAAGGTCACTAGACATTCGCCAGGCTCTTCACGAGGTGGTCGATCTGGTTACGCGTATTCGTTTCCGTCACGCAGACCAGAAGATCGTTGTCATGCCCACCGTAGTATTTTGAAAGAGCGAGGCCGCCAACGATCCCGTTGTTGGCTCGAATATTCTCCAGGATGACAGCCGCCGGTTTCGGGGCACGAACGACAAATTCATTGAAGAACGGTGCCGAAAATGCAAGCTCAAATCCGTCTACGGCTGCGATCTGTTTTGCAGCATACGCCGCTTTTTGAGCATTCTGCTCCGCGACTTCCTGCAGGCCTTTTCTGCCCATCGATTCCATATAGATCGTTGCCGCCAGGGCGATCAATCCCTGGTTAGTGCAGATGTTGGATGTCGCTTTTTCTCGGCGGATGTGCTGTTCGCGGGTCGATAATGTAAGCACGAAGCCGCGGTTGCCGTTCTTGTCATATGCGACGCCGCACAGTCGGCCCGGCATGTTGCGAACGAATGTTTCCTGCGTGGCAAACAGGCCGAGATGCGGGCCGCCGAAACTCATCGGGATGCCCCACGATTGGCCTTCGCCCACCACAATATCAGCACCGCATTCGCCAGGCGATCTAAGCAGGCCGAACGATATCGCCTCTGTCACTGCCACAACGAACAACGCTCCAACTGCATGTGCCGCATCGGCCAAAGACTTCAGATCTTCGATGCATCCAAAAAAATTGGGTGACTGTACGACCAACGCCGCGGTCTTGTCATCCAGAGCTTCGAGACCGCTAATTCGTCCACTATGCTCGTCAAAATCGATCTCGACGATCTCGCTGTCGCCGTGCTGATCATAGGTCGCGGCAACCTCACGGTATTCAGGATGTACGCTTTTTGCGACAACGATCTTTTCCCGGCGAGTTACGCGCTGAGCCATAAGGTACGCCTCTGCCATGGCGGTCGAGCCATCGTACATCGAGGCATTCGCAACCTCCATCCCGGTAAGTTGGCAGACGAGGGTTTGGAATTCGAAAATGTACTGCAGCGTCCCCTGCGAGATCTCAGGCTGATAGGGCGTATAGGATGTGAAAAATTCCGATCTCTGGATCAAATGATCGACGATTGTCGGCGAAAAATGTGAATAAACGCCCGCTCCTAAAAACGAGGGTTTGGTCGCAGCGGTGTTCTTCGCAGCCATCGCTTCCATTGCCGAGATGACTTCGGATTCCGCAAGCGGATCGGTCACATTCAAGGCACGGTTAAGCTGAACATTTTCTGGTATCGAGCGGAAAAGATCTTTTGCGTTCGAGAGACCGACAACGCTAAGCATTTCGTCTCTTTCTTCGGGCGAATTTGGAATATATCTCATCTAATTTCGGTGGTATGAAAACAGGTATAATCAAACTTATTCAGCAAATTATGATGATATCAAAATCATTTATTCAAAGCGAAAAAGCCGTCAGCAAATGCCAACGGCTCAAAACTAACTTGACCGGCCAGACCGGTACGAAAGGAATTTCGAATTTCGTCTTGTCGTTCTGTACGATCTCTGACCATTATGCGGAGGCAGCGAGATACTCTTCATATTCTTCTGCGGACAGCATCGCGTCGGCATCGCCCGGATTATCGAGCTTGACCTTGATCATCCATCCAGCATTATACGGGTCGTTATTTACGGCTTCCGGCGTATCGTTAATACCGTCATTTACCTCGGTTACCTCGCCGGCAAGCGGCGTGAAGACTTCGGACACGGCTTTGACCGACTCGACCGAGCCGAAAGCTTCGTGAGCGTTTAGCTTGTCGCCGACGCGGGGCATATCAATGTAGACCACGTCGCCGAGCGAATGTTGAGCGTAATCGGTGATGCCGATCGTAGCAGTATCGCCAACAACAGCGACCCACTCGTGGTCTTTGCTATAACGTAGATTTTCAGGAATGTTTGACATAGGTTTTTAGATAAAAATTATTTTCTGATCAGACGGCGTAAAGTTCGAGGAAACCGCATTTTTCGCATCTAAGCCCCCGCACATCGCGACGAACGCGGTCGTGAACTTTGACGTTATCGCCTTTGATTCCGAGCAGGGAAGCGTGTTCGGGTTCGCCGTCGATCCAACCGAGCTTCATATAATAATGCTCGCTCTTGTCAGCAGCAAAGCCCTTGGTCATATTGCCGCCGCACTTACTGCACGCGTACTGCTGAGAACTCATTTTGCCCGCTTATAGAAAGGCGTCGGAACTACTATTGCCCCAATGTGTCGGCCCCTAACGTCAATTTTAATTTCTTGTCCGACATTTGCAAACTCCAGAGGCAAAAACGCGAGACCGATGTTCTTTTTGAGATATGGAGCAGGACTGCCGCTCGTGACGATGCCAACCTTTTCGTCGCCAACGTAAACGTCAAAACCATCGCGGGCGATTCCTGGCTCTGTCATCTCAAAGCCCACTATCTTTCGCTTCAATCCGGCTTCTTTCTGAGCTGCCAGTGCTGCCGACCCGATAAAGTCTCCCTTCTGTAACTTGGTTATCCAGCCAAGGCCGGCTTCGAGAGGCGTTATGTCGTCGCCGAGTTCGTGGCCGTAGAGGGACATAGCGGCCTCCAGACGCAGCGTATTTCTCGCGGCCAGTCCGCAGGGAAGGATGCCTTCGGGATCGCCGTATTCGCCCGTCTCGAGGAGCTTTTTCCAGAGATGCTCGGCGTGTTCGGGTGAGGCGTAGACCTCGAAACCGTCTTCGCCCGTGTAACCGGTACGCGAGATGATCGCGTCAACGCCGTCAACCTGGCCGGTCGTGAAGTGATAGTACTTGATCGCGCCGAGATCGGTTCCGGTCAGTTTCTGCAGGATACCCGTTGCATCCGGCCCCTGGACGGCTATCTGACAATAGTCGGAAGAGGCATTTCGTAAGCCAAGGTCGTCATGTTCCGAATGATGCGACTTGATCCAAGCCCAATCCTTCTCGGTCGTTCCTGCGTTTACAACGAGTAGCAGCCTATCGTGGCTAAAACGGTAAACGAGCAAGTCATCGACAACACCGCCGTTCTGGTTTGTGAGAGCCGAGTAGTGTGCCTGGCCGTCAATAAGTTTTGTGACATCGTTTGTTGTGAGACGATTTACAAAGGCGGTCGCATCAGGTCCTTCGACCCAGATCTCGCCCATGTGCGAGACATCAAAAAGGCCCGAACGCGTGCGGCAGCGCATGTGTTCCTCGATCACGCCTGCAGGATACTGGACCGGCATATCCCAGCCGCCAAAATCGACCATTCTTCCGCCAAGTTCCCGATGTGCTGCATTCAGCGGCGTCTTTTTTAGTTCTGTTTCTAACATAGCTTGAGTGTAAACGAGAGGATTCGGTTGGCACAAGTTTGGGAAGCCGAGGAAATAACTTGTTGCCAACCCGCGGCACAAAACTTACACTAGGTAGTTTCGATATGTACGAATTTGCCGTTACACCAGCCGTTACTCAGCTTCGCCGTCCGGGCGTGATCATTACAGAGGTCGCGCCGGAGAGTCTCGCCGAGGAGCTAGAACTTGAGCCAAATGACCGCATCGTCAGGGTTAACGGCAGACTGGTTCGTGATTATTTGGACTTCAGATTTCAGACTGCGGGAGAAACGGACCTTACGTTTCAGGTCAAAAAGCCTGACGGTGAGACGATCGAGATCGAATTCGACCGCGATGAGTCCGAAGATTTCGGCTTGATGTTCGAGCAGATCGTCCCGCGGCAATGTGCAAACGAATGCCTGTTCTGCTTCTGCAAAGGCAATCCTGAAGACGCACGCCCGTCGCTTTTTGTCCGCGATGAAGACATTCGCCTCTCGTTCCTTTACGGCAATTACACAACTCTGTCGTCGATAACCGAGGACGAGATGAAACGCATCATCGAACAGCGTTTGTCGCCGCAATATGTTTCGGTTCACGCGACGGATCTTAAAACGCGGGCGTATTTGCTTGGTGTCGAAGAATCTCGTGCGGATATCTCGGATAAATTGGAACGCCTGCTTGCCGCGGATATCGAACTTCATGCACAGGTCGTTCTTTGTCCCGAGATCAACGACGGAGCGGTCCTCGAAAAGACACTCCGTGATCTTGCCGCTCACTATCCTAAGGTCGTTTCGACAGCCGTGGTTCCGGTTGCTTTGACCCGCTACAACACCGACGAAAGATTGACCCGCGTAACTCCGGAATTCTGCCGTCGAACGGTAAAAGAAGTCGAAAAGCTGCAAAAGGAATTTCGAAAAACGCTCGGCGTTACTTTCGCGTTCTTAGGCGACGAGATCTATATAAAGGGAGGTCTCGAAATTCCGTCGCGACGGCATTACGGCAACTATCCTCAGATCGAGGACGGCGTCGGAATGGTGCGGTCGTTTGTGAATTCGTTCGAGAAATTCTTAACCTCAGCCAAAGAGCAGAATTCGGCGAGAGTTGACCTACGTACACACGCGGCCGCTTTGGTTCCCAATGCTGAGTTTATTCCGCCCGCTTACGCAGGCGGTTCTGACTTTGGCACTATCCTTACCGGTGAGATGTTCGCCCCGATCCTGCGCGAGCAGATCGAGAAATACAATGAACTTATCGGCTCGCGGCTTCACGTCTTAGCGGTTCCAAATACATATTTCGGCGGTGACGTTTCGGTTGCGGGATTGTTGACGGGACAGGATTTCATGGCTGTCAGGGACCGGATCGTCGGTGATTTTGTGACTATCCCGAAGATAACAATTAAGTCAGACGAGCCTATTTTCCTGGACGGAATGAAGTTCGAAGATCTTCAACAACAGTTTCCGGTCCCAATTATTCCGGTTGATACGGAGATCCTGATCTCGATGCTCGAACAAAAAAAGGCGGATCGTTAGACCCGCCTTACGGAGAAATGAATCGTGCACGTACGATTCATATCACGAGAAATGGTAGTTTATTATTCCCGAAACCTTTGTCGGGGAACCCGATAGAAGCGTGGGGCTGAATTTGGCGATCTTCGCGGCAGACTCCGAAGCACTTCTCAGCAGAATATTGCCCGAAACTGCATTCGCAGAGATAACATTTCCTTTTTCATCGATAAGTACCTGAACGCTGACCGTGCCGGCTGCATTGGCAGTTTTTGCTGCCACGGGAATGTCCGGTTTGGGCAAACTCGTTGCCTTACCATTCACTACGCCCATCGAAAGTACCAGCGGCTTCTTGGGAGCCGGCGGATCTTTCTTTACTGGTGGCGGTGGTTCGTCGTTCGTCTCAACCTTCGCGAGGGCGGTTCCATCACCCAGCCCGCCTGTGCCGTCACCTGTTCCGGTTCCGCCTGGTCCGCGTCCGGCAACGCCGTCCGGAGTGCCATCGGCATCAAATTTACCGATCTGAACATAACCGTTCGTCGGACGTGCCTTTTCGCTATTTAGGACGGTCGAAACAGCCGTCGGTGCTTCGCGGGGCGATTCGTCAAGGCTCGCGACTATAGCCTGCCTCATTGTCATCCGCGGTGCGGCAGACGGCCCCGGCTGAGATTTCGGTTGCTCTTTCGGAGCGGTTTCCGGTTCCGGAAGCTTCTCCGGCGGGGTTGTATCAACCGGCGCGACGAGCTCGACCATGTCCATGTCATTCATGTCCAGGGAAAGGTCAACCGCGAATAGACTGAATATCAATGCTCCCGTCAATCCAAAGAAAAGAACAGCTCCTGAGACAAGAAAATAACTCTTGCGATTTGTACCGCTTGATCTGTGCGGCTGGGTTTCTACTAATTCTTCAAACATATAATTGCCCTCCGACGGATATAAATATGTGCCGTCAATATTATTAAACGCTATAAAAAGTGCGACTTTTGCAAAGTTTCGTCAAAAAAGCGAGGCCTTTTGTAAAGGCGGCAACCTCTACAAAAAACCTCGAAAATTGATGACAGGACTTTAGAATTTACTTAACGAAGTTGTAAGTGATCACACCTGTAACCTTGACGGGAACATCGGAAAGCAATGTCGGAGAAAAGCGTGCTCCGCGAGCGGCACGTTCGGCTTCCGGGCGAAGCAGGATGTGGCCGCTTATTGCATTTGCCGAAATTACACGGCCCGTTTCATCGATCGTAACCTGGACACTGACCTGGCCTTGGGCTCCAACCTGTCTTGCTGTAGCTGAATAGTTCGGCTTCGGTAGGTCCTTCGCAATTCCGTTTAATACGCCTTTAGATATGGCCGGCGGCTTAACGGCGGGCTTTCTGATCGCGGGCGGCGGTGTCGTATCTTCTGGTTCCACCTTTTCGGATTTCGAGAGAGTTTCACCGAGGGTAGAGGTGCTCGGTCCCGACGTGTTTGGTTCGCGGCCGATTCCGCCTGGGGTTCCTGTGTCGATGTCGATCGTACCTATCTTGTATTGCCCGAACTGCGGCCTTGCCAACGCCGTATTCGGGGCGGTTGAGACGGACGTCGGGGCGATCGTTGGTTCATCGACCCTCGCCATATTTACCTGCCTGGTTGGGATGTTGCTTTGCGAGGATGAACTCGCAGGCGGCCGCTGCTCGCGGACTTCCGGTTCGGCTGCTTCCGGAGCAACCGGGGCGATCATTTCTACAAGTTCGAAATTTCCATTTCCAAGACCGTAATCCGAGGCAAAGATACTAATAACGACTGCGGTCGTAAAGAGCACTCCGACGACGACCGATGAGACCATAAAATAACGACGGCGGTTTTTGAAGTCCGCTCCTTGTGGTTCGCTTTCTACCAATTGATCAAACATTTTCAGATCCTCCTGTGTGAGCGCCGGTGCCAGCCGCTGACAAGTTAGACACCGGGCTTCGGGTTTTGTTCCCGAATAAGATCGCAAGGATCGAACGTTTTTGGGGGAAGAATTTTCCCGTAAAAATACGCGCCGGACCAAAGAGGGTCAAAAAAGTGTGAATCGATTCACACTTTTTAAAAACAGGCGTATTTTCGACAAAAATTGGACTAAAAGGGGCGGTATGGTCAAACGTGAATCACCGTCTGTCGGCGAAAAAGCAGCTGATTGGTAGAGGTAAATCGGAGATTGGTCAAACGTATTTTACCCTCGAAATATGGTTTATCAGAAGTCACGCGGTGAGGAGCGGATTGTACATCATGATGGCGTGGTTTTCGGTTATGAGTTGTTCGGATGTCATCCCGTCGATGAGGCTCGTGCGGCGCTGCCAGATGCGGTTGTGGCGCGTATAGCCGCCCCATGGCTGCATTTTGATCAGGTGGTCGGTCTCGAAGACCTCGAATTCAAATTCCTTCTCGCGGTCCGACGTCAGCTCACCGTTCAAATATTCATCGTCTATCCAGAGATCGATCCTGAATGCCGCATCGGTATCGTTGCGAAGCTGTAGATCGATGTAGTTGTAGGCGAGCGTGGCACCGCAGGCGAACGGTATCTTGCGGTTGATGTCCGGGAAGACGTCAAAGCCGTGGCGATAGCGTTCGGTCACCGTGAGCGGCGAATGCAGAGCGATCCAATACAGCAGATTCCCAAGCTGACAAAGCCCGCCGCCGATGCCTTTTTCGATCTTGCCGTTGTGAAGCACGAGGCCTTCGAGAAAGCCCTTTGACGCTGTCGGGCGGCCGACCATTTTCCAGATAGAAAAACTCTGCCTGGGACGGATCACCACACCAGTGATAGGTGCGATCGCGAGCCGCAAATTTGTGATCTTGTTGTGCTGCAGATACATCTCCACATCCCGAAGCGGCCGCAGCATCATCGTTTTGTGGCGAAAAATCGAGTGTTCGAGCTTTGTCTCAGGTTCCTGACGGCCAAACGAGCGGGAGTTGGCAAGCCACTTAATCTGGCGCCGCACCGTATAATATTCGCGCCCGAGCAGGCTGCGTAAATAACTGCGTTTAGTTGGCTTAGAGACGTTCTTGCTGTCCATGGCACTCGGGTCGAAACGAGATTGTAGCACAGACTGGACGCAAGCATCTTGCTTGCCAAGCGTTCGAAAGAACGCTGACGGGGCCGGGGATTAAGAATGTTGAATTTCTTTCCACGCGTCACGCCGGAGGAACCGGCGTTGGCAAGCGGGACGCGTGCGCTCCAGTCGCTTACGCGTTCTTAAACGAAATGATCTCCGCCGCGATCGAAACTGCGATCTCTTCGGGCGTTTGGCTATTGATCGAGAGCCCGATCGGTGTGCGTATCAGCGATAGTCGTTCTCCGCTAACGCCCTCAGCTCGCAGTTCTTTAAATAGTGTAGCCATCTTCGCACGGCTTCCGAGTACGCCGAAATATTTGAAGTCGTGATCAATAAGCTTTCTGATAACTACCGCATCCGAGGCATATCCGAGCGTCATCACGGCAACGTACGTACGCTCGCCAGATTCGATATGCCTACCTATCTCCTCGTAGTTATCGATGATCACAACCTCGTCCGCGAACTCATTCTTCGCGATCGTGTTCAACTCCGGCCGGTCGTCGAAAATACTGATCCGAAAATTCAACTTCGCCGCCAGTTCGCTCAAAGCCAGAGCACAATGCCCGCCGCCGATGATGTAGAGTTGTTCGCTTTGGTTCAGCTCTTCTGAATAGGTAAATCCATCCTCGTCTCGGCGAAAGCTTATCGGCTCATATCCGCCGGGCTCGAGCCTGCCGGTTCCGCAAAAGTTCGGTGCGGCGCTAAAAAACGTGTAATCGACGATCAACAGGTATCCCCAGTTCTCGAAAAAGGACTCGATGATCCGCTCAACTGTGGTGAGGTCGCTCGGAGCTAACTCCCTGAGTATTACAGTCTGCCGCCCCGAACAGATCATTCCACTTGAATTATTCGAGTCCCGTCGATGCACCTGGTCGATGATCTCTGTAAAAGGGAAAACCGTCGCTTCCGCTTCCCGTTCTGTCAGAAGAGCTTTCGCTCGTTCAACAAGCTTCACTTCCATCGAGCCGCCGCCGATGCTGCCGCACAATTCGCCGTTCTTTCCGACCGCCATTTTGTAGCCGGCACGGCCGGGACTACTGCCTGAGCTGTCGGCGACGACGAGCAGCATCACCCGTTCAGCTCCTCTGAGCTGTGCTTCGATAAACTGCCATAATTCGAGTTCTTTGGACACTGAAAAGATTCTACCGCAGAGTCGTCTTCAGCTTGAGCCAAATTCGAACAGGGTATAGAGGATGATCAGGATAGAAGTTAAGAAATATCGTGTAGATCCAGTCCATCCTGTTTCAATTAGCCTGCCGGATATAGATTCATCAGCACCTTTTCCGGCGTGAACGGGCAGTCGAAATCGGGTTCGCATTCGCGGAACGCCTTAACGGCATTGCGGATCGCAAAATACGCGCCGATCCCATACATCAGCGGCGGTTCGCCGACGGCTTTTGAGTTGAAGATGGCGAGGTTGTTCTTTTCCGTTTGTAACGGAAGCACCGCGATCTCTTTTGGGACGGAATAGATGTCGGGCACCTTGTAGGTCGAGAGGGCGTTTGAGCGCAGCTTGCCCTTTTCATCGTAAGCGACCTCTTCCATTGTCATCCAGCCGAGGCCCTGAACGATGCCGCCTTCGATCTGGCCGAGATCGACGGCGGTGTTCATCGACGTGCCAAAATCATGGCAGCATTTCACATAGTCGACCTCGTAACGCCCGCGAAGGCAATCGACCGTCACACCCACGATCGCCGTCCCGTAAACGTGATACGCGAACGGATGGCCCTTAGCTGTTGACCAGTCGAAACCGATGCCGGGCGTTGCGTAATGCGAATGCTCGCTTAGGTTTACACGTTTCAGGTGGGCTTCCATGACGAGCGTTTGCCACGAGAGCGAGGTCTTTTCTCCGGAGCGGTGAACCATGCCGTTCTCGATCGAAAGGTCGTCGACGCTCGCTGCCTCGATGAGCGGAAGAGCGATCTCAAGCAGTCGTTCTCGGATCGTTTCACATGCGATCTGCGTCGCTTTGCCATTAAGGTCAGCGGCGGCCGAGGCGGCGGTCGGCGAGGTGTTAGCGATACGTAAAGTGTTGGTTGTGTGGACGCGAATATCGGCGAGTTCGAGCCCGAAAACCTTCGCCGCGACCTGTGCCATTTTTGTATTAACGCCCTGGCCCATTTCAACCGCTCCCGTCGAGACCGCGACGCTGCCGTCAGTGTAAACGTGGACCAGAGAACGCGCCTGATTCATCGGCGTTTTGGTAAATGAGATGCCAAAACAGATCGGCATCATGGCGACGCCTTTCTTGAAGTACCTGGAATTTGCGTTGAATTCGTCGGCCTCGCGATACATATATGCCAAACCGTATGTGTTGTCAGCTTGTTCCCAGCTCGTTACAGCTTCGCTCACGGCGATCTGGCCGTACGGAAACTCGTCCCCCGATTCGAGCAGGTTTCGCCGCTGGATCTCGGCGGCTGAAACGCCAATTTTATCGGCAGCGTGAGCGATCGCTGATTCGATGACGAACATTCCTTGCGGCCCGCCGAAACCGCGAAATGCTGTATTCGGCGGTAGATTTGTGCGGCAGCAATAGGCGGTTGCGGTGACGTTCGGAATGAAATAGGAATTTGTGCAGTGAAAAAGCGTGCGTTCCAGCACCGGAGGCGAGAGGTCGCAGGATGCACCGGCGTTTTGATAAAAGCTGGCTTCGTAGGCGACGATCTTCAGGTCTTTATCGAGGCCGATCTTGTAATCGGCGGAATACGGATGCCGTTTGCCGGTCATCCGCATGTCTTCCATACGATGAAGGGCATATTTTACCGGACGTTTAGTAAGCTGTGCAGCGACCGCGACGATCCCGGCCCACGCGTTAGCCTGATCTTCCTTGCCGCCAAAACCACCGCCCAGCCGCTGAACATCGACCTCGACCTCATGCATTGCAAGACCGGTAACTCGGCAAACTGCACGCTGCACCGCCGTCGGGCCCTGGGTCGAAGAATATACCCTCAAACCGCCGTTTTCAGTCGGGACCGCATACGCCCCCTGCGTCTCGATATAAAGATGTTCCTGTCCGTTTATCTCGGCTTTACCCTCGAAGATATGTTCACAGGTGCTAAAAGCGTCGGCGGTCGAGCCCATGACGAATTTCTTCGGCGGTACGATCAGATCGCCATTCGCGGCCGCAACTCGCGGGTCGGTGACAGGAGCTAGTTCGTCGATCTCAACCTTGAGCTTCTTAGCGGCTTTTCTTGCCAGTTCCTCTGATTCCGCAACTACGACCGCGATCGGCATCCCCTGAAAATGCACCTCGCCCTCTGCCAGCAAAGGCTCATCCGGCACGATCCCGCCGATCTGATTCTCGCCGATCAGGTCTTTTGCAGTTATAACTCTGAAAACACCTTCTGAAATTTCTGCCGCACTCGTGTCAATACTCTTCAGCTTCCCGTGAGCAACTAGCGAATCAAAAACACACGCATACAGCGTCCCGCGGACAACCGGAATGTCATCCAAATAAACGGATTCGCCGCGAACGTGGGATTTTGAATCGATGTTTTTCAATCTTTTATACGGGGTGTCTGGATCGAAGTGATGTCTAGGATGTCTTGCGGTCTCGCAGCCGCCGTTTTTGCGATCAGCAAGTCGTCCCGGCCAATAAAAATCGATGGGATGCCATCGAAATCACCGTATTGCCGGTTTGGCCAAGCGTCCTCAAAAGACACGCCTTCCAGCGACATCATGATATCGATCCGGACCGGTGGCTGGCCCATTTGAAAAAAGCCGTCGGCAGCGAAATCGCTGACAGTTACTCCGCTTAGTGGTGCCCCAAACTCCGCTAAAGCGGCGAAAACCCGGGGCGCATTTTCATCTGAAGCCTCGACCCAGATATCAAGGTCTTTGGTATATCGGGGTTCAGAGTATTTCATCACCGCGAACGCTCCGACGATCAAATACTTAACCTCGTGTTCGTTGAAAATGGACAATATCTCTTTGAAGTCTGGACTCATTTATCCCTTTTGACCGAAGGTAAAACTCGATCAGTTCCCATGCGGCGTTGAAGATGGCGGCATCGCCCTGTCGCTGCCAAAATTCGATGTCAAACGACCGATCCATCTCCTTAACATCTTTACCGAGACGCCACATCGTAAAATCGCCGTTTTCACCTTCGATGACGTGAGTTTTCATAGGTGTATTATAGCGTTTCGAAGCCGAAAAGTTCGACAAAATGTGCATGGAAGAGTTGTCTCAATAGCAATCGTTTGTATTGTTCAGTTCCGCGCACGTCCGAGATCGGCGATATCTCGGACTGCATGATCTCGTTGGCTTGTTCTAGTGTCTCATCGTTAATTTCCTTGTTTCGAAGGAATTCGGATGTTTGTTTTAGATATAAAGGTATCGGTGCTACGCCGCCTGCGGAAATGTGGACGGTCTCAAATGAAAACTTGCCGGCAGGCTGCCGACGTTCCAGTGAGATGGCCGTATTTACGCTTGCGATGTCGAGGTATGTGCGTTTGCAGACCTTTTCGAAGTTGAAGCGGAAATCGGTCGTGGGTTTTTTGAATGTGATCTTTGCGATGATTTCGTCCGGCCACTTCGCGAGTTGTTTGTAGCCTTGGTAGAGATCGCGAAGTTTGATTGCGCGAGAGAGAACCACCCCGTCAGCCGAAGCGGCTGCCACCCCTCGTTCTGGCAAAGAGTGCGTGCCAGTGTTGCCGGTAGGCCCGCCAACCGTGTAAGGAGGGGAGTTAAGAAGCGTGATCTCCGCATCCAACGCCAGAAACCACACCGTCATATCGCCGATCGGCGAGGCGTTGACGAAGTTGCCGGCGAGGGTGGCCATGTTGCGGATCGGGGTGGATGATACGAGTTTCAGGTGCTTGTAAAGATCGGGGAAGGTCGACTGCACTACTGACGATTCGAGAAGGTCGGTGACCGTTGCTGAGGCTCCGATCTCGATATATTCGCCAGTGTCGCGGATGCTTCTTAGCTCGTCATGATAGAGAAGCGGCGTTGGCTCGGATTCAGCCATCTGATCGTGGCGCTGGACGTAAAGATCAGTGCCGCCTCCGGTCAGAACCGCCTGCGTAAGCGGGCGGGACGATGCTCGATCTTCGGGTACACGGGCTGATAAAAGGCCGTTAAGCCGCGAGGCTATATCATCAAAATATATTGGGACAACGGCGTTCGCGATAGTATGGTTCGTTCCGCCCGCTGACGCAGGCACTTCCGACATGAGGCCGCTGATACGGCAAGCGGCTCGTTCTATCGACTTGTAACCGGTACATCGGCAGATGTTGCCGTCTATCGCCGATACAGCCATTTCACGCGTTTTGGCGGAACCGTCAATGCAAAATCCGGTCAGCGACATCACGAATCCGACAGTGCAGAATCCGCATTGGGTTCCACTTTCATCGACCACTGCTTGTTGGACAGGCGTGAGCGAGCCGTTTTCGGGATTGATGCCCTCGATGGTGACGATGTGTTTTCCGGCGGCGTTGGCGAGAGGCATCAGGCATGACGTCACTGAGCGGTATCGCATCTTTTTCTCTACCAATTCGCCGACTAAAACAGTACAGGCCCCGCAGTCGCCCTCGCGGCAGCCGATCTTGGTGCCTTTTAGATCTTTGTGGTAGCGAACGAAATCAAGCACCGTCGAACCTGGCGGCTGATCGGTCGAGATTTCGTCGTTGTTGAGGATGAATGAGATCATTCTGTGAATATTTACCCGCGAAATACGCGAAATGACGCGAATTCGGATCTTCTGGCTTAACTTACAAGAGCAGATTAATTCTGAGATAGCCTATCGAAGCGGCAAGCCCTGAGAATTCTACTTTTCGCGCACTTTGGCGTTTTTCGCAGGCAGATTCTAAAACCTTCGTATCAAGATCACTCCGGCCGCGATCAGTACGATACCGATCACTCGCGCAATGCTTATTTCCTTTACCGGCACACCCAGCAGCCCGTAGTGGTCGATTATCAGCGTTACGATCATTTGCCCGGCGATCAATGCACTAAAGGTCATCGCGACACCAATTCGCGGCACGAGCATAACCGCGGCCGTGACAAAAAATGCTCCAAACAATCCTCCGGCCCACGCGATCGGCGGAGCTTCCTTGATCGATGCAAAGCTCGTCAGCGGCGTTCCTGCGGCGATGACACACGCAAATAAGGCAACCGTGCCGACGAGAAACGATAAGAACGCAGCAAGGATCGGGCTGCCCGTGACGACGGCCATCTTATTGTTCGTCGCTGCCTGTGTCGGCATCATCGCGCCTGCCAGAAGGGCGACGAAAAGTAGAAGGATGTTATTCGACATTGAGGACTAGTATTCGGTCTTATCGGCCTTTTCAGCCCAGGCTGCAAACACCTTTTGGGCTTCCTCGCGAAGAAGATTCACCATCGGGAGCTGCCGTTCCTCGTTGGGTTTAGCGAGTTCCCGGTAGAAATGTTCATCATCAAACCCGACTGCCGCCGCATCTGCCTGCGTACCGGCGAAAAAGATCCCCGAGGGACGCGACCAATAGATCGCTCCTAGGCACATCGGGCACGGCTCACAGGACGTATAGATCGTGCAGCCGTCAAGCTGAAATGTTCCGAGATTTGCGCACGCGTTCCTGATCGCTACTACTTCAGCGTGGGCTGTCGGGTCATTGGTCGATGTCACCTGATTGTTGCCTTCGCCAACAACCGTGCCGTCCTTTACCACAACACATCCGAAGGGGCCGCCTGCATTTGCCTCCATACCGCTCCTCGCGAGATCGACGGCCCGCATCATGAATTGCTTATCTAGTTCCGTCATTGAGTTTTCGGCCCCGTTATCTTGATCTCGAAAAGTTTCTTCCACTTTTTGCCGGTGACAAAGATCCTGTCGGTTGCCGGATCGTAGGCGATGCCGTTAAGTGTATTCTCCGAGTCGCGGCGGGTATCGTCCGGCGAAATGCCGTCGAGATCTATCCAGCCGAGCAATTTTCCGGTGGCGGGATCGATTCGCGCGATATAATTCGGCTTTCCGAGCGTGTCGGGCTGTTCCGAATGCCATACATTAGCCCAGATCTCGCCTTTCACGAACTCTAGCTCATTCAGCTTCATCAATGGCTTGCCGTCTTCCCGCATGACTGCTTCCATTCGGGTCGATTTGAAGGTTTCCGGGTTGAGCACACGGATAACGTGTGTGCTGTCAGTCATATAGAGATTCGTTCCGTCGTTGGTGATGCCCCAGCCTTCGCCCTGATAGTTGAATTCACGGATCAGCTTGAAATCATCTACGTTGTACACACGGCAGATTCCCTCGCGCCAGGTGATCTGGTAGATCTTGCCGTCAAGCAGCGTGATCCCTTCGGCAAAATCGCTCTTCGGAACGTCGAATTTCTGCAGCACCTTTCCGGTCTCAATATCCACTTTTCTGAGCGAGGACTCGCCGTATTCACCCGTGCTTTCATAGAGAAAACCATTGTGAAAAATGAGGCCCTGCGTAAAGGCGTTGCCGTCGTGCGGATAGGATTTGACGACCTCATAGCCATAGACCGGAAGCGGGGCGGCCTTTGTTGAATTCGAGCTGCCGGTTTTTCCGGTGTTGACGTTGGAATTGGTCGAGTTTGCAGAGCCCGAGCATCCGAGGGCGATGAAACAGGAAAGGGAAATGATAAGGAAACGCATATATTAAATCTCGCTCGGCGGCTATTGTTTCGGCAAAGCCCTTTCAATAGCGGCCTTGAAACTCTCGAATGAAAGATCACGAATACGGACTCCGTTGACAAAGATCGTCGGCGTCGAATTTATGACGTAACTATCACCATCTGCCTGATCTTTGCGGATCTCAGCGGCGGTCTTTTCGGAGTTAAAGTCTATCTCAAATTGTTTTACATTCAAACCCATTTCAGCCGCGTATTTCAGAAGGGAAGGCGTGTCGAGTGCATCCTGGTGTTTGTAGAGGAACTCGCCATATTCAAAGAATTTCCCCTGTGCGTTTGCGGCTGAGGCGGCTCGGGCGGCGTTGAAGGCGTTCGCGTGAATGCTCTCGAGCGGAAAATCGCGAACGACGAAACGCACCTTACCCGGAAACGCCTCGATCGCTTTCTTTAAGACAGGATGTGTAGCGGCGCACGCCGGACACTGAAAATCGCTGAACATCACAACAGTCACCGGGGCGTTCGCCGGGCCGATCGCGGGATCGTCATCGACCGATATTTTTTGAACGATCGGATCGGGGTATTTGTAGGTGATCGCGGGTTTGTATTTCGCCGCGAGAGTTTTGCTGAACGCGATTTCAAGGTTTGCCCGCTCTTCGTTCGAGAAATCCTTCAACTTGTTGGTGATCTCACGGGCAAGCAGAGCACTCGGTTCCATCTTCAAAGCTTTTGCTTCTTCCTCGATCATCGCGTTGTAGAGAGCTTCGTTGAGGTCCTGCATGATGAGATCCGCGACGTCTGCGTTGAGTTCGTAAAGAGCGACGGCAGCGAATTCTTCGTATTCCTTTGCGGTTATCGGCACGCCGTTGACCGTTGCAACGACGTCGGCTGCAGCTAAGGGAGTCGAATTTACCGGCTTGCCGGCTGTGTATTTGAATTTCGTTTTGAGTTTGGCGAAGAATGCTCCGAGTATCTGCTGCTCAGGCTCGCGTCTGAGGTAGGCGATGATCTGCTTTCTTGCCTGCTCAGGGGTTGATTCGGCAAGTGCTTTTTGATTAGCGTCGTAGACTTCTTTAATTTGGGCATCAGTCGGGTTTGCGACCTTTGCTTTCTCAGCCGCGATGAGCTTGCCCGCCGAAATACCAGTTACCTTTGCTTCGGCGTCAAGCAGCCTCTGGCTCACCATTTGGTCGAGTATCGCGGATCGCGTCCCAAACCGCCGCGTCGGTAAACTGCTCACAGCCTGCTGCGTCTCAGGGCTGAGATCGGCCAATTTGATCGATCGGCCCGCAGCGGTTCCAAGCACATCTTCTGGCTTTTGGGCGAATGCGGCGAGCGACAAAATAATAAGGAATACAAAAACAAAAAGAGGTCTCATAGATGTTCAGTAATTCTAACAAATTTCGGACGATCAATTCGTTGCTGAACCGAAATATCGTGGTCGACGATACCGTAATGATCGACAACTGCCCGCAAGTATTTATGATTCATTATTTCGGCCTGGAGTTCGTTCGATGCGAAAATCGAAAGGAATGAAACTGAAAAGCGGCTTTTACCTTCGCGAAGACACGGTCCAGATCGCCCGGGACCTGCTCGGCAAACTTCTCGTCGTCCCCGACGAAAACGGCCAACGTGTCTCAGGCATGATAGTAGAAACCGAAGCCTACCTCGGCACCACCGACCGTGCCGCCCACAGCTTCGGCGGCCGACGAACTGCCCGCAATGAGATCACTTACGCCGTCGGAGGCCACGTTTACGTATTTTTTATTTACGGAATGTACTACCAGCTAAACATAGTTTGCGGTGAGGTCGACACGCCCCACGTCGTTCTGATCCGAGCGGTCGAACCAGTAGAGGGAATCGAGATCATGCGGGAACGTCGAAGCCGTAAAAAGTCAGAACCGGGAGCGATAGCGAATCGGCAGATGCCCGATAAAAATCTCACGTCCGGTCCGGGCAAACTTTGCATCGCCCTCAATATCGATCGTCGCGTTAACGGCGAAAACCTGAGCGGTGAAAATATATGGCTGGAGGAATATGAAACTTTCCGTGATGAAGAAATTGCGATCGGGAAACGCGTTGGGATTGATTACGCAGGCGAGGATGCGGAAAAGCCTTGGCGGTTTTGGATCTCGCGGAACGAATTCGTCAGCAAGGGTCAGAACCGGGAGCGATAGCGACTGGGTTCTTCGCCGAATAGCATAGACGCCATCGAAATACCCAGTCGCTATCGCTCCCGGTTCTGACACTCCATTCTCATCCCAAACTTAGGCCGCAAGGTGATCAAGGATTTTGTTCCTATCTTCTGATTCGGATCTAAACGGAGTTTCCATTTTCTCGCCATTGTCGCCAGCACCCAAATGCCTTCCGACCAGGCGAAACTCTCACCGATACAACGGCGGATGCCGCCGCCGAAGGGGAAATAGATGTTGCGGTTGCCGGCTTCTTTTACGCTTTGGGTTTCCCACCTTTCGGGTGTGAATTTGTCCGCATCATCCCAAAAACGAGCGTCATGCTGGAGGATGAATGGGCTCATGAGAACGGTCGAACCTTTTGCGATCTTAAAACCGCCGAGTTCGTGATCTTCGACCGCCTGACGGCCGATCGCCCAGGCGGGTGGGAAGAGCCGCATGGATTCGGCGAGGACGTGTTCGGTGTATTTTAGGTTTGGAATATCGTCTATCGTCGGCACGCGGCCATTGAGTACGCGGTCGATCTCGGCGTGGAATTTTGCTTCGGCTTCGGGGTTTTGTGAGAGCAGATACCAGGTCCATGTCAGGGCATTTGCCGTGGTTTCGTGGCCCGCGAGGAAGAGCGTCAGGGCTTCGTCGCGGACCTGTTCGTTGGTCATCTGGCCGCCGTCGTCCTCGTCGCGGGCGGCGAGGAGCATCGAGAGCAGGTCGCCTTTGTCTTCGCCGGAGGCACGGCGTTCGTCGATCATTCCGTAGATGATACGGTCGAGCGTTTTGCGTGCTTTCTTTAGCTTGATCGATTGTGGGAACGGTAGCTTTTCCAGTATCTCTGAATACGGCAGCAACAGCAAATTGAACATCTCAACCAGAGTTGTCAACGAACGGCCTACGTCGTCAGCATCTTTTGTTACATCAGTATCAAACAGTGTCTTTGCGACGATCTGGAGCGTTAGCCGCATCATTTCGCGGTCGATATCGAGCGTTTCGCCGTCACGCCAGGTTTCGGCCATGGCGTCGGAAAAGTGCGTCATCGCCCGCGTATATTCGGCGATGCGTGTGCGGTGAAATGCGGGTTGGATCATCCGTCGCTGTCGCAGGTGAAATTCCTTTTCGCTCGTCAGCAAGCCCATGCCGAGCATCGTCTTCGAACGCTGTAAAGCTCTGCCTTTAATGAATTTATCGGCATTGACGACCAGCACATCGCGGATCAGATCGGGGTGATTTATGAAATATACCGTGAACGGCCCCGCCCGGAAATGCGTGATGTCGCCGAGTTCCGACTGAGCAGTCAAAAACTCAAGCCGGTCGAGCCTGATCATCGGGAAACGGCGGTCGAGCCAGCCGAGTTTGAGCGTCGGCGGCATTGCGATCGAGGTTGTTTTTCCACCGTCAGGCATCTAGGATTCTCCAGTCAAAACGTGCTACATTCTTAGTTTATGTCAGAACCAAAGCGTATGAAAGTAAAACCGGATATCCGTGCGATCACGCGGCTCGTGCCGCCGAGCGGAAACCTCGTTCAGGGCCAGTCAGAACTGCCCATTGACCCGCAGCTTGCCGCCGAAGCCGCCGCAATTATCGCCGCCAGCCAAAACCACTATGGCGGCAGCGAAGGCGTAGAAGCACTGCGAAAAGCCGTCGCCGAAAAGATCGCGAAATACAACAACATCGACGTCGATGTCGACGCCCGCCCGTACGAGCTGATGATCACGAACGGCGGAACCGGAGCATTGATCGGCATCGCACAGAGTTTTTTGCGAGGCAATGCAGCTCTTGTTTTTGAGCCATATTACCCGTATCATCGCCGCATTCTCGAAGATTTTGGTGCGAAAACGGAAACCTTTGAATTGAACCCGGCGGACCTGAGCTTCGAAAAAGACGCGCTGCTCGCTCGGTGTAAAGAACTGAAAGACCGCAAGGAATTTCCGCTCACGATGATCATCGTCTGCTCGCCCGCAAACCCGAGCGGCAAAGTTATGTCGCAGACCGAACTCGAGGCCATCGCGGAAGTCGCCAAAGAACTCGACCTGCTTGTTGTCTCAGACGAAGTCTACGAGCACTACGTCACTGGCGAAAATCCGCACACGCCGATCGCTTCGTTTCCGGGAATGTGGGAACGGACTATCACGGTTAATTCCTTCTCCAAATCTTGGAACATCTCCGGCTGGCGTCTCGGCTACGCTTACGGCCCCGGCGATCTGATCTCAAAGGTCAACGCCGCAGCGAACGTCATCTACGTTTGCCCGGCGACACCGCTGCAAACGGCTCTGTCAAAAGTTCTGATGGCTGACGAAGGCTATTATCCACGGCTCCGCGACACGTTCGACGGCAAACGTCGATTCACGTCCGAGATATTCACCGACCTAGGCTTCAAGATCTACGATTCTGGCTCGGCGTTCTATCTTTGGGCCCGAATTCCCGAACAATACAACGACGCCATCGCCTTCAACGAAATGCTCATGCGCGACGCCGGAGTCGGCATGACACCAGGCTCAGCCTTCGCCGACAGCGATGATTGGGACGCGTATGTGCGCATCTGCATCGCCCGTGAGGACGCGGTGTTGGAAGGTGCGATGGAAAAACTGCAACGAGTTTTGCGATAATTGATTCAAATCGGGTGTAAAATACGCTTATGAGTGTCAACGAGCGAATAACGATCAATCCAAAACAGTGCGGCGGAAGACCTTGTATTCGCGGAATGAGAATCCGTGTGACGGATGTTCTTGATCTACTTGGCTCTGGCCTTTCAAAGGAACAAATACTCGACGAAATGCCGGATCTTGAGATGGAGGACATTGATGCGGTTCTTCAATATGCGGCTCGTAGATTTGACCATCCAATTTTGCCGGCCTTTGCATGAGGATATGGATCGACGCCCAACTATCGCCTCGAATCGCCGCTTGGATCGGCGAATTTTTTGAGTTTGAAGCGATAGCGATCCGCGAGCTGGGGCTACGCGACTCTGAAGATATCGAAATATTTGATTCGGCGCGTGAAGAAGACGCTGTCGTTTTAACTTAGGATCGCGATTTTCTGGATTTGTTGGAACGCTTTGGTCCTCCGCCAAAGGTTATTTGGCTGACGTGTGGAAATACTTCTAACCAATTCCTTCAGAAAATCTTGACAAACACGCTGGCTGATGCGGTCGAACTGCTCAAATCCGGTGAGGAAATAGTTGAAATTAGCTCCGTACCTGTTTTAGAACCATGAAAAAGTTATCCATTTATCTAATTATCGCATCCTTCGTTTTTAGCAGCGTTCCATTCATCCTTGCCGACGACGGCATGTGGACGTTCGATAATCCGCCGCTGAAGCAGTGGAAGGAACGGTATGGTTTTGAGCCCTCGAAGGAGTGGCTTGATAAGGTGCGGCTGGCTTCGCCGAAGTTTCCGGGAGCTTCGGGAGCTTTTGTCTCGCCGAATGGCCTGATCGCTACCAATCATCATGTCGCATCGAGTTTTATCGAACGCCTTTCGAGCAAGGAACGGGACCTGCTGAAGAATGGTTTTTACGCTAAAACGCAGGCTGAAGAATTGAAAGTGCCGGACGGCAACGTGTCTATCCTGCAGTCCTATGACAACGTCACGGAACGCGTTCACAATGCCGCAAAAACCGGAACTACAGACGCCGAAATGGCTGCCAAACGCACGGCTGAGATCGCCGCGATCGAGAAGGATTGCCCGGCCGGGCTTCGTTGCGAAGTGGTTTCGCTTTACAGCGGCGGAGAATATTGGGTTTACCGCAACAAACGCTACACCGACATTCGACTCGTGATGGCTCCTGAGGAACAGGCGGCGTTCTTTGGCGGCGACTATGACAATTTTGTTTACCCGCGGTTCGACCTCGATTTCACATTCCTGCGTGCGTACGAAGACGGCAAACCAGCGAGCACGCCGAACTATTTCAAATGGTCGGCGACGGGTGCTCCTGAGGGCGAATTTGTTGTTGTTTCGGGCTATCCAGGCTCGACCGCTCGGCTCTTGACCGTCGCACAGCTTGCATATCAACGGGACCTCGGCAATCCATTGCAGGAACAGGTTTGGAAGACCCGCCGCAAGGCTCTCGAGGAATATTCCAAACGCGGGCCCGAGCAGCAGCGTCAGGCAAATCCGGGGATGCGTTCGTTTGCCAACTCACTCAAACGCCTCGAAGGCCAGCAGAACGGCCTGCTCAATCCGCGAAACTTCGCTCGCAAAGAGGCCGAGGAAAAAGAACTGCGTGACAAACTCGCGGCGAAGCCGGAACTGGACAAATTATATGCTCCGGCATGGACTGCGATCGCGAAAGCCAATGAAGAACTACGCGGCAAGGCAAAACAGCTCGCCTTCTCAAACATCACCGCTTCACGCCTCGCGACGATCGCCCAGCAGATCGTGACTTTCCATATCGAGACGGCAAAACCAGACGGCCAGCGGTATCCCGAATACCGCGATACACGGCTCGAAGCGTTCAAGTCCGCACTATTTTCGCCCGCTCCGATATATCCGGAGATGGAGCAGGCTGCACTGCAGGCATGGCTGGAAGAAGGCGTCAAGGTGCTCGGTGCCGGTGACCCGTTCGTCAAAGCGGCCCTCGGCGATGCCGAACCGGCGGAGGTTGTTGGCCGCGCGATCCGCGAGACAAAGCTCGGCGATCCGGCGGTCCGCAAGGCAATGCTCGATGGCGGTGCGGCGGCGGTGAACGCCTCGACCGATCCGATGATCACGCTCGCCCGGCGTGTCGAGCCTGTCATTCGCCAGCTCCGCGAATGGAACGAGAAAAACGTTCTCAACGTCGAGACCGCCAACGGCACACGCATCGCTCAGGCACGCTTCGCCGTCTACGGCAAATCGATGCCGCCCGACGCCAACGGCCAGCTTCGCATCGAATACGGCGTTGTCAAAGGCTACGAAGAAGACACGACTCTCGTGCCGTACAAGACGACTTTCTTCGGCCTCTACGACCGAGCTCTGAGCTTTGGCGAAAAAGACCCGTTCCACCTGCCAGAGAGCCTCAGATCGCGTCGCGACAAGATCGACCTCTCAACGCCGCTCAATTTCGTCTACTCCGCCGACACCATCGGCGGCAACAGCGGCTCGCCCGTCATCAACCGCAAAGGCGAACTAGTCGGCCTTAACTTCGACAGCAACAACCAAAAACTCTCGAACCGCTACTGGTACATCGAAGAAAACGAAGGCTCACGCGCGGTCGGCGTTCATTCTGCAGGTATCATCGAGTCTCTGCGAAAGGTTTATGATGCAGATGGGCTAGTAAAGGAATTGCTGGCGAATTAATAGGGATCTTGCAAGCCTGGGTTTCGATCGGAGAATTGAAGATGAGAAAGATCGCTTTTATCGCCGCGCTTGTTGCGCTGAGTTTTGCTGGAGCATTAGTTAATGTATCGGCACAGGGTAAGGTCTCGCCCGATGTAAAAAAGATCGACGCTTACGTGAAAACGGTTGACGCGGTCCGCAAAAAGCTGAAGAAACCCAGCTTGATCTTCGGTGACACGGCCGGTACGGAAAGCGAATCGGCAAAGTGGCAGAAATTTGCCTCGGAAAAGGCTCTGGAGACATTTAGAAGCAGGAACGAAGTTTACGACATCGCATTTAACTGGCTGAGCGGCGGCAAGATCGTGCAATCTACTTTTACGCTGTCGAGTCAGTCCGGCGACTGGGCGAAGTACAACGATCACTACTTTCGGGCAGATGGTTCGTTGGCAATGATCGAGTCTGATTACCGCACATTTCTGGGCGATTTCATGGTCGTCCGTCGAAGGTTTTTCGACAACAAAGGCAAGCAGATCCATATGACCGAGAAATACCTCGATCTAAGATCTAAGAAACCAAAAAAACATTCCGACGGCGTCATGGGCGACGATCGAGACGAGGTTGATTATTATTTGACGACGGCAAAGCTGCCGTTTGCAGCACTTTTGAAAGGGAAATAGAAACTGTTAATGCACTATCATTTGATTGGAATTTGCGGCACCGCAATGGCGAGTTTGGCCGGGATGCTGCAGGCACGCGGGCACAAGGTGACCGGGTCGGACCAGAATGTCTATCCGCCAATGTCGACGCAGCTCGAGGCGTTGGGTATCGAGATCATGCAGGGTTACAAGGCGGAGAACACGGATGTTGAACGCGATGTTACCGTTGTCGGTAACACGATAATGCGTGGAAATCCGGAGCTCGAAGAGGTCCTGAACCGGAAGCTTTTGTATCGATCGCAGGCGGAGACGATCCGCGATGTTTTCATTCGTCGAGGTGACGCCCTTGCTGACGCGCGGGCTTGTGCCAGACGATCGCTTGTGATCGCCGGAACGCACGGCAAAACCACGACGACTAGTCTCGCGGCATGGATGTGCGAGGTCGGCGGGCTCGATCCGACGTTTTTGGTCGGCGGGGTTGTGCAGAATTTTGGGCAGAGCTTTCGCGTGACGGACAGCGACTATTTCGTCATCGAGGGTGATGAATATGACACGGCGTTCTTCGACAAAAAGCCGAAATTCATGTCGTATCTGCCAGAGATCGCGATCATCAACAATATCGAGTTCGACCACGCCGATATCTACAAAGACATCGAAGCGATCAAGTGGCAATTCTCACGGCTGATGAACCTCGTACCCGGCAACGGCCGCCTGATCTGCGGCATAGATTCGCCGGTCGTCGGCGAAGTGCTCGAGCAGATGAAAGGCAAACTGCAAACGACGGTCGAGACATTTGGCCTGTCGCCTGAAGCGAAATGGCAGGCTCGGAACATAGAGTTTTCAGCCGCTGGAACGAAATTTCAGATCTTTCAGAGCGGCGAAAAATGGGGCGAATTCACTACCAAGATGATCGGCGAATTCAACGTCCGCAACTGCCTCGCCGTAATTATAGCCGCCGATGCGTGGGGAATATTTCAAGCGAAAATGCAGGAGGCATTCGACACCTTTGAGTCCGTGAAACGCCGGATGGAGGTCCGCGGAGTGGAACGCGGGGTTACCGTCATCGACGACTTTGCCCATCACCCAACGGCGGTGGACGAAACCTTAAAAGCCCTGCGCCAACGCTACACCGATAACCGACTGATCGCTGTCTTCGAACCGCGTTCCCGCTCGTCACGCCTGTCGGTCTTCGAAGAAAAATACAAAGCCGCCTTCGCCCACGCCGACCTCGTCATCATCGCCGGCGTCTTCAACCCCGAAGACGCAAAAAACTATGGCGATGTACTCGACGTCCCAAAGCTCGTCGGCGAAATAACCGCCAATGGTACACCTGCCATGACTTTGACCGACGCCGACGCGATCGTTGCGTACCTTGCTCCGGAAATGGTCGACGGCGATGTCGTCGCCGTTATGTCTAATGGTGGATTCGGATCAATTCACGACAAGATCCTCGAAGTCCTCAGGCATTGATCTTATTCCATTCCGACTAAATCGAAATTTACCATATTGCCTTTTACCAAAACGTTAGCCGCAGCAAAGCGGTACCGCTTCGACGAAACCGTGATGGTGTACGATTCGGCTGGTGTCACGTCGTCAAAATGGTAGAGCCCGAATGAGCTGGTGTTTACGGTTCTGACAACCCCTAACGGATCGGTCAGCCTAACTACAGCATTTCGCAACCCGCGGCCGTTGGGCGTCGTTACCTTGCCACTCAGTGTAACCGGCGGGGGATCGCCGATATAACGTATCAGGCCCACATATTGAGCACTACTGCTGCTGCCAGCATCCCCGACAGCGACTATCCGGCCGTCAGCTTGGATCGTAACGTCGTAAAATCGACATATCGGAGCAAGCGGCGTAATGACAGTACCATTCGTCCCAAAAGTTTCATCGGCCGTCCCGTCATAATTGAGGCGAGAGATCGAAAAGACAGCATCACGATCTCCGGCGAACACTATCTTGCCGTTTCTCTGCACCACCAACGCCCGAGCTTTTCCGGACGAGTACGAATTTTCCGGGGTTTCCGTTAGGGAAACCTCCCCGTTTATTCCGAATGATGCATCAAGAATTCCATTTGCATTGTATCGTGCAATCACAGACCGCAAATTGATCAAGCGCCCGCTGATAACGAGTTTTCCGTCTGGCGAAAGGGCCATATCCCCTCGGTAATCGATCGCAGGAGTGAGAACTCCGCCGGCCCCAAAACTGCCGTCGGGACTTCCGTTAGGGTTGTATCGGACAATCTTTGGGCTCTGGCCCTCAACCCATGCGAGGATCTTGCCGTCGGGCTGGATCGTTAGTTCGCCTAAATTTCCAAAGGCTGAGATGACCTTGCCATTTATGCCGAAACTCTCATCTGGAGAGCCATTTTGGTTGAAACGAATTAGAAATCCCGTGTCTGAAAATCCAGAGACAATGACCTTACCATCAGACTGTATGATGATCGCGTTTCCCTCGGAGGGGCCGTCACTGCCCAGAGGTGTCCAGACACCATTTGATCCGAATGATGCATCTCGGGTCCCGTTTGAATTGTAGCGGAACAAAGCAAAAGCACTGTTTTTCGTGCCGACAACCAGATATTTACCATCGTGCAATTCGACATAGTCAACCAGAAATTCCAAGCTTGGATAGTAATGGATCGTAACCACTCCGCCGGAGCCAAATGTATAGTCCGGCGTCCCGTCGGCATTGTTCCTCGAGATATAGGAATACTTGCCATACGGGTAGTAGCCGAACGTAACGATCTTCCCATCCGATTGTATTCTGACACGCGTAGGTATAGTGTTGGCCGAGATGCCGATCGTCCCCGAGCCGCCGAAAGTCGGGTCAAGGTCGCCTGGGGCGGCCACCGAGTTGACATGGCTCAGCATTACAATAAATAAGCTGAATACGGTCAACACTGCCAGTTTTATTTTCATGAGATCCTCTGGTTTGTTGATGTTTAAAGGGAACAGCAATTTAAGTTTCGTCATAAAGTCACTCGAGTCCTACGAAATCTTCAAGGGTGAGGTCGCCGGTTGGCTGGATCGACCGCGCTGGAAATCTAAATCTCTTGGACGAAGCAGATACGGTATACGAAGACCCTGCAGTTACGTTGTCAAAGACGAAAAGTCCGAAAGATCCTGTGTTCGTGGTTCGTCTTGATCCCTGAGAATCGACAAGAGTTACCGACACATTTCGAATTGGGGTACCGTTGGGCGTGACAACACGTCCTGAGATAGTGATTCCGCTGTTGGTAATTTCGTATCGGGCGATCCCGACCGCTCGATTTGTTCCCTCGACGGTGCCAACGGCGATGAGTTTGCCCGCGGATTGCCACGCGATCGAGTGGATCGAGCTTCGCTCCGTTGTCATCGGGGTTACGAGAACACCGTTTGTGCCAAACGAGGTGTCGAGAAGGCCGGACGGGCGGAAACGCATCAGGGCAAAGCTTCCGCCCCGGTCGCCGGCGGTTATGATCTTGCCGGTCGGATCGATCGCGAGAGCTGTGCCGATACCGCGTGCGTCCGGATCGGGTTCTAAGATCGAAACTATTCCGCCGGTTCCGAACTGGTCGTCGAGAGTTCCGTTGGCGTTGAGTCGGACAATGAACGAAGAGTTGAGCCCAAATTCGGTAAGGACGCCGTTGATAACTATCTTTCCGTCATTCTGGATCACCATACCGCCGGGGTGGGCGTATGCGAGGCTGCCTGGCAACGAGGCGATCCCGCTGCTCCCGAAATTTCCATCCAGAACTCCTGTGGTTGTGAGCCGTACCACCTTCGTACCTGTGGTCCCGCTACCCATCATGACGATCTTCCCATCCGGCTGGATCGCAGCATCACCAAGGAAATCGGCTCCATAGAGATCATTCCAAAATTCTGTATCCCGCCGTACTGGAACACTGGAAACTGCCAGGGAAAAGTTGCCAAATGACGGGTCAAAGTACTCGGCGGTGTCCATATACCGAATGGCGGCCAGATCATTTGCGGCGAAGTTTGGTGTTCCGGTGTAAGTAACGATTATGATCTTGCCGTCGGGCTGCACCAGAAGGCGTCGTCCCAGGGTGTCGTCCCAGCTAGCTTCTGCTGGTCGCAGCAGTCTAGTGCCGTTTGAGTCGTAGGTACGAAAACCCGTTGCGCCCGCGAAATAAGCACTTTCCCCTGTCACCAAGATATTGCCGCCTGAGAGAACGACCATGTCGTTGTAGAAACCGTCGGAAAATTCGACGATCCCATCACCAGCAAAACTCGGATCGAGCACGCCATTTGAGTCATGCCGGCTTAGAAATGAACTGCCGTACCATATTGTGGTAGTTCCAAAGGTTACGATCTTTCCGTCCGGCTGTATCCTAACCCGCCGGGCAGTTGCTCCACCAGGAAAAGGAGAAAAAACGACTTTTCCCCCGACCCCGAAGGTTTGGTCCAACTGTGCCGCTGACGTACCAGACAGAAAAAGAACTGCGAGAAATAATCGGACAACGATATAACGATTGAGTCTTATAAACATAGAAACCTCTATGGTCTCGCTGATCGGCTGATCGATTCACTGGCTATTCCATCCCCGTGAAGTCAAATCCAGTGATGTTGTCGCTCGGAGTAACAGTTCTCGCTTGAAATCTGTAGCGTTTCGAGACGACCGAAACGGTATAGGAACGGCCAGTTTGGACGGCTGTAAATTCATAAAAACCGAACGAACTGGCAGTGGTGACCCTTCGTGTGCCTGATTGATCCAACAAAATAACATTTGCGTTTCGCCCTCCTCTAGGATCATTCGACAGCTATGAGGTCAAAGCCGGAAATGTTTTCATTCGGCGTAAGTATGCGCGGAGCGAAGCGGTAGCGTTTCGATCTTGCGACCAGCGTGTACGAGGTGCCCGCGGCAACGGCCTCAAAGGTGTAGACGCCGAACGATCCGGATGTTGTGCTTCGAGAATTCCCAAATGCATCGATCAGGGAAACCGTCGTGTTCCGTAGTGGAGCGCCGCTTGGGAGCAGCACGCGTCCCGTGACAGTCACACCGGCCTGGGCGGAATCGTTGTCGTACCGCATAACCAACATATCGGTGATCGATTCATAGTCGAAAAAACCAGCAAAACCAGTAATGACAATGCGATTATCCGATTGCAGTGCGACTCCAATTGCGGAATCGCTAGAATCGCTTATCTGCGTGAGCGTCTGCCCATCAGTGCCGAATGAGACGTCTTTCGCTCCGTTGGATAAGAATCGTGCGACCGCTATGGCGCCTCGCGAGCCATTGGCCGCCCCACCAACTGCTACAATTTTGCCATCCGGCTGCAAAATAAGATCGTTTGCGGAGCCGTAACCTGTTTCGAAGCCTCGAGCGAGACCGTCTTCGCCAAATGTTGAATCAAGATTCCCACTCTGGTTAAATCCGAAGAGGGAAAACACCTTGTTCAAGCCGATAAGGCTTCCGCCAGCAACAATTATGCGACCATTGCCTTGGATTACTACAGCATCGCCGATTGCGTCCCCGATTGTCGCGATGCCGCCGAACCCAAACGCCGGATCGAGAGAGCCATTCTCCATGTATCGCACCACGTGGAGGCTGGTTTGATTGCCTCCGCTCCCTGCCACCACGATCTTGCCGTCTGGCTGGACGACGACTCCTGTGGCTTCATCGTGGGTAGCGGTGAGGTTTGTCAAAACTTTTCCGCCGTTGCCAAAAGTGGGATCGAGCGAGCCGTTCACCGCAAACCGCGCGACCGCAACTGAAGAGCCCAAGCTGTCACCGTCGCCTGCCGAACCCACGACAACCAACTTTCCGTCGGTTTGCAATGTAACCGAAGCTGCGGTGTCGGACGTATTCCTGAAATTGGTCAAGATGACACCGGCGCTGCCAAAAAGCGTATCCGGCGTTCCATCAGGGTTGTATCGCCAAACGGCAAATTCTCCGGTCGACGGATGCACTCTGTAAACGCCAACCACAACGATTTTGCCGTCCGGTTGGATCTTGGCGCTAAATCCAGTGCCATATCCGGCGGGCACTGAGGCAGTCCCGTTTATGCCGAAACTCGGGTCAGGCTGCCCATTCGGGAGAAGCCGTCGGAGTCCTGCCCCGAGGACAACTAACTTGCCATCCGGCTGAACTCTGATCGATTGACCCCACGAATCGTAGAATCTTTCAACACCGCCGATTCCAAAAGTCGGATCCAGCGATCCAGAAGCCGCGGTTGCAAATAACGGGAAGGTGCAAACTATAAAAAGTGTCACTAAGAAAGCCTGGAGAGCTATCGAAAAGTATTTCATCGTGTTACCTCGTGATTCTGGCAAATCCATCATCAACACCCTTAGCAGAATCGTCGATATTTTTTTCGTTCCAACGATACTGATTCTGAGTTATACTACCGTCTCAAAATCAGAGACAGTTCATCGAATTGTTATGTAATCTAGCTCTTTTAGGCCGAGCGGTCTTTGGAATAAAATCTTAGTTTTCTCCTAATTTTCTCCTTATGGGCACCGACGCGGAGATTAGAAGTATTTACAGATTCGGTACCTTCGAACTTGATGTCGAAGAGCGCCGACTGATAAAAGGTGAGCAGGTCGTAGCTCTCACGCCAAAAGCCTTTGACGTGCTGGTTATTCTCGTCGAACGCGCTGGACATCTCGTCGAAAAAGAAGAATTAATGGGCTTAGTCTGGCCGGATTCATTTGTCGAAGAGGCGAATGTTACACGAATTGTCCATACGCTTCGAAAAGTTTTAGGAGTAGACGAGAACGGCAGTAAATTCATCGAAACGGTCGCAAAAAAAGGCTATCGATTTGTGACGCCGGTAAGTACCCTTGGCAAGAATCCTGAGCTAACGGCTGGCAGAGATGCGGACACAAGTCGTGGTTATGAGCTCCAGACATCCGATCTGCAGGTAGCTGCTGAGGTGGATATGCCGGGCAGAACCGGTAAGCCCCTCCTATCGCGTCGGAGGCTCGCGTTAGTTTGCCTTTTCGCGATATCGGCTATTTCGATCGTGAGTTGGCGTGCGTACAAATCTACGCAAACCCCCGGCGAGCCTTTCCCGGAAATAAAATTAAGTCGCCTGACAAATTCGGGGAACGTCGGCAAAGTCGCTCTTTCGCCGGACGGTAACCTCATTGCGTTTGAGAGCGTGGGGAAAGAGGGCGTCAGTCTTTCGGTAAGGCAGATCGATATAGGCAATTCAATTGAATTGGTTGGTCCGCAGAAAGGATTGTTTAGCTTCTTCATCTTTTCGCCTGACGGCAAAATCGTTTATTACGGGTATTTTCCCGGTGACAAAGTCGACGCAGAGGTATTCGCGGTGCCCGCTTTGGGCGGCCTGAGTCAAAAACTTGCGTTATCAAGCTTTTCAATGTCCTTTGGACCCGATAAAAGGCAATTCGCCCACGTAGTCTCGGATTCTGGAAGTAGTCGAACGATCCTGCTGATCGACAGTCTCGATGGCGGCGAACGCCGCGAGTTGATATCGCGACGAAGACCGGCCGGTCTACAAGTTATGGGACAGCCCTGTTCGTGGTCACCGAGTGGGCGGACGATCGCCGTAATACACAGTTTCCGGGAGGGAGATGAAAGTTATTCAAATATTATCGGGGTCGATCCTACGAATGGTTCAGAAAAAGCCCTGACCGCAAAAAGGTGGCGATCACTCAACAGCGTACAATGGTTGAGGGACGAAAGTGGTTTGCTCGTAACCGGGAGCGACACGGCGCAGTCGCCGAGTCAGGTTTGGTTTATCTCCGCGGCCGACGGGGAAGTTCGCCGGTTGACGAACGACTTGAATGAATATTCGTTTATCGGCGTGACTCCCGATGGAAAACAATTTGTATCGGTGCAGGAAAGTCGAACCAGTAGCCTCTGGCTCGGAACGCTTGGACAAGGGGCTTTAACCACACGAAACCTCATATCAGAAACGGGTGAGCTAGACACAATTGCAGCAGCCAGCAGTGGCGCAGTTACTTTTCGCTCAAATGCCAATGGAGGATCGAATTTGTCGGTCATTGAGAGCTCCGGAGCCAGAAGGCAGATAACTGTTGACGGTCAGGTCGACGAACGTGGCTTGTGTCTAACGCCCGATGGGAAATACGTAGTTTTCCCATCTCGTAGATCAGGAAAAGTAAATCTGTGGCGTAGCCGACCCGACGGCAGCGAAATGCTGCAATTGACTAACGGCGATGGCGAATTTTACCCGAACTGCTCGGCGGACAATCGTTCGGTTGTCTTTCAAAAGGGGTTTGGCTTTGGGATCAAATCCACCCTTTGGAAAATATCTCTCGACGGCGGCGGCGAAGAGATGCAGTTAACTAATTACTTTGCGATGCGGCCGACT
This sequence comes from Acidobacteriota bacterium, assembly GCA_016703965.1. Classification (NCBI taxonomy): domain Bacteria; kingdom Pseudomonadati; phylum Acidobacteriota; species Acidobacteriota bacterium. Next base: position 1,631,550 of record JADJBB010000021.1, read on the forward strand.
GTTTCATTTGATGGGCGAACCGTAGCATTCTTTTATATGGACGATGACAAGTGGAGAGTTGGCACCGTGTCAATAGACGGAGGGCCAATGGGGCCAAGTGTGAACGTACCTGATGGAATCACGGATCGCGTGGCACGTTGGTCGACCGACGGTAAGTCGCTTATGTTAGTCGATAACGATGGAGATATCGGAAATATTTGGCGCGTACCACTGGACGGCGGCACGGCGACGCAAATCACTAATTTCGAATGGCACAAAATTGAAGATTTCGCCCTGTTCCCCGGCTCCACGCAAGTGGTTCTCAGCCGATCAACCGCTGTAAGCGATGTAGTCCTGGCCAGCGGCAGGTAGGCGGCGAAAAAGGTATTTGCCACTTTTTCCCCTGCTCTTCAGTTCGATTCTAGGAAGCAAACAGCTACGATAGGGAGCGATATATCTTCTCATCGGAGTTCCTGGCAGCATTGGCGATTTTCTACAGACGCTGCCGCTTACTCGACGAGTTCTACCCGACACCGATTCAACGGGCGATCACCTCGCTCCGCAAATGGCCGATGGCGATGTCATCGCGGGTATGTCGAACGGCGGATTTGGCGGGATTCATGAAAAATTACTGTATTCCCTGCGATGACGGCCTAATGAGTAAAACTACTCTAGTCCGATCAGATCCACATTTAAGAGGTTAGCGGTCAGGGAAATGGAGATCGGGGCGAATCGATAACGCTTGGAGGAGGCTCCGATTATGACGGTTTGTCCTGCCAGCACGTCTTCGAAAGTGAAAGTACCGAACGAGCCAGTTACGGCGGTTCGCCTTATGCCTTGCGAATCAGTAAGTGTCACGATGACATTTCGAATGGCGATACCTGACGGTGACAGGACGCGGCCTGAGATGGATGCCGAGGATGCGACGGTGTTTGACAATAGGTATTCCCAGACAGGCTTGTAGATCGGCGTTCCGTCTGGAAGCCTGCTAAGCCTCGCGTCAACGACGATGCATCCGTGAGTTACATCGCAGTCCAGATCGGTTGTCAGCGAGTGGGTATTCGAAAATGGTGGACCTTGAGTGTCGACATTCGAAACCGCTCCAAAGGTTGGCATTCCGTATGCCGGCCAGATCCGATTCGTCAAAAGCGTAAAATTCACCTGATCGTCGCGTGTGTGTGAAAATCCCCAGAATCGGTCGGGTGTCGTGGCGTTTGGCGTTGTGTTCGGCTGGGCTATCCAGTTAGCAGGGGCGTTGGATCGGGCGTTGAAGTCCATCGCGGCGAACATAACCACTCTCGCGACCGCGTGGTATCGGCCGATGATCGCAGCATGCCCGCCGCCCTGTGAATGACCAGTAATAACGATCTTTGACCAATCGATGGTCGAATCGTTGATCAGGAATTGGCCCCAATTATCATTCGGTGACTGAGTCCGCAGGTAGATCAGTAGCTTGATCAGGCGATTTTCGATCGAGTTCGGGCGGCTAACGTTTACAAGTGAGGAGCGGTTGGTGCCGTCTAGGACTTCGAGACGGGCGTTCGCATAGCAATCAAGATCGGCCGTCGCGGAGCACAGGTCGTTTATCGCCTCGTCGTTCGGATATGTTAGGTTTATCGCATGAAAGCCAAGATCGGCTGCTGTCCAGTTGATCTCTCTGGCGGTAATTCCGACGCCGCCGGTTCCCGGTAGGAATATAAAGAGCTGATTCTTTTGCGTGACCGACCTGTTGATCGAAACGAAATGGTTGTTTAAGTTGGTAGTGATACCAGGGTCGGTAGTTTGGGGCAAGATCAGCGAGCTTTGCCTCTGTGCGAGAGATATCCGGCCGGTTGAAAGCATGATGAGTATTAATAAGAAGATATTTTTTCCCATGTGAGGGTAGTACGCAATCGTCGCAAGCTCTGAAATTAGACGGACGAACCTCGCGAATAGTCGAACCATATATTCTTGCTATTATTATCGACTAGGTTGTTTACTATTCTGACTCGATGCACATCCTTATCGTAAAACTCGGCAGTATTGGGGATATTATCCACACGCTGCCAGCATTATCAGCTATTCGCCAGGCATTGCCGGATGTAGAGATATCGTGGGTTGTCGAGGAGCGATCGGCGGAGATGTTGCGCGGGAATTCGCTGATCGACAACCTGATCGAGGTCGATACCAAGAGCCTTCGAGGCGGGAAGGTGATCGAGGAGATATTGCTCGGGGCGACTAAGCAGATCAAGGAGCTGCGTCGGTTCAAGTTTGATGTCTCGATCGATTTTCAAGGGCTTTTGAAATCGGCGATGATCGGTAAGTTGTCGGGGGCGAGGCAAAGATTCGGATTCTCTAAAGATGGTTTGCGGGAACCCGCGAGCCGACTGCTGTTGACCGATCAGGTCGCCGTTCCAACTGGAATCCATATTATTAGAAAGAATCTCGCTCTCGCCGCGGGAGCGTTGAATATTGAGGTTCCTGATACGTATTTTGAGTTTCCGATCGCGACTTTTTCCGAACACGTTGCAGAGGCTGAGGCGATAATTGAAGCTGTCTGCACAAGCCCGCGCGTGAGCGAGAGCGAAACGCTCCACTCGAATGATTCGCCCTTGCTTACGCGCGGGCTTGTGCAACGCGAGTGTTTTGCCGTCCTCAACCCAGCAGGCGGCTGGGTAACGAAGCTTTGGCATGCGGAGAAATTCGGTGTGTTAGCCGACCGGATCTGGGAAGAGCACGGTATGGCATCGGTCGTCGTTACGGGGCCAAAAGAGTCGGAGCTTGCGGAAAAGGCAGCCGCGAATAGCCATTCTGGTAAACTTACGCTTGCCGAGCCGAGTCTGAAAGGATTTTACGAGCTGGCAAAAAGGGCGACAGTTTACGTCGGAGGCGACACTGGGCCGACGCATATTGCGGTAGCGGCTGGAACACCTATCGTCGGCATATTCGGCCCGACGGAATGGTGGCGAAACGGCAGTCCGCGTGCCGACGATATCTGCGTCGAGCGAGACGACATCGATTGCCGCGTCGATTGCCATCGGCGGACGTGTTCGAAATGGATCTGTATGGATATCGAGGTTGAGACTGTTCTGACCGCCGTGGGCGAGCGACTCAAACGCTTATGATCAAATTCGACAAACGCATTGTTCAACGCATCCGGGTTCCACTTGGTTTCATTTTTGCTATCGTTTTTTTGATCTTTGCGCGGCCGACGCTGCCTACACTCGCGATCGGTTCGGCCGTTGTGTGCGTTGGCGTACTGATTCGAGCGTGGGCTTCGGGGCATATTAGAAAGGCGAAAACCTTAGCCGTCAGCGGTCCGTATGGATACACGAGGAATCCGCTTTATCTCGGCAGTCTGATCCTCGGGCTTGGTTTTACGGTTGCGGCGGGTGTATGGTGGCTCGCGATCCTATTTTGTATTTTGTTCCTCGGCATCTATTTGCCGGTTATGCGCGTCGAAATAGGTGATATGCGGAGGATATTCGGCGAGGAATTCGACGAATACGAGAAGAATGTCCCGTTGTTAATTCCGCGTATCACGGTATGGCGGAATACAGGCGAAAAATTCGACTTTCAGCTATACTCGCAGTATCGCGAATATCGGGCGGCGATCGGTGCCGCAGTCGTTGTCGCAATATTAGCCGCGAAGGCGTATTTTCTGACTTAGTTATGAAGCTGTTGTTTTTCAGATCGATGCTCTTTGCCGCAATGTTATTCGCGGCCACAGTTGTCGGTTTGGCCCAGGGCCCAACACTGCCTGGGAGTGTGGCGGGAAACAAGTCGCCTTCTGCTTCCATGCCGGCAAGCAAATTCGATGGCGAAAAGCTGACATTCGAGGGCAAGGCCAGCAAGTTAAAGCTAAGCATCTCCATTGCCGACCTTACATTCAGTACCGCAATAACACCGAAAGGCGATCAGATCTCGATCAGATCGATCGCCGAATCAAAAGGCACGATGCTGAAGCTGTTTCGCTACAGCTTTATGCAGGACTACGAATCGGTCGTGGATCTGTCAACTTTTCGCATTGTAAAGACGGTTAAAAAGGACGTTCAGAAACAGCGTGTTCGCGATAGCGAGGCCGAGTTCGATTACCAGATGAAGCGGGTAACTTATGTTGAGACCGACCCGAAGGACGTCAATCGTCCGCCCCGCCGCATCGCATCTGAGATCTCCGATCCGATGAACGACATGATCTCCGCGATCTACGCAATGCGTTTGCGCGAACTGGCGGTGGGCGACCGTTTCGAACTTTCTGTCAGTGATTCCGGTTTGGTATACAAGGTGCCGGTCGCAGTTACAAAGCGTGAGCAACTTGGGACGGCGATCGGTAAATTTTGGTGCCTGCGGGTCGAGCCCGAGATATTTGGACCGGGCCGCCTGATCGAGCAGAAAGGCAAGATGGTCCTTTGGCTCACCGATGATAAACTGCATACCCCGGTAAAGGCTCAAGTCGATACTCAATACGGTAAGGTCGAGATCAAACTCAAGGCCATGACGAAGCCGAGTTAGGAACAGGAACCACGAAATTACACAAAACGAGTACTAAAAAGAAGATATCTTTTTAGTGTTTTTTCGCGCATTTCAGTGGTTGCTTCCTAATGCCCTGGAGCTAAAGGCTTGTAACTTTTCTTAAAAGACCGCATACTTCAATGTCGCGTAATTTATTTTATGGCTACGAAAACTGATAAAGAAGAAAGAACCCCTGTAGGCAAGCGTTCGGCGAAGGCAAAATCCGAGGTTGATCCGTTTGAATCTGTGGTTGAGGTAAAAGCGGTCAAGAAAACGGGTCTGCGTAAGGTCGCGGCAGAAGTTTTTGGAGAGGTCGCCGCCCCGAAAAAGCGTGTCAGAAAGACGGCTAAGACCATCGAATCTGACCCGTTCGCAACGACTGTAGCCACCGCTTCGCCGGTGAAAAAGCGGGCTGCGAAAACGACTGCGCGAGCGTTAAAAGCCGCGTCCAAAGCCGCCAAAGTTCCGGGCAAGGCTGATTCGAGAAAGAAAAACCTCGACATCACAGCCGAACTTGCCGTCGAGGAGCCAAAGGTCAAACTTTCGCCGACGTTCAAAGCTCTCGCAGATGTTAAACTGCCCGAACTGCAAAAAGAAAACCGTGCCCGTTTGCAGATGCAGACGCCGACTCGGATCTATTTTTACTGGTCGGTCAAGGAAAACCCATGGGCGATACTGACAAATGTTTTCGGCAGCGATCTGGGCAATTACACGCTCGTAATCAAGCTTATCGATCAAACCTACGGCCACGAGACGATCAATCAGTGCGAGGCCGAAGGGAATTGGTGGTTCGATGTCGAACCTGACCGCAAATATCAGGCTGAGGTCGGATTTTTTGCTCCGGGACGCCCGTATTTCCGCATCCTCCATTCGAATTCGATCGAGACGCCGCGACGTTCGCCCAGCCCACGTGCGGCGACGGATTCTGACTGGCGTGTGAGTGCAAACAAGTTTGCCGAGGTTCTTGATGTCGCCGGATTTTCGCGAGATGCGTTTGACGTTGCTATGGCGGGCGACGATATCGCTTTGGCTCAGGACGCCTCGCAACAGGCATTTACGAGCTTTATCGGCAGCGGCGAGGTGCAGATCGAGGGCATTTCGTCGGACGAACTCCGTTACGCTCTGATCGCACTCGCGTCGGGAATGACGCTCGAGGAGCTTCGCGGCAAGGTAAGCCCCACGCTGTTTGCGATACTTCAGGCGAATGCCGGACAGATCAACGCGGGACGTGCAATGTCGTCGCTCACCGAGCATTTCGAGATCGAGGAAACGGAATTTACCGAGGAAGAATTCGGCCCCGCCGTTTACGGAGCCAGCCTCGTGAATTTCCCGAAGACGTTGAAAACGAAAACAGTTTCAAACAAGAAGCCCTCAATAGAGTTAGCACCGAGATACAATCCGGTGAGTTCGCACTCCTTAGGACGTTAAGGTTTAGTTATGCAAACTATTGAGATCCCAGTTAGTGAATACCAGAGCCTGAAGGAGGAATTGACGCTCCTTAAGGACAGCGCATTGCTTGAGAATGTAAACAAGCTCATCGATATTCTTTATCAGGACAAATATGGACTGTATATGGGCGATTACACCGGCGACTTGACCGAGAGTGTGATGGACGACGCTTGGGAGGAATCGGCAAGTGAGTGGCACTAAATATCGCCAGAAGGATATAGTACTGGTTCCATTTCCGTATTCTGATCTAAGCAGCGCAAAAAGGCGTCCCGTTTTGATCATTTCTAATGATCGATACAACGAAAAATTTAAGGATGTCTTGGTCTGTGTCATAACGTCGAATCTTCGCAAGGACGCCTATTCGGTAGAGTTAACAGACGATGATCTTGAGATCGGCGTTCTACCGGAAACTTCGCTGGTCAAAGCTCACAAATTATTTACGATCGATCAAGGGAAAATTCTCCGGAAATACAGTACTGTAAAGGACGATCATTTCGCTAAGGTTGTTTCCAGGATCAAAGCTCTGATCGAAAACTAGCTATAACCTGACGACTATGCCAACCGGATACTTTAGCCTGATCCTTCACGCTCACCTTCCGTTTGTCCGGCATCCGGAATATCCTGAATTCTTAGAAGAAGACTGGCTTTACGAGGCCATCACCGAGGTTTATCTTCCGCTCATTTTCATTTTTCAGTCGCTTCACGAGCAGGGAATTAAACCTCGCCTCGCGATGAATGTTTCGCCGCCGCTGTGTGAGATGCTGGCTGATCCGCTTTTGCAGGAACGCTACACGCGGCATCTCGAAAACCTGCTTGAGCTCGCGAAAAAAGAACTTCACCGCACTCAGAGCGAATCTCAGAATTTTCGTGACGTGGCAAAAATGTACGTCGACAACCTCTCGGCGTCGCTCGATCTCTGGAATAACCGCTATCAGCGAAACCTGATCAACGCGTTTCGCGAATTGCAGGACGAAGGCGTCATCGAGATCATTACGTGCTGTGCGACTCACGGCTTTATGCCTCTGATCTCGACGCAGGAATCCCGGCGGGCGCAGGTGCAGATCGCTGTCGCCAATTACAAGAAGCACTTTGGGCGACAGCCTCGCGGCATCTGGCTCGCGGAATGTGCGTACGAGCCGGGCGTCGAAGATCTGCTAAAAGACAGCGGTATCGAATATTTCATCTCGGACACGCACGCCATACTTTACGGTGATCCGCGGCCGCGTTATGGTGTTCATGCTCCGGTGGTTTGCCCGAACGGAACGGCGGTTTTTGCCCGCGATGTGGACACGAGTCAGCAGGTTTGGTCGGCTGAGATCGGTTATCCGGGCAACGATCTTTACCGCGAGTTCTACCGCGACATCGGCTTCGATGCTCCCTATGATTACCTAAAGCCGCACCTGCATTCGAGCGGCGAACGCCGCCATCTTGGGCTGAAATATCACCGCATTACCGGCCGGGACGTGCCGCAGAACCGCAAAGAACCATACATTCCTGCGATGGCCCGCGACAAAGCGGCCGAGAACGCGACGCATTTCATCGGCGAACGTATCAAGCAGGCACACAAGCTCCGCGAAACCTTCGAAGGCCATCCGCCGCTCGTCGTAAGTCCCTATGACGCAGAGCTTTACGGCCACTGGTGGTTCGAAGGGCCGCAGTTCATCGATTACTTTTTCCGCAAGATCCATTTCGACCAAAACGAGATCGAATGCATCACACCCGGCGACTTCCTCGACAGCGGGTTGCCCATCCAGGTCCAGCAGCCCACCGCCTCAAGCTGGGGCGAGAACGGCTATTACAAGGTATGGATCAACGAAGGGAATTCTTGGATGTATCCTTATCAGCACGACGCTGAGAGAAAAATGACGGCGTATGCGAATAAGTTCGCCGGGAATGCCGACGCCCTCGTCGGCATGGGCGACGCTTCGTCGGCCAACGAGCATCACGCCGGAGGAACCGGCGCCCACGGCGAGGGCTCCCGCGTTCCGGCCGGACGGATACTGAATCAACTAGCCCGCGAACTCCTCCTCGCCCAATCCAGCGACTGGGCGTTCCAGATATATCAGGGCACGACGGTCGAATATTCGTCTCGCCGCTTCCAGTCCCACATCCACCGCTTCGACCTGCTCGCCAAAATGCTCGACTGCGGCGACGTCGACCACGAACTGCTGAATGAGATAGAAAACCGCGATAATATTTTCGCTGAGATCGACTTTAGAGTTTATGCAGGCTAGATTTACGTCGACGCTTAGTTTTTCGCAATTATCATGAAATCCTACCTTCGATACCGCTGCTACTAAATTCCTATCGTATTTGCCTAAATCACTCGATAAAGCTATTCTTTATGTTTGGTTTTCGGAGGAAATTAATGGTAGAGAAGGGTGTGGAGATTGCTCCCGCGGAAGGGAAGCTTGGAATTTTGCTGGTCGGCCTTGGGGCTGTCAGTACGACACTTGTCGCTGGTGTTGAGGCGGTTAAAAGAGGCATTTCGGCTCCGGTCGGTAGCCTCACGCAGATGGGAACGATCCGTCTGGGTAAGCGTACGGATAACCGTTCGCCGCTCATTAAGGATTTTGTGCCGCTCGCGTCGCTCGATGACATCGTATTTGGTGCTTGGGATATTTTTCACGACAGTGCGTACGACGCGGCCATGAACGCCGGCGTCCTCGACAAAGACCTCATCAATCAACTTTCGGAACCGCTTTCATCGCTCAAACCGATGGCGGCCGTATTTGAGCAGAACTACGTCAAACGCATCACTGGCGAGAACGTCAAAACCGGCAAGAACAAGATGGAACTTGCCGAGCAGTTGATCGCAGACATCGCTAAGTTCAAATCAGACAATAATTGCAGCCGACTTGTGATGGTCTGGTGCGCTTCGACCGAGATATACATTGAGGAATCAGCGATCCACGCGACGATCGAATCGTTTGAAAGAGCGATGTATGACAGCGATCCAATGATCGCTCCTTCGATGATCTATGCTTACGCTGCTCTGAAGTCCGGCGTGCCGTTTGCAAACGGTGCTCCGAACCTGACGGTTGATATTCCTGCATTGACCCAGCTTTCGCACGAGACGAAAATGCCGATCTGCGGCAAGGATTTCAAGACCGGGCAGACGCTGATGAAAACCATCCTCGCTCCCGGCCTGAAATCTAGAATGTTGGGCCTCGATGGCTGGTATTCGACAAATATACTTGGCAACCGTGATGGCGAAGTACTCGACGATCCAGAGAACTTTAAATCGAAAGAGGTTTCGAAGCTTTCGGTTCTCGAGCATATCTTCCAACCGGAAGTTTACCCTGACCTTTACGGCCATTTCGACCATGTTGTTAAGATCAACTACTATCCGCCGCGTGGTGACAACAAAGAAGGTTGGGACAACATCGACATTTTCGGATGGCTCGGCTACAAGATGCAGATCAAGGTCAACTTCCTCTGCCGCGATTCGATCCTGGCCGCACCGCTCGCACTCGATCTGGCGTTGTTCATGGACCTCGCTCAGCGTGCCGGAATGAAAGGCGTTCAGGAATGGCTGTCGTTCTATTTTAAGGCACCACAGACCGCTCCGGGCCTCTACCCCGAGCACGATATTTTCATTCAGCTGATGAAGCTGAAAAACACACTCCGTCACATGAAGGGTGAAGAGTTAATTACTCACCTTGGGCTTGAATACTACGACTAAGTATGTCAGTTTGGCGTAGTTGATCATCTGTTTATGGCCGGCTTTTCATTTGAAAGCCGGCCATCCTCATTTTTAATCCTAAGTACTTTCCAGAAAAAGTTTCCGGTTTTGGCTTATTTCTGTTGCGTGGTGGACTCTGGATGTGCTAGTTATAGAAGCATAGCGGGCCTTCATACTCGCTTGCCTCTGGACGATACCCTCCCAGACACGAAAGTCCAGCCAACTTATAATCTTTTGACATCATCATTATTGACGACAAACCTGTCGTCAATGTGACAGCAAGTTTGTACCGGGAACAACGTTCTTAGAGCATGAGGGACAGAACGGTCCTCAAGAGGGAAAGATGAAACAGGAAACGGCGAAAAAAAGAGAAAACACTGACTCGGGGATATTACTGGATCCGGACCGAAAAAGTCCGCGGGCCGCTGAATTCGAGGACAAACTGTCGTCGCGCATCGTCGGTCAGGAAAGGGCTGTAAGGCGGATGAGCGGGCTATTCCAGATCTATCTGGCTGGGATGAACAACCCATCCCGCCCGATCGGAACTATGCTCTTCCTCGGGCCGACGGGTTCGGGCAAGACGCGTGTCGTCGAGGCAGCATCCGAAGTTCTTTTTAATGACCAGTACTCGGTCGTCAAGATCGATTGTGCTGAGTTTCAGCATTCTCACGAGATCGCCAAATTGATCGGTTCGCCTCCGGGATACCTAGGCCATCGCGAAACCTCGCCGATGCTCACGCAGGAGAATCTCGACAAAGCTCATACCGAAGATACCAAGCTTACTTTCGTTCTTTTTGACGAAATTGAAAAAGCTTCGGACTCGCTCTGGCAGCTGCTATTAGGCATTTTGGACAAAGCAACGTTGACGCTCGGCGACAACCGCCGCGTCGATTTCTCCAGAACGATAGTCATAATGACCTCGAATCTTGGAGCTCGTGAAATGTCCGACATGATCTCCGGCGGCATTGGCTTTATGCCGACGAAGACAGATCAGGCAAAAGAAGATAACGAGATCGACACAAAGATCTACCGCACAGCTCTTGAAGCCGCGAAACGTAAATTCTCACCGGAATTTATGAACCGCATCGACAAGGTCGTGGTCTTCCGCAGCCTTAAAGAACATCATTTGCGGCAGATCCTTGAGATCGAGCTGCGATCGGTTCAGGATCGGATCACCGAATCTGCCGGTACGAAATTCGTTTTTGAGTGTACGACCGAAGCAAAGGAATTTTTGCTTAGCGAAGGTATCGATCTCAAGTACGGTGCCCGGCACCTGAAGCGGTCGGTCGAGCGATTTCTGGTCTATCCTTTGTCGAATCTCGTTGCGACCGAACAGGTTGAAACGGGCGACTATGTAGTGGTCGATTTTGATGAGGAGATGGAGCAGCTAACCTTCCGGAAGCAGTCCGGAAAGATGATCATTGCGGGCTCACCACAAGATGAGACGGATGACAATGAGCCCTTGATCAGTGCCGATGCCGTCGGACTTCCGCTGCCAGCTTCGCAGGTTGCGGCCGGAATGAGCAAATCAAAAGGCGAGAATAACGACGTCTAAGCTACTTGACGATATTTAGGAATGAATGGAAGCGGAACAACAGCCGCTTCCTTTTTTTATTTTGCCCAGCCAAGCGAACGCCGGACGGCTTCGTGCCACTTTTCCCTGAGTTCTGCCGCCTGGCTTTGGAAAATACTGGGTTCGAACCTGCGATCTGACTCCCAATGTTCTGCAAGTTCTTCCACCCCTTTCCAGTATCCCACTGCGAGACCCGCCAGATAGGCAGCTCCAAGGGCTGTTGTCTCAGCCGTCTTTGAACGAACGACCGGGATCTGTAAAATGTCCGCCTGAAACTGGAGCAAAGCGGCGTTCCGGGTTGCTCCGCCATCAACCCGGAGTTCGCTAAGATCGAAATGAGAATCGGCATTCATTGCAGAAAGCAGATCGGCCGTTTGAAAGGCGATCGACTCGACGGCGGCCCGGGCGATATGAGCCCGGCCGGTTCCTCTGGTCAGGCCGATGATCAGACCGCGAGCGTCCTGATCCCAATGCGGCGTTCCCAAGCCGGCAAATGCCGGTACAAAGTAAACACCGCCGTTATCAACCGCCTCAGCTGCAAGAGCCTCAACGTCCTGCGATGTTCCGATCACGCCAAGCGAATCCCGGAGCCATTGAATAACTGCTCCGCCGATGAAAACGCTGCCTTCCAACGCATATTCGGTCCGTCCGCCGATCTGCCAGGCGATCGTGGAAAGTAGTCTGTTCGCCGATTCGACCGGCTTTTCACCGACGTTCCGGAGCATAAAACAGCCTGTTCCGTAAGTATTCTTTGTTGAGCCGGCCTCAAAGCAGGCTTGCCCGAACAGTGCTGCCTGCTGGTCGCCCGCGATTCCCGCGATCTTGATTCCGCGAAGTTGGGCGGGTGTTTCGATCTCGCCGTAGATCTCTGAAGACGAACGCACTTCCGGTAAGATCGTCCTCGGAATATTAAAGATCGAGAGCAGATCGTCATCCCAAGCCAGAGTATTGATATTGTAAAGCATCGTCCTCGAGGCGTTGGATGGGTCGGTTATGTGCAGTTTGCCGCGGGTGAGATTCCAAACGAGCCAGGTGTCCACGGTACCGAAGGCTAGTTCGCCGTTCTGAGCTCGAGCTCGAGCATTCGGAATCTCGTCGAGCAGCCAGTTTATCTTGCTGGCACTAAAGTAGGCGTCAACTTCAAGGCCGGTTTTAGCCCGTATTAGGTCACCATACTTCAGACGAATGTCATTGCAATAGGCTGATGTTCGCCGATCCTGCCATACAATAGCGTTGTAGATCGGTTTACCGGCTAGGCGGTCCCAGATAATGGTCGTTTCACGCTGATTAGTGATCCCGACGGCGGCAATGTCGCTTGCGGTCAGATCAGAGTTGGACAGGGCTGCCAGTGCTGTCTCGATCTGGGAATTCCAGATCTCCTGCGGATCGTGCTCGACCCAACCGCTATTCGGATAGATCTGACGATATTCCTGTTGTCCAAAGCCGACCCCGACACCGTCTCGGTCAAAGATGATCGTTCGACTGCTCGTTGTGCCCTGATCGAAGGATAGAATATAGTTCATATCATCTAGATCTTATCGAGAGCCCGTTCTATATCACTTATCAAGTCGTTTACGTCCTCGATCCCGACCGAGAGTCGGATCAGCCCGTCAGAGATCCCGGCCTTTAGCCGTTCTTCACGGGAAAACGTGGAATGGGTCATAGACGCCGAATGCTGCAATATCGTTTCCACGCCGCCTAGCGAGGTCGCAAGTGTGCAAAGCCGGACGCTGTTTGCAAACGTTTTTCCTGCCTCAACCGTACCAACATCGAGGCCGATCATTCCGCCAAAACCGCCGTGCATTTGACGGACCGCAACCTTATGATTCTGGTGGGACGGAAGCCCCGGGTAATGAACCGCAATGACCTTCGGGTGTGAGGCTAACATATTCGCTATAGCATATGCGTTATCATTATGCTGCCGCATTCTCAGAGCAAGTGTTTTTATCCCGCGTAGTACGAGCCATGCGACCTGCGGAGCGATGTTTCCGCCGTAGAACTTGTTCGCCCCCTGGCGGGCAGCCTCAACGATCTCACGTTTTCCAGTAAGAACGCCCGCGGTAAGGTCGCTATGGCCGCCGAGATACTTTGTGGCACTGTGAATGACAGCATCAGCTCCAAGTTCGCAAGGGCTCTGATTGAACGGAGTTGCAAACGTATTGTCCACCACCGTCAATATCGAGTGCTCTTTTGCGATCGCGGAGACAGCTTTGATATCGGTGACGCGGACGATCGGGTTGGACGGCGTTTCGATCCAGAACAACTTTGTATTGGGACGGATCGCCGCCACGTAGTTTTCGGCGTTTGCGGCATCGACAAAAGTTGTTTCGATCCCGAATCGTTCCCCGATGTATTTCAGAAAATTGGTGGTGGTCGAGTAGCCTGATTCGGGTGCAACGATGTGGTCGCCGGTTTTGACAAGAGTGAATACGGCGGCCGAGACGGCGGCCATTCCGGAGGCGAGGGCGAGGGCTGCTTCGCAGTTTTCCAGTTCCGACACAGCCCTTTCAAGGGCACGTTGAGTCGGATTACCGAGTCGTCCGTAATAGTAACCGTCTTTTTCCTCGTTATGGATCGATGCGGCCTCATCCGCATCCGAAAAGCCAAATACCGATGCCGTGTAGATGGGCACGGAAAGTGCTCCGAAATGCTGCGTGTGGTCGTCGCCTGCGTGAACGGCTTTTGTAAACAGTGATTTATTGGTCATTTGTGAGTATTATCCCTTGATTCCGTGGATATCGTAAACGGAAACCCAATCCTGAGCAATTATGGATTCTCAGATAGTCGTTTTTGCAGTACATATATGTCTGAGGTAATATGAAAGCAGACGAGAAGCAAATCCTATGAACGATAAACTAATGACTGGGCTTCAGAACCTGTTTCTTGCATTGTCGGATAAGACACGCATTAAATTATTGAGTCTTATGGCTACGGGAGAAGTGTCGGTTGGTTTTCTGGCAGACGAACTTGGTGAGAGCCAGCCGAAGATCTCGAGGCACCTTGCGTACCTCCGAACCGCGGGGCTTGTTTCAACCCGACGGGACGGTAAGTGGATCTATTATGGTATCGAGCCGCAGGCAGATCCTGCAGTTACAGCGGTTCTGAACTCCGCTCTCGCGGCCGTTCTTGGCCATTCCGTGATCGCAAACAACAACGCAATAGAAGAATTACATCGATCGGAAGAAGATATTTCGCATACAAGCCTTGGCGAGGATCGGTTCGACGAGCTGCCGATATACCTTCTCTAGCTCGGCCTTCCGCCTTGGTCGTATGGGCAATGCCGGCATTGATTGCCACAACAGAAACCCCGATTCGCGAGGTATCGACGAGTGAGCACCATCAGGCCGTCTTCAAAGTAGAAATCGCGGCCTTCGACAAAGGTTTCTAGTTTTTCTTCGCCTTGAGATCGCGGTGGAACACTATCGTGCATAAAGTGCCAAAAATTCCTTGTTTCCTTCGGCTCCCAGGATCGGTGAGTCGATAATACCTTTAACGGCCAGTCCGTTTTCGACCGCAAAGGCGTTTATCTCAGTAACTACGCGTTCGTGTTTTTCCGGCTCGCGAACAATGCCGCCTTTCCCGACTTCGCCGCGGCCGACCTCGAACTGCGGTTTGATCAGCACAACTAACATTCCGGCTGGTTTGAGCAGCGGAATGATCGCCGGAATAACTTTCTTGACCGAAATAAACGAAACATCCATCACGGCGAGGTCGAAAGTTCTATCAAAGTCGTCAGGCGTCAGATCTCTGGCGTTGGTTCTCTCCCGAACTTCAACTCTCGCGTCGTTGCGAAGAGACCATACGAGCTGATTTGTGCCGGAATCGATAGCGACGATCCGCTTCGCCCCGTGCTGTAGCAGGCAATCCGTAAATCCTCCGGTTGAAGCCCCGATGTCGATGCAATCCCATCCGGTCGGATCGATCTCGAATTCCCTTAGAGCGGCCTCCAGCTTTAAGCCGCCGCGCCCGACGTACTTAGTTTCTAAAGACGCTCCTTTTAGCCGGACCGTTGCAGAAATATTGATCTTTTCAGATGGTTTTTCGACGCGCCGGTCATCTGCCAGGACGACGCCCGCCATCACCAGAGCTTGAGCACGGTTGCGCGAGTCGGCAAGCCCCAGCTCGACCAGTAGTTTATCGATGCGTTCCTTAGCTATCACAAGTATAGTTTCATGCCTCGTCTGGCAATGTGAAAGCCTTTACGTTCGACCTCACTGATCTGCTTGCGGCTGCCCTGAACGAGAGGATTGCTATGGTTGAAGTGAATGAAATAGACCTTCGAACGTTCGCGTGCCGGCAATTCCCTGAGGATATTCATCGTTTCCGAAACAAACGGATGCGGCACCTCATTCATGGGCCGATTTATCTCGCCATCTGCATAGAAAGTGCCGTCGATCAGAAGGTAGTCCGATGAACGTACGAGCTCGGCGAGCGAAGTCGCCCATTTTTGCCATTTATCGATATCAGGAATGAAGATCAGCGTTTTTTCGCCAGAACGGATCCGGTATCCAACCGTTTCTGAGAATTCATCGCGATGAGGAACGAGGAATGGTTCGACCGAAATGTGATCGGATAAACGGAAGGGAACTTTGTCAGTTAATTGCGTAAGTTTTAGGTTGTGCAGGCTGACGAGCTGCGACCATGGAGCGTTCGTTTCTAGCATCTGCTTCATTCGCCGCATCGCAAAAACCGGAACTTCTTTCGATCCCATCGATTCCCGCCCGAGATACATGAGGCCTGTATAGTGTCCAATGTGTGCGTGGGTGAGGAAGATTCCCGAGATAGTGTTTGATCGATCGACGGTTATCGCCTTCAGTAATTCAAACTGTTCCGGCAGATCAGGCGTCGCGTCAAATATCCATCGGCTCTTCGTGTCGGGATCGACCAGGGCTATCGACGAAACATTTTGTCTAAGGGATTTGTCATTCCAAGCTCGACGGCAAAAGGGCGTTTCACAGCCCATTTGGGGGACTCCGGCGTCTTGTCCAACCCCAAGTACGACAACATACGGCACCGCTCCTGCGGAGATAGCGGCAAGCGATAACAGCAGCAAAATTGTGGCTGCGATGTGTCTCATTTTTCTGTGCGACTGAAAGTGATATTCTAAGCAAAATGGGTATGAAAACAAAGCTGTCCGGTCTTGCAAAATTCGTGTGGTTCGTTCTGGCATACAATATTCTCGTTGTTTTGTGGGGCGTTTTTCTTCGTGCTTCAAAGTCGGGCGACGGATGCGGGATGCATTGGCTGACGTGTCACGGCGAAGTGCTGCCGACGGCACCCGAATTCAAAACGGTTATTGAATTTACGCATCGCATAATGAGCGCCGCCGACGGGCTGCTAATGCTGATATTGCTTGTTTGGGCGTTCCTTGCCTGGCGAAAGGGCCGTGGTGTAAATGCGAAAAGCACGCTTATCATGGCGGCGGTTTCATTTTTCTTCGTGCTGACCGAAGGAGCTGTCGGGGCCGGCTTGGTATTAACGGGCAACACAGCAGAAACGCTGACCGCCGCCCGGCCTTTCTGGATGGCTGCTCATCTGGTCAATACATTTACGCTGCTCGCGTTTCTGGTTCTTACGGCACGTTCGGCAAGTGGACTGCCAAGGTTGAGTTTTCGAGTCGAGCCCAAGTATCTCGGCGGACTCGCCGCGGGTGTTATAGCGATCTTCATTGTCGGTATCAGCGGTTCAATAGCGGCTCTTTCGAGCATGATCTTTCCGTCGGGAACTATTTCGGAGGGAATTGCAAAGGACTTTTCTGAGACTTCTCATATCCTTTTGCGGCTACGTCTTCTGCACCCGATAACGGCGATATTGACCAGCGTTTTTGTGATCTTTCTTAGCGGCTGGCTGGCAAAAGAGAGAGCCGGGAACAAGAGTGTATCCCGTTGGTCAAATATTCTTTCGATCCTGATCCTCGCCCAGATAGCATTCGGTGCGGCGACGCTTTTGACCCTCGCTCCGATCGTAATGCAGCTCGGGCATCTGCTTTTTGCGGACTTGATCTGGATGAGTTTTGTGATGTTTGCGGCAAGCTTCTTGTCTTCGGAATCGATCGGTGAAGGTGCCGAGGTTGAGGACCTGCCTTAGCTCAGGCTCTCTGACCATTCCTTACCGCGCTCGACGAGTTCGTCGAGCGCTTTCTGCAGCTCCAGACGCTTTGCTTCGAGCCCATCATCGTCCGCGTCAGCCGGAACAAATATAGGCTCACCGAAGAACATCTTTGCCCGTGAGAACGGCTTTGGTATCTGGAATTTGTCCCAGCTATTAAGAGTCCAATATTTTTCGACTTCGACCCCGAGCGGGATCATCGGGTTTCCGGTTCGTTTGGCGAGAAGCGGAGGGCCGGGTTTCGCCACGTAACGCGGGCCTCGCGGGCCGTCGATCGTGAACGCCATCGGCACGCCCTGTTTCATCAGCCGGATCATTTCAACCAGAGCCCGCGTTCCTCCGCGTGTCGACGAACCCTTTATCACGCCAAAGCCGAGCCGCTGAATGCTCCGTGCGGTATATTCCGCGTCGAAGCTGATCGAAGACATTACGACCAGTCCGCGGTTCCGTAAATAGTACATTCCGGCGAAGATACGATCGTGCCAGACGCACATGATCGGCTGGTCGTAGGATCGCGATGTGTCCGTGAGCCAATCTACGCCTTCAGTCTCAAAACGTAGAGTTCTTGAGATAACTTTGATCAGCACATAGAACACCCATCCCGCGAGACGGATCATCACGCGTTGCTTGAACGTGTAGCCATCAAGCGGTTTGAACTGATAAACTTTGTCGATTTGTTCCGGCACAGGTAGAAAATAAGTATCAATTTGGGTTATTATTTGCAACAACGACTCCAGGTTAATCGTAACCCATTTGCCTCTCCAAAAACGCCTATGCAGCGAAAGATCCTTATCATCGACGACCACGACGACCTCGCAACGGCTCTCGATGAAGTTTTTAGCCACGTTGGACACAAGGTAAGTGTGCTTGAACGCCGCGTTGATGCACTTGAGCTTGATCTCGAATCGTTCGATCTGGTGATCACCGACCTCGATGTTGATGGCAAATCTGCCGGATCGGCCAATGGGAAAGGAGCCGTATGCCTGCCTAATATGCCGGAAGCGAAACCGGGCGAGCACATCAAGGCCTTCAAGCTGTGTGCGGCTAATTTTCGCCGTGACGAATTCGACGAAGACCAATTGAAAGACTTGGTCGCGACCGTTCTCGACTACAAGATACGCTTCGTCGATAAAAAAGATGTCGTCGCCGATATGCACGAAAACATCGAGTTCGAATTGCCCAGTGCGATCTCGCTAATGCATATCGTTCTCGAGTATCTGATGAAACGCGTCGAGAAACTCGGTGTGATCAAACCCGAGCAGTCAAACCTCTTCGTCGCCCTCGACGAGGCCTTCGTCAACGCGGTCAAACACGGCAACAAATTCGACGCCCAAAAACTCATCCGAATCACCGCCGAAGTCTCAAAGCAGGAAGCCAAATTCACCATCGAAGACGAAGGCGAAGGCTTTGACGTCAAGAACATCCCCGACCCGCTCGACCCCGAAAACCTCTTCAAAACCAGCGGCCGCGGCGTCCTCTTCATCTACAACATCATGGACGAGGTCAAATACAACGACCGCGGGAATAGGTTGAC
Source organism: Acidobacteriota bacterium (assembly GCA_016703965.1). Classification (NCBI taxonomy): domain Bacteria; kingdom Pseudomonadati; phylum Acidobacteriota; species Acidobacteriota bacterium. Next base: position 1,650,369 of record JADJBB010000021.1, read on the forward strand.
GATGGTGAAGAAGGCGGTTGAAGCAACTATCGATTAACAGAAACGACTATGGCTTCCCAAAACGGAGTTTTCTCAGCAATCCTCGCAGATGATGGCAGTATCGCAATCCCAGAAGAGATATTGCAGCGGCTCAATCTCAACGACGGCGATGATGTGAAACTGATCTTCGACGATGACGCATTCAGTACTTTAAAGAGTCTTACACCAAGCCAATCGAAACCGGCTGATTTTGAAATACAGTAAATAAATGCGAGTCACCATCGCCCAGATCAATACTACCAACGGAGACATTGTCGGGAATACTGCGAAGATAATTCAGGCGATCGAGAAGGCGAAGTCTGATGGTTCGGATCTGGTGGTTTTTCCTGAGGTCGTGACGCACGGCTATACTTCGCAGGATTGGTTTCAGGATGCCGATATTATTGAGCATGTCGGCGATCCGCTGCGGGATATTATTCCTGTAACTAAAGGAATTGCGGCAGTTATCGGTACGATCCGGCGAAATGACGACACTGATGGACGGCGTTTGTATAATGCGGCAGCGGTTATTTCTGACGGTGAACTGATCGGATTTGCGGACAAGACATTGCTTCCCGAGTACGATGTTTTTGACGATCCGCGATATTTCGAACCGAGCGATGGCAAGAACAGGCGGCTGTTTGAGATAAATGGCGTGAAGCTTGGCGTCGTCGTCTGCGAGGATTTCTGGAACGACAAAACTTTTTGGAAAGAAAGGCTTTACGAGAGCGATCCGACCGACGAGGTGATCGCGATGGGAGCCGACGTGATCGTTTCGGTCAACGCTTCGCCGTATAACAAAGGGAAGATCAAGCTTCGCTGCGACATGGTTGCCCATCGGGCAAAACTGCAGAAGAAGCCGATAGTTTTTGTAAATCTCGTCGGGGGAAATGACGGGATCATATTCGACGGTGCGAGCCTGATCGCTGACGAGGAAGGCGACATTATCTTGCAGGCGGCGGCGTTTGAGGAGTTTGTCGAGACGGTCGAACTCGACGTGCGAAAGCCGGACGCTCGCGGTATCACGGGCGGTGAGATCTCGGCGATACATCAGGCTCTGGTGCTGGGAATTCGCGATTACGCGGCGAAGAATGGATTTAAGAAGTCAGTTTTAGGTTTGTCGGGCGGTATCGATTCGACTTTGGTCGCGGCACTCGCGTGTGAAGCGCTGGCGCCGGAAAACGTGCTCTGCGTGATGATGCCATCGCCGTTTTCATCGGAGGGCAGCATTAAGGATTCCGAGGAATTGGTCCGCAATCTTGGCTGCGAAAGCCGCATCGAACCGATCTCGGCGACATTCGAAGTCCTGCTAAAACAGATGAACCTGCACAAACCGACCAAAGGCGGCGAATCGCTCGCGGCCGAGAATATGCAGTCCCGAATTCGCGGAGTGATCCTGATGGCGATCTCTAATTCCGAAGGCCGTTTGCTCCTATCGACGGGTAACAAGAGCGAACTCGCGGTTGGTTACTGCACGCTTTATGGCGACACGAACGGCGGGCTGGCGGTGCTCGGAGACGTACTGAAAACTGAGGTATGGCAGGTATCGCGTGAAATAAATCGCAGGGCGGGCCGTGAGATCATTCCTGAAAAGATCATCGACAAAAAGCCTTCGGCGGAGCTCGCCCCGAACCAGTTCGACCAGGACTCACTGCCGCCGTATGAGCTGATGGATCCGGTTCTGCAGATGTATTTTGAGCAAAAGGCATCGCCGTCAGCGATCATTGCCGCAGGGAATGACGCCGAGCTTGTTTACGGCATCCTCAATAAGGTCGAGCATCCGGCGAACGAATTCAAACGCCAGCAGCTTCCGCCGACGCTGATCATTTCAAAAAATGCTATCGGTGTCGGCCGCCGCCGCCCGATCACGCACAAATACAAGCGGCGTCCGTCCTAAAATGAGGCGACGCTCGTTTGGTAGAGTAGTTTGGCGGCAAAAACGTTTGACCAATCGGCCAAATACCTCTACCAATCAGTCCATTTTGGGCCGACAGCCCAGCATTTTCCTTAGACCCAAATAGCCGTTTGAGTCTTGATAAAGCGATAAACAGGGCTTTTATTTAAAGTGTGAAACGATTCACACTTTTTGAATGAAAAATTGGCGTTTCGATGAACGAACACATTTTTTCACCCCTAAAAATGAAAAGAGGCTAGTTTTTTCGCCAGCCTCTACTTCAAAAGTTTTTCGAAAAAGACGGCAGCGGAAATGTGGCTCTCTCTTCACAGATTCGCTGCCGCTCCTCGAGCCTACGCAGATTGAACGGCCACTTTTGTGGCTTCCACCACGGCCTTCTTTCTTAACGTAAGCTTCAAAACGCCATCTTTCAGCAGCGCTTTGATGTCATCAGTCTCGACGAGATCTGGAAGGTCGAGTTTCCTTAAGAATCGATCGCTATGCCATTCGTTGTAAACGGTGTTCTCGTCCTCTGATTTTTCCTCGGCGACTGTTTCGCCGCTGATGATCAGGACGTTGTCCTTGACGCTGACCTCGATCTCGTCCGGTTTGAATCCGGGGACGGCGACCTGTACCTTAACCAACTTCTTGGTTTCCGCGATTTTCGCCGGTGCGGCACGAAGCATCTCTGCTTCGGCTCTCAGCCAGTCCTCTAAATGAGTTCCCATCTGAGCTCCGCGCTCGACAAAGAAATCATATGCCCTGGCAGCTGTCTCCTTTGTGATCTCTGCCAACTTGTCAAACATCTTTTCGGCCTCAACAAATACCGGCGAGGCCATTTCCGGGTTTTCTGCCTTCATTAATTGTGTCTGGTTGTCGCTCATCATTCTTTCTCCTTTTTCAGCCCATCTAAAATGCAGATCTCCGAATCAGTGACTTCTCCAAAAAGAGGAAAATCCCACTAGGATATCGACCCACGGCTCAACGCCGGAGTACCGGCGGCCGTCGCTCTTATGGCAGAGTTGGCCTGACAACTCAACGATCCGCGAAGTTACGCCGAGCGATAGCTCCGAAACGCATGGGCGGGCTTCCCGAAATTCTTCGTAAGCGGTTCCTTCTCGGCTGACGACCCTTTCTCTTTTTTTGCCGTAGGATGGCTCACCGTACCGGGAAGTACACAGATCATGCCGGCAAATACAAGTCCAAAAGCGATGAAGCCGAAGACCACAAGCGTAAGCAATGTGAAGAAATTAGCAAGCCATAACACACCAGCCGAAGCGGCAAATACTACCCATAAAGAACCATAGAATTTTGGTGACATCGCAGTACTCCTTTGATCGAGTGAAATATTCGGAAGGATTGAAACCCGCCTACCTTCCATTCGCAAGCGCCGTGCCAGTCGAAGTGGGTGAAAATTCGAGGATTTAATACCCTGAACGCGGAAAAAATTCGCATTAGCGGCAAGGAGTTGTGGAAAAATCCGCAGGAGGAGCAGAGATATCGCCCGCCCAAATAACCAGAGATCCTAACAGTAATATTTTACTAGCAGTTACGAACCGGGCTGTATTATAATGGTTGAGATAGTTCTGCTCTGAACCGTCTTCAAATTATCCCTTTTTGCCCCTCAAATAAGTGAAAAGATAGCGCTATTGGACATATTAACCCTGCGGGGAAAGACTGTGAGTCCTTGTTATCTTGTACGGAAAATACTCAGTCCGAAAATGACTTGTGAAGAAACGTAACGCCAAAAACTTCAGTATGGGCAGAGACTTTCGAAGTAGTTCGTCAGAAATCCCGAAAGTTTCGGTTGTCATTCCTGTTTATAATGCGGCGGGAAGCATCGTCGAGACACTTGAATCGGTATTTGCTCAAACCGATCCGCGTTTTGAGATCCTGATCATAAACGACGGTTCACCAGATACCGAGCAGCTTGAACAGGTGATAAAGCCGTATTTAGAGAGGATAACCTACATAAAGCAACAAAATGCGGGGGCTGCAGCAGCCCGAAACGCCGGCATCAAAAAATCGCGTGGGGAAATCATCGCATTCCTTGATGGTGATGATGTTTGGAGTCCTGAATATCTGGCTTCACAGGTCGAATTTTTAGAGACCGGCGGATTTGCCATGGTCTATTGCGATGCCGACCTATTCGGGACGCCTTCAGTTGCCGGTAAGACTTTCATGGAAGGATCGCCTTCATCTGGCGAAGTGACGGTTGAGTCGCTTTTTGATCTGCGATGCAACGTGATCACCTCCGGCACGATCGTCAAGAAAAGCGTGGTTGAGGCGGCGGGATTATTTGAGAACGAACGCGTCCTTTCGGAAGACTTTCACCTCTGGGTCAGGATAGCTCACCTTGGAGAACCAATCGGATACCAGAGAAAGAGACTCCTCAAATATCGAGTAAGTGTTGACGGGCTTTCCGGCCACGCTGTCAACCGCGTCGAGAGGGCGATAGATGTTTTCAAGAGGCTCGATCGCGATCTGGACCTTAGCTCTGAGCAGCGATCGATCCTCAAACGGCGGATCGCAGGATTCGAGTCTGATCTTGAAATGGAGAAGGGAAAGGCTTTCTTGATAGGCGGCAATTTTGATCTAGCGCGCCGCTCGTTTCGCGAAGCAAATCGACATCGCAGATCTCTAAAGCTCACTGCTATCTCGGTCATGCTGCGTCTGGTTCCGCGGCTGGTGTTGAAGATATACAAGGTTAATAACGCGGATGAGATAGCTTTTGTGCACAAACTCGACAGAACTGCTGCTTCCCAATAGGTCAAAAAGCTTGAAAAACGAAGACACAAAAACTCAATCGCTAAAAGAGCAAGGCGCATGGCTATTGGTCGCCAAGATCATTGCCTTCGGGTTTAGCTTTGCACTGCCGCTTTTGATAGTGAGGTTTATGCCGCTCAACGAGGTGGGGCATTATCGCGAAGCGTTTCAGATAATTACGAATGCTCTGGTGATCCTGCCCCTTGGATTTTCGATGAGCGCGTACTATTTTCTTGCCCGCGAAAAGGAGCGTCGCGGAGCTGCGGTACTGAATATTCTGCTTTTTAATTTCGTAGTCGGCGGACTAGCAGCTCTGACGCTTTTCCTTTACCCACAACTTCTCGGCGGTCTGACCAGAAGCGAAGAACTTACCCGGCTCGGCCCGGCGATCGGTATCGTGATCTGGATATGGATCTTCTCAACTTTTCTCGAGACCGTCGCTATCGCAAATTCAGAGGCCAAGGCAGCGACGTATTTTATTGTTTTTGCCTCATTTTCGAAGACGCTCCTGATGGGCGGGGCAGTTTTGGGATTCGCCACCGTCGAGGCGTTTATTTACGCATCGATGATCCACGGCGTGATTCAGACGGCGATCCTTCTGAATTACTTACGATCAAGATTTCCGGGTTTCTGGCGAGATTTCGATCCCGCATTTTTCCGCGAACAAATGAGGTACGCGATCCCGTTCGGACTAACGGCGATCTTATGGACAGCCCAGACGGATATTCACAATTATTTCGTCTTTTATAAATTCACCGCCGCTGACTTTGCCATATACGCCTATGGATGTTTTCAGCTGCCGCTGATCAGTATGCTTGCTGAGTCGATCTCGTCGGTCTTAATTCCACGGATGAACGCACTGCAGCAGGTTGGCGAGCGTGAGGAAATGCTGAGGCTTACGGTGCGTGCCACGCAGAAGCTCGCGTTTTTCTATTTCCCCATATACGCGTTCCTGATGATAACCGCTGAGACATTTGTGCTCACACTCTTTACTAAAGAGTATTTGCAGAGTACGCCGATATTCATGATCAATCTCACGCTGATCCCACTGAGTATCCTGGTCACCGACCCGATCGTCAGATCCTACAAGGAGCTTGGTAGATTCTTTCTGCTGACGCGAATATTCGTTCTGACGCTTTTGATCGGCGTTCTTTATTTTTGGCTCGACCATTTCAGTCTGACCGGTGTAATTACGGTTGCGGTAGCCGCTCTCGTACTAGAAAAGGTGATCGGCGAATCGATGGTGATCAAGAAGCTCGGCCTTGGATGGAAAGACCTGCCGCTTTTGAAAGACGTCGGAAAGGTAGCGGTAATAACACTTTTTGCCGGACTGATCACATATATCGTTTACGTTAACGTTCACGTTTATGTTGAGGAAATAGGCGAACGGCTTGCCCAAGAGGCTTTTACGACGAACAGGGCGAGTACATTGAATTTTGTGGGCGGCAGCCTCGTTCTACTCATTTCCGGACTGGTCTTTGCGCCTATCTATCTCTTGGGAGCCAATTTCTGGGGCGTGATCGAGGAGGCGGATAAAAGATCGGTGATGAACCTTATCCGTAAATTTCTTCCGAAACAAAGGGTAGCTCCATTGGTCGATCTAAAAAACTAATTATGTGCGGTATAGCTGGATTCATTTCAAGAACTGACGACCACGCTGACAGCCGCGGGGTGCGGCTCGATGCGATGTGCCGTGTCATCACGCATCGCGGCCCTGACGAGCAGGGGACAGCCGTCGTAGGCCGTGCCGCCATGGGCATGCGTCGGCTGTCGATCATTGATCTTGCCACCGGGCAGCAGCCTATCTACAACACAGACAGATCCAAACTGATCGTTTTCAATGGTGAAATATACAACTATCGGGAGCTTAAGAAAGACCTCGAATCCCGCGGATACAAATTCCGCACCAACTCTGATACTGAGGCGATAATTCATGCCTACGACGAATTCGGGCCGGATTGTGTGAAGCGTCTGCGCGGTATGTTTGCCTTCGCGATCTGGGATAGCCGGGAGGAAAGCCTCTTTGTTGCTCGAGACCGTGTTGGGAAGAAGCCGTTGTTCTACACGATCACGACTGACGGGGAGTTCGTTTACGGATCGGAAATGAAGGTCCTGCTTGAACATGGAGGTGTTGTTCGAGAGATCGAACCCGGTGCACTCGACGCCTACCTCACGTTTGGTTACGTTCCTGAGGAGCTTTGTATATTTAAGGGCGTCCGCAAACTCGAGCCGGGGCATTTTCTTATATTTAAGGACGGAAAGGTTCGCACTGAGCAATATTGGGATTTCGATTATTCGCAAGAATCGTTAACGGGCACGGAGGACGAGATAGCAGTCGAACTGCTCGAAAAACTCCGTGATGCCGTCGGCGTTAGGCTCATATCCGAAGTTCCGTTAGGAGCGTTCCTGTCCGGTGGGGTTGACTCGAGTGCGGTGGTCGGATTGATGTCTCAGATAACCGATCAGCCGGTCAAGACCTTTTCGATCGGGTTTAATGAGGACAGTTATAGCGAGCTGAAATACGCACGTCTTGCGGCGGAGCATTTTAAGACAGATCACCACGAATTTATTCTCACACCGGATTTTGTTGACATCGTTGACGACCTAGTATGGCATTTTGACGAGCCGTTCGCGGACCCGAGTTCACTTCCGACTTTTATGGTCTCAAAAATGGCGAGGGACTTCGTAACCGTCGTACTGTCGGGCGATGGCGGGGACGAGTTGTTTGCAGGCTATACAAGATACGTCACGGATCGCGATAAAAGCGGTTTCGAAAAGCTCCCGAACGGCCTCCGTTCGGGACTTCTCAGGCCTTTGAGCGAAGCACTGCCGCACGGAACTAGAGGCAAGAACTACCTTTTCAACATTTCTCTCGACGCGGCCGGGCGTTACATCGACAGCATTTCGCATTTCAACGGTCCGAAAAAGCGGAAGCTATATTCTGCGGAAAAGCGAACAAAAATGAACGGCAGTTTCGAACGTGGTGAGAAACTTTTCCGCGAGATCGCGGGAAGCGTTCGTTCCGAAGACGCCGTCGAGAATCTTCTTTATCTCGACAGCAAAACGTATTTACCGTCCGATATTTTGACCAAGGTCGATCGCATGTCGATGGCGTCGTCGCTCGAAGCCCGCAGTCCACTTCTCGACCACGAGTTGATCGAATTTGTCACGCGTATCCCATCGTCGATGAAACTGAAAGGAAAGGAAACCAAATATATTTTTAAGAAAGCGGTTGAAGGATTTGTTCCACGGGAGATCCTGTACCGTGAAAAACAAGGTTTCGGGATGCCCATTAGCGAATGGATAAATGTGCAGCTAAAGGAACGCATGACAAGCGATCTTTCGGATCAGCGGGCAATGGAACGTGGCTACTTTGACACGAAGTACATCAAATTGCTACTTGATGAACACCGCCGCGGACGGCGCGATCACTCTAACCCGCTCTGGACGCTCTGGATGCTCGAATTATGGCATCGTCGCTACATTGACGGTGAAAAATAAGAATGCCGATAGGACAGCCCTCAAATATCAAAAAACTTAAATGGAGCTTGCCGTGGCTCGTCCGTTACCCGTGGGTGCGAGCCGGGGCGATGCTCGAGAGGAATGCTTTTCAGAAGCAGCACGTCATATTCACCGTAGCCAATCACTTCGAGCCCGGCTGGAAGCCGGAGGGCGGTTTTCTCGACCGAGTCACTCAGGTGAAACGGTTGAAGGAGTATAGAAAGAAGTTTCGCGAACAGGCCGGTACAGTTCTTGATGCGGACGGAACTCCGTTTCGGCATACGAACTTCTATCCGGCGGAACAATACGATCGCGAATTGCTGGAGATCATGGCCGAGATGGAAGCTGAGGGCCTCGGCGAGATCGAGGTCCATCTTCATCACGAGGGTCATGAGCCCGACACGGCAGAGAACTTCCGTTCAACGATCTTGAGATTTCGCGATACGGTTGCTGATAGGCACGGCTGCCTGTCGAGGATGGACGGGACGGGAGATCCAATGTATGCGTTCGTTCATGGAAATCTAGCTCTGGCGAATTCCTGCGGAGGACTTTATTGCGGCGTGGACAACGAGATGGAGGTTTTGCAGGAAACCGGATGCTATGCCGATATGACCTTGCCATCGGCTCCCGATCAGTCGCAGGTGCCCATTTTTAATAAAATATACGAATGTGCGCATCCTATGAACGAACCAGTTCCGCACCGTTCGGGCGTCCGGGTCGCAACAAATGGAAAATCTCCTCTATTACCACTGATATTTACCGGACCGCTGGTCCTTAACTGGACCCGGCGTATAGCTGGTTTGCCGTTTCCGCGAATTGATGACGGCGCGTTAGCGGCGAACCAGCCCCTAAACCTCAGCCGCTTCCGTCGCTGGCGGTCAGCAAATATCTCGGTTGCGGGCAAACCTGACTGGGTATTCATCAAACTATACTGCCACGGCTTCTTTGATTACGATCAATCCGCAACTATCGGTGAATGTGCAAAGCGCTTTTTCAGCGAAATAATAGAGCGATCGGAGAAACAAGGAGATTTTAAGGTTCATTTTGCGAGTGCACGGGAGGCATTTAACATGGTTCTCGCCGCAATCGACGGTAAGACGGGCGATCCTCATAAATTCAGGGATTACAGGCTGCGTTCGATAATGCGAAAAGAACGGGTTCTGAAAGCTATAGCATTTATTTGGGCTCCTTTCGGAATTTTCTGTGAACAGGGCGTTTTTGTGTAAAGAGATGGCGTTAGCGACGATGGCAAAACCGCTCGATAAATTCAAGAAGATCCGCAGTCTGGATGAGGTGCTAACGCGCGGCGGTCAGGCTCTTTCGGTGTTTCGGGAACAACGCGGCGGCGGTGGTGAGATACCGACCGATGAGGAGTTCGTAAAACTGATCGAAGCGGACCAGTTCGCAGGAAAGCCGGTCATTGCCGAAACCATCTGGCAGAAGTTCTTCAAAAACGGTTCGGAAAAGTTCTTTCTTTCGTTCAAAGAGCCTAATGCCTCAATCGAGGTGTTCAATTCGACATTTGGCGAGGAAGTCGCCACGTCCTTCATTTCTGCGGCTGAGAATATTGTTGAAGGCCGCATCGATCTGATGGGGCTTAAGAATCTGTACGTCGGCCGAGAGATAGATTGGCATCGTGAGCCGCTGTCTTCAAAGCGGTCGCCACTCAAGCACTGGAAAAAGTTCGATGACCTCGATACTTCAGAGACTGGAAACAAGAAGGTCATTTGGGAACTCAACCGTCATCAGCATTTCTTTACGCTCGGCGTGGCGTATTGGTTAACCGGGGAAGAACGTTTTGCAGACGCCTTTGTCCGCCATCTAGACTCCTGGATGAAGGAGAATCCTCCGGGACTCGGCATAAACTGGGCGAGCAGCCTAGAGGTCGCGTTCAGGTCAATGTCGTGGATCTGGGCGTTTCATTTCTTCAAGAATTCCGACCGATTTACGCCAGAGCTGTTTCACGGAGCTGTCAAGTATCTATACCTTCACGGCCGTCATATAGAGCGATATCTCTCGACATACTACAGCCCGAATACGCACATTACTGGCGAAGCCCTCGGTCTTTATTACCTCGGAACACAACTGCCGTTTCTCGACAAAGCGGCCCATTGGCGAAAGTTGGGCGAAGATATCCTGTTCAGCCAGATCCCAAAGCAAGTGTTCCGTGATGGGGTATATTTTGAGCAAAGCACGTGGTATCAGCGATATACAGCGGATTTTTATGCTCACTTTGTTGTGCTGAGATCTCTGTGGGGCGAGCCCTATTATCATCCCGCGGCTGTTGATCTGGAAAACCGATTAGAGCAAACGTTCGACTTCCTTATGCAGGTGACGATGCCGGACGGAAAAACCCCGATCATCGGCGACGACGACGGCGGCCGTATGCTTCCGCTGACGACCGCCGAATCGGACGATTTTCGCGGAACTCTAGCTCTGAGCGCCGTTATTTTTGACCGCAGCGATCAAAAATATGTGAGCGAAAAGCCGAGCGAAGATCTATTCTGGTTGACCGGTCCGGATTCGATCAAGTTATTCACGGCCATCGAGGCAGAAGAACCCGCCATAACCTCAACTGATTTCGCCAACGGCGGCTATTGCGTCATGCGTGATGGATGGAGCGACACGGACAATTATCTCATCGTCGATTGCGGCGAAGTTGGTTCGCTTGCGGGTGGTCACGGCCATGCCGATGCAATGTCTATTGAGGTTGCGGTTCACGGTAAGACGCTGCTTGTTGATTCGGGAACATACACATATCACGAGTCCTGTGAGCTTCGCGACTATTTCCGGTCCACGGCGGCACACAATACGCTCGAGATCGACGGCGTTTCTTCATCTGAGCCGGCAACCGCATTTAGCTGGAAGACGAGAGCAGAGGCAAAAAGAGATAATTGGATATCTACCGATCGATTTGACCTGTTTGAAGGATCGCACAACGGTTACGAGCGGTTGAATGACCCGGCGACGCACAGTCGGAGCATTCTGTTTTTGAAAAATGATTATTGGATCATTCGTGACCTGGTTGAGACACAAGGCGAACATCAATACTCTCTGAATTTTCATTTCGATACAGGCGTTCGAACAAATATAGGCGGCGAAGGCAGATGGATCGGCGGAACTGACCATCGCATCTACACTTTCGGAGACAACGGTAGCTGGGATCATAAAGAAAGCTGGATCTCGAAGAACCACGGGAACCGGACAAATGCCCCGTTCATGCGGTTCATTTCCAAGGGCAGCGGGAAACAAGAGTTTTTTACCTTCGTAATGCCGATGGACGCTGGTGTGACGCCACCCGAGGTTTCTGAAGTTGAGATGGCATCAGGTAGAGCATTTGTCATTCGATATGTCGGATATATGGACGTTTTCGTCGTCAATGACGAGCGTGGTTTGCTAGATAACGGAATATTCTCGTCAAGTTTTAGATATTCGTGGGCGCGGCTCAGCAGCGAAGAGTCTGCCCCGGACGAATTCGTATTGATCGATGGAGATCAGTTGTTGCTCGAGGGAAATGAAGCGTTCGAATCAGGGCATGTCGAATACGCTGCAATACGGCGGCTTGGCAACGATGTTTACGTCAAGACTCAGAAAGAAATGCGTACTTTCCCTCTCCGGTTCATCGACCGCAGAAAGAAAGACCGCCGTCTGCTAAACTCCGACCGCCGCCGTGCCGAACAGTGAAAAAACGAGTTCTACAGTTTATCGGGAGCTTTAACCAGGGCGGCTCGGAACGCCAGGCGATAGCTCTATCACGATTGCTGAAGAATGAAGGATCATTCGAAGTTTTCGCCGCGACGCTCAGCAATGAAGGCATTTTGCGGGCGGAGATCGACGAGATCGGGCTGCCGGCGATTCCCGAATTTCCACTAACATCCTTCTACAATGCGAACTTCGTCAAGCAGGTACGTGCGTGCGCTAAATACCTGAAAGAAAATCAAATAGATCTCATCCACACGCATGATTTTTATACGAATGTTTTCGGAATGGCGGCCGCCTCGATGGCAAATGTGAAAGCTCGAATTGCTTCGAAACGTGAAACCGGTGGTATGAGGTCCGTTCGCCAGGATATGGTAGAGAAGTTCGCCTTTGGCCGGGCGAATACGATCGTTGTAAATTCCGAATCAGTCGTAAATTATCTTAAGGTCCGTGGAATTCCAGCTACGAAAATCCACCTGATCTACAATGGGCTCGATACCGAGAGATTCAACATTACCTTGAACGATCGAGCGGGTTTTTTGCAAAAGTACTTGTTGCCCGAAGATGATGGAATTCGACTGATCACACTCGTTGCGAACCTGCGTCACGATGTTAAGAATATCCCGATGCTGCTTCGGGCGGCCACGGCCGTACTAGCTTCAGATACTACAGCACATTTCGTAATTGCCGGCGAAGGTGGCTTAAAAGACGGTTTGCAGGCAATGGCGATTGAACTTGGTATCGGCAACAACGTTCATTTCATTGGCCGATGTAGCGATGTTCCGGAACTGCTTACGAATTCGTATGCGTGTGTTCTCACATCAACTGCTGAAGGGTTTTCAAATGCCATCCTCGAATACATGGCTGCGGCTAAACCAGTCGTCGCGACGAATGTTGGCGGTGCGAGCGAGGCGATCGTCCATGATCGAAGCGGCTATCTGATAAATTCTGATGACGACGGATCGCTCGCCGTACATCTGCTCGATCTCCTCGGCGATCCTTCGAAAGCGGCTCGTCTTGGTGCCGAAGGAAGGCGGATCGCAACCTCAAGCTTCTCTGAATCGACTCAGTTACAGCAAACGGTTCAGCTGTACGAGTCCCTATTGCGGTAACATAATGTCCGATGTCGATCCACGTTTTACAACTAGGCCCATATCCGCCGCCCGAGGGCGGCGTGAGCCGGAATATGCTTGCGATCCGAGACGAGCTAGTAAAACGCGGTGATAAATGCTCGATCATTGCCACATCTCGAAGTACTTCGATCAGGGACGAACCCGACGTCTACCATCCAACCGGGGCTTCGGAAATTCTCAAGCTGCTGTCGTCGCTGAGATACGAGATTGTGCATCTCCATGTCGGCGGCGAGCTTAATAGCCGAGTGCTGAGCCTTGCCATGATCGCATCGCTCTTTGGCCGTAAGAGAAGTGTGCTTACCGTACATTCCGGAGCATTTCCGCTAACCGACGAAGCAAAAGTTGCCAGGCGATTTTCGAAACACGGCATCACGTTTCGCCGTTTTGGAGCGATCATTGCGGTTAACGATGCACTTGCTGAGACTTTTCGCCGATTTGGCGTCGCGGATAAAAAAATACACAAGATACTGCCATTTTCGTTGAGGCCGCCGGACGCGAGCGTTGCCGTTCCGCTCGAGCTAGCCCGCTTTATTGCAAATCATTCACCGCTATTGCTTTCTGTAGGCGGCCTTGAAAAGGATTACGATCCATTGTTTCAGATCGAGGCGATGCGGCAGGTCTTACAAGATTTTCCAAAAGCAGGGTTGCTGTTGGTTGGCGAAGGCTCGCTCCGCAGCGAGGTCGAAAATGCGGTCGCCGGAAGTAATTATACTGAAAGTATCCTGGTTGCCGGCAACGTTGAACACGCCGCTACGCTTCACCTGATAGACAAAGCCGATATTTTATTGCGAACAACGCTATTTGACGGAGATGCGATCTCAGTTCGTGAAGCGCTTTTCCTCGGAACGCCGGTTATTGCAACGGAAAATGGCATGAGGCCTGAAGGTACGCATTTGATCCAGATCGGCGACAAGGAGAATTTCCTCGAGAAGGTTCGGGAGATCTCTCAGACAATACACAGGGAGCCGCGAGGAATTGGGGATACGGATAATATCGACGCAGTGATCGACCTCTACGAACAAATGCTCGTTACCTAGGCATCGGAGCCAGGTCGCTGCCCAGGTTCTTTCCGTTTTTAGCTTTTCCTCGGTATTTGCTGGCGGGTGCTAGACGGAAATCCTTTGCGTTCGGATCCGCGAATCTGATCTCGTCCATGCTCGCGACGATCGTGTTTCCGGCAGGGAAGGCATAGTCGCTGGTCGGAACGCGATTCAGATTCATAAAAACGTTATTTTGCAGCAGCGTTTGGGCTTGCGCAGAGCGATTGTCGATGCCGTGAACACCATACAAACCGTGCCCGATAATATTATCGCGGAAAACGAAAGCTTTGGGCATCGTGTCGTAGAATTTTATCGTGCTGCCCCAGTTAAAGGCAGTATTGTTCACGATCGTAATGCCTTCGCCCTGTGTCACCTGGATCAAATAGCCGCCGCCTTCGAATTCCTTATCGCCTCGGATGTTAAGAAATAGATTATTCTCGATCGTTAAATTCTTGAGTACCTGGCTCGGATAAAGATCATCTTTGCCCAAAATGTTGATTCCGTCGCCCGCACCATCAATGATGTTGTCCTTGATCAGAACATCCTCGATCGTCGAGAACGGAGCTCCGTTGTCCTGATTTCGGATGGTGATGCGGAACGCCGAGCCTTTCCAGTTGTTGGTCATCAGATTACCGGTGAATCGGACACGTTTTGAGTTCTTTAGCTCAAACAGCGTCTTGACCGACACCTTGTCAGCCCACGCTTGCGGTTTATTCAGGTAGTTCCCGTGCACCTCTATATCAATAGGGATCAGATCCGCCGATGCCGGATCAGCCCCCCCAAACATGATGTTCTCGGCTCCTCCTTCGATGTAATTGTTGAGAATCTTGACGTTCCGAGTTCCGGTCCAACCACAGATGCCTTGTGTTTCTTCCCCTGGAAAGCCGAATCCCTCGATGTAGCTGTTCTTGACGATCGTTTCGGCACTGTTCAGAGCGATGCCCCGGCGGACGACGCCGGTCTTGTTGGGCCGCATATATGAACGGTCGATCTCAATATGATGCGGCAGATTCACGGCGGTTTCGCCATTTCCCAGAACGACAAGACCGTAGTTGTACGTCGATGACGTTGCCGCAAACTCGATCCCGATGAATTTGTAGTGGTGAGCTCCCTTCGCGGTTGCGATCGCGGGGCGACCAAGCATTCCCGCTGTGATGGTCGCCATCGACGAGCGCTGTGCAGGTGAAACCCGTTTGTCGGGTACGAGATTCCCAACGGCGGATGACTGGATCGTTACATAATCCGTCAACGGCTTATTCGGCAGCGTGATGGTTCCCGAATAAACGGCTCCGGCCTGAAGTTCAATTATGTCGCCACTCGTTGCGAGTTCAAGGGCCGCCTGGATGTTGCCGCCCGGGGGAACTTTGATAACTCGCCCTGCTGCGGTCGCTTTGACGGTTGGCTGGGGACCTATCAAGCCGAAGGTGCCGTAATTCCATTCATATATGACGCTTCCGCCGACCGCAGAGCAGATCACGAGCACGGCGAGAACGGGTAAAAGCCATCGCACCGAACGGCGGCGTTTTACTTCTTTTTGTTTAACTCTTACTGTATTTACCACGATCAGATTTTCCACATTTTCTCCAACGCTTACATTAAAGGACCAAAAGACCTCAGAATCCACCACACAACACGAAAAAAACGTGGTAATTAGTGTTAAAAACGGTTAATCTCTAAATAGCCGCTTCCACAGCGAAATAAATCTACAAAAACCACTCTATTCTCTCTTTCTAATCTCGGTATGTGCGGTATCAACGGAATAGCATTTTCCCCACGCTCGGGCAGACAAGTTGACGAAGCAAGAATCGTGCGAATGCGCGACATAATTCATCACCGCGGGCCTGACGATGGTGGCATTTATCTTGATGGAAACATTGGGCTCGGCCATCGGCGCCTGAGCATCGTGGATGTCACACACGGGGCACAGCCAATGTTCTCGAGTGACCGCTCGTGTTCAATTGTATATAACGGCGAGGTTTACAATCACGCCGACCATCGCGAGAGCCTCGAATCGAAAGGCTATAAGTTCCAAAACCGCAGCGACACCGAAACGATCCTTCACCTCTACGAAGAATACGGCCGCGATTGCGTCGATCATCTTCGCGGAATGTTCGCCTTTGCGATCTGGGATAAACAAAAACAGGAACTCTTCATTGCTCGCGACCGTTTTGGTGTGAAGCCTCTGTACTATGTTCACGACAGCGAAGGGAATCTCTTTTTCGCGTCTGAGATAAAAGCACTTCTCGAAGCCGGAGCCGTCAAGCCCGAACTCAATTACAACGCCTTACCCGATCAACTAGCCAATCACGGTACGTCAGGCGACGAAACACTTTTTTCCGGAGTCAAACGCCTTTCGCCAGGTCATACAATGGTCTGGAAAGACGGAAGGCTTGATATTCGCGAATTCTGGGACCTCAAATTCGAACCCAAACACGAACCCAAAAGCGACGCACAATATATTGAGGAATGGCGGGATCTTTTCCGTCAGTCGGTCGAGTTGAGGTTGATGGCGGACGTGCCATTGGGAATGTTCCTGTCGGGCGGCATAGATTCGTCAGCGATCGCGGCGATGATGTCGACGATGGTAAGTGAGCCGATAAAGACCTTTTCGGTCGCGTTCGGCGACCGCGAAGCGAATGAACTGGAGTATGCTCGACTCGTTGCCGACGCCTTCGGAACTGAGCATCACGAGATAACCATTTCGCCAGAACAATTCTTTGCCGAGCTGCCAAACCTGATCTGGCATGAGGATGAGCCGATCGGTTTTGAGTCATCCATCCCACTCTATTTTGTTTCGAAGCTCGCCCAGGAGCATGTAAAAGTGGTCTTAACCGGGGAAGGTGCAGACGAGACGATGGCCGGCTACGGTAGATACAAGAAGGCGCTCGCTCTGTTAGATTATGGCAAAAGATACGAGAAGATGACCCCAGCGTTTCTGCGG
Organism: Acidobacteriota bacterium; assembly: GCA_016703965.1. Lineage (NCBI taxonomy): Bacteria > Pseudomonadati > Acidobacteriota > Acidobacteriota bacterium. The sequence continues at coordinate 1,667,361 of JADJBB010000021.1, forward strand.
AACGCCGTTCGAGGTGGGGTTGCAACGCTGCCAGATTCACTCAACCGTAAGCTGGGCCGAACGTTTCTTTCTCGCGATGCGGATATTGAGAATTTGTTTTTGACAACTTCGCTATCTTTCCAAAGAAAATGCAAGCCCGGATGTTTTCGAGGGCCACCCGCGACAAGATCATCGATTTGAACCCTTACGCCCCGCAAAATGAATTGCTTAACAACACTGATGCGCTAGCCGTTCTGGATAAGCTTCTATACGTCGACACAAAAACATACCTGCACGAACTGCTGATGAAGCAGGACCAAATGTCTATGGCCGCATCGATCGAGAGCCGTGTACCGTTCCTCGACCACAGACTTGTTGAATTCACCGCACAAATGCCAACCGAGATGAAACTTCGCGGCGGAACAACTAAATGGATACTTCGTGAGGCAATGAAGGGCTTTCTGCCTCAGGAGATACTCACGCGTCCAAAAATGGGCTTTCCCGTTCCACTCGGCGGCTGGCTTCGTAACGACTACAGACACATCGTTGACGAGTTTGTTCTCAGTGAACGCTCGCTTGACCGCGGCATTTTTGACTCCGATTTTGTTCGCCAACTTGTTTTGGCCCACAATTCCGGTGAGGATAATTCGACTAGGATCTTTCGATTGGTAAATCTCGAGATCTGGCATCGTCAGTTCTTTGACGGCGAACAGTTTGAGATCAAGCAAGACGCTGTGGCAGAGATGCTCGTCGCCGCTTAATTCCATTCTCGTTACTATGAAGATCGAATACATTTGCCACGCATGTTTATTTATCGAGACCGAGGATGCCCGGATCGCAACTGATCCATGGTGGGCGGCTCCGGTTTTTTGCGATAAATGGTATGTTTTCCCTAAACCGGTGAATACCAGCTTTACCGATAAGGTTGACGCGATACTCATTTCACACGGTCACGAAGATCACCTAAATGAACCCACACTGTCACTCTTTCCCAAGGATGCGAAGGTATTTTATCCATATAGCTATTTTGGTGGAGCTAGGGAATACATTGAAGGCATGGGTTTTGAAGACGTAAGGGAATGCGTCACGTTTAAGAAGTACCGTATTTCCGAAAAGACCGAAGTCACGTTCATTATCAACTCGCATGACAGCGTCATCGTCATCGAAAGCGGCGGAAAAGTTGTCATCAATGCGAATGACGCTCTCCATTCCTCGTCCGAGAAAGTGATTGCATTTTACGTCAATGAGATCAAAAAGCGCTGGCCGAAGATAGACGTGCTATTCTGCGGATTTGGCGGGGCAAGCTATTTTCCGAATACAATGCACCTTGCCGGCAAAGACGATTACAGAACGAGCCTGGCGCGAGAGCAACTTTTTGTTCATAATTTTTGTAGTATCGTCAAAGCACTTCATCCTGCGGTAGCCGTGCCCTTTGCGGCGGACTTTTGCCTAATTGACGATGATCAAAGATGGATAAACGACGCCCGCTTTCCGAGAGCAAAAATCGCGGGGTATTATCGGCAGCACTTTGCCGAAAATGGATACGAACCGCAAATCGCGGATATGTATTCGGGGGACAGGCTTGAGGGAACCACTATGATTCCATCTTCGCCCTATCGCAGCGAAATGAGGGATGGCGGTCTCCATCATCTGGTCGAGGAACAGTATAAAACTGAGATAGTGGGTCGGCGTTTGAAAGCAACCGTTGGCGAAGACGACGCAGAAAGTTTGCGTGGCGAACTACTCCGAAATGTAACGAAACGCATGACGCTTTTTCCGGCAGAAAAGCTGCGCCGTTTGAAATTCTCGCTTCGTGTAACTGACGTTCAGGAATTAAATTTATACAACATTTCCTTCCCGGATGGTGTCGCAGTGGTTAAGCGTTCGTCTGCTGCGGATGCCGACAGCCTATTAGTCATGGAACTTTCGAGCTCTGTTTTGCGCTATTCCATCGGCAGCGATTGGGGAGCCGATGTTATCTGCGTTGGTTACGGGGCCGAGATTCATTTTGCCGATAAGAAGACAGCCGAGGTCGATCTCGAATCGATCTGTATGAATTTGCTTGCATGCTATCCGACGGCGGCAGATCTGAAAAAGGCACCTTTCCGTACGTTGCAGTTTCTGCTTCTCAATCCGCCGCGCTTTACAACCTCGATTCGCAAACTGAAGAAATTTAACCTCGAGAGTGAAAATTACGATCGGAAAACATGGCTTCTCAAGAAGCCGTCTGAGATCCGACGTATTTATAACCTTCCGGAACTCGGCTTCGAATTCCAGCCGCAGAAGCATTAGAGTATGTTAGTCAGCTACCCAAAAGAAACAAATAAACCGAAAGAAACGGGCGTGCTTCGTGGGAGGGATATTCTGTGCTTTTCGCATGATTGGACTGGCGATCCGCTGTCGAAAACACATCTGATGCGTGTGCTTTCGAAAGACAATCGCATTCTCTGGATCAACGCGATCGCTAACCGAATGCCGACGACCTCATCAAAAGACCTGTCGCGCATCTACAAGAAATTAAAAGCCTTTACGGAACCTATTCGTGAGGTCGAGCCCAATATTTTTCTTCTTAATCCGCTCGCGATCCCCGCGTACGGCAACAAGACGGTTGTAAACCTCAATCAACGGTCGCTCATTCGCCAGGTCAAAAAGGCGATGCGAAAGCTCGGTTTCTCGAACGTCATCAACATGGTGTTCAACCCGGCAGCGGGAATGATCGCCGGCAAGGTCGGCGAGGAATCGCTGATCTATTACTGCGTCGATGAATACACCGCGTTTACCGGCTCGTCTGCTCTTAAAGAGATCGAGGAAGAGTTGTTTCGCGTGTCAGATCTGGTCGTTGTGTCGGCTGAAAAACTATACGATTCTAAAAAGCAGTTTAACCCAAACACTCACATCATTCGGCACGGAACCGACTGGCGGCATTTCCGCACTGCCTTAAACGAATCGACCAAGCTCCCGGATGAGATCGCGAATTTGCCGAAGCCGATCATTGGATTTCATGGCCTTCTGGCCGATTGGGTTGACTTCGAGTTGATCAAAAAGACAGCCGAGCATTTTAAGGACGGCTCGATTGTTCTGATCGGTAAGATCGCTGTCGATGCCGAACAGAAAGTTAAGGTTCTGAACGATGTTCCGAATGTTCACTTCCTCGGCCGAAAGCCGTACGCTGAGCTTCCGGCGTATTGCAAAGGCTTTGATGTTGCACTGAATCCATTTGCCATCAATGAATTGACCCTTGCTGCAAACCCGTTGAAGGTCCGCGAATATCTTGCCGCCGGATTGCCCGTCGTTTCAACCGATATCCCCGAAGTACGCATTCTGCCTGACTGCCTGGTGGGTATGGATCACGATGATTTTATCGCCAAGATCGAGGACGCGATCGCCAATCCTAAACCTCGCGAAGAGGTCAGCGACGCGATCGCTCACGAAAGCTGGGATGCGAAAGTTGATGAGTTACGTGCGTTGATGACTGCTCAAATGCCGTAATTCTTTGAAATTTACTACTTATTCTACCTTTCTTGGATAAGCGGGCTACTCCCACGCCCACTTTCAATATGAACACATCGATGGTCGAAAATCTGAATGTTGCTGAGCAGCATCGCAACGAAGTTGCGAATGGTGAGAGGTTCGAATTTGGCAAGAACTGGAGTGCGTTTCTATCCGTCCTCGATGACGAACGCATTGATACCGCCGTCAGTTCGCTCAAGTCAATGCTCGAGGTCGAAACGCTCGAAGGTAAGACATTTCTCGACATCGGTTCGGGGAGCGGATTGTTCTCGCTTGCAGCGAGAAAGCTCGGTGCGAGGGTTCATTCCTTCGATTTTGACAGCAATGCGTTTGCCTGTACGAAGGAACTGCGGAAACGGTATTTCCCCAACGATCCAAATTGGCGTATCGAGCAAGGCTCTGCTCTCGATGCCGATTACGTTGCAAGTTTGGGTAAATTCGATATCGTATATTCGTGGGGCGTGCTGCACCACACCGGTGAAATGTGGAAAGCTCTCGAGAACGCCGTAATTCCAACCAAACAGGGCGGGAAACTATTCATTGCGATCTACAACGACACCGGAAATCAAGCGAAACGCTGGCATTGGATCAAGAAAACATATTGCCGTCTCCCCGGTTTGCTGAAGACACCTTTCGCCGTCCTCACGATCCTCCCCGAGGAAACCAAACGCTTTGCGGGCTCGCTATTACGCTTGAATCCAGGCGAATACATTCGTTCGTGGACCCATTACAAAGGCAGCCGCGGCATGAACCATTGGTACGATATTATCGACTGGGTCGGCGGATATCCATACGAAGTAGCATCGGTCGATGAGATCTTCGAATTCTACAAGGCACGCGGATTTAACCTTACGAAGGTCAAATCCGGCGGGGTTGGGCTCGGCTGCAATGAGTTTGTTTTTGAAAAGGTCTTAGCTTGATCTCAATAGCGGCAGACGTTTGCGATAAGTCAACTGCCGCCAGATCCATTCCATCGGTCCGTACTGGAAAAATTTAAGCCACACCGTACACAGAATTATCTGAAAAACAAAGACCGTCAGAGCGATCGCCGTCGCCTTGGCGGCTCCCGTTGTTCCATACAAGCCAAATCCGAAACCGTAGAATATAGTGATCGCAACGACGGTTTGAAGCAGATAATTGGTCATGGCCATACGTCCAACCGGAACGAAGATCGATAGGATCTTCTGCCCCCAATTGCATTGCCATGCTGTTACAGTCAGCGCGATTATTCCGAGTGCCAAAGCCGGAACGCCAAAGCCGTATGTGACAACGCCCAGCAATCCGATCGGTTCCGGCGGCAGAACAGATTCGCGGCCGGCATAATAAGCAAAAATAAGATTGAGAACGATACCCACAGGGAGTCCGTAAACAAGTACGCGACTGATCAAGGCTTTATTTTCTCCGAGGGACTGAAAAATACCGCGTCGATAGGCATAAAAGCCGAGCAGAAACATCGCAAGGATCTTCGGCAGACGCATTTCAAATATTAACCCGGCCCAGCGCCCAGCCAGAATATTGAGGTTGTAATCGACCATTATCCGGAGATAAGTTCCATTCGGTACGACGCTCACCGCATTTTGCCACATGCCGTTTTTAGCGTCTGCGACCGAGGCGGCAACGTCGGGCGGGGCGAAGACGAGGAAGAGCACGAGGAAGATCACGTAAACCGCGATCGGAGCAATGATCAGGCCAAATATCCATTTCGGCAGCGACTCGGTAGCTTTTTTTCTGAAGAGCAACAGGACAAATCCCATCAACGCATAAACGCTCAGAATATCGCCCGACCACAATAGAAACGCATGGATGACACCGATGATCAGCAGCCAAAAGAGCCGCCGTTTGAAGACGGTCGCTTGCGTGTCACCGCGATCCGCAGCCCTTGAGATCTGAAGAGCGAAGCCGAATCCAAACAGGAACGAGAATATCGAATAAAATTTACCCTCGATAAAAACATGCACCAGAAATCGGGCAGCCTGATCCGCAAACGGTGACTGAGCGGCTATCGCATCGGGCATGAAGCCGTAACCCGAAAACCACTGCATATTCCCGACAAAGATCCCCCCGATCGCGAGCCCGCGCAGGACGTCCACGATCTCGATCCGTTCGGTTATAGAAATTGGGGCGAGTTTATCTTCGGCCATAGCGTCCAGCTGAACAGGGAATATTCTGACCTTGCTTTACGGCGAGCGGGGTAGGAAAGTTTGGGCAAATTTCGTTATGTAGGAGCGATCAGGCTAACCGAGGATCAGTCACCATCATTCATCTTTTCCATTAATTCCGCCCAGCGAGGATCGCTGCGGATGGAATCGAGGTTTTTGTCGGTTTCGAAGTAAGGTTTGTTCTGGTTGCCAAGCCGAACGGCTTTGTTGATCCACTTAAAGGCTAAGTCTTTTTCGCCGAGCATTGCGTAGGTTGAACCTACCCAATATGCCATGTCATGGTCGGCCCGCGAAAGCGAAAGAGCGTCTTCGGTCAACTGGGCTCGTGCCTCATCCGGCCTGCCCGAGCCGGCCAGGATCTCCGCATACAGTGGGCGAATACCATCCATTCTGGGATTTTCCCTTAGTACCTTGTCCATCATAGCGATAGCTTCGTCTGACTTGCCTTGATAGTAAAGCACCGCTGAACGGAATATCCTGATCATTGGATGGTTTGGTTCGGACCGGGCTGCCTGATCGAGTATCTCGAGCGCCTTATCGAACTCGCGCTTGTAAATATATATTCGGGCACTGTTGTAAGCCGCCACAGGGCGGGCTGCCGGATCGAGGCGTGCAAGTTTTTCGTATGCCTTAAGTGCTTCGCTGTATTCGCCGTCAAGACGGTGCATGACCCCTTTAACGAAATATAGGGCCGCGTCATTCGGGAACTGCTTCTGCAGCAGTTCGATCTCAGATCGTGCCTTTTTCTTCTCGCCACGAGCCATATAGATCATGACCATCAAAACTCGAGCTTCGACAACGTTTTGGTCGTAGAAGAACGCTTTGCTGAACGCAGCCTCGGCGTAAGTGTAGTCCTCTGGTTCTCCGAGTCCTTTAAAGACCCGGTTCGCATAGCAGGCACCCAGGCCGCTGTAGGCAAGGGCGAAATGCGGATCGAGCTCGATCGCACGCTTGAAATTCGCCATTGCGGCATCGCAGTCCTCCGCGTCGATCGTCCGGAAGATGAATCGGCCAAAATTGTCTCGGCCACGAAGGTATTCTTCCCAAGCTTCGGCGTTGTCGGTCGCTCGGCGCCCGAGTTTTTCCGCTTCGAGGTCGGTAAGCTCAAGGCGGAGGCCTTCGAGTATTCGTTGGGCGATACCGTCTTGCAGAGCAAGAATGTCGCTGCCTTCGGCGTCGATCCGGTCGCTCCAAAGGATATCCCCGGTTGTGACATCAAGAAGCTGGGCGGTCACCCGAAGTTTCTCACCGGCACGTAAAAAGCCCGCTGAAAGCACGGCGTGAACGCGAAGTTCCTTGCCCGCTTCTCGCGGATCCACCTGTTTGCCCTGGTATTTTGCTATCACGGAACTTGGGCGCACGATGATCGAACGGATCTGGGCAAGTTCAGTGATAACGGCGTCAGCTAAAGCAAATTCGTAGAAGCTTGACGCGGGATCCTGGCTAAGATTCTGAAACGGCAGTATGGCAACGCTCTTTTTCTCGGATCCCGCTGCCGTCATCGAAATGTCCGGGGCGTACGATGGTGTGACTGCGATCGACGGCGTCTGGCTGCCGACCGAGGTCGCTTCGGGAATTGATTTGCCCGTAAACCAATTGAGCATACGTTTGACCGCACTGCCATCGGCGTGGCCCGGTGCATACGTGTCGCCAGGCATTATTTGGGCTCCCGCGATCTGCTGCAAAACGGTTCGCAGATCGTCACGCATCGTAGCGATCTTCTGGTATCGGTCTTTCGGATCTTTTTGCAGAGCCTTGTCAACGATCTGCTGGATCTGCGGTGGGATCGGTTCCTTTCGCAGATCTGCGATCGGCTTTGGCGTTCCATACAATACCTGATGTCGAACGTCGATAACGGTCTTTCCTTGAAAAGCCCAAATGCCCGTTAGCATTTCATAGATCAGAACTCCCGTCGAGAATATATCCGAACGATGATCTGCCCGCTCGCCCTTCGCCTGTTCCGGAGCAGCGTAAGTCGCGGTGCCGTAGGGAATTCCGAGTTCTGTTATTTCGTGCCGGTCAAGTCCTTCGTGGCTCTGGGCGTGCTCGTCCTCGAGGAGCTTTGCGAGGCCAAAATCGAGGATCTTTACCTGGCCGGAATCTGAGACCATGATATTTCCGGCCTTGACGTCACGGTGAATGATATTTTTTGAATGGGCGTAAGCTAGGGCGTCGGTAACCTGGATCGCTATAGAGATCGCACTTTTCAGCTCCAGTGGCCGGCCTGCGACCAATTGCCGAACGTTCTTTCCCTCAACGTACTGCATGGCGATATAAAAAACGCCGTCCGCACTATGAAAATCGTAGATCGTACAAATGTTCGGGTGGTCGAGCTGCGAACAAAGCTGAGCCTCTCGTTCGAAACGCCTGAAGTTCGATGTTTTTTGAGTGAGTTCCGGCGGTAAGACCTTGATGACAACGGTGCGGTTAAGCTTAGTATCGAGAGCCTTGTAAACGGTTCCCTGGCCTCCGGAACCGATCTTTTCGAGGATCTTGTATTGGTTAATTTGCGAACCAACCATAAGGAATACGTGGATATCCGGAGTTAGAACCCGAAGTTCAATTTTCCACGAACGGTAATCGTAAAGTTAATCACGTTTCATGTAAAGGCGAACGGAGGGTTTCGCCTTATAATTTCAAAAAATTAAGTTGTTGTTTCCACGACCGGCCAACTGCCGGTCAATCAATGTGGATCGTTCAGCCACGCGGCGGGTTGCCCCACCCCGACGCGATATAGTTCCCATTTTCTACGATGCAGGGAACCGTTAGGTCGCCGACGGAATATTCGAGCATCTCTCTCTGACGCTGCTTATCGTTTTGAGCGTCGTAGTCGATGAATGCGATGCCGTTCGAGCTGTAGTGATCGCGAGCTTTCTGACAATAAGGGCAATCGGGTTTCGTGTAGATCACAAGCGACATAGGTTTATTTTTTACTATAGCGATGATTTTACTCCTCTGAATCACAAACGACAACCTAAAATGTCAGAGGCAAATATCGACACCTTGGTTCATTTTTGGGGGAGAATTATTTCGGAAAAAACTCGCGCACCGAAATTGATCACTTCAAAAGTGTGAATCGTTTCACACTTTTCCAATTTAGGCCTACTTTTGAGCATTTTTCGCGATTTCTTGCCACTTTGGTCGTGGGTTATGACGAGATCGTCGCGATTGAAAGGCCACTTTGTTCAAATGAGTTTGCGGGATTGGTCGAACGTTTTTTCCGCGCGGAACCGTGACTAAAAATTTCGTTTTTGTAAAAGAAAGAGAGGAAGTCTGATTGGTCAGGACAATAGGAGACGACCACGAAATAACACCAAAAAGGACACGAAATTGAAAAGTCTTAGTTTTTTTAGTGTTTTGTTTGTGTCCTTCCGTGGTTACCTTCTACTAACTCTGACTTTTCAGAAATCCTCTCTCCATTTGAGATCATCCTGTGGTCAAACGGGCAGCGTCTCGCCCTTGGCGATCAGGTATTTCCTGATCGCGGAACGGATCACGCGGCCGGTTTTGGAGACGAATGCCGAGACCGGGCTCTCAGGAGGCTGAGGCTCGTAAAAATTCTCGACGTAATCGATCGCCGCCACGTGAAAGCCGACATCGCGGTCGAGTTTTTCGCTGATGTGCCATTTGTGATCGGCGATGCGGCGAAGCAGTTTTTCGGCTTCCGTTTCCGAGATGCGGCTGCCCGTGTAAACCTGCAATAGTGAGCGGCCCATGCCTGGTATCTGATCGACCGAATTATCAATAGCGTAATGTAAATTATAAGTATTCATATAATCCCCTTGTAAACGCCGGGTATAAAACTGTTCCCGGTTGATATAAATAAGTATAATCGTGCGAGAAACTTGATTACCAACTCTTATTTTTCATTGCGGTAATGAATCAGACTAATGGCTCTAAACTATTGTAAATAAACCGGATGGAGATTTGGCAGCTGCGAACATTTTGCGAGATAGCCGAGACGCTTAACTTTACGAAGGCGTCAGAAAAACTGCATCTGACCCAATCGGCGGTTAGCCATCAGATAAAAGCTCTCGAAGAGGAACTTGGAGTTCCGCTCTTCATCCGGGCGAAACGCGGCGTCTTGCTCACCGATGCTGGGAAAGTGGCGCTTGAACACGCAAAACGCATCCTGGCCGAGGCGGACGAGATGCTCGAGGCGGTTGCCGATCGTGAAAAGGCGATCGCCGGCCGCGTACGGGTTGCAGCGGCTACGCAGGCACTGGTCTATCTTTTCGCACCCCTGTTCGAAGAGTTCATGGATCAGCAGGAACTCGTCGAACTCGTTTTTCGCACGACAGCGACCACAGAGCAAACGGTTGACGATATTCTGAGCGGGGTTGCCGACGTCGGATTTGCTTCGATCGCGGTCTATTCACCGACGCTGCAGGTGACCGAATTATTCAAGGACGAACTGGTGCTGGTTGTTGGTAAAAAGCACCGGTTGGCAACATTTACCGAGGTTTCGGCGAGGGATATTAAACACGAGCGGTGGATATTATTCGAACGCGGGGCATCAATCAGGCGGGCGACGGATGCATTCTTCAAAAAGATCAAAGTAGAACCAGAAATGGCTCTTGAGTCAAACGATACATATTTTGTAAAACTAATGATCGAACGCGGCCTCGGGATCTCGTTGATGCCGTCGTGGACCGTTAAGCAGGAAATGAAAGACGGAAAGCTCGCTCAGATCAGGCTCAAAAGCCATGAATTGAAGCGGACTGTTGCGATGGTCTCTCTCAAAGGAGCGACGTCCGCTCCGATAAGGGCGTTCATTGAATTTATGCTTGCACACAAAGACCGTCTGCAATCGTCCGCTCTTCAGCGCTAACCCAAAATGGATATTAACGATATAAAAGATGTGTTTCAGCCCTATGACCGCTTGGTCGAGATCGAGATCTGCGGAGAGAAAAGGGAAGTACCCGAGAATAATACGCTGCTGCGGTGCTTTCAATATCTCGCGGTTGATAGCATCTCGTACGGCGATTTCTGCTGGAACGGCGAATGTCTGAACTGCCAGGTTTGGATCGACAACGGCGGAAAGGAAAAGGCGTTGATCGCGTGCCGCACGAATGTCGCAGAAGGGATGAATATTCTGCGAATGGCGGAATACATAGATCTCACTAACGAATAGACATTAGTCAACGATCAGACGATAGCCGACGCGATGGACGGTCACAATGTGCGCAGGAATCGCAGGATTCGGTTCGATCTTTTGCCTCAAGCGGGTTATGTGAGCATCGATCGTCCGGGTGTAGAGCGAAGCGTGTTCGCCCCAAATGTGATGCAGGAGCTGCTCGCGGGTGACGGTTTCCCCCTTGTGCTCGAAAAGGAGCTGGAGGATCTCAAAAGCCCTCGGGCTGAGGTCAAGCGGCTCGCCGTTGCGGGTTGCCTTTAGCCGGCGAAAATCAAGCCGGACGTCGCCGACGGACGCAAGGTCCTGTTCAGGTATCTGCTGGTGGCTTCGCCGCAGAACTGCTTCGATACGGGCGAGCAGTTCGCCAACATCGAACGGTTTTGGAATATAATCATCTGCACCCAGCTTAAGCCCGAAGGCTGCATCCGAGGCAGCACCGCGAGCGGTCAGCATGATGATCGGTGTCTCGACCCCATCGGATCGCAAACGCTGGCATATCTCGAGGCCGCTCATCTTCGGCAGCATCAGATCGAGCAGTATCAGGTCAAACGCTTCGGTTTGACCTGAGGCCAATTCAAATCCCGTTTTTCCCTCAGGCGCAACGATGACGGAATGGCCGTCGGATTCGAGGCTGTCCTGCAGGGCGATCGCTACGCTAGGCTCGTCCTCGATGACCAAGATATGCGCCATTTGCTACCTCAATTTCCTCTAATGTTTCTTCTTCGATCAGCGGTAAATGCAGTTTGAAGACCGCGCCTTCGCCCAGTTTGCTCTCGAGCGTGATCTCGCCGCCATGGCCGCGGGCAAATTCGCGGACGATCGCGAGCCCAAGGCCGGTACCGCCTTTCGCCTGGATCTCGTCATTCATAGAGCGATGAAACGGCAGGAAAATGCTCAGCTGGTCCTCATCTGCGATGCCGATCCCGAAATCTCTCACTTCAATGACCGCGTTGTGGCTCTCGGTTCGCAAGTCTACAACGATCCGGCGATCGTTATTGCTGCCGGAATATTTCGCCGCATTCGACAAGAGATTTATCAGAGCCTGGCGGATCGCTCCTTTATCAAACGCTGTTGTGACCGGCGATATCGGGGAAGTTACCTTGATGTCGAATTCGGCAGCCTCGGGCGAATGGCGAAAGATGTCGACAGTTTCGATTACCATGTCACGCAGGTCGGCTCGCTCCAATCTATATTTGCGTGCTCCGCGTTCGATCCGCGACAGTTCGAGAATGTTATTGATCAGCGCGGTCAGCCTGTCGCTTTCCATCTTGATAATGCCGCCATATTCGCGGATGCGTTCAGGCTTGGTGGCCCTGCCGGAATCGAGAAGATCGCCGAACGCTCTGATCGCCGTAAGCGGTGTTTTCAGCTCGTGCGAGATGTTTGCAAGAAAATCTGACTTGAGCTGAGCAACCTTCATCTCACGCCGCGTGGCCCGCCAGGTCAGGACCAGGCCGAGAACAGCCGTTGCGGCGGCGAGCAATGCCAAAAACAGGGTCGATTGGGTATAAGTGTATGTCGAGGTCCTGGAGATCAACTCCGGGGACGAAATACCGAACTGTAACCCGCGAAAGAGCTTATCCGAATCGTCAAAACGCCGCGTGATCACGGGGGCTGCGTCACCCGTAGAGGCGAGGACGCGTTGGCCGGGGCCGTCGTCGAGACTGATCTGGTAATCGAGTTTGCCGATCGATCCGTCGATCTCCTTGTCTCGTTCCTGGTGCTTAGCTACTAAATTTTTCAGATAATCGGTAGCCGGGAAATGGTCGGGTCTTGCACTGAAAACCAGCAGCCCGACATTTTCCAGGGGAGCATCTCTAGCCAAAACATCAAGCTCGGAAACTGTGTGAAAGAAATACTGGTGCGGTTTATAGTCAATTATCTCAGGGTCAAAGGCTGTGTAGAGAGCTGTTTGTTCCTGCTGCGGAACAGCCTGCCACGCCCGACGAAGCGACGCCGAAAGCTCTGCGTCCTCAACCAGACGCCCGATCGGGACGCCCTTGAAAGTCGGATCGTCAGCATTTGGCCTTACGAACTTAAGAGCCCGCCACGTATCGTTTTCCCGCCCGCTATCAAAAAAGACCACGAAGCAATCTTCGACCTCGGGGTAACGTTTGACGAGTTTTGTGAAGGATCTTTCAATGCTTGGAATATTCCGTTCCCTGATCCGCTGCTGCCTGATGCTGTGAAGGATGTGATTAGCGTGATCGAGGACGCCGCGTTTTGCATCGTCGGCGATCTCAAGCAGATGAAGCTCAAGATTTGCCCGCATCGTTTTTTGAGCATATTCCTGATTCCGCTTGACTGAACGGTATTGAATAAAGAGAAGAGCAACGATCGCGATAACGATCGCAGCCGAGGCGATCAGGAGATATCGATACCGTAGCATTTGTCTCCAGCGATCCATAGTATTCGAGCTTCAACGAGGTTATTGACCCTCATATATTACTTCACGACGGCTCGCGAAAAACAGTTTCGGAAGAATTGTTACAACTTGTTACATCTTTTTACAGCACGTGTGGTGAATACCAATGCCTTCCGTAATACAATACCCTGGATTCAACCGTACCTTTTATCACTTTTTTCAGTTTCGGTGCCCGGGCGACCGGATAGATGGAATTTTCCTCTCTCTATCGAAAGGGCAAGAGACCTATGGAGATCATTACAAACGAACCGGTCAAAGTACGCCAGCCCTTCTATAAGGTTCTGTACTTTCAGGTCATCGCAGCCATTATCCTAGGCGTACTTGTCGGGTTTTTCTTTCCCCAGCTTGGCGAAAAGCTCAAACCCTTGGGCGATGGCTTTATCAAATTGATAAAGATGGTGATCGCTCCGATAATCTTCCTCACGGTCGTGAGCGGGATCGGCGGCATCGGCGACATGAAAAAGTTCGGGCGAGTCGGGCTTAAGGCACTGATCTATTTTGAGGTCGTAACCACTTTCGCACTTTTCATAGGCCTCATTGTTGTCAAAATAGTTCGGCCGGGCGTAGGGATCAATGCCGACCCGGCCACGCTCGATGCAAAGGGCATCGAGCAGTTCACAAAAGTAGCTCAAGACCAGAGCACTGTCGATTTTTTCCTCCACATAATTCCGGACACGATCTTTGATGCCTTTGCAAAAGGCGAGATCCTGCAGGTGCTTTTCTTTGCGATCTTGTTCGGCATTGCTCTGACGATGCTAGGGGACAAAGGAAAGCCGATCTTGAAGGGGATCGATCTGATCTCAAAGGTCTTTTTCGGCATCATTACGGTCATCATGCGTTTTGCACCGATCGGCGCCTTTGGAGCAATGGCTTTTACGATCGGAAAGTTCGGCATCGGAACGCTGCAATCGCTGGCGACGGTGATGCTTTGCGTTTATGTCACATGTGCGTTGTTTATCTTTGTCGTGCTTGGCTTGATAGCCCGGTTTGCCGGTTTTTCGCTGATCAAGTTCATTCGCTATATCAAGGAGGAGATCCTGATCGTGGTTGGAACCTCCAGCTCTGAATCGGCTCTTCCGCGAATGATGGAAAAGCTCGAGCATCTCGGCTGCACAAAGTCGGTTGTCGGTTTGGTCATTCCGTCGGGCTATTCGTTCAACCTCGACGGAACAGCGATCTACCTAACTATCGCCGCGATCTTCGTCGCCCAGGCGACAAATACGCCGTTGACATTTGGCCAGGAATTAAGCATTTTATTGGTACTGCTGCTTACTTCAAAAGGAGCTGCCGGCGTGACCGGCAGCGGATTTATCACTTTGGCTGCAACGCTTTCCACTGTCGGCACGATCCCGGTTACAGGCATTGCTTTGCTTTTAGGCGTAGACCGTTTTATGTCCGAGGCGAGAGCTCTGACAAACCTGATCGGCAATGGCGTCGCGACCGTGGTGGTCGCTAAATGGGAAGGCGAATTCGACGCGGTCCGTGCCGGAATGGTCCTGAATGGAACCTTGCCGCTTGCTGAAAATCCGATCGAGGAAGATGAGAACCTGATCCGAAGGATCGAAGTTGTTGAGTCTTAAGTTTTTTGAACGGAAAGGGAAACAAAAATATGAAGAACAGGATATTTCTTACCGCATTTTGTATGATACTGATCGCGCTTGCCGGCACGATGGTTTTGGGGCAGACGCTGCGTGGACGCATCGAGGGAACTATCAAGGATCCTCAGGGACAAGTCGTACCCAACACCGCGATCTCGGTCAAGAATACGTTAACCGGCGAATCTCTCACCGCTTCATCAAATAATGACGGAGCCTTCTCCGTTTCGGAGGTGAAGCCTGGAACCTACACGATCACCGCCGAACTCAAAGGCTTCAAGAAATCGCTTGTCGAAGGTGTCGTCGTCCAGGTCGGAACGGTTTCGAGCGTGATCATCCAACTCGAGATCGGTGCCATCAGCGAAGAGATCACCGTTTCTGCCGATGACGCCCAGGTGACCATCAACACTGCAAACGCAGAGGTAGGCGAGGTGGTTGACCGGCAAAAGATACTGGAATTGCCGCTTGATGGCAGGAATCCATTTGAGCTGACGGCATTGCAGGCAGGTGTTCAGACAAAAACAGGAGGCGACGGCGAAACGACGAGTTTCTCGATCAACGGCAACCGTACGGTCGCGAACAATCTGACGGTCGACGGCGTTAATGCGTCGGACAATTTTCTGAAAACGCCGGCAAATATTACCCTCGGCGTCATTCCGGTCAGCGTTGAGAGCATCGGTGAGTTTCGCGTGACCACATCGCTGCCATCGGCTGAATTCGGCCGCGGATCGGCACAGATCAATGCCGTAACGGCTTCGGGAACGAATCAATTTCGCGGTTCGGTGTTTAACTACCATCGAAACACGGCGTTCAACGCGAACAACTTCTTTAACAATTCGACGATCCTCGAAGATGGCCAGAACGTTCCCCGCGAACCGCTTATCCGCAATCAATTCGGCGGCAGACTCGGCGGGCCGATCATCAAAGACAAGATGTTCTTCTTTGTCTCCTACGAAGGCAAACGCGAATCGCGAGGCCTTTCGCGTAACCGCTTGGTATACACTTCGCAGGCACTGACGGGCGTCTTTCGCTACGTCAAAGGCCTTCCGACCACACCGGCAAACGCCGCCGCTGCGACCGTAACTGTTGCCGCCGGCACTGCAACGACCCAAAGCGGAACCTGTGCGGCAACTGCGGGAACGATCATCGCGAATGGAGCGATCTGCGTTCAAAATGTTCTAACCATTCCCGGAACGGCGAGATTAAATCAGCCGATCGACCCGACGGTGCGAGCCTTCATGTCCGTGATGCCGTTGCCGAACAATTTCCAGATCGGCGACGGATTGAATACAGGCGGTTTTCGTTTCAACTCAAAGATCCTTTCGCCATCCGACCAGGTTTCAATGAGGATCGATCACCGGTTTAACGACCGGCATTCGTTCGAGGCGACATATAACTACGGCGATATCAACTTCAACGGTGACTACATCAACGAAGGCGAGCCGGCATACCCGGATTCGACATACAGAACACGCAACACGATCGGCCGCGGCCTGTCGGCGACGTTCCGTTCGGTGATCAGTCCGACGGTGATAAATGAAGCTCGTTTCGGAGCCCAGATCTCGACGCTAACCTTTGGCAATACGGCGGATTTCTCTCGCGGGTATCGGATCGACCTGGCGAATGTTTTCGATCCGGAAGACGATTTCATTGGTTCGAACCGAAATCTCCGCGTGCTTCAGTGGACCGATAACCTGACGCTGCTTCGTGGGAATCATACTTTCAAGACGGGCGTCGAGATCCGGAACCCGTGGGTGAAGCGTTATACATTTGACGGGACGATCCCGATCGTAGATTTCAGTACGGATAATTCGCCCGGATTCACGCAGACATCGCAATTTCGCGGCAGCACTTCGACCGATTACCTGAACGCCCGCATTCTGGCGAATACGCTGACCGGAGCACTTGGGTCGGTTATTCAGACATTCAATGCCGTCAGCCAATCGTCGGGAGCGGTTCGCGGTGAGCCTGAGCGCCGCGGCTACACTGCCTGGGAAACGAATTTGTACTTCCAGGATTCGTGGCGTTTCAGCAAGAATCTGAATCTGAATTTGGGTATTCGATATGAACTCAACACCGCAGTTCGCGAATTGAATAACCTTGGCCTGCTGCCCGTCGGCGGTTCGGGGGCTCTTTATGGAATCTCAGGGCCCGGAAATCTCTTCCAGCCGGGAACATTGACCGGAAGCAATCCGGTACTCGATTTCGCTCCGAACGGAAAGTTATTCAACACTGATAAGAATAATTTTGCTCCCGTTGCAGGCTTTGCATGGGATCCATTCAGCAAGGGCAAGACATCGGTTCGCGGCGGATACCGGATCAGCTATTTCCAGGGGAGTTTTAACACCATCGACGGAACGCTCGACGATAACGAGGGGCTGATCCTGACGACTACGCGGGCGATCAACACCGGCTATCTGCGTGACGGCATCGGTGTGACGCCAACCCCGACGGTGACGATCCCGGCTCCGCAGAGCATTCAGACGAATTCGACCGTCGATATAAGGGCCTTCGACGAGAACTTGAAAACTCCATTCCTTCACGATTTCAATTTCGGGATTCAGCACGAAATATTCAAAGGGACGTCACTCGAGGTTCGCTATGTCGGCAACCGCGGCCGCAAACTCTATCGCGGCTATGACGTGAACGAGGTCAACATCTTTGCCCGCGACACGCGAACGGGACAGACGATCCTCGACGCGTTTAGAGTCGCTCAGAACAACCTTACGGTTTGCCGGGCCAATCCAACGGTATGTACGGCTGACAACTTCCGCTACAACTCGGCTCTCACGGGAAGCGTTCAAAATCCGCTGTTTGAAGTACTGTTTTTCGGGCGAGCGACAGAGTTTGCGAACGCAAACTACATCACGCGGCTGGACCAGAACCGTGTGGGCGATTTTGCTGATTATGTTTCACGTGTTCGACTGATAAGCGGCGTGCGCGGAGCTCCATTTTATGATGCGGTCGCCAGAGGCGAATTGCCGATCAACTTTATCAGAGCAAATCCGTCGGTTCGCGGTGCCCAGCTCTTTACTAATGGCTCAACGTCGGCATACGATTCGCTTCAGGTCGAACTCACGAGGCGTTTGTCCGGCGGATTGAGATTTCAGGCAAGCTATACGTGGGCAAAAGGCCTGTCGGATTTTATTGGATCTACGGGCGACACTAACTCATTCCTGACCCTTAGAGATACCGGCAGAGAATACTCTCAGTTCAACGCGACGCATCAGTTTCTGGCGAACACACTGTACCAACTGCCATTCGGACGAGGGAGAAAGTTCCTTCGTCGCGAACGCGGGATCGTTGGCGGATTGATCAGTGGCTGGCAGCTTGGCGGAATCGTTAAGTACACGACCGGTGATCCGCTGAGCCTTCTCTCAGGAAGGGGAACCTTTAACCGCGATGACCGTTCTGCATCGAACACCATTGACGTAGTTGGCGGGTTAGATCGTAAGGCTCTTTCAGAGCTTCTCGGTGTGAGAAACACCGGAACAGGAGTTTTTTACATTAATCCTGACCTTGCTCCGGGAAGCACAAGCAATCCAGCGAGCGTCATCTTTCTTAATCCGCAAGCCGGCAAGATCGGTTCGCTTGGATTGTCGTCGATATTCGGGCCGTCATTCTTCAATTTTGACCTGAATGTCCTCAAACGAACGAGGATCAACGAACGGATGAACCTTGAGTTTCGTGGTGAGATCTTCAACGTTTTTAACACGGTGAATTATGACAACCCGGTCACGGACATCAACAGCACGAACTTCGGACGGATCACCGGCATCGTTGGCCGTCCGCGGCTGATGCAGTTCGCTCTTCGTTTGAACTTTTAACCGCAGCTTTATCGCCGCCGAATGGCCCGAAGTATTCGGCGGCGTTTCTCAATTAATCATGTCTCGATCAAACTCGATAACGTTCTTCGTTTGTTTAGTTACCGGAGCGTTGTTTGCCGCTTCCGCTCAAATTGCCTTAGGCATCCCGAAACGTGAGGGCAGCCTGCTGGAGATCGTCGAGCGAGCCTCGGCTAATCAGATCAAGCGTGATTCTGACGCATTCCGGGTTCCGACTGCGGGACAGCTGAAAGCGTGGCGTTTCATTGTCGAGAGCATTTATTCGGCTCGTCCTGCCGATGCAGAGCAGATGCTGAAGCAGTTGTCGTTTCCGTACGAATTATCACTTTTCACCGACAGATCCTCGGGGCGTGAGTTTTACTTGTTTGAGGAGAAGGTGCCGCTTCAATCCGGTTGGGGGCTTTTCGCTTTTGATCCGCGATCGGCGAATCCGCTGGCGATCGAGATCCCACATCCGGTTTTCGACAGCAAGACCGAGTTCGAAGGGGTCGATGCGTTTCTTCAAACCAACGCCGGAGCCTACATTCTTGCCGGAGCTCATCGCCGGGCGAACAAACAGGATACGCCTTGCACCCAGCCGAAATCTTCAGATCCGGACGCAAACTATCCCGTTTCTGATGTCGCCCATGCAGTTGCTACGCCGTTTCACGCAGTTCATGAAGCTCTGATCAAGGCCCGTCCGGCGACGGTTGCGGTTCAGCTGCACGGTATGACCGAGAGGGAAACGTGTCCCAATGCTTTCGTGAGTACGGGAAGTGCGACCGTGACAACCAATTCTAAGCGTTTGCTTTCTTGTCTCACTAAAAGCGGTGTTGAAGCTCAGATATACGACGGGAACACAACTTGTCCGCTCAATGCTCTGAGCAACGTACAGGGCAGATTTTCAAATGGCGAGACGAGCGATCCGTGCGGAACTGGCGTGAAGTCGTCGCCCGAACCAGGGTCTTTCATCCACATCGAACAGGAACCTGCGATCCGCAAAGACCGGAGATCGTGGCAGCAGGTCGTCGATGGGTTAAAATGTGCGTTTCCAGCGAACGCCGCCGTTACGGCTCCGGACCGGCTATCGTTCGTGTTCAAAAGTCCGGATAATCCGGAGATAAAGGTATTTTACTCGGTTCCACCAAAGGTCTCAGATAAGACAAAGGTTCTGATGGTCATGGCAGGACGGCAGCGTAATGCCGATGAATATCTTGATTCGTGGGTCGATTGGGCCGCGAAGAACGACTATCTGGTGCTGTCGCCGCAATTTGACGAGAAAAATTGGCCCGAGCCGCTCGGATATAATTTTGGCAATATCGCGACCGGGAAAGAGCAAGACAACACGCCCAATCCCAGGACAAAATGGGCCTTTACCGTGATCGAGCAATTGTTCGAGATGGCGAAAACGAAATTTGGCGTAACCGCCAAGCAGTACGACCTGTTCGGACATTCCGCCGGCGGTCAGTTCGTTCACCGGTTCATGCTCTACTTACCGCAGAACCATGTGAGGCTCGCGATCGCAGGGAATCCCGGATTTTACACGCTTCCCGATTCAGGGGTAAGGTTTCCGTACGGAACCAAGAATTCGCCGGTTGTTATAAGTGATAAAAATATCCTTGAATGGACGAATACCGACCTCGTCCTAATGCGCGGAACGGCGGATGTCGAACGGACAGAGAGTCTGCGTCAAACGCCGGAGGCAGACTCTCAAGGCAAGAACCGTTTCGAGCGAGCAGGTTTTATGTTTGCTAAAGTGAAGGCACTCAATCCGAAAACCAAGTGGCAGCTCTTCGAAGTTCCGGGAATCGCTCACGACCAACTAGGGATGGCACGGGCGGCTCAAAAGGTGCTTGAGAAACGGAATCAATGACCTAGTATTTCGGTACAGTTGGATCGATCTCATTCGACCACGCCGTGATACCACCGACGAGATTCGAGAGCTTGCCGGTAAATCCTGATTGCTCGAGAAACTCGATCGCCCGGGCGCTTCGCCCGCCCATTTTGCAGTGCACGACCGTCTCGCGAGTTTCGTCGATCTCACCTTTTCTCGATGGTATCTCGCCGAGAGGGATCAGTTTTGCTCCTTTGATACTTGCAAATGCATACTCATCCGGCTGACGAACATCGATCAATTGGATATCATCTCCCACATCAAGCCGCGCTTTTAGTTCTGTAACGGTAATCTGGTTCATATTATTTTATCGCTATTAGGATATTTACTACGTTCCCATTTTATCACCGCCGGGGGCACTCTTCACAACCCAAAAGCACCCATCCGAATAGCGTAATGTATGGTCGCATTCATTTATTATTGACAAAAATTTACATACAAAAACGTCGGACGCACGAAGAGAGTATTGTAAACTCAAAGCTTAGACACTATCTATGTGGAAAGAAAGCTTAACATCCTTGGTCTGCGCGGGCGTACTGCTGTCGGCCTCATGTGGGTCAACCTCGTCGAATGATCGCCGCGGCAACAACTCGAATGCGGAGAACCCGCAGGCTGCGGTGATATCGGTAACGACCGCGAAGACCGAGTCGCGAGATATTGCTGCAGTCATCCAGGCAACCGGCAGCGTTACGGCTGACGAAACCTCGGACGTTGCACCGAAGACGGCCGGAAAGATCGCAAATCTTTCGGTTAACGCCGGACAGTTCGTTTCCGGCGGTGCGGTGATCGCCCGGGTCGATGACCGGGATGCAAAGCTGCAGCTCGCGAGTGCTCAGGCAGCGTTAAAGCGTTCTAAGGTTTCTGTCGCCCAGGCGGAGGCTCGTTTAGGGCTTGGGCCGAACGGGAAGTTCACTGCGTCGAATATCCCTGAGGTGCGTGCCGCGAATGCGAATTACGAGCAGACCCTGGCCGAGCTAAAACAGGCGGAGGCCAATGAAAAACGGTACCGCGAACTAACAGAATCAGGCGATGTCGCCATGATGACGTACGAAACCTATCGCACGCAGCGGGATACGGCCAGAACACGAGCTAACGCCGCTCGCCAGCAGCTTGAAGTCACGATCAACACCGCAAAGCAGAGCAATCAGGCGATTGCGGCCGCCAATGCCGACGTCGAATCGGCTATGACACAGGTTGCTGACGCTCAGCAGGCGATCGTCGATACGGTGATACGAGCTCCGTTCTCGGGGTTTGTCAGCAATCGCCCGGTCGCGGTTGGGGAATACGTTTCATCAGCCTCGGTCGTCGCGACCATTCTGCGGACGAACCCGATCAAAATTCAGATACAAGTCGCAGAAGCTGACCTTCCGTACGTTGTTTTAGGACGCGGCGTTTCTGTTTTGATCGATGCCTACAAGGATCGCAAGTTTGCCGGAACGGTAACATCAGTAAATCCGGCGGTCGATCCTGTTTCCCGTTCGGCGATCGTCGAAGCTTCCATCGAGAACGGCGATAACGCACTGCGGCCCGGCATGTTTGCGACCGTCAGGATCAACAAAGAAGGCGGCGGCAAAGGTATCTTCGTTCCCAAAGCCGCGGTTTATAATGACCAGGCAACGCAGTCCTATCGTGTTTTTGTAATTGTTGAAGGCGTCGCTAAGCTGCGGGTTGTCCAACTTGGACCTGAAGAAGGCAGCAGCCTGCAAATAATGAACGGCCTGAACGCCGACGAAGTCGTCGCGACGAGCAATCTCGACCAACTTTACGAAGGAGCCAAAGTGGCTGCCTAGCGGCCTGGATCTTGAACCTTGGACTTAGAAGTATATGCAGTGGTTAGCTGAAATTTGTGTTCACCGTCCGGTTTTTGCGACTGTCATTGTCTTGTTTATGACGGTCGTAGGCGGATTCAGCTTTTTTACGCTCGGCGTTGATCGTTTTCCAAAGATCGATCTGCCGACGATCTCGGTGCGAACGGGAAATCCCGGTGCGGCACCGGAAGAGATCGAGACTGAGATCACCGACGTTATCGAAGGTGCCCTAAACACAGTTCCGGGCGTCGAGGAGATGCGGTCATCTTCGTCCCGCGGCAGTTCGAACGTAACACTGACCTTCAATCTTGAAAAAGATCCGGACGTCGCTTTTCAGGAGATCCAGCAGAAACTAAGCACGGTGAGCAATAGGCTTCCCGAGAGTGCCGACCCGCCGGTGGCTCAGAAATCAGATCCTGACTCACAGCCGATCCTGATGTACACGGTCAGCGCTCCGCGCGACGTCGTTGAACTGACCGAACAGGTCGAACTTCTCATTCAAAAAAGGATCGAGAGTGCCGACGGCGTAGCCGAGGTATTTATGTGGGGCTCGCGAACGCCTCAGATCCTTGTCAGCGTGAATCCTGACCGGCTCCGGGCATTCAATCTCGCGGTAACCGAGGTCTCGGCAGCGATCCGCTCGCAAAATCAGGAAATGCCCGGCGGCAATATTGTCGAAGGCCAGCGAACGTTAGGCGTTCGCACGATGAGTAAGCTCACCGAGGTTGAGCAATTCAACGAGATCGTTATTGCAACCCGAAACGGCTTTCCGATAAAGATCAAGGACATCGGCAACGTCGAGAAATCCGGTGGTGAGGCGATGATGGCGGCTTCGCTTGACGGCGTCACGTCAGTATCGGTCGGGATCCGCAAACAAGCCGGGTCGAATACCATCGCTGTCATCAATAACGTAAAGTCGCGAATGGCGACGATCATTCCAAATCTGCCGTCGGATATGAAGATCGCAACGATCCGCGACCAGTCTGAATTTATTCAGAATTCGCTGACCGCGATCGAAGAGCATCTTGTGCTCGGCGGCCTTTTTGCGGCGATCATTGTTTTTATCTTCCTGTGGAACTTCCGCTCGACCATCATCGCGGCCCTGGCGATCCCGGTCTCGATCATTGCGGCTTTTGCCGCCATCGCGGCGTTCGGCTTTTCGCTGAACCAGATGACGATGCTAGCTCTAACGCTGATGGTGGGCATCGTGATCGACGACGCGATCGTCGTGCTTGAAAATATTTACCGCTTTGTCGAAGAAAAGGGAATGGACCCGTTCCAGGCCGCTGTCGAAGGAACACGCGAGATCGGCCTGCCTGTTCTTGCGACGACGCTTTCGCTGCTGGCGGTCTTTATTCCGGTTGGTTTTATGACCGGGATCGTTGGCCGCTTTATGTCTTCCTTCGGGCTGACGTCGGCCGCCGCAATTGCGGTTTCGCTGGTAGTTTCTTTCACTCTTACCCCAATGCTCGCAGCCCGTTGGATCAAGAGAAAGGAAGGGGCAAAGGGAACTGACAGCGCCGCTGTGACCCGTGATGAAATAACGGGCGACGTAATAGATACGCCAGCGGAAGCGGCCCATGCGCACGACTCAAAGGCAGGCTGGCTTTACAGCAAGATCGACGGCTCTTACACATGGCTGCTGCGTTTGTCGATGCGACACCGCTGGGCTGTGGTCCTGATCTGCATCCTGACCGTTGCTTCGACGGTTCCTCTCTACAAATTCGTCGGTATGGCGTTTTTGCCGGATGAGGATGAATCGCTTTTCCAAGTGAACGTCAAAGGCCCGCAGGGAACTTCGCTTTCCGCCACGCAGTCGATACTCGACCGCGTGGCGCGCGATATTCGAGCGGAAGTTCCGGGTGTGAAGAATACCCTGGTTTTGGCGGGATTTGGGCGTGGTTCGGGGTCGAACAATGGATTCATTAATGTCGCGTTGCTGCCGGTCTCGGAGCGTAAGAAATCTCAAGCCGAACTTATCAATCAGACTCGAGCTATTGCTAAGAAGTATTCGTCGAAAGAGTATCAGGTCACGGTCTCGGCATCCTCTTCGATCGGAAACAGTATCGGCTTAGGCCGCGGCGGCTCGGGCGTTGGTTTTTATATCGCGGGGCCGGACATGGCCAAGTTGACCGAATATGCGAACGCGATGGTCGAGCGAATGAAGCAAGATCCCATCTATCGCGACCCTGATACATCGATCGAGGTTGGAAATCCTGAAATACGCGTCACGATCGACCGAACTCGGGCGGCGGATCTTGGCGTTCGGGCGGGCGACGTGGCGCAGGCTCTGAATATTCTCTCGGCCGGACAGATCGTTTCGACATTTAGCGAGAACTCAAAACAATATGACGTGGTCGTACGTGCCGAGGAACAATATCGCCGCGATCGCAGTAATTTCCGATACTTTACGGTCGGTTCGTCGAACGGCGGAACCGTCGATCTCGCACGCGTCGTAAAGATCGACGAAGGCACTTCGCCATCATCGATCAACCGGTTGAATCGGCAGCGCCAAGTCACTGTCTCGGCGGGCCTGCCGCCAAACGCGTCGGAATCGGACGCGGTCGCGAGGATGCAACAATTTGCCGCGGACCTGAAAATGCCTGCCGAATATTTGACGGGCGTGACCGGGCAATCGAAGGAACTGCAGAAAGCGTACGAGGCTTTCCTTTACGCGTTTTTGCTGTCGTTTGTGTTCATGTATCTGATCCTCGCGGCGCAGTTCGAATCCTTCATTCATCCGGTAACGATCTTGCTCACACTGCCGCTATCGGTTCCATTCGCACTGCTCTCGACGGCAATAGCGGGGCAGACACTCAATATTTTTTCGGCCCTCGGAATTTTGCTCCTGTTCGGGATCGTTAAAAAGAACGCGATCCTGCAGATCGATCACACGAACACGCTGCGAGAGAAAGGAATGGGCCGTTACGATGCTATCATTCAAGCGAATCGCGACCGGTTAAGGCCAATTCTGATGACGACGATGGCCCTCGTCGCCGGCAT
This sequence comes from Acidobacteriota bacterium, assembly GCA_016703965.1. Classification (NCBI taxonomy): domain Bacteria; kingdom Pseudomonadati; phylum Acidobacteriota; species Acidobacteriota bacterium. The sequence goes on from JADJBB010000021.1 coordinate 1,692,695, forward strand.
GATCCCGCTCACGCTCGGCAGCGGCGCCGGTGCGGCGACGAACCGTTCGATCGGTATTCTTGTCGTGGGCGGCCAATCGATGTGCCTGCTCCTGACGCTTCTTGCAGTGCCTGTATTCTATTCGCTGTTTGACGATGCCAAGACGACGACACTCTGGCTTACATTGTCGGGGATCGGCGGGCGAATGCTGTCAGTGTTTCGCCGACAAAAACCAAGCTCGGGTGATATTCGTATCGAGGGAGACGAGGCGACACAGTAATTTTGATGTTTTTTGAATTCCACAGATCAACCTGGAGTCCGGTGTTTCAGTCGTTTTATATTCTAGTTCTCTTCGGCGTGATGGGGATGTTTGCGTTTGCCCAGACACCCTCACCGACGCCGGTTCTAGACCTGGCTGTTGTTCCGTCGACCGACCCGATGCCCGTTCAGCCACCGTTCACTGCCCCAGTTAAGCCGATGCCGAGCATCGAAAGAGTCGGCGTCGAGACTAGTACGCAGCTTTCACTGACCGTCGAACAGGCGGTCGAGATGGCTCTCAAGAATAACAAGGACATCGAGGTCTCTCGGAATGATTATCGTATCTCCGAATTCGGGATCCGCGCCGCCCGCGGCCTTTACGATCCGCTTGTAACGTCCGAGGGGTATTATGAAAGTCTGGCGATCCCAACGGCGTCATTGATCGGCGGTGCCGTAAATGGAGCGGTTACGCAGACGCGTACCTTCGGCTCGGTCGGCGTCACTGGGTTTTCTCCCTATCAGGGCGGTTCGTACTCGGCGCTGTTTAATTCTTCCCGAACCACCACGAGCAATACCAACTCGCTGCTCAATCCGCAGTTCCCGTCCTCGTTCACGGCGACTTACGTGCAGCCGCTTCTTCGAAATCGTAAATTTGATAACAATCGCCGCCAGATCGAGATCGCGAAAAAGAATCAGGAACTGAGCGACGTGCAGCTCCAGCTAAAGGCGATCGATGTGATATCCAATGTCGAACAGGCATACTGGAACCTTGTTTTCGCCTTACGCGTTCTGCAGGTCGAACAGGAATCGCTGAAGCAGGCGAAGGATCAGCTTGAGAGTAACAAACGGCTGGTAGCAAGAGGCGTGCTTGCTCCGATCGAGTTGGTTGCAGCAAATTCGCAGATCGCTAACTTTGAACAATCGCTGTTTGTCGCTCAGGACGCCGTTACGCGGGCGGAAAATAATCTCAAGACGCAGGTACTCCCGGATCGGTCCGCTCCCGAATGGTCGCGTCCGCTAATGCCGGTCTCGCCGGTGGAATTGCCGACGCCGAGGATCTCACTGGAGGTTGCGGTTGCTGAGGCTCTAAAGAATCGGTTTGAGATAACCGAACTACAGAAAGGTGCTGAGATAAATGAGATCGATCAGCGTTACTATCGCAACCTAATGAAGCCGCAGATCGACCTCGTCGGCACTTACACCACTCAAGGGCTGGCAGGTATCGAGACAGCTGCGGCCATCAATCCCGCAACCGGCCTCAGCCGTGTTCCCGGAAACCTGGTTGGCAGCTACCCGAATTCTCTGCTTAATCTTCTGCAGCAGGATTATCCGACCTATCGTGTCGGCGTAACGATCTCGCTCCCGTGGGGCAACCGAATTGCGAAGGCGAATTTAGGATCAAAACTCGTCGAGGCGGAACGAATTCAAAACCTTCGACTTCAGACCGAACAGGCGATCGAGGCCGAAGTTCGGAACGCATTGCAGTCGATGCGCTCGATCGAATCGCGTCTTGCTTCGGCCGTCGATGCCCGAGTAGCGGCTGAGGATCTTTACGAGAGCGAACAGCGACTATTCCGGGCGGGAACGAGCACGTTTTACGTCGTCACCCAGCGACAGACCGATCTCGCGAGGGCTCGCAACCAGGAACTTCAGGCCCGAACCGCTCTAAATCGGGCAATATCTGACTTCCAAAAAGCCATCGGAGCAACCCTAACCTCAAACAACGTAACTGTTTCTAAATAAAAAAAGCCGACTGCTTATTGAGCAGCCGGCCATAAAAAAAGATCACCCTAATATATTGGGCCAGGCGGACATGCCGCGAAAGGTTAGAAAATACTCGCTGATTTACGTCCGATAGACGAATTCTTGGCTCGTGCATTAACATCTTCCTTCAAGTCTTCAATACCATCCGCGATAGCTGTTGAAGCGGCAGAGACGGTTTCTCCTGCAGCCTCTATGTCCGCGTTTAGCTTCGAGGCTGCGAAGTCGTAGACTGCCGCTGCTTTCTCCTTAACTGCCTTAATAGCTTCGGCTGATTGGCCCTTCAATTCAGTAGCTTTTTCGAGCGTCAGGTCATAGCCTCGTTTTGAAACGTCGGCGATCTCTGTCCTCATCTCTCGTCCTGATTTTGGCGCGAAAAGGAGTGCCAGAACCGCACCGATCCCGCCGCCTATGAGAAGGTATGTAATTCCATCGCGGGCACTAAACCGCGTGGAGATCTGCTCTGGAGTGTTGCTTTCGTATTTATTGGTATTTATCATCTCGTTCTCCTAAATATCTATTTCGGACAACGATGAGTATGCCAGTTTCCGCGATCGAGCACTGTATTCCAGCACACAATAAGACAGGTTATTTGTGCTTAGCAATGTACTTACATAGAACCTTTTTGTAGTGGGCAGTTTCGACGCCGTAACACTCACAGGCAAAGTCCTCGAGCCGTGTCCTATTGGGTACCCGGATACGGCCGCGAGCGTATTTGATGACCTTGTTTTCCTGAAGGCTTGCCGCTGCCACTGAAACCGTCTCGCGGCGAACACCTAATGCCTGAGCGATCTGCTCATGCGTCAGGTGCAGGACATCGCTCTGGTCATGATCGTGAACATATAACAGGAAGCGGCAGAGCTGCTGTTCGACCGAATGGAGCCGATTGCAAATAGCGGTTTGCGAGACCTGAGAGATGAGAGTTTGAGTGAAACTCATACAGATAGCCTGAAAATCCCCGCATTCGCTAAACTCGTCTTTCACAGCGTTCGCTTTCATCCTATATGCACCGCCTTCGCGGTAGGCGACGGCACGGGTTGCCATCGTCGCTCCCGTCATGAACGTTGAGACACCGACGAGGCCTTGTCGTCCCGTAATTCCCACCTCGACCGAAACGCCGGTGTCCGAATCATATAAAAGGCAAATGAGAGCGGTCGTGGGAAAGTAGATATAATTCTCCTTGCTTTCGGCTTCCCAGAGCACATCGCCGATCTGGAGCTCTACATATTCAAGCGACGGGCGGATCTTATTGAATTCGGATTCCGGAAGAGCCGCAAGCAGCTGATTTCGCAAGGCATCATCGATGTTTTTGGGCGGCATAATACTCCTTTATATCACGGTGGTTGACTTCGTCACAGCCTTGATCTGGCCGCAAGCGGATGCTCCATTAACGATTAGCGGCAGAGTATCGTAAGTGTATAACTAACGGGTATTGAGTCAAAATCCGCCGCGGTCGATCTCTCAAAATCCCGTTTCATTGAAACTTTTTAGACAGAAATTCGAATACTACTCTAAACGATCTATTACTTCTTAACTCAGGAGCTAACATGAGAAATATTTTGCGAGATTTTGTCGCAGCCGCGATCCTTTCGGCGATGGTTCTTTCGACGACCGCTTCAACTAATGCACAGTCGGCGAAGGCATCCGGAATAAGGGTTCCGGTCACGTACTACAAGTTATCCAACGGATTGAAGGTGGTACTGTCACCCGAACACTCAGCACCGCTCGTAACCGTGGCGGTCTATTACAATATTGGTTTCAGAATAGAGCCTCGTGATCGCACTGGTTTTGCACACTTGTTTGAGCACCTGATGTTTCAGGGCTCGAAGAACCTTGGCAAGATGGAATACATCAAACTCGTCGAGAGTAACGGCGGTGTTTTGAATGGCTCGACGCGGTTTGATTTCACTAATTACTTCGCCGTAGTTCCTGCTCACAAAACCGAAACGCTCCTCTGGGCCGAAGCAGATCGCATGCGCGGGCTTGATATCACCCAGGACAATCTCAAGAATCAGCAGGGCGTTGTCGGGAACGAGGTCAAGGTAAACGTCCTCAACCAGCCGTATGGAACGTTCCCATGGATCGACCTGCCAATGGCGGCTTTCACTAACTGGTACAATTCGCACAACTTCTATGGCGATCTCAAAGATATCGAAGCCGCGACTCTCGTCGACGCCAAAACATTCGCTCAAAAATTCTATCAGCCGAATAACGCAGTCCTCGTCGTTACCGGTGATTTTAATGAAGCGTCAGCGAAAGGCTGGGTCGATAAGTATTTTGGAAATATCCCGTCTCAGCCCGCAGAAGCGATCCCAGATCTGTCCGAACCTCGACAGGAGGCGGAAAAAACGGTCTCTCGCACGGACAAACTTGCGAAAAAACCGGCGGTTGGATTCGGCTACAAGATGCCGAAACGCGGCAGCGAAGAATACTACGCGATGGGCCTCATCGATCAGATCCTGCTCCAAGGCGAAGACAGCATGCTTTATCAGGAGCTGGTGAAGAACAAGAATTACACCAGCGGTCTTAGCGGCGGCATCAATGGCTACCTCGGCAACATGTTCAACTACAACGGCCCGATGCTTTTCTCGGTCGATCTTATCCACGACGAAAAAGTGTCTGCTCCGCAAATACTCGCATCCGCGGACGACGTTATTGCCAAGATCCAGGACAAGCCGGTCGATCAGGCTGTGATAGACAGGGCGATCGTGAAGCTTCGTTCAGGATTGTATGACACGATGACACAGTTTGGCGGTTTTGGCAGAGCGGATCTGCTTGCAAGTTTTGCCTTGTTCGACGATAAGCCGGACAACATCAATCAGATCGAAGCAAATTTCAGGAAGGTAACGCCCGCCTTGATCCAAAAAACGGCAAAGGAATACCTACGCAAAACCAATCGAACCGTCGTTATTCTCAATGTCGAGAAAACGCCGGCGAGTACGGGAGGTGTTCAGTAATGCAAACGTCAACAGCCAAAATGAAAAATTTGTCCTCTCCTTCTCTTCGCATGTGTGTTTCGGCGCTGATCTTAGCGTTTCTAGCCGTCGCCTCTTTTGCGCAAAAAGAAACGCCGCCCGTAGGTGGGCAGCCGAAGCCGTTCGTTTTTCCGGCACAGGAAACATACGCGCTCAAGAACGGGATGAAAGTTACTCTCGTTCAATACGGAGCTGTGCCGAAAGTTGCGATGCAAGCGATCGTTCGGGCCGGTTCGTTGAATGAGCGATCTGACCAGCGCTGGATATCCGACATGGTCGCTACGTTGCTGAAAGAGGGAACCGCCGCACGTTCAGCAGAGCAGATCGCCATCGAAACGGCCGACATGGGCGGCAGCATTTTCACTTCGGCGGCAACTGATAAGACAACGATCGGCGGCGAGGTGCTTTCGGAATTTGACACTCGATTTCTGTCACTGATGGCGGATGTCTTGATGAATCCAAAGTTTGCGGCAGAAGACCTGGAAAAGGTGCGAGAAAATAAGCTTAGGGAACTCACGATAAATCGGGCCGCTCCGGGATCGCTCGCGTGGGAGAAATTTCGTCAGGTGATCTTTGCCGGGCATGCCTACAGCACCATCTATCCGACCGAAGCCGGGTTGAAGGCTTACACGCTCCAGGATGTTAAGACCTTCTATTACAATCAATTCGGAGCGGCAAGGACGCATCTCTTTGTTGTTGGTCAGTTCGACACGGCGAAGGTAAAAGCCGGGATCGAGAAGGCGTTCGGCAATTGGAAAAAAGGCTCGGAACCGATCCGCGACGTGCCAAGGATCAACGCCAGGCGCAGTTTGGACGTGATCGATCGTCCGGGAGCCCCACAATCGACGATATATCTCGGGATGCCGGCAATGTCGCCATCGGACGCTGACTTTATAAAGTTTACGGTCATGGATTCGCTGCTCGGCAGTTCGTTCGGATCTCGCATTACATCTAACATTCGTGAGAATAAAGGCTACACCTATTCGCCGAACAGCTTCATCTGGAATCGCTACAAAACCGGTTATTGGATCGAGAATGCCGATGTAACGACCGAGGCGACCGGGGCGTCGATCAAAGAAATACTTTTCGAGATCGAGCGGCTCAAAAAAGAGCCGCCGAGCTCCGCTGAGCTTCAGGGCATAAAGAACTACCTCGTCGGCATCTACGTTCTTAACAACTCTTCCCGGGCCGGAGTTATCGGCCAGCTTGAAAATGGTTTTTACAATGAGCTGGGCGTTGACTATCTTGACACGTTCGTTTCTAAACTCACCGCCGTTACTGCTAACGACGTCTCGGAGATGGCCCGGAAATATCTGTCCACGGAGAAGATGACTATCGTCGTCGTCGGCGATAAGGCCAAGATCGCTAAGCAATTGGAGCCGTACGAGGCCAAGTAGCTTAAGATATTGCCGGGTTTTCGACAGCTAAGATCACCTAGATGGTGACCGTCCCGACGAGTCTTCGAAGCAGATATAGAAAAGACCGGCCGGCCGCTTGTTTAATGCGGCCGGCCGGTCTTTTTCCCGTGGGAATGGGAATCTTAACGAGTGGCTTGATTCGCTGGTGCGGTTGCGGTGATCGTGAACAGCGAACCTGCAGCCAGTTCGAGGTTGTCTCTTCCTTGCAGAACCACGGTTCCGGCACCCGCTCCGGCTCCGACACCGGCGCCGATCGCTGCTCCGCTGCCGCCGCCGGCAATCGCACCGATGATCGCACCAAGTATTGCCCCGACGCCGGCACGTGTAGCCGTTGTCGTCGTCTGGCTGCGGTCGCGAATGGCACCCTCGTTATTGACGTTGATGACATTACCGTTGGTCTCGCGGACCTGTTCGACGATGCCGGAAAAGGTATAGGTTCTGCCGTCACGCATACGGATCGTTTGGAAATTAAGCGACATCGTCGCACGACCCGAAACGACGCCCGACTTTTGTCCGTCAACCGTGCCTTCGATGATCACTCCGTTATATTGCGACGGTGAATTTACGGTCATTGAGAAGCGGTCGCCGTCTTTCACTGATCTTGTCGAGAGCGGTGTATCAAGCGTTGCAGTGATGCCGGTGTTATTAGGGATGATGAATCCACCCGTAGCACCGCCGTCGTTGTAATTCGGCTGGCCGCCGTTGTTGTTCCATTCGGCCGTCTGGCTGGTCTTGTCGTAAACGCTCGAAACGGTGATCGTCTGATCGGTGTTCTCGAGATAAACGCGACGCGTCACACGCAGCTGGTTATTATTAGTTGGTGTGAATGTCAGATAAAAGTCATTCGAACGGTCTCCATCATAGTTGATAGTGACCTCGCGGTTATTCGATATTACGGTAGTCGTTACCGTGCGGCCGTTCGGCGAAGTTTCGGTACGACCCACGCCGTCTGCGTTGAGCGTAACGCTCTGAGCATTGGACGATGACATCATTATCGACTGGCCGCGTTTTTCGAACGTCAGTGTCTCAGGCGAACGCAGGCGGCGTTCGAGATTGGTTCTCATACGGTCGCGAGTGTTCGTCTGGTACTGGGCACTGGTCATCGCACGATCGATCATTGTCGCGACATTGTCGCTCTGGGTGACGTTTAAGCGGTAGGTTCCGGTAAGACGCGAATCGAAATTGCCGCCGTTGCCCCACTGCCCGCCGCCGGGTGTGACTACCGTGTTGTTCCAATTCGAACTCACACGATAATATCCCGCAAGCGTGTTCAGATCGGTTCGGATCTGGTTCCACGATGTCTCAGCCGCGTTTGACAGCCGATTGTTCGCAACAAAGCTATTGATCGGGACAGCGCGGTTCAGAACGTCCTGAACATCGTCCGTCGTTGAGATCCTCGACGAGAAATTGTTCCTCAAACGGTTTGTAGCCAATTCAAAGTTAGCGACCATCGTGTTGATCGAATCTTCGCGATTCGTGTCGTCGATGTTGCTGTTATTTAAATTCCGGCTGATCTGCTGCTTGAATGTATTGGTACGGGTCTCGATCGTGTTAAAGAGATTTCTGATCTGCGAATCGCTGCCAATGTAGACGTTCTGCGATCCACCGACAGGTGCGTTCCAGTTTGCACTGACGCGATAGTAGCCCGCGAGTGTGTTCAGATCGTTTCGGATCTGGTTCCATGAGTTTTCCGCCGGGTTCGAAAGGCGGTTGTTTGCTATAAAGGCATTGATCGCAACCGCTCGGTTAAGAACTTCCTGCACGTCGTTCGTCGTCGAACGCCTTGACGAGAAGTTATTCTTCAGGCGGTTTGTCGCGGATTCAAAGTTCGAGACCATCGTGTTGATCGAATCTTCGCGATTTGTGCCGTCGATATTGCTGTTGTTTAGATTACGGCTTATCTGGCTTTTGAAATTCTTGGTACGGTTCGCGATCTGGGTGATAAGGTTTCTGACCTGCGTATCGGTGCCGATATAGACGTTCTGCCGCGTTATTACGGGTGCGTTCCAGTTTGTACTGACTCGATAATACCGGGCGAGCGTGTTCAGATCCGTACGGATCGCGGTCCAACTGCTCTGTACGGTCGTAGACAAGCGATTGCTACGCATGAAGCTGTTGATAAACGCTGCACGCTGAAGTACATCCTGAACATCATTCGCTGACGAGCGATTTGACGAAAGGTTGTTTCGCAGCCTGTCGGTCGTATTTTCAAAATTCGAAATGGTCGTATTTATCGAATCTTCTTGTCCGGTGCCGTCAATATTGCTATTGTCCAAGGCACGGTCGATCTGATCCTTAAACGTATTGGTACGGTTCTCGATCCGCGTCAGCAGTGTCTGGACCTGTCGATCCGAAACTCGGTAAGGCCGAACTTGCGCCTGGGCTGTATTTACGATCGCCAACGTAGCGATCAGCGAAAAAAATGTAATGTGTCTGATATATCTTTTCATATGAATCCTTATGGCATATAAAAGGAGAGCGTTAGGAACCTGGCCGGTGAATCTATGCCTTTCGATTCTTCGGGTCTTCTTTGTAAATGGGCTCCAAATTGAAAGTCGCCGCGAGATCGATCCTGCGCGGCGACGAAGAATAGTTGTGATTTAGGTGATCGCTAACCGGATAGAACGAGTTTGAGTCTCCGTGCCACAGTTACGAACGACGTCCTCTTACTAATTGGAGGACAAGCACGACTACCGCCACGATCAGCAAAACATGGATGAGATTACCCGTCGCCGCACCGGCAAAGCTGAATCCCAATAGCCAAAGTACTAATAAAATTACAATGATGGTCCAAAGCATAATATGTCTCCTTGATGAACCCGACACAGTTTGAATCCAAACGGTGCGGGTGGCCCTGATCTCTAAGACCCTCGACCTCACCGGTTATAGAAAAACACTTTGAACCGCGAGTGTATGTGCGCTGGCGTACACACCCAGTCTTTTGCTCGAAACCGAAAGGGATCCTCCGGGCCAAAAGCGTCCGTGATCTACGGGTGAACTGCCGCCCATTCGCCGGAAGATGTCTCAAACAAAAAAAGCGACGGACTTTCTGAGTTCCGTCGCCATTCTTACTGTTCAATTATAAAGAGGTCAAAGTTTGAAGCCGTTCCGTGTTAAGAGAGCTTCGAAGCCCGATTTATCAACCGCCTTGACGTATGCGTCCATAGGGGTGACGAGGCCGTTCTTGACGTGTTCAAAGAGGGCGTCGTTGAGCATCACCATTCCGTGATTTTTACCGGTCTGCATGGCTGACGCGATCTGGAAGGTTTTGCCCTCGCGGATCAAGTTGCTGATGGCTGGCGTAATGATCAGGATCTCAAGGGCCGCTACACGGCCGCCGCCTATTTTGGGAAGCAGCGTTTGGGCGATGACGCCTTTCAGTGATTCGGAAAGCATCACACGGATCTGTTCCTGGCGGTCGGCAGGGAATTGATCGATGATACGGTCGATCGTCGACATAGCGGTCGTGGTGTGAAGTGTCCCAAAGACCAAGTGGCCTGTTTCAGCCGTTTCGATCGCGATCGAGATAGTTTCGAGATCACGCATCTCGCCGACCAGCAGGATATCCGGATCCTCGCGAAGTGCGGCTCTGAGAGCGTCCTTAAATGAATCCGTGTGATTGTGAACCTCACGCTGATTGACAAGGCAGCGGTGATTCTCGTGAGTGAATTCGATCGGATCCTCGATCGTAATGATGTGATCTTCGCGATTCTTATTGATCGAATCGACCATCGCACAGAGTGTCGTTGATTTACCCGAGCCGGTCGGTCCGGTCACGACCACGAGGCCTTTCGAGAGGTTGCAAAGATCCATAATGGCCTTCGATAACCCGAGCTGCTCTGCCGTGAGGATCTTGGATGGGATGATGCGGAAAACTGCCCCCATTCCCTTGCGGTCCATAAAGATATTGCAGCGGAAACGGGCCAGGCCGGGAACCTCGTATGCGAAATCAGTGTCGTTACGGCGGGCAAATTCTTCCTGATTATTGGGCGGCATGATCGAGGTCAGGAGTTCGCGCATTGTTTCGGGTGTGAATTTTGCGGATCCCGGCTCGAGTTCCTGGATCTTACCGTCTTTTCGGACCATAGGCGGCATGCTTACGGAAAGATGCAGGTCAGAGGCTCCAAGTTCCGCCATCTTGCGAAACAGGTCATCCATTTTCAAAGCTTCCGACGCATTTGGCAGTGTGGGAACAAAGGCAGCTTCGGCTGGTGTCTCGTCCCATCCGAGCGGGGTGCTAATTCCTGCGGAACTCGATGGTGAGCCAGTTGGTTCGGGGCTATATTCTTCGACGGGAAAGGATGTCTCTACCGACGGCACATAATCCGTGGTAATAAAATCATCGCGTCTGCCCGGTGGCTCGTACGTCGCGGTATCTGAGAATATTGTCTGATATGCCGGATCATTGAACGAAACGATCTCAAGCTCCGGCCCGGAACTTGGAACATACTCTTCGGCCGGTTTTTCGTCCTCAAAGATCACGTCTGAAAAAGACGCAGTTTCTACCTCGGTCGAAGCGGTCTCGTCCAGACCGAACGACGAGCTCTCAAGATCATACGACAGTGCAGAAACCGGCTCGGCCGAAAATGTAAATTCTTCTGTCGGAGCGGGCGTTGTCGGCGGTACGAAATCTTCTCGTTCGATCGAAGGCGGTATCTCCGAAGGGGGCCTCGGCACGTCGATGGAGCCGTTAGAATCTGTCAGGACGGGGCGTATCGTGACGACAAATCCGGAACTCGATTTTTGAACGTTAAAGTTAAAATTTCCCAGGCTGTGAGGGAGCACAAACTCGACTTCAGACCGGTGCGGCAGTGTAGTTTTGACCCCTGGCGGTATCAACGGAAATACCATCGTACTGATCTGCGTACCCATCAGTGGTACATTTGCGACGTCGGTCGTACTATTTTCAGAGACAAGATATGGGTTCTTATCGGGCTCGAGACGCAGTTCATCAGAGCACGACGATAGAAGACGCTGGAGATAATCGTTTAACTTTTCCATATATGCTGGCTGGTTGGAGGCGAAGGAAAGGATGAGCCAGTGCGGCTATCCAAAAATGAGGATAACACAGTTAAACAATGTTGTCAGCAACTTTTTGTGGGGCTAAATTGTGATCGATTCGCGATATTCGCCCCAGACCTTGCGGAGCGTATTGCTGATCTCGCCGACGGTGACGTGGGCCTCGACGGCCGTGAGGATGCGGGGAAGGAGATTCTCGGTGCCGTTCGCTGCTTCTTCTATAGACTTGAGAGCCGCGGCGGCATTTTGCGGGTCGCGCTTTGCCCGGACTGCCTGAAGACGTGCGACCTGTTCGCGTTCAATGCGTTCGTCAACGCGGAGCACAGGAATGGGTGTTTCCTCAGCCTGAAATTTGTTCACGCCGACAACCACGGCATCGCCGGTTTCGACCGCACGCTGATAGTCGTAAGCCGCCTCTTGTATCTCATTCTGTACGTAGCCGACTTCAATGGCTCGCAGCATTCCTCCCATGGCGTCGATCTTTTCTATGTAATCTACGGCCATTTTTTCGAGCTGAGTTGTGAGTTCCTCGATCGCGTAGCTTCCTGCAAATGGATCGACCGTGTCAGCGGCGCCGGATTCGTGAGCGATGACTTGCTGGGTACGCAGAGCAATTCGCGCGGCATTTTCGGTCGGCAGGCCGAGAGCTTCGTCGAGGGAATTGGTATGCAGGCTTTGGGTCCCGCCGAGTACGGCCGCGAGCGCCTGGATCGTCGTGCGGACGACATTTACCTCCGGCTGTTGCGCCGTCAACGTCGAGCCGGCCGTTTGAGTGTGGAATCTTAGCGTAAGCGATCTCGCGTCTTTCGCACCGAAGCGCTCTTTCATTATGCGAGCCCAAAGACGCCGGGCGGCGCGGAATTTAGCGATCTCTTCGAGGAGATTGTTATGAGAATTGAAGAAAAACGAGAGCCGCGGGGCAAAATCGTCAACCTTGAGCCCAACGCTTATCGCCGCATCAACGTAGCAGATACCGTCCGCTAGCGTGAACGCGATCTCCTGCGCTGCAGTCGAACCAGCCTCGCGAATATGGTAGCCCGATATCGAGATCGTGTTCCAGTTGGGAACTTCGGCAGCGCAATAAGCGAAAGTATCGGTTATCAACCGCAGCGACGGATGAGGCGGATAAATGTATGTGCCGCGAGCGATGTATTCCTTTAGGATGTCGTTCTGGATCGTGCCGTTTACCTTGTCGAAGCTGACATTCCGCTTGCGGGCGACCGCCAAATACAAACACAAAAGCGTCGAAGCCGTTGAGTTTATGGTCATCGACGTTGAGACTGTATCCAGCGGAATGCCGTCAAACAGCATCAACATATCATCGAGACTGTCGATCGCCACACCAACCTTCCCAACCTCGCCGGCTGCAAGCGGATCGTCCGAATCAAGCCCGATCTGTGTCGGCAGATCAAACGCAACACTCAGGCCGGTCGTGCCCTGCGAAAGCAGATATTTGTATCGCTGGTTCGATTCCTCAGCGGTCGCGAACCCTGCGTACTGCCGCATCGTCCAAAAACGCCCGCGATAAAGATTCGCTCGAACGCCTCGCGTGTACGGGAACTCACCAGGTGCACCCAGATCACGTTCGTAATCGATCGGATGTGTGTTTTCCGGATTGAAATCCGACGGCAATTCGATGCCTGACGATGTCTTAAATGATTCGCGACGTTCTGCCATTTGAGGATTAGATTAACACGATTTGATCCGCTCACATTACCGCGAGCGAGTTGGTCATGTTTCAAGAACCACCAGCGAGGTTGCTTTCATGTTTGCCAGGGCTGAAGTGGGTATTCCAGTATCGAAAGTTATTAAACAGCCACCATTCTTGATCGCGAGTGCGAGCAAGTAAATATCGGTGATCTGGCGGGCCCCAAATATCCTATCCGTGACCAACAACTTACTGTCTCGTAGTGAAATATCGTCGGGCCAGAATTCGTGGTCGTAGAGTTCGGCAAACTCGCTAAGCCTTTCGATCACCTGTTTGGTGGTGAATTTCACAGTTGAACTATAATTTGGATTTGAGAGTATTCGAATTGCCCCGTTCTCGGTTAGCGGGCACGTAGCAAATTGATGATCTGCGGTCACCCACCAGCCATGAGCAAAGTCACTGTGGACGTGATCTGGGTCGATCAAAGCGACAAGAACATTCACGTCTAGTAGATAGCGCATTCTAACTAAATCCCCTCTTCGTCCATGATCTTCTGGATATGTTCCATCGTTATTATCTCTCCGCGAGAAGGTAATTGCGGGATACCATTTTTATACCGAGGGCTTTCTATGCTTGGTTCATTGCGGCTCGAAAAGCCTTTGCGAAAGATCCGGGAAATGACTCGTCCTGCGGTTGTCTTCTCAGTTCGTGCAATTTCTTTCGCTGCTTGTAATACATCAGTATCAATATCGAGTGTTGTTCTCATAAAAGTGATGCTATTGCATCAATGTATCAGATGTCAATTAATAGCCTTTAGGCCTCTATTAAGATCTAAAGAACCAACTGCGTACGAGGACGGTACCGGCGTTGAGGACAAATCACTGTTTTCCGCGAACCCACGCACGGGTTCTGACCTGATTTTTTGACACTGCCAATCGTCTCGTCTAGCATGAAGTGACGCGTGAACTACTACAATTATTTTACTGAGATCGAAGACACATTTATCCGTCGCCGCGGCAAGAATCTGTTCCTGAGCCCGCTTGATTGGGCCTTGATGGAGGCGTGGCAGGATCGCGGAATTCCGCTTCATATAGTCATTCGCTCGATCGAATCCGTTTTTGATGTTTTTGACAAGCAGCCTGCCGGAACACGCACCATCAAGAGCCTTTTCTACTGTCGCGAAGAGATCGAAGTACAGTATGCGGAATGGATGACTGCCCGAACGGGAAGCTCGGAAACGCATAGCGACCCGCCTTCTGAACCTGCCTTTTCAACGGACGCTATAAAAAACCACATTCAGAATGCGATCAACGATCTTAACGCGATCTCAATGCCCGGAATGCAGGAAGAAATTTCGCGAGCTGTTACCCGACTCGAAGAGCTTTGCGCAAATCTTGCCAACACGCCGGAAAAGGTCGATTCGACGCTTGCTGACATCGAAAAACTTCTCGAACGAGCCATGCGATCAAATTGGGATCCGGTGCATCTAAAAGTACTAGAGAAAGAAGTCGCCGGGCATCTGCGAGGTTACAAGGCAGATATGAATCCTGAAGCTTATAAAAATACGTTTGACCTGATGCTCACGAAACGCCTTCGCGAAGAGGCGGGCGTACCGCGTCTCGGATTATTTTATTTGTAGGTCGCCGGGGCAGCGGAACAGGAAGTAGGAAAGAATGAGAAAGGTTTTTTTAGTGGTTGGAGTAAGTGTTTTTCTGGTTATTAACGGCTTTTCGCAGACTAAGCCGAAGGTTACAAAGTTTCCCGCCGGAGTTCCGGTCAAGGAAACGGGCGTTGAGGCAACGGGCGGGAAGGTCGAGGAGCGGACCTACAGCAACAAGAAATTTGGCTTTGAGATCACCGTTCCGCAAAATTGGTTCATCGGCGGAGCTGATTTTGAAAGGGTTTTGAAGGATAGCGGCCACGACATCGGCGTTGATCTGGCAACATCGAAGGCGAGCCGATCGATCCAGGTTCTGATGACGGCTTTTCGCTCTGAAGCGACGAGCGGCGGTGCGATCCTTCGTGTTACCTCAGAGGATCTCAAACCAAATCCCCAGATACGTGACGCGGTGGACTATTTTGACGCGATCACTGCGGCCTACGCAACGGCAAAACTGCCGCCTGACTTTGTCTATTCCGCGACTAAGGCTGAAAGGCTCGGAGCGAGACAGTTCGCATACCTCGACACGTCATCGACCGCCGGAAAGAAGCGAATGTACGCGACCGTAAAAAGCGGTTACGCGATCATGTTCACGCTCTCCTATACCAGTGACGACGATCTGCAGACACTGCGGCGAATTCTGGAAAAGGGTAACTTCGCCCTGAAATAGAAGTCCGGGTCAGAACCGCCTGCGTAAGCGGGCGGAACGGCCTGGCCATTGAAATAATTAAAGCGGAACCCAGAGCGAGTCTAATAAACCGAAGTGCCTAAGTACTAATCTTCCTTCCGCCCGCTTACGCAGGCGGTTCTGACCCCGACAAGACTGATCTCGAATAGCTTATCCAGCGATTTTTGTGTTTAATTGAAAAAGTCCAGTTTCTTAAGCAAGGATAGTATTTTCCTGAACCTCTGGTGTTCGGGCGGTAATTTTTTTGAGTAAACACTATACAACCGGTGACATTATTGAGGTTCGCGTCGAGAAGATCGTTCCGCGCGGCTTTGGGCTTGGATTTGCCGAAGATCTGACGGTACTGACGCCGCTGACGGCGCCTGGCGATCTGGTGCGTGTGCGGATCGTTGAGGTGAAAAAGCGGATGGCGTTTGCCGTCGCTGTTGAGGTTAAGGAGCCTGGGCCTAAACGCGTCGAGCCGCCCTGCGAATATTTCGGTAAATGCGGCGGCTGCGACTTTCAGCAGATGAGCTACGAGCAGCAGCTTGCCGCGAAGGTCGGCATCCTTCGCGATTGCCTGCATAGAATTGGGAAGATCGAACACGAAGGCGAAATTCCGATCATCGGCAGCCCAAACGAATTTGGTTATCGCTCGCGGGCCCGCTGGCACATTGACCGCCGGTCACGAAAATTAGGCTATTTTCGACGCGATTCGCACGACGTTATCGACGTGACGCATTGCCCCATCTTAACGCCGGGCTTGCAGTCATCTCTCGAATACACCCGCGAGAGCATGGACTGGGAAGGCCTGTGGGCTGACGAAGCTCAGGTTGAGGCTGCGACGGGCGAAGAAGGCCGCGTATCGCTTTTTTCTCCGGACATGATCGAGCCGACCGCCGAACTGACGTTCGCGACGAAGGACGACACGTACATTTTTTCTGCCCAGGCGTTTTTCCAGGCGAACAAATTCCTGGTCGGCGACCTTATCGAAGCCGCGATCGGCGGTGCGTCGGGCAAGACGGCCTTTGATCTTTACAGCGGCGTCGGGTTGTTTGCTTTGCCGCTTGCGAGGCATTTTGAAAAGGTCGTGGCGGTCGAGGAACATCCAATTTCGGTCGGCTTTGCGAAAAAGAACATAAAGCACCCCCGCTTGACGAACATCGAGATGGTCCAGTCGGCTGTCGGCAGGTACTTGAACGGAAATCAGGGCCGCGACATCGATCTCGTCCTGATCGATCCGCCGCGAAGCGGAACCGAAAAACAGACGATACCGCTGATCGTCAAGCTCAAGCCGAGAGAGATATCATACGTTTCCTGCGAGCCATCGATTCTTGCCCGCGATCTGCGAATGATGCTCGACGGCGGCTATCGTATCGAAAAAATGACCGCGATCGACCTTTTTCCTCAAACTCACCACATCGAGGCGGTTGTCCGTCTTGTCCGCTCGTAAATGTATGGGTTTGCTTGAAGATCTGACGTCCAGGGATCCTAAACGCATCCGGGAAGCTTCGTGTGCGGTGAGGAAGCTACGCGATCGATCCGAACTGGCGCATCTGGTCCAGGATCTGGATCGAATAAAGAAGTTAACGAAAGGTGTAAAGCTGGGTGGAATGCTGAGGCCGAACTCGAGCCATCTAGATTTCGCAATAAGAAAGCTCGAACTTGCCGGAAGTTCCGAAGATTGTTTCTGCTCACTTTACCCTCTTGACGACATGTTCGATCCGACGGGCGAGGAAAAGGACGGGAATATCAAGATAATCGCGACCGTTCTAGCAGAAGGTAATTGGGTCGATCATTACGATTGTGTTTGCTCGCTATGCGGTGCGAGGTTTCGGGTCGAAGAGCGTGAATATCATTACACCTGGTGGTCGTGGCAGAGAGAGCCGTGAGATAAAATAAAACTTTCCCGGCCGCGTTTCGTTTATCTCAATGAGATAATGATTTGTTGAAAAGAAAAACTGTGGTCTAAAATTCAAATATGCCAAAAAAGAATCCTGAATCAGAAAGCTCAGATCTGGCCAAAATTCACTCGGTACGCTGTCGTTATTGCGGCCAGAAGAATAATGTAAAAGAAGATTATCAAAACAACGCCGCCAATTGCGGCAAATGTAAGCTGCCGCTCTCGAACGGCCCGCACAAGAAATTTTCCGATCTGCATAAGAACGATTACGTTCACCCGCTCGACAAAAAAGCTCTCGCCGCATTGAAAGCGATCCCGGGAGTTGATTCGGTCCTCAAGAAGCTGCTCGCATGGACCGGCGAATCGGCGATCCGCGTCTCGTTCATGGCGAGTGCGATCAAGGTCACTCCGACGCAGTGCCCCGACCTTTACGCAAAACTCCAGATCGCGTGTACGACACTAGGCGTCGCGATGCCGGATATGTTCGTTCAGCAGAACCCGATGGTCAACGCCTTCACCGGCGGCGTCGAAAAGCCGATCATCGTCCTCCACTCGGCCCTGATCGAACGCCTTAACGACGAGGAAACGCTCGCGGTCATCGCTCATGAGGTCGGCCACATGCATGCCGAACACGTTCTCTATCTGACGGCGGCTCGTTTGATGGAGGTTCTCGCAAACATTTCGGTCGCGAGACTGGTGCCTGGCTCTGAGATCCTCAAACTGATCGTTTCGATGGGCATCTCCAGCGCCCTGCTCTCGTGGGCACGCCGTGCCGAGTTGAGCTGTGACCGAGCGGCCTTGCTCGTCGTCCAGGATCCTCACGTGATCGGACGAACGATGATGAAGCTCGCCGGCGGTACGTTTGCGTCGAAGATCGATTACGACTTGTTTCTCGAGCAAGGCCGTGAATTCAAGAAGAATTACGACGAAAAGGCTCTCGACCGTTTTTGGGCTGACACGATGAATGCCGGCTTATCGCATCCGTTTCCGATCTGGCGTGTTGCCGAGATCCTCGAATGGGCAGATTCGGACGAATACAATGGCTTGATCGCGAAGAAGTAATATTGAATACAAGTAGAAAGAAAAAAGGGAGAGGATCCAGGTCCTCTCCCTTTTTGTCTTTTTCGCTTTCGCCTACTCGCCAAAAAACAGTCCAAAGAATCCTCTGGCTGGGTTGCAGTTAGTCGGCGTGATCGATCCAAGATTGTACAGCCGAACTAACGTCACGTCCGCTGAGTTGATCGCACCGTCACCGCAGGTTCCATTAACATCGGCCCGATCCCTCTGGCTTTGAGTTTCGGGATTCATGTTCCCGAGTGCAAACTGGCGAAGAATGTTAACATCATTTGCCAGTACCATGCCATCACCGTTAGCTCCGCCGTTAGCGTCAACCACATCGCCTTCCAACGTCGAAACGACCGGGACCGGTGTCGGCGTCGGGGTTGGCGTTGCTGTCGGTGCCGGTGTTGGGGTTGCTGTTGGAGCCGGCGTCGGTGTTGGCGTTGGCGTTACACCTGCCCCGGGAACTGACACTCTAACGGTTAGCGGGCTGCCAGTCTTGTAGAATCCGACCGTGGCACCACCCGCCTGAGGGGCGACGTTTGCATCGAATCTGAAGTTATAGAGTGTTCCCCAGCGAATAGCGTTAGCATTGGCGTTTTGAGCAAGCGTTTCAGAGCTCCAGGTAAGGCTGCCGCCCGCCTGTGATTGGGCCCAGGCTGAATTACTGTATCCCGCGTTGTTCGCAGTGCCGTCAAAGGTCGTCCCCGGATGCTGCGGCGGAGCGTGGAATCCAACATTGCTAATGGTTACGCCAGCTCCAACAGGAATGCTGAATGATTGAATGCCTCGATCCAGGTTCTGGTTATAGACCGCATATTCGTAATGCCACACACCAGGTGATGGATTCGTGACCTTATAACCGACGATCCCGATGCCATCCTGCGTCGGATCCGGTTCGATCGATTCAAACGTCGCACCCGTCCATGCATTGATCGCGGCCTTCTGTCTCACAGTCGAACCGACCGGTGAGAATGTGAACGGGCTGCCCGTTCCGATCACGTTGTACCGGCGGTAAGAAACGTTATTGTTCATGTTGCACTGGCCCGGGTTGGCCTGGCACCACTGATATTCGTGCGGTGTTACGTACTGGCCTTCGGCATAATATGTCGCACCAGGATTCAAGGTCGTGCTCAGGTCGCTGATCTCGGTCCTCATGCGGTGTCCGGCGTTAGAATCGCCTACGTGACCGGTATGCGTATTTACGGAACTAGATGCCGGGAAGAAACCTGTGAAAGGATTAATCCAGGCTCGCGAGCCGAGGCTCGGTCCGGCATTCAGGCTCGCAACATAGGGGTCGGAGCAACCCGAACCGAGCTGTGATCCGCCTGTTCCATTACATCCGAAACCGCATATGTTCTGTGTCAGTGCTGTGAAGCCGTGCTTCACGCTCGACTGGCCGATGTGTTCAAATGTCTGGTCGTTAGTGGCACCGCCGCTCATTCTGTAAATGTTCTGCGGGATCACCGGGTGATCGTTGCTCGGCAGAGCGTTCCAGTTCAGGTTAACGACGCCCGCGTTGCAGGAATCGGTTCCGAGTGCAAGACCGACCTGTGTTCCCGTCGCACTGCCGAACTGAGCCAGTCCGTTGACATCACCGACGATGACATCCGGGCCCGGAGTGGTGCCGGCATTTGGCCCCATTCCGGCTCCGGCAGGAAGAACTGCCGACTGGGTTTCGCCCTCGACAATATTTGTGATCTCGATCGCCTTCATGGTCGTGCTGACGGCTATTTCACCAACAATTGCTCCGACATCGGACGGACGCCCGAGTTCGGCCGCAAATTCAGGCGAGATCAAAAGCCGCCCAGTCGTTGCCGAAAAGTGTTTCTCAGACGGGTCGTAACCCAACTGATAGCCATCGACGTTAAAGAAGATAAAGCCCGTTTTACCGTCACGCACCACGAGGTCGTATTGTCCGCCCCACGGGAGCGTTTCAACAACGAGGTCGCCGTATGACGCGGCCAGCTTAGCAGGCAGCTCCATCGATGTTCGCGGAACGATCTCCATCGAACTGGGCATCGGCCCGCGAAGCTCGCCATTGAAAACCATGATCGTGAAGAACGAATCGCCCGACGCGTCAAAATTCAGCGTCGTACGCTTTGATTCGGCGCCGCCGCTGAGCCGGTTCAGATCGAGATCCATCGAAACGCTGCCGGTCGAGACGATCATTTTTTCGAGCGTGCCGGTCTGAGCTTTTTGCCCGCCGGAAACTATACCCGAAAACAAACCGTCCGACCCGCTGCCGAAAAATGTGAATAATGAGAGCAACGAGACGACAAATACCTTTAGCATAATTTAAGTTTAGACCCCTTGTTGGTGGCGAACTGATGAACTTCTGACTGCAGAGATTCTAGAGAGCATAAACAATACTTTTACACCCTTTTCGACTACATAATCAAGTCATATTACAATAAGACCAAACAAATTTTGCAGTTGATCGAAAAGGCGGGATATGAAAACTGGGTGCGACGGCCAAAATGCTGTTAAAAAAAGGTCTATCGAGCTGCCGGTTCTTGGCAATTCTCCGTCTGAAAAAGCGGAGGTTCGTGTCTCGCGAACAGCTCGTTGGCGTGCCGCCGCTCTCATAGCGTTGAACCTCCTGATGGTCGCTCATTTTGTCCAATGGTGGATAATGGGCAAGACGGTATCGCCGATCGAGCCATCGGAATCGATGTACACGCTCCAGAATGGCGCGATCAACGCGGGCTTTATCTTCTTTGTTTTAGCGATCTTAGCAACGCTGATCTTTGGACGCTTCGTCTGCGGCTGGGGCTGTCACATTCTTGCCCTACAGGATCTTTGTGCATGGCTTCTAAAGAAAGTAGGACTCACGCCACGGCCCTTCAGGTCTCGCCTGCTCGTTTTTGTACCGTTGATCGCGGCTCTTTATATGTTCGTCTGGCCGACGGTGCTGAGAGCCATCGTACGCACACCGGATACGCCCTTGATCCCGGGATTTACCAATCATCTGATCACTACCGAATTCTGGGCAACGTTTCCGCCGTTCTGGGTCGCCGTTCCATTTCTTTTTATCTGCGGTTTTATGACCGTCTACTTTCTCGGCTCCAAAGGTTTTTGCACCTACGGCTGTCCGTACGGTGGATTTTTCAGCCTTGCTGACAAGATCGCCCCCGGCAAGATCCGCGTCACCGATGCCTGTAATCAATGCGGGCATTGCACGGCGACTTGCACATCGAATGTGCTGGTCCATGCTGAGGTCAAGAAATTTGGAATGGTCGTCGATCAGGGCTGCATGAAATGTATGGACTGCGTTTCCGTCTGCCCGAACGACGCTCTCTATTTTGGCTTCGGCAAGCCGGCAGCGGCCATCGGCAAGGCGGCAAAGAAGAATTATTCGCTCTCATGGCCTGAGGAGATCGCCGCCGCACTGATCTTTGCCCTTAGCATGCTCGCGGTTTGGGACGTTTATCAGCTTGTACCGATGCTGATGGCTCTCGGCATTGCCGGTGTGACGACCTTTCTCGCAATGCGCGCCTGGCGGTTGATCGTTGCAAAAGATCTCTCGTTTTACCGTTTTACTTTAAAGTCTGGCGGCAAGGTAAAGGCTTTCGGTTTTGTTTTCCTTGTGTACGCACTTTCGTGGCTCGGCCTTGTCGCTCACAGCGGCTACATTCGCTATCACGAACGAGCCGGAGCTCTTGCATTCCAGAGCCTGCAGATACCGGACGAACTCGCTTTAGCACAACGCGATCCATCCCAATGGCTGAACCCGGCGGATAAAGCGAGCATCGCCGAGGGCCGGCGTCATTTCGACACCGCTCGCGCTCGCGGGTTGTTTACCAACGTCGAGGCGATCCCAAAACTCGCATGGCTCGAATACCTTGGCGGCAATATCGACGGCTCGCTCGACCTGCTAGCTAAAGCCGCGCGTCTGCAGGACGGCCAGGCGAAAGCGATCAGCCTTTACTATCAAGGAACGATCCTCAACCGTCTTGGCCGCTACGAAGAAGCGTTGCGAACTCTCGATCAGGCAATGTCGGCCTCAAACGTCCTGCTCGCCCGCGAAGAAAAAGGCGAATCCCTATGGATGCTCGGTCGCAAAACCGAAGCGATCGCCGTCTGGGCAGATGCCGTGCGCGGCAATCCGGGCTTGCCGGTCGTAAACAACTTCCTTGCCGCCGCTAACGCTTCGCTCGGCCGCACCGATGCCGCCTCCCAATACGAGACCCAAGCCGACCGCTCAACCCCGAATGATCCATACTTCCACTGGATGCTCGGCCTGCGGCTCAACAACCTCGGCATGAAAGACCTCGCCGAAAAACACTTCCAAACCGCCATACAGCTCGACCCGACGTTCAAGGGAAGACGTTGACGGGGCTCTTAATTTACCAAAAAAATTTCCGCTATAATTGCATTATGATCGTTTTCACCACCGTCCCAAATAGCTCGCAGGCCGAGGCTCTGGCTGAGGCAATAGTGAACGCACGACTCGCTGCCTGCGTTCAGATACTGCCGCCGATGACGTCGATCTATATTTGGGAAGGAAAAGTGCAGAAAGAGGCTGAGGTTTTGCTGCTGATCAAGACTCTCCCGGAAAAATTTAACGAGCTCGAACGCTTTATTATCGATCACCACAGTTACGACGTGCCGGAGATAGTTGCTGTCGAGCCCGCAAAGATCTCAGCATCGTATCTCAAATGGATGCAACGAGTTATCAGCTAAACGTTAATGTGATACACGCAGCATATAGATCGCGATCGTATAACAGTTCTTAGTCCCTGACCTTTTACTTTTCGCTATTGTCCATTCCCTCGTAGCAAGTCCGGATAATGAAATCGACTGCATCCTTGGGTGAATCTGTCAGGTGGATGAGGCCGAGGTCTTCAGGATTGATGTACTTTTCGTGAAGCATCACTGAAGTGACCCACTGCAGAAGGCCCCGCCAGTATTGGGAGCCGAAAAGCACGACGGGGAAGTTGCGGATCTTCTTTGTCTGGATGAGCGTGAGTGCCTCAAAAAGCTCGTCCATCGTGCCAAAACCGCCCGGGAAAATGACGTAAGCGTTGCTGTATTTGATGAACATGGTCTTGCGGACCATGAAGTATTTGAACGTCAGGGACTTGGTCAGATATGGATTTGGTATCTGTTCGAAGGGAAGCTCGATGTTGCACCCGACGGATTTCGCTCCGGCGGTGTGAGCACCTCGATTTGCGGCTTCCATTATTCCGGGGCCGCCGCCGGTGATGATCTCGAATCCCGCCGCACCGAGCAAAAGACCGGTCTCGTGGGCGGCTTTGTACATCGGATCGTCTTCAGGCGTTCTCGCTGAACCGAAGATCGAAACACCCCGCGTGATCGTCGCAAGTTCGTCAAACCCGTTGACAAATTCACCCAGGATACGAAAAACACGCCACGAATCAGACGTGCGATAAAGGTCCTCAGGCTCGGGCGAACGCAGCAGGACCTCATCGTCCGTCAGGTGCCAATATCCCTGAGCCGTCTCGAGCTCTTTTGCTTCGGCAATAGTCTTGGGCACCTCCGCATTCTTGGCGGGGGCCTCTATTTTGGGTTTTGTGGATTTGATCGATGACATTAGATTCCCATGATGTTGTAACCACAGTCGACGTAGATGGTTTCGCCTGTAATTCCCGTTGAGAGGTCGCTGACTAGGAATAGTGCGGTATTGCCAACTTCCTGGACAGTGACGTTACGTTTGAGCGGTGCTTTTTCGCCGACATAGCCGAGAAGCGAGCCCATGTTCTTTACTCCGCGTGCCGAGAGAGTGTTGATTGGGCCGGCACTGATCGCGTTGACGCGAATGTTGTACTTACCAAGATCGGCGGCAAGATATCGAACAGACGATTCGAGTGCCGCCTTCGCAACGCCCATGACGTTATAACTGGGCACAACTTTCTCGGCTCCGTAGTAGCTCATCGTTACGATACTGCCGCCTTCGGCCATAAGCGGTGAGGCCGCGAGGGCAACCTGTGTCAGCGAGAACGCGCTGATCTCGAGTGCGGTCCTAAACGCTTCCCTTGTCGTAGTTACAAACTCTCCTTCAAGTGCTTCTTTGGGTGCGAACGCGATAGAGTGGATAACAAAATCAAGCTTTCCGAACTTCTTAGCGACGGCCTCAAATGCCGCATCGACATCTGCCTGATTGGTCACATCACACGGCACAACCAGCGAATCGGGAAGCTCGCCCGCTAGCTTTTCAACATTTTCTTTCAGCCGTTCACCCTGATAAGTGAACGCCATTTTCGCACCGTGCTCGCTGCAAGCCGAAGCACACGCCCACGCGATCGAACGCTTGTTCGCCACGCCGAATATCATTCCTATTTTGTTTTTTAGCATGATTTTTGATCTTCGACCTTTGATCTTAGAACTTTGACCATTGCGTCAGCAAAGATCCAAGTTCAAGGATCAGAGATCACTCTGAAACATACACCTTCTGCAACATCTCAAAATCGAGAAGCCTGATGTCGATGTCGACGGGCGTGTCCGTGAAGCGTCTGGTGATCAGCATTCCGCGAAGCCGTTCTTCTTCGTCGGAAGTCAGTTGGGTCACCAGAACGACCATCAGGCGAAGCCGTAAGCGGCTTTTAAGCTCTGCAAGATTCTTCTTGGCTTGGGTGATCTTTTTGAGCATCGACTCGATTTTTTCCTGCCTTACATCCGGAACTACGAGGAAAGAAACCTCAATGCAGGTTATTAAGTCATGTTCTACAAGTATTGCATCAAAAGGAGTTCCGCCGATGCTAACGTGACGCATTAAAGGTAGATTCTCTTCCTGTTGTATCTGCCGCAGTGCGAGATCTTCGGCGACGATGTATGCCGAAAGAAGGTCTGCCAAGTTGTCGTCACCGACTCCTAAAAGTCGTGATAACTCGCGAACCTCGACGTTCACATTCTGCCGCTGGATCTCAGGCATTGCCGCATCCCAGCGAATGAATTTCCGGTCGTCAACAGCCGCGATCCTACGTCTGTTCGCGACATCGAGAATCACCACCAGCCCCAGGAGAGCTATTGCTCCAAGGAACACCGCGAGCAGGGGCATATTCGCAGCACGCACCGACAATACGATGCCGGCAATCAAGACCGTAAACAATAGCACGGTCAAAATTATCAGCGGATAGTTGGTCTGCTCCCGATCGAACCGTCGAAGCGAATTTTCAGGTTTCTTGTCCATGTGCCGACCGGCCTTTATGCTGCCGACTAGGCTTTTTCAAACGGGATATCGTCAAAATGCGTCATCTGCTTGAACGCCTTAAAACGCTGATTGATCTCCGGATAATCGAGAGCATCAACGCGTTCGGTGCCGAATTTTTCAACATTGAACGACGCCATTACCGAACCATAGATCATCGCCCGCCGCAGTGTTTCTTCAGTGATCTCTTTGTGAGCCGCGAGATAGCCCATAAACCCGCCCGCAAAAGTGTCACCAGCTCCAGTAGGGTCGAAAACACTTTCGAGCGGATATGCGGGAGCGGCAAAGTAATTGTCCTTAGTGAAAAGGGTTGCGCCGTATTCACCGCGCTTGATCACAACCGCCTTCAGCCCGAGATCCATAATGGCCTTAGCTGCCTTGTGAATGTTCGGTTCATCGGTCAACTGACGAGCTTCAGCATCATTGATGATGATGCAATCAACTACCTTGATGGTCTCTATGAGGGCATCTTTCATGCTGGTTATCCAGAAGTTCATAGTGTCCATTGCAACAAATTCAGCGTTCGGGCATTGCTCACGAACGCTCTTCTGCAGCATAGGCAAAATGTTCGCTAAGAATAGTAATTTCGAGTTCTTAGAGTGTTCAGAAAGCTTCGGTTCGAAGGTCTCGAAGACGTTCAGCTGCGTATCGAGCGTGTGAGCCGTGTTCATGTCGTAATCGTATCGACCGCTCCAGAAGAACGTTTTCCCATCGGGTACGATCTCTATGTCGTCCGTGTTGATATGATGCCGATCAAAGACCGCCCATTCCTCGTCTCCAAAATCACCACCGACGACGCCAACTGCTTTCACTTCAGTAAAAAAGCTCGCCGACAAACCAAAATGCGTTGCTGCACCACCCAGGATCTTATCCCGTTTACCAAAGGGTGTTTCCAGGGCATCGAATGCAACCGAACCTACTACTGTTAAAGACATTTGTTAAAAGAATCTCCGAGTTTGAAATACGAAAACTTTTATTTTACACGCCATGGCGGATTTTTGCGATTTTCCCCAGCATAAAACAGGCAGATCTTGTTGTTATTCGGATCGCTGAGATATGCCTCGCGCCCAAACCACTCGCGATCGGTCGGTTCTTCGTCAAAACTGAGCCCGAGAGCCCGTAATTCCGCGACCTTCTCATCGAGCTCCTCACATTCGAAATAGAGCGTTATTCCATTATTCGATGAGATATTCTCACCGATGTGAACTGAAAGAGTCGATTCACCATCCGGGCATTCGAGCCGGGCATATCGAGGGAGTGAATCCACAATGCGACGAAGGCCGAGCTTTTCAAAAAACTCGACCGTCTCGACAGGGAACTTAGAATATATGGTGACCTGGTTAAGGTTCATTTTGCTTCGGGGAGCGATGCCAGCGTCTTTTTAGCATCCTCAGCAAATTTGCTCTGCGGATATTTTTCGACAACCGTTCCGAGATAGGCTCTGGCGTCGGCGATAAGTTTTTCCGAGGCAAATTTCTCTTTTTCTTTCTCCGACTTTGGATCGATCTTTTGTTTACCTTTGTTCTGCGACAGATAGTAACTGCTCATGCCGGCGATGTAGAGGAATTCGTCTATCTGTGAGAACTCGGGATAAGCAGCGTAAGTTTCCTCAAACCGCAGCAGAACCTGTTTGTATGCTTTCTTGAGCGGTGTGAAGGCCTGACGGGCGACGTCCAGATTGTGTTTGGCGTCAGCCTCGAGTAGCGGATCACGGTCGATCGCGGGCGTTACATTACGTTGTGCAGAGGCCGAGACAGTAAAAGCCGCAAGGGCGGTAAAAGTGAAAATAAGTGCTAAAAACTTTTCTTTCATAACTAAATACAGATGTTCGCAGCGGCCTAATAGTTTCCCTCCGCGGCGGCAACACCACTTATTTTCCGTATTTACCAATGATCGCCTCGAGCTTTTTCGCTGTTTCAGCCGGCCAGTGTTCCGGGGCGGTGAAGATGGCGTTCTTAGTTGCTCCTTCGTACTGATTCGGGGTCGTTTTAGTGGCGACACGTTTCACGGCATCTTTGAGTACTAGCTGGGCGTTTCGCACATTCTTGTTTAAGTATGCGATGACCATGTCGACCGTAACGTCGTCGTGACCGTCATACCAGCAGTCGTAATCGGTGACGAGAGCCATGGTGGCGTAAGCGATCTCAGCTTCGCGGGCGAGCTTCGCCTCCTGCAGGTTGGTCATTCCTATGACGTCCATTCCCCACTGGCGATAGACGTTGGATTCGGCCTTGGTCGAGAACGCGGGGCCTTCCATACAGATGTATGTTCCGCCGCGGTGCGTTTTGACGCCAACGCTGTTGCACGAGGCTTCGAGAATATCGCCAAGCTCGTTACAAACCGGATGAGCGAACGTGACGTGGCCAACGATGCCTTCGCCAAAGAAAGTCGATTCGTGAGCACGTGCCCGCGTGCGATCAAAAAACTGGTCGGGGATCACAAAGTCAGTCGGAGCGTACTGTTCCTGCAGGCTGCCGACTGCCGAAACGGAAAGGATGTAATCAACCCCGAGCATCTTCATCGCGTAGATGTTCGCTCGATACGGCAGTTCGCTGGGCGTAAATTTGTGACCGCGAGCATGACGCGGAAGGAACGCGACGGTCACGCCGTCCAATTCGCCTACTATGAACGCGTCAGACGGTTTACCAAACGGCGTGTCCATCTCGATCTCACGTACATTCTCAAGCTCCGGCATCTGGTACAGTCCGCTGCCGCCGATAATTCCAATGTTTACGTTTTCCATTTATGTTTCCAGTTTACAGTTCTCTCAAATTAAGAAGGACGATCGTTAAAATCGCCCCTCTTATTCTGCATTATTTGTTCTTCGGCTCCGGCTTTGGCTCCGGTTTTTTCGGTTCCGGTTTGCCTGGTTTCGGAGGTCCGCCTGCCGGGCCGCCTTCCGGTCCGTCTGCTCCTGGCGGCATTTGCATTTGCTGCTGACGCTGCTGCTGCATTTGCTGAAGCTGTTCAGCCGTCGGTTGCGGAACGTCAAAATCGGCCGGCACCTGAATGTTGTTCGACGCTACGATCTCTTCGAGCAATTTCTTTTCTTTTTCTTCCTCAAGCTTCGCTTTCGCGAATTCCTTGACCGGAGTGTCACGTCCCATTGGATTTGTCGGGTCTTTCACTGCGGTCGAGATCAGGATGTGACGTACGTCGTAGGTTTCTTCTTTCGAATCGCCGGATTTTCCGAGCTTACGCTCCAGCTTGATGATGTGAAATCCGAAATCGGTCTCGACGAGTTCCGGGGAAACCTGTCCTGCCTCGAGTGCTAAAGCGGCGGCTTCAAAAGGAGCGACCATGCGACCTTTCGGCGTGTCTTTGTAAATTCCGCCCTGGCCTTTGCCGTCGGGGCCTTTATTGCCTGGATCTTCGGTAAATTCATTTGCAAGAGAGGCAAAGTCTTCGCCCGCTTTTGCCCGATCCAAAAGGCCCTGAGCCTTAGCTCGTTTTTGGACAGGGTCGATCTCTGGATGATCGGTAATGTATTTCGCTATTTCTTCATCAGTGACCTTCATCTGGTCAGCGATCTTTTCGGAGTAGAGACGAGCCAGGAATTGAGCCTGCTGTAATTTAACCTGAAGATTTGCCTTATCGACGAATTCCTTCGGAAGTTCACCCGCTTCAGCTTTCTTTTCATACTCGGCCTTGTAGATACGCATTTTAGCGAATACATCACGAGCCTGGGTCTTTTCTTCCTCGGTGATCTCGCGGTTCATTTCAGGATTGCCCTTTTTCAGAACCTCGATCTTTGCATTGAGAAAATCGTTAAATTCCTGTTCGTGCGTGCGGCCGGCAACGGGAGCCTGATCGTCCCAATATGCCTTGACCTGATCTTCGGAGATAAATCCGAATGCGGGCATCGGGCCTTTGTCCTTGTTGACCTCACGGTCGTAATTCACCGCAAGGATCTCAGATCTGATGTTGTCGAGCTCCTGTTTGCTGTTTGCGTCCTCGGCAAGGCCTTCTTTCTTTGCCTGACTGGCGAAAGCGAGCAATTGCTTGAGATTCTCGAGCTGAGTTTTCTTCATCTCGGGATCTTCGTTCAGACGCTTAAGGATCGCCGGATTACTTTTCGCTACGTCAGCGAGCAGCATCTCGATCTCAGCTTTGGTGATCGAATTAAAAGATCCGGCCGACACATGGCCGCCAACCTTGTTCTTCCAAACGACTAGCCCCGCACCGACCGCCAAAATTGCGACGATCAAAATAATTCCTTTAGTTAAATTGCTCAATGCCCAAGTCCTCACTTACACGAAATCTCTAAATAGCAAACGGCTATGATAACAAACTAAACGCGATATTCACTAATTAACAAGGTATTATTCGATCGTTTGAACCAGTTCTAGCAGAACTCCATTTGCCGACGAAGGGTGAACGAATGCCACGAGGCAGCCCTCTGCTCCGATCCGAGGAGTTTCGTCGATCAGCCGCATGCCCTCCGATCTCAGTTTCGCCAGAGAAACTTCGATGTCATCGACCTCGACCGCGATGTGGTGAATGCCGCCGCCCCGTTTCTCCAAAAACTTGCTGATCGGCGAATCCTCGGATGTCGGTTCAAGCAACTCGATGCGGCTCTCGCCGATCGGCAGCATCGCAACCCTCACCTTTTGATCCTCGACGATCTCCGTGTGCACGTTTTCGAGTCCGAGAGCGTCGCTCCAAAACCTGAGAGCTTCGTCGATTCCTTTTGTTGCGATGCCTAAGTGATTGATTTTCATTTATTTACACCTATAACTTCTTTTTGTTGTCCACTACATGTCCGCGAGCTGTCCGCGAGCTGTCCGCGGCTTGTCCACAAACATCTGTGGACAGGTAAATATTGATAAGAATGATACTTACGGCCGCACTAAACAGTATTGCCGCAAGTTTTTAGAAAAATAATTTCACATGTCAAATACCAAATTGCGGCAACGCAAAAACGTTGCAAGTGTGGCACAATTATTTGGATTTGTCAAGGATCTTGTTCACGGCCGAATACGGATCGGTCTCTTTCGAGGCGACCTGTTTAGCGAGGTCATCGATCATCTCGCGGGCGCCTGTTTGAGACATTAAGTCGAACAGCAGACGTTCGCGGACGAGTTCGTTCAGTCGCCATTTGGCGATAGCGGTGCGGCGTTCGGCGGCGTGTTCGTTCGTGGATTGGAACTCGAAATAAATCTGGATCGCAGCACTCAGATCTTCGAGGCCTTTGTTTTCGGTCGCGACGGTCTTTATGATCGGCGGCATCCACATATCCGGGCGATGGGCGAGGGAAAGGAGGGCATCGAGTTCTTTTTGGGTGCGGAGGACGCCTTCGCGGTCGGCTTTGTTGATAACGAAAACGTCGCCGATCTCCATTATCCCTGCCTTGATCGCCTGGATGTCATCGCCCATTCCGGGCACGAGCACGACAACTGAAACGTCAGCCGTTTTCACGATTTCGACCTCGTCCTGGCCGACGCCGACGGTTTCGACAATGACCTTATCAAAACCCGCTGCATCTAGAATTGCCACGGCATCGACCGTTGCACGTGAAAGTCCGCCAAGATTCCCACGTGTTGCCATCGACCGAATAAAAACGCCTTCCTGCATGCCCAACGTAGCCATCCGAATACGGTCGCCGAGGATCGCACCGCCCGAAAACGGACTCGACGGATCGACGCAGATGATACCAACGCGGTTTCCCGCGTCTTTGTAATGCTGAGCCAGTTTATCGACAAGCGAAGACTTGCCCGCTCCAGGCGAGCCCGTAATGCCAATGACCGTCGCCTTTCCGGTGTGTGGAAAGACGGCTTTCATCAATTCGGCAGCGTCGTCCGTACCGCCCTCGACCTTGGTGATCGCACGGGCGACGGTTCGCGGGTGACCGGCAAATAAGCGTTCAAGAAATTCTGTATCCGGCATTAATCGTTCTTCTTTTCGACAAATTTAATGAGCCGCAGGCGGTCATTTTTCCATTCGCAATAGAGCTAAATCTTCGCACTTTTTCGGCAAAAATAAAAAGACGAGCCCGTTGAACGGCCCGCCCCTTTTTTAACCTCTGCCTTGATCTTACATCGCACCTTCATCCGCCGAAGGCCCGTAGATCGACGGCACGGGGATGTCGTTGAGCCGCAGATAGACCGAGAGTTGGCCGCGGTGGTGGATGATGTGGTTGAGGACGAAGGTTCGCATGACCGCGACCTTTGGCATGGTCATGTAGACCTGTTCTCCGTTTCGCATGGTCCAGTCGGTGAACATCGTTTCGTCGGACGTGCTGCCGAGGATCTCTTTCGCTTTTTCGATGTGTTTGTCGAAGAATGCGAGAAGTTCCTCTGTAGTTTTGGGTTCGAACGGCGTCATATCGGCGGTCGCAAAATCCAGTTCGTCCTGCGTCAATGTTTCCTTGGTCCAGCCGAACATCTCGGCACAATGGACGGCCAGGCGGCCCATTGACATCGATTTTTCATGCGGCTGCCAGTGATATTTGTCGAGCGGCACCCGCTCGAGACACGCCCGTGTCGTTTTTGCCTCATTATCCAACTCTGCCAAAAAAGCGGTCGCCAGACGTCCCGGACCCGCTGCTGCACTTGAACTCATAGTTATAGATCTCCTTAATTGAATTTGATGTAGATAGACATGATAGCAGGTTGTGTCATAAATGCAACATGAAACATGTAAAAATCGTTTTATTTTTAACAGGGATGGACAGGATAAACAGGATAGGAGATGTTCTAAATCCTATTCATCCTGAATATTCCATAATTGAATAAGTTGGTGTCACAGTTAAACAGATGAAGAAGATAGACAGGGTTTGCAACTTTCTGAATCCTGTTTACCCTCTTCATCCCTGTCTGAATAATCAAAGCGATCTCAAGAGATTTTTTGCGATCACGATCCGCTGGATCTCGCTGGTGCCTTCGCCGATGGTGCAGAGTTTTGAGTCGCGCCAGAATTTTTCTGCTGGGTAATCTTTTGTGTAGCCGTAGCCGCCGTGGATCTGGACGCCTTCTTCGGCGACGCGGACGGCGGTTTCTGAGGCGTAAAGCTTTGCCATTGCGGACTTTTGCGTGACCGGCTTTTTCGCGTCTTTGGTCGCGGCGGCTTGCAGCGTCAGCAGACGTGCACATTCGATCTGGGTTGCCATATCCGCGAGTTTGAACTGGATCGCCTGAAAATCCGCGATCGGTTTGCCGAACTGCTGGCGTTCCTTGGCGTATTTGACCGCCGCCTCGTACGCACCCTGAGCGATGCCGACCGACAGAGCCGCGATCGAAATGCGGCCGCCGTCAAGGATCTGCATCGCCTGCAGAAACCCCTCGCCCTCGACGCCGAGCAGGTTTTCTTCGGGTACGAAGCAATCCTCAAACACGACCGACGCCGTCTCAGAAGCACGCATTCCGACCTTGTTCTCCTTCTTATCGCCCTTGAAACCGTCCATCGATTTATCAAATATGAACGCCGAAATGCCGCGATTTCCTTTCTCTTTGTCGGTCACCGCGACGGCAACAAGCGTGTTGCAGGCGAGGGCGTGGGTGATGAAATTCTTCGAGCCGTTGACCTTCCAGCCACTGTCCTGCTTGACGGCATAGGTTCGCGTTCCCGACGCGTCCGAGCCCGCCTGAGATTCCGTCAAACCCCAAGCTCCAAAGCTCTCGCCGGTGACAAGCGGGACGAGGTATTTCTGTTTCTGAGCTTCGTTCGCGAACATGTAGATGTGATTCGAGCAAAGCGAATTATGAGCAGCGACCGATAACCCAACGCTGCCGCAGACGCGGCCGAGTTCCTCGATGATCGTCGCGTATTCGACATATCCCATCCCGGCACCGCCGTATTCTTCAGGAAAAAGAATCCCCATCAGCCCAAGCTCAGCCAGCTTCGGCCGCAATTCCTCAGGAAAGTGCTGAGCCTCGTCCCATTCCATCACATGCGGCTTTATCTCACTCTCGGCAAATTCGCGGATGCTGTATTTTATTTGTAATTGCTCTTCGGATAATTCAAAGTTCATAAATGTGTGTATAACAATCAATTATGTTCGCATAATCGGGGATTTGGACGCAAATTTTTGATGCGGTTTGAAACGTCTTTGAAACGGGCGGCATCAAAAGCTTGATAAGAAATCCAAATCGGCGTAACCTTACGGCAGAAATTTCAGATTATAGGAGAGTAAAATGCCCACAGTTTTGTTCAGATCCATCGTTTTTCTGATTCTGATGGCAGCGACTTTCCTCGGCGTAAGATCTCAAGGTTCGGAACCGGTAAGCGGGTTGATCATGGAAATCAAGGTGGCAGACTCAGATCCTATTATCAAATTTCCGCTTCGAAAGGATCAGCCGACAGGGTTCTGGTCTCCGAGAGTTACTCGAATTCAGGGATGGCAGCCTTCACCAGGAAAGCCCATGGCTGAAGCTGTTAGTTTTCGTGCAATCCTAGTAGGCGAAAAAATCCATTTCAAGGTACTTATGAAGCCGAAAACTTCAGAGACCGACGAACAAGAGATATGCGATCACGTCTTGGCGATTGGTGAAACTATCGAGGTTAAAGAGCTGAGGGATTACGGTTATGAGCCGATTACGGCGAGAGTCCGCAAAGTGGGACTGCTCCCCGCTGGATCTCTGTCCGTTGAAAATTGGACCAATGCAATCCGTACAACGGTTGACTCAACGATTCCAAAATTTGGAGAAATTTCGATTCACCTCACAAATGTGTCCAAAAAGCCGGTTATTGCAGTCTCGTGTTACGTTCATCAGGCTGGATATGCGTTACTTTATCCCTTTCCACTTGGCAAACAAGGCAGGGTTCTCTTGGAGCCCAATGGCGCGCACGATTTTGAAATAGCTCTGGAATCTCTCGATGGTATGTATGGTGGGGTGACTTTAGTGGTCCGTACGGTGATTTTTGCCGATGGAACGCACGAGGGAAACGCGGGGCCATCTGCGTTGCTCGGATTCCAGCAGGAAGGGGAACGAATGGCTCTTGAGCGGTTGCTTCCGATTTTACGCGGGCTAGAAGAGCTGGACTCTATCGACATCCTGGCCACAGTTGCCAAGATTGACGGTATGCTTGAGAAGCTAACGAACGAAAATGTTAGCGTTATGAGCTCCTACAATAATCTGGTGCGAGAGACCGGTGTCCATTTTCGAAAAATTGAGTCTTCAGAATCGGCGACGGTACTACAGTATGTAGCCGAACTGGCTGCGGATTATCAACAATGGTTGGAGCGGCTGAGGCGGGCTAAACGATGAATTCCAATATTCTGACGTCCGATGGGGAGATAACGGATCTCCTTCGGAAAACAAAAACTATTGCCGTGCTCGGCATCAAGCCCGAGTCGCACGCCGGGCAGCCCGCTCATTATGTCGCAAAATACATGGCTGACGCGGGTTACGAGATCATTCCGGTGCCGGTCTATTATCCGGATGTGACCGAGATCCTCGGCAAAACGGTTTACCGCGACCTGACGCAGGTGCCGGGCGATATCGATATGCTGAACGTTTTTCGTCGGTCGGAGGATATCTCGAAACACACAATGGAGATCCTTGCGAAGAAACCCAAATCAGTGTGGTTCCAGCTCGGCATTCGCAACGACGAGGTCGCGGAGCGGTTTGCTGAAGCCGGGATCAAGGTCGTGCAAGATCTATGCTTGATGGTGGAGCATCGGGCGTTGATGCGGTGATTATCTACGAAACGCGGGCTTCTTCGGAGCTACCTTGCCCATCAGGATATCGTATTCTTCCTTGGTCAAAGATCGGCTCATGCCTGGTTTTAAGTATGGATCGCGAACGGTTCCGATGGCGACGCGTTTAAGTTTTACTACTGAGTGGCCGACGGAGTCGAACATTTTGCGGATCTGCTGATTGTGGCCTTCGTAAAGGATGACCTCGTACCATCCGTTTTTTTCGGTTGGTTTTAGATCTTTGATCTCGGCGGGAGCGGTTTTGAAACCGTCCTCTAACAGCACGCCGCGGCGGAGTTTGTTGATAGCGACGGGCGTGGGCAGACCTTTGACCTTAACCTCGTAAACCTTTGGGATCGTCTTCGAATTCGCGACATGATTGGTGAATTCGCCGTCATTTGTCAGGATGATCAGGCCGTCCGTGTTGTAATCGAGGCGGCCAACGGGATGCAGGCGGCCGTAGCCTTTGACGAGGTCGACGACGAGCTTGCGGCCTTCGGGGTCAGCGGCGCTTGAGAGATAGCCTTTGGGTTTGTTGACGAGAATGTAAACGTTCTCGCGGTTTTGGAGCTTGGAGTTGATGAGCTTGCCGCGGACCTTGATGTGGTCTTTTTCCGGGTCGGCTTTGGTTCCTAGCTCGGTCACGATCTCGCCATTGACCGACACATCACCCGCTTTTATAAGTTCTTCAGAAGCCCGCCGCGACGCGATACCGGCCTGAGCTATTAATTTTTGTAATCTTTCCTGCATGCGAACCTGCGATTGTACAGCATTTGCAGTGATTCAGCGAATCGTCTAAAAATACGGGTTCGCGAGAATGCTTTCCATCGTCCCGTGCGGCATGTCGTCGAGCGTGTTTACAAAATCGCGCATCAGGCGAAAGCTGTTCGGGATGTACTCGTCAGGGATGTCGCTAGCACGGTCGACGAAAACCTTCATCTGACGAGCCGCGACGACGGCGGCGACGTGCGTTTTTGCCATCAGTTGATCGTGTGAATCAGGCGTGAACGCCGCCCCGCTAGGATCGGTGCGTTTGATGGTCGAGACTTGCGAAAATGTATCGAGAAATTCGCGTTCTGCGTCGGCAAACGCACTGTCTTTCGCTACCCCATATGTAAGGATTGAATTTCGCTTCTCCGCCGGAGTCCTCGCTCCGAAAAGCGGATGGATCGACGTAACGTTCGGCGTGTATCGCAGAACTGCCTCGGTGCTCGGCTTCTGAACACTGCAAACATTGATCAAATGCCGGTCGCGATGGCCGGACGCGAGGCTGTCATAGGCCGAAATAGGAACAGCGAGAATAACGCTGTCCGCCGATTTGTCGATCTCGAAGATCGGGCCGAGCAGTTCGTGAAGAAAAGTTCCGAAGGAGCCTTCGCCTATTATTTGAAGTTTCATGGTTAATTTAATATTAGCCTAGATTCCAGTCTTGCATAGGCCCCGCAACGGAAGAAGGTGACCGAATGATCTTGTTCAGTTTCTTAATGAGCCTTGTGACCTCAAGCTTGTCGTCGCCGATCGGTATCGCTACATAGATCTTTGTTCTGTTAATCAAGATTACCTCGGCAAAATATTTCGTCTTGAACCGTCGTTTAGGCTTCTGAGATTTGATTTTTTCGATTTGGTGAAAGAAGTATCGATCCGTTCTTCTCCCATAGATTTGGTAGCGCGTAAGGTCAACGAATCGGGCATTAGGGTTGATGATCACTTCGTTAACGTCCGGATAGATAACAGCCTTGATACTGTCATGGAACCAAATAGACGCACAGATCAGAACCATTAGAACTATAAAGTGAAATATGCTTTTAAGATCCTCTGGATTAGCGCCGGTTTGCAAAAGGTTCGTAACGAGCAGAGTAGTATTGAGTAAGTTTACCACTATAACTAAACCACCAAGTATCCACTTCCGCACCGGAATCTGGCGTAAATGAATTTGCTCGCTAGCTTCAGATGCTGACATTATGCCTATTGCACCAAATCCTCAAAATCCTCGATGCTCGGCAATTCCGACAGATCTTTCAATCCGAACTGCATCAGAAACTCTTTCGAAGTTCCGTACATCATTGGGCGGCCGACGGCTTCTTTGCGGCCTTTGGCGATGATGAGGCGTTTGTCGAGGAGGGTTTTTATTGCCGATGCTGACTGGACGCCGCGGATCTCGAGGATCTCGGGAACTGTCACGGGCTGTTTGTAGGCGATGACGGCGAGCGTTTCGAGCGAGGCGAGCGAGAGTTTTGCCGAAGGACGGGTGCGCAGGAATTGGCGAACTTCCTCGTGAAATTCCGTCCGTGTCGCGAGCTGCCAGCCGCCGGCGATCGCTCTGACCTGCAGGCCGCTGCCGCGTTCTTCGTATTCGCGTCCCAATTCCTCGGCCGCCGCGTCGATACTTTCTTTTTCTTCGCCCAAAACCTCGGCCAGCAGCTTCGAAGTCACGGGTTCGTCCGCAACGAAAATCAACGCCTCGACGAGAGCCATAAGCTCGGCAGGCGTGCGTGCAGGTTTGGAAATTTCCTCGATCTTTTCGGTCATAGGCGGAATTTAACAGGATAGACAGGATGGGCAGGATTATCAATTTACCAGATGCAAAAGCCCGAGCGCGAGCAAGCGCGAATCGTCCAACTTGAATGTTTCGCCCTTGCTTACGCGCGGGCTTGTGCATCAGCTATTACTCGAACGACGGGCCAAGTTCTGCGGTTTCTGTCGCTTTCTTCAAGATAATATCGCCAAAGGTCTTTCGCTGGACCAATTTCACGCCGACCGTCCGCACGATCTCAAGCACCGCGACAAATGCCGTCACAAGCTCTCGTTTTGAGTGCATCTCCTCGAAAAACACGAGCAGATTGATCTCGCCGTCTTTGAAAATCCGATCCCTCAACGTTTTGATCATGTCCGAGAGCGATATCTCTTCGCGCTCGATCTCCATTTTGATCTCATCCACGTGGCGGGCGACGATCTTTTGGAAAACGGTCAGGATGTCAAAAACGGTGGCGTTGACCTCGGCGTTGTTGTCGTCGGACTCGATCGGACCGCGGGTGAAGATCGCCTGTTCGATGGTCGAACGTTCGTAAAGCATTCCGGCGGCGGATTTGAATTTTTCGTATTCGAGCAGCCGGTCGACGAGCTCTTTTCGCGGATCTTCGAACTCTTCTTCCTCGGTAAGCGTCGGATCGCGGGGCAGCAGCATCTTCGATTTGATCTCGATCAAGGTTGCCGCCATTACCAGGAAATCAGCGGCGACGGCGATGTCGAGCTTTTTCATCAGCCGTATGTATTCGAGATATTTCTGCGTGATGCGGGCGATCGGGATGTCAAAAATATTCGCCTGTTCCTGCTTGATCAGAAACAAAAGCAGGTCGAGCGGCCCGGCAAAATCGCCGAGCTTTATCTTCAGATCCTCAGACGAACCGCCCAATATCTGGGCCTTTTCGTTATGAAAATCAAAACTGAACTGTTCGACCGTTTGCTCCATGAATAGAGCATTCTAGCGTAAAGCGGACGTTACATAAAGGAACGCCTGCCGAAGATAGTTACCACAGAAATGCCGATGCATCATTTTGCATCCAGATCGAACTGCTGCTTTTTTCGGCCGGCGGAGCGATCGAGGACACGGTCGGGCCGCACGTCGTGGTGTTATTCGGTATATTCCCCAAGATCATTTGACGAATGATGGTGACATCGCCCGCATCGATCTGGCCATTTCCGCAAGGCAGATTAACGTCGGATCGCTGAAATTGATTCGGCGTGGTCACTGGTGTCGCGGTTCCAAGAATAAACTGCCTGATCACGCTAACGTCATTAGCTAATATCAACCCATCGCCCGCGGGGCCGCCATTGCCGTCCACAATATCTCCCTCGATACCCATCGGGGGTGGAAGTCCTGCGTCATCGTTTAGGATGAGGCCCGTTCCTGTCGCCCGGGCGATCGTCCCAAAGCTAACGTTTGAAATAGTTATTGTGAACGTTTCATCGGTTTCCGGTGTCGTATCCGGATTTACAAGCACTGTCACTTGTTTAACCGTTTCGTCAGGAGCAAACGTTACTGTTCCATTTACGATCGCTGAGTAATCGCCGGGTGCGATCGCAGTACCATTTGCTGTCGAAAAAGTGACCACCGACCAGGACTGAGCGACCGGAATGGACCGCGTGATCAGGAAATTGAACTCAGTCTGGCCAATACCTTGCCCCTCCGGCCCTTCAACATCGTTTATCGAGAAAGATGGGGTCGGAAACGGAGTTGGCGTCGGTGTTGGAGTTGGAGTTGGCGTAGGCGTCGGAGTTGGAGTCGGCGCCGGAGTCGGAGTCGGAGTCGGCGTTGGAGTCGGCGTTGGAGTTGGTCTTGGAGTCGGAGTGGCAGTCGGAGTCGGCGTTGGAGTCGGCGTCGGCGTCGGCGTCGGAGTTGGCATCGGAGTTGGCGTCGGTGTTGGAGTTGGAGTTGGCGTAGGCGTCGGCGTCGGAGTTGGAGTCGGCGCCGGAGTCGGAGTCGGAGTCGGAGTCGGAGTCGGAGTCGGGGTTGGAGTCGGAGTCGGAGTCGGAGTTGGAGTCGGAGTTGGAGTTGGAGTCGGCGTCGGAGTTGGAGTTGGAGTTGGAGTCGGCGTTGGAGTTGGAGTTGGGCCGCCGGCTGCGTTAACGGCGGCTAGGGCGTCGATGCGTCCGTATCCAAACGAGTTATTCGGGACTTGCGTCGATGGAATGCCGCCGCAGGTTTGGGCGGCGACGCTTACCGATGGATTCGCGGTGTTTTGGAGCAGAGCTTTTGTCGCTGCAATATCACGGACGAGCGCCGGACGGGCTGACCATAAAAGAGCGACCACGCCGGCAACGTGCGGGCCTGCCATCGAGGTTCCGCTGAGATTTGCGAATGTTGTATCGCCGCCATT
Source organism: Acidobacteriota bacterium (assembly GCA_016703965.1). Classification (NCBI taxonomy): domain Bacteria; kingdom Pseudomonadati; phylum Acidobacteriota; species Acidobacteriota bacterium. The sequence continues at coordinate 1,732,727 of JADJBB010000021.1, forward strand.
CGTTGCCGATCTGACGTTCACACCAGGTGCCGAGATATTCGGTTTCAGTAAATTCGGAGTGTAATAGGTGCTCGGGCCGCGGCTGCTGAAGCTCGCCATGGAATTATTGATATCAAAAGCTCCGACCGAGAATGATGCTTCATAGATCGCGGCGGGCGTGCTTACACTCGAACAACTCGGCCCGGAATTTCCGGCAGAAACCGCGACGAAAATTCCGGCGGCTTGAGTATTGTTGACGATGGTTTCAAGCTCCGCTCGCGTTGTACAGCCTTCGCTTGCCGGGCAGCTCCATGAATTGTTCAGGACGTGCGGCCGAAGCGCCGGATTTGGGTTGTTCCCGGCGAGGTCGGTCGGGGCGATCATGAATTGGAAGCACTCCGCATATGTTGCCGGCGTTCCGTCGCCGACGTTCATGTTTCGGCAACCGATCCATTTTGCCCCGGGAGCTACACCGACCTGATTGCCCGAGCCGTCATCGCCGACGATTGTTCCGACTGTATGCGTACCATGGCCGTCGTCGTCGCATGGTGCCGTAGTATTCGCACCACAGATGCCGCCGCCCGCGTGTACCGAGTCGTGCCAGTTGTAATTGTGGTCAGCGGTCGTTCCGTTCCAGCCGCGATATTTTGATTTGAGTACGTTGTGTGTCCAGCGAATTCCAGTGTCGAGCCCGCCGATGACGATGCCCTGCCCGGTGAATCCCATCGTCCAGACCGATGGAGCATTGACGTTGGTCACGCCCCATTCGATCGCTTCGGGTGTCTCGGGACGCGAAGTTGTCGTAGCAAATTTAGCTACATTTGGATCCTCTATCCATCTTGTTGGACGGTTCGAATCGATGTGAGCAACATCCGGACGTGCAGCTATTTTTTGAACAAGGGCGGCGTCGGCGGTCGTCACTATCATGTTCGCCGCCCAGTAAGACTGGTATTTTCGCCCGTCGTTATCGAGGAGATTCCTAAGGCTCGCCTGAGTTCGGTCGGCCACGCTGGTCAGGGTTCGGTAAACGAACCAACCGCGTTCGTCCTGATCAGTTATCGAATATGCTTTGCTCACATCGGCTTGTTCCGCGAGCAGAATGACGATCGGAGTTGATTTACCTTCCGCTGTATCTCTACGAACATCAGGCGAGATCTTGTTTTCCTGACTAATACCGAACGTCGGGATCGCGGGGGAGGTGATGTCGAAAACTGAAAGAAACGTCGTTGCTCTAGTATTAACGCGCGCTTCGCTAACAGGAGAGAGGATCACCCATCCCGCGACCAGAATGAGTAAAACCGCTGCAAATAAAACACCTCGTCCGCGAGAAAATGATCTTGACATGTAAATCTCCTGAAAAATCGCTAATTCAAGTTTATTTACCCGTCGCTCTACGTGTCAATGTTTTCTCAGGCGTCGTTAGTGAAAAGCTCCGGCTAAAACAATTGGCCTATAGCTTGTGAAAGGTCGTCGATCAACACATCCGCCTCTTCCAACCCGATATAAAACCTGATCATACTGACCTGCGGATCGTCGGCTGGGACAAATGCGCATTTTGGCATTATCAGTGATTCGTGGCCGCCCCAGGAGACGGCGATGAGGAAGTATTGGAGCGATTCGCAGAAACGTTTAATGGCGGCGACATCTCTTGTTTTTAACGCGATCGCGAACATTCCCATCGGCATTTTCATCTGCCTTTTTGCTAGTTCGTATTGCGGGCTGTCTTCGTTGAACGGATACCAGATCCGTTCAACTTTTTCGGAATTGCGCAGGTATTCCAGGATCTTCAGAGTGCTTTCGGACGACTGCTTTAACCTGATCGGCAGCGTTCGCAGGCTGCGGAGCATCAGCCATGCGTTTTGCGGGGCGAGGATATTGCCGAAGGTCATGAATTCGTTGTGGAAGATCTGCGTTATTTTCTCCTCAGAACCGCAGATCGCTCCGGCAACGACGTCGCTGTGGCCGTTGTAATATTTGGTCGCGGAGTAGATGACGAGGTCGATTCCCAGATCGATCGGCCGTTGACAGAGAGCGGTGCAGTAGCTGTTGTCGATGACGGTCGTGATGCCTTTTTGTTTTGCAAAGCTGGCGATCGCCGCGAGATCCTGAAGGTCGAAGGTCCACGAATTCGGCGATTCGAGGTAGATGAGTTTTGTGTTCTCGGTGCAGGCGTTCTCGAAATTCTGGATGTCGGTACCGTCGACAAACGTCGTCTCGACCCTAAATCGCGGCAGGATCTTTGTCATTAGGTGGGCGGCCCAAGTGTAGGGGTTTCGTACCGAGATAATTTGGTCACCCGCATTTACCTGCGACATCACGGCGTTTGTGATCGCCGCGGCACCGCTGCCGACCATCAGGCAATCTTCGGCACCCTCGAGAGCCGCCATTTTCTTGGCGAGCATGTTTACGGTTGGATTATTACCGCGAGTGTAGATGTGCTCGTTCTTTTCGTTCGTGATCGCGTGGACGAACTCATCGACTGTTGGGTACGCAAAATTGCTCGTCTGAATGATCGGCGGAGCGACTGCATGGAAATAATTCTCGCGGTCCTCGGCTAGCTGGTTGATGATGAATGATTCGTTCATGCTGCTAAGTCGGTTTGGGTCTTACGAAATATCAGGAAGAAAATGCATCCCAAAGCGAGGAATATCAGACCGGCAATGGCCTCCATCGGTTTTTCGTAAAGCGTGTTGAAGATGATAAAGCCCGTCATCGCCAGGAAAACCAGAGCCAGAAAGCTGCCGAGCACGTTCTGAGATTTGATCAGAAAGAAAAAGCTGAGTGCCGTCAGGAAGAAGAAAATTTCGTCGACGAATACGACAAAAGTGATCAGGTTTGAGAATGTTTTCCAGAAAATCAGCAGGACGATCGTCCATGCGGATTGAAACACGATAGCCCAGACCGGCGTGCCATATTTGGTGTGGATCTCGGCGAATTTCTTAAAGAATAGCTTGTCGTCCGCCATGGCGAAATATATTCGCGGAGCCGTCAAAATGTAAATACCTATCGTTCCGACGACCGAGACGATGATCAGGAAAGAGACGAATTTGCCGCCGAGGCCCCAGATCGTGTTGATCGCATCCGAAGCGACGCTTTTCGACGCGGCGATCTGTTCGATCGGAAGAAATCTGAGGTAAGCGACGTTTATCGTCAGATACGCGAGGCAAACGATCAGAATGCCGATCACCAACGCTTTCGGAACGATCTTTGCGGCGTTTTTGACTTCCGCGGCGACGAATGTCGCGTGCTGGTAACCGCCGAATGAGAAGGTAACGCCGATCAGAGCGAGGCCGAATGCCGATATCAGAGAGAGGTTATTGGCTACGGGGGCGTAGCTCGTGTTCAGGTAACTTACGTGCTGATTCGTTCCGAAAAACAGGCCGAGAAAGACAACGAACAGAATTCCGAGGAGCTTCGCGGATGTAAATATACTTGCAAATAAATTGCCAAATTTTACGCCAAAAACGTTCATCACGGTCAGCACAACTATTGTCAGGACTGCGATGATCAGCTGAGCGTTGTCGGACAGCGGAATGAACGAACTTAGATATGACGTAAAGACGAGACTGAGAGCCGCGAGCGAGCCGGTATTGATAACCAGCAGCATCGACCAGCCGAAGAGGAACGCGGGCAGCTTGCCGTAAGCCTCTTTCAGAAACACATAAAAGCCGCCGACCTGCGGGAATTGGCCCGAGATCTTGGCAAAGGTCAGTGCCCCGCACAGAGCGATTATGCCTCCGAGAGCCCAGACCATGAGCATTAAGCCTTCAGCCGGAAGATAACCCGCGATCTCGGAAGGTGTACGGAAGATACCGGAACCAATACTCGACCCGATCGCGATCATCGTCAGGCCGTACAGGCCGATCTCTTTTTTGTTGAGTTCTTCCATTGTCAGAGGTGCAGAAGCCCGCGCGTGAGCAAGGGCGAATCGCTCAAATTGGAGTTTTGGCCCTTGCTTACGCGCCGGCTTTTGCCAAACTTACGCCGCGTGCCGCTTCAGATCCTCGAGGCTCACGACGGTCAACGCTTGAGCGTGCGTTGCTTCCAAATACACACGAGGTGCCATTCCGGCTTCGAGAGCTTCGCGCCAGCGGAGCATACATAGGCACCATTTATCGCCTGCTTTTAGGCCCGGAAACGCGTACTGCGGCATTGGCGTGGACAGGTCGTTCCCTACCGCTTTTGAGAATGCTAAAAACTCATCTGTCGCCTCGATACAGACCGTATGACGGCCCGTGTCGTCAGCGCCGGTGCGGCAATACCCGTCGCGGTAAAATCCCGTCATCGGGTCGGTGCAGCAACTCTGAAGTTCGGTGCCAAGGACGTTCTTTGGTTTAGGTGCGTGGCCGTTGCCGTTTCCGTTGGTATAGCTCATTGTTCGAATATTAGCAAAGGGCGAGCAGGATGCTCACCCTCCAGTCTTATTTCTTGGCCGTTGGTGCCGGGATCTTTTCGATCGTATTTCCGCCGACCGGTTCGGTAATCGTCGGACGGCGGCCGTTCACGTATTTTGAGTATTTGACCGAGTTGTCGCTGCCGTTCAGAACGAAAGCCAGAGACGCTTCCGCAGTTATCTGATTACGATCGCCGTTCGCAACGATCTGGCTGCAGCCGCCTTTGATATTGAGGACATTATCATCGCCGTTGATCATTACGCGGTCGAATTTTGAACAGATGGCGGACTTTTTCTCTTTGTAGCCCAGGACCGTGATCGTGCTGCCCTCCATCGAAACATCGACCGCGATTGAATCCGCAGGATCGGGCGTGATTTCAGGCGAAGGCGGAGCAAACGTCGGCGTCGGCGAACCGCTGAATTTCTCCATCTCTTCCTTAGCCGTACCGCTCCGAACATCGCACGACGTCAAGATCCCGACAACCGCGGCCAAAACACAGATCGTTATGAAATTTCTCATTATCATTTGCCGATCAACTCCAAAGCCTTCTCGATGGGCCTAGCCAAAACCGCCTTGTCGCCAACCTCCACGATCGGCCGTTGGATAATGGAAGGATATCTCACCATCGCCGCGATCACTTCCGCGTCGCTCGAATCTTTGTCGATCTCAGCCAGCTTGAAATCAGGTTCCGCTCGGCGAAGGACGTCGAACGGTTTCATGCCGGCTTTCTTGAGCAATGCGGTCAGCTTTTGTTCGTCGAACGGTTCGATGAAATAGTTGACCTTGGTCCAGTCAATGCCGTGTTCGGCAAACAGCTTGTTCAGCTTTCGGCAGGTGGTGCAGGTTGGTTTTTCGTAAACTGTTATTTTGGTTGCCATTGATCACCTCAAACCCACTTTCTGATATACATCCCGCAGTGTGGCAGTTGCTATGTCATTTGCCTTTTCAGCACCGGCCTTAAGTATCGAACCAAGAGCCGCATCGTCAAAATTCCTTATCCGTTCCTGAAACGGCCTGAGGAATTCTACCGTTACCTCGGCGAGTTCGCCCTTGAACTGGCCGTATCCTTTGCCTTCAAAATGTGCGACGCATTCCTCGGCGGTTTTGCCGGTTAGGAGCTGGTAGATCGTGAGCAGATTCCTGATCGCCGGGCGTTCGGGGTCGAAATTGATCTCGGTTCCGGAGTCGGTGACGGCGCGTTTGATCTTCTTGGTGATCACATCGGCGTCATCGAGAAGAAAGATCGAACCGTTGAGGTTCTCGTCCGATTTGGACATTTTTTTCCCCGGGTCCTGAAGGGACGCGATATTTGCGCCGACCGGCGGAATGAACGGCTCGGGAATTTTGAAAGTCTCGCCAAAATCGCGGTTAAACCGTTCTGCCAGATCACGGGTCAGTTCGAGATGCTGTTTCTGGTCCTGTCCGACCGGGACGAGGTCCGTTTGATAGAGTAGGATGTCGGATGCCATCAAGACCGGATAGGTGAAAAGACCGACACCCGCACCGGAATTTCCTTTGCCTTTGTCCTTGAATTGCGTCATGCGCTCCAGCTCACCCATTCGTGAAATGCAAGACAAAATCCACGTAAGCTCAGCGTGAGCAGCCACGTCTGACTGGATGAAGACCGTAGCTTTTTCCGCGTCTACGCCTGCCGCGAGATAGATGCGGGCGAGGTCGAGTGTTTTCTTACGCAAGAGCTTTGGGTCCTGCGGCAACGTGATCGCGTGGAGGTTGACGATGCAGTAGAGGCTCTCGTACTCATCCTGCAACGCTACCCAATTTTTCAGAGCGCCAAGATAGTTGCCGATATGCAGCTCGCCTGTCGGCTGAGCTCCGCTGAAAATTCGTTTCTTCATAAAACTAGAACCAGGGAGTCACCAAAAGATAATTCACAAAGGTGAAGACCGGACGCATTATGAGGCCGATCACTCCCATATAAATAAGCAGCATCAAGATCAAAAAGCCGTATTGTTCGAGCATTTGGAACACAGGCTGAAAGCTCTCGGGCAAAAATGTTGAGAGTACTTTGCTGCCGTCGAGGGGCGGAAATGGGAGAAGGTTAAATATCGCAAGCGAAATATTCAGCATTATAAGGTACTGAAAAAGGATCAGAACCGGCTTTAGCACACCGGAACCAACATTGCCGGCGTTGATGACCCCAAATTCAAGGAGCGATTTAAAGACGATGAAACTCGTGAGCGCAATTATCAAATTTGCGCCGATCCCGGCGATCGAAACCATCACGTTTGCCTGCTTGAACTTCGCCCATTTCCGTGGATTTACCGGAGTTGGTTTTCCCCAACCGAGCAGCGGAACACTCGCTAATGCACCGCCGAGGGCACCCAAAATAAAGCTGAGTATAGGGATCAGGAGCGTTCCGACCGGGTCAGTGTGGACAACCGGGTTAAGGCTGACACGCCCAAGCATGTAGGCCGTGTCATCGCCGTACTTGTACGACATCCATGCGTGTCCCGCCTCGTGGGCAGAGATTGCCAGGAGCAGGACCACCATATAGATGATCAGGTGGCTGAGTAAATTGACCAGATCGATATCGCCCATAATTTCTTTCCGAAGATACTGCCTTTCGGTACTCGCAGTGAGTAGTTTTTAATTGTCTTAACCACTAAATTGTGCCATCCTTTTAGTTCAAAATAAAATCGTTATCAGGAAAACAGACGGCTGCGATAAGTCATAAGAGTATCAGTTTATGCAAAAACATATTGCGATCATCGCGAGCGATTTCAAGGGGTCGGAATTTGTTGAGGAATGTCATACTGCGGGATGGCACGTTACGCTTGTTACGCGTAAAAAGCTGCTCGACAGCGCGTGGCCGTGGACGGCGATCAATGACGCAAAAACGGTGGATGATGATGCCGGGGTCATGGATTACGTGCGGGCGGTCACGAATCTCGCCGGTTCGCGGCCGATCCATAAGGTGGTCGGGCTCGATGAGTTTGATGTTCTGACCGCGGCAATGACCCGAGAGCACCTTAACCTGCCGGGAATAAGCCGCTCTTACGCATTGCGTTTTCGCGACAAATTGACGATGCGCTCCATCGCACATAACGCGGGAATACCGTGCCCGGAGTTTGTTGGAGCGTTCAATGCTGAGCAGATCCACAATTTTCTAACAACGGTTCCGGCTCCCTGGATCGTTAAGCCTCGCAATGAGGTTTCGGCCTTCGGAATACGTAAGTGCGAGACCGCCGATGAGGCATGGGGAGTTTTAACGGATCTCGATAACCGCAACAACTGGCGCGATCATCCGTCGCAATTCCTGATCGAACGCTTTATTGAGGGCAAGGTCTTTCACGTAGATTCCGTTGTTGCCGACGGCAAGGTCGTAGCCTGCGGCGTCAGTCAATACGGGACGACACCATTCAAGGTTTCGCATCACGGCGGCGTGTTTACGTCGTCGATCGTTCCATACCGGTCGAAGGAAAGGAAACAGCTTGAGGTAATGAACCGGGCTTTGCTGATGGCGTTCGAATACGACCGCGGCGTAGCTCATGCGGAATTTCTTCAGTGCGAGAAAACCGGCGAATTCTATCTTCTCGAGGTCGCATGCCGTGTTGGCGGGGCTTATATTGCCAACGTTCTCGAATACGCCTGCAACTTCAATCTCTGGCGCGAATGGGCAAAACTCGAGATCGCGACGGACGAAAACCCGTACAAGCTGCCAAAATTGCGAAAGGAATTTGCCGGCATAACTCTCGCTCTCGCCAATTCTGAAGAGCCTGACACCTCAGCCTATGTGGACGACGAGATCGTCTACACGATCAAGAAGCCTCGTCATGTCGGCTTCATTTTCCAGTCGAAAAAACAGGAACGGATCGACGAATTACTGAGTGTCTATTCGCAGCGGATAACCGATGATTTCCTTACGATCGCTCCGGTCAAGGAGCGGCATGATGATTAAGCTGCCGTCGCCCGCCGACAGCTACAGCGGACCACCGAGTATTCTCGAGCACGATCTAAATAAGCATTTTCCTGAGCTTCTGAAGTTTGAGTCGACCGCCGAAATGGCGGCGTCGGAGCTTTATCAGCAGATCCGGCCTGACGTTGAACGGATAATGAACGCGGTCGTTGTCGAACATCTGGCAGAAAAAGCCGATGCCTCGAAACTTAAGGACCCGATCCGGGCCCTTGCCTGGAACATCGAGCGCGGGATCCGATTTGACGGTATCGTTGAAGCTCTAAAGAACCACGAAGGATTGAAAGACAAAGATCTGCTTCTTCTTACAGAGCTTGATTACGGAATGGCACGGAGCGGGAACCGGTTCGTTGCTCAGGAGATCGCACGGGAACTTGGGTTAAATTACGCCTTCGCACCGGTGTATATTCCTTTGCAAAAGGGCAGCGGTGTCGAATCGGATATGGCTGGTGAGAATACCGTTTCGATCCACGGCCTGGCGATGCTCTCGCGATTTCCGATGAAGAATGTTCATGCCGTTCCGCTGCCGAACGGTAAGGACAAGATGTGGGGCAAGGAGAAGCGGATCGGCTACCTTCGGGCTTTGGTTGCGGATATCGAGCATCCGGCTGGCGATTTTCGAGCGGTTACCGTGCATCTCGATGCTCACTGTTCGCGGGCTCATCGGCGAATGCAGATCAAGCTTATTCTCGATCATATCGAAACCCTTTCGCCGCTGCCGACGATCATCGGCGGTGACTGGAACACCACAACTTTTAATTCCCAAAGCTCGACGCGGGCGATCATGGGCTATTGGCGGCGAGTTCTCATGGGGCCACGGAATGTCGCGAAGAACCACCTTCCTAACCCGGAACGATATTTTGAACGCAATTTGTTCAAAGACCTGGAACGCCGCGGCTACGATTATCGATCTTTAAATGAGATCGGCGTGGGGACGCTGCATTATTATGTCGGCAGCATCGAAAAGAACACTAACCTGCGCGACTGGGTTCCTGAGTGGTGTTTCCCGTTCATCTTCTGGGCTGCCGGGCGAGTCGGCGGCGTGGTCCACGGCCGGCTTGATTGGTTTACGGGAAAGGGTATGTGCATTGCTCCGGGGACAAAGCCCCGGACGATCGGTGGTCTGATCGATGCTGAAGACCGGCCGCTCTCTGATCACGACGCTATTAGCGTTGACCTGGTGCGTTCGACTGACACGTAGCCGTTTTTGTGCCATAATTTATGTTATGGAAGTAGCCTTTTGCCAGACACTCAGTTTTAATGCCGACACTTTTGAATACGAAGCCGCCGCTTCGGAAAACGGGAACGCGACCGTCATTAAATTCGCTGTTGACGAAAAAACGGTCAGCCCCGGTGACGTCGTGGTTGTCGTTAACGGAGAGGGAGAGATCAGCTTTCACGGCCTTATCGGCAAGATCGAAGACGGCCACGCTTACGCATCAGACCCGAGAGGCTCACTATTGCCCGCGGGCGTTCAGTAGGCTTGCACTTTTTCTGATTTCCTTTTATTTTTTATTTGAAAACGTGGGGATGTAGCTCAGTTTGGCAGAGCGCTGCGTTCGCAATGCAGAGGTCGGGAGTTCGATCCTCCTCGTCTCCACCAAAAACATTCAAAAAAGAGGCTGCCGGGGAACGGACGGCCTTTTTTTGCGCCCGAAAAAGTGCATTTTGTAGCGCCCCCAATTTTTGCCGTCTAGTTGCGTACGAAATTTGTGTTCTAAAAGTGTGAATCGATTCACATTTAAAGAAAACCCACTGTTTACGGGACGAAAGGTCGCAAGACGGGTAGATTGGTCGAGTGTATCCGCCGTTTTGTAAGGCGAAAACGGCTTGATTGGTAGAGCTATTTGGCAGATAGGTCGAATGGTTTTGGGGAGTTTTGAGTTTGAACAATTCGGGCGGTGACACCCGCGTTATTCTCGTTTAGTTTTTCGACGAGTTCAGAATTTCCGAGGTCTGAGGATCTTAGCGCTACGGCCAATTCCCATAGCTGATTCAACTCGATCATTCGCCGCGTCACCGCTTCTTCTGACATATCAACTTTCATTCCCTCGTCCTCGCAAAAATTCGAGATCTATCAGGTCTTTCGGCCGCCTTGCGCGTTCCTTCATCTCTATCATACCTTCAGTGTCAACTACCCGATATTCGCCATTATTCCACTTCACGAGCCTCCGGCCGGTCCAGGCCTTTTCGTATACCTCTGTCGCAAGGATCATGTCGAGAGTAATGAGCGTTTTGGTTTCGGCATCAATCTTGGAAATACGCCTTATTAGTGTTTTCCCACCGTCGAAATTGAGCGGCAATCCTTCGATATCGAATCCAAGTTCGATCGCTGTGGTTTTTACTCTTTCAAGATCCTCAGCGAGTATCAAGATATCGATATCCGTGGTGGCACGCAGGAAGCCGTGAATAGCCATTGCCCAACCGCCGCAGACGGCATAGTCGATTTTCTGCTCATTTAGAGCGTTGACGATACCAATAAATTCTTCGAGCAGTGACGCCATGTGTGGCTAATATCTTAAGATCTCTTACTATCGAACGACAAGCTAACCAAGGCGTGCTCAACTACTAGCGTTTCTTCTTAACAGCTTTCGGTTCCGGTTCATCGACAGGAACATCTTTCAATATCCTCCCGACCGGATAGATCCCGACCTTTTGATCTAGGAAATACGGCGACCGTTCGTAAAAGAACCTGAGCCTTGCTTGCGAGCTTCTTGCAAATGAGGGTTCCAACAAATTGCGGTCGAATTCTTCCTGGAGTTTTGGATCTTTTTCGAGCATTTCGCGGGCTAGTTTTTCGAGGATGTAGGCTTCGCCGTATTCTTTTTGTTCGAAGATAGCATTAAAAAAGCCCCAAGAGACGAACGAATCTGGCCCGCCCGGCTCGAGAAGATGGATCGCTACCGCGGCGGCTTCCTGGTCGAGCGGAACAATGATCGAGCCGGCGAGGTATGTTCGCGTTTCTTTGTACGGAGTTTGTTTTGCGGCCAGCGTGACGCGGTTTTCGAATGAAGTTGGCGACCATTTTGGCTCGGTCAGCTTATAGCTTTCGACCTCTAGCACCAGCGCCTTCTTCAGGCGGTCAAATTTGAGCCCGTGAGCGGTGATGACGTCGATTACGTCCTTGTATTGCGGCGGAATGATGTAGGCGAGCGGCGGAGCGGCCGAGGCAGTTACTTTGCCCTCGTCAAATTTTGGGATCGTGATATTGAGCGGGGCGGTGCCGTAGACGATGCGTTTGGTGTTGGAGATCGTGCTGTCTTCGAGTTTGTATTCGGTGCCCTTGAAATTGATCTGCGTTGCCTTGTCCGTAACACCTAGCTTGAGCGGGAACTGGCGTTTGTCGTCATATGTTTTGCCGCGTTCGACGGTTTGTGTGTCGGCGGTGACGTTGGCGATGAAAAGGCTCGATCTCGCTTTCCCGGCTTCCTCGACGGTGTATCGCAAGATGTCGTAAGTGCCGCGGACACGCGATCTATAAGGCTTATAAACGTGCGTTTCGATCAATAATCCGGCACGGTTTCTGAGCGGCGTGTAACCTGTCGCGTATCGCGGCGTGGCGATGAATGTCGCGACACCGCTGGTCACTTCGCGGCCGGCGAACTCGACGTAGTGCGTCATCAGATTGCCTTCTTTCTCGACCTTCGGTACTACGTTCCCGTCAAAATGCTCGTCCATCCAGGCCTTTATCGACGGCGACGATTCCTGAAAATGAGCGTATTCGTAGGTCAGGTTGTATTGGAATTCGGCGCCGTCGGTGACGTGGCAATCGATGAAAAGATCGGGCTTCCATTGGTTCCAGAGCTTGAGCCACGCACGTGTTTCGGGGGCGTCGGCCTTCATGTAATCGCGGTTGAGGTTAAGATTGGTGGCGTTCGCCCGAAAGCCCATTTCCTCGGGGCCGTTCTGATTTATCCGGAGAAAGGCATTGAAATTCTCGTGGCCATCGACGTTGTAGATGGGGATAAAGAGAATGATCGCGTCCTTGAGCAGATCGATGCGTGTTTTGGTGATAGCGATATCGCGAAGCAAAGCGAGGCCCGCGTCCTTTCCGTCGATCTCGCCGGCGTGGATACCTGCCTGGATAAAGATGATCGGGCGGCGCGTTCTCTTCGCCCATTTCGGTGAAAATGCGTTGTCTCTCGCCGCGATCAGAAGCGGAATATCGCGGCCTTCACCGCTCTTGCCGAGGGACTGATAGGTGATCAGGTTCGATGCTTTATCGAGCCGCTTGGCGAACGCTATCGTTTCGTCGTATCGCCAAGTTTGTTTGTAATCAGTCGATTCCGCCTTGGTTTGCCACTCGGGCGGGATATTTCCGTGGTCGCTTTGAGCCATCATCGATGAGGCTGCACAAAGCGAGAGGACGAGGACGACAAGTCTAAGAGCAAAAAAAGAGCCATGAGAAACCGCACGTTCAAACATGGCTCGATTATACAGTCGAATCGGTTAAAGTTATTTCTCCAAGCTCAAATACAGAAAAATACCGCGTTCGCCACGACTGGGGCCGACGCCGAGTGGAACGCCGATCCCGGGCACGATCTGCAGGCCGCTCTTCATATTCCACGCCCAGCGGATGGCGGGATTGATGAGCAGGCTGTATTCGGATTCGGTGCGGTTACGGCCGATGACCTTTTCGTTGTAATTCCAAACCGTTTCGACGAGGACGTTGAAGTTCGTTTTGGCGAGAAAAACCGTACTCTGGCCAAGGTTGAAACCCTTGGTGTTCGCTTTTTCACCGGTAACGCTTCGGGCTTTCGGGATGAAAGTCGTTCCGGCGTTCCAGTGAGTGACGAATTTCTTTGAATGGGTGACTGAAACCGGAAGATTGAATTGAAATCCTAACGCCCCGCTGCCGGTTTCGCGGCGATAGCTGCCGGTCGGCAGGATTAGCGAAAAACGCGGTGCGACAGCGACCTTGTCCTCTTCCTTGAGCCCGGCCATCTGATAGCGATAATTGACGTAAGTATCGCCAAATCTGGTCGTGCCGTCGTTCCGATTTACGTTGATCGTATAGCTGAACTGATGCTGCTGCTTCTTGATCGGCATTTCGTTGGTGAAGCTGTAGGCGAAATTGCCGCCGCGTTCGCGGTGAAAGGTTTGGATGTATTGGATCACGCCTTTTTCCTGGTTATAGGCTTCTTCCAGGAGAAAGCTGTTGTCCTCGATAGGCTTCTGGGCACAGACAACGAGTGCCCCCAAAAGAAGGGTGAATGCTATTCGAATTGTTTTCATTACCTGATATTTTCCTACGAGCGGGTCTTGCTCGTCAATTTTGGCGTTTGCGTTTGATGTTTTGGACGTAGCCAGGAATTTCGGCATCGGTTCGCATTCGATTGTCAGCTATCGGGATCCCGGGTTCGAGGGACATTGGCAGAACGCCGGCCCAGATGTCGAGATCGTAATCTTCTTCATCATCGACAGGCGGGCCGGTGCGGATCTTTGCCGAAGCTTCTACTATTGGAAGCCTGAGAACGCTGGTGGCCTTAAGTTCCTGCTTTGTTGGCGGACGGACATCGTTCCAGCGATCTGCGATGATGTGTTCCGAGATCGCGAATAGAGCGTTGTTTTTCTCTTCATCGTTTGTAACGAGCTCTGCCTTTCCGAGGATGACGACCGAGCGGTAGTTCATCGAGTGATGAAACGCCGACCGTGCGAGGACAAGCCCGTCGAGGATCGTCACAGTCACGCAAACATCCACGCCGCCGCTCAGATCTCTGAGCATCCGGCTCGCAGCCGAACCATGGATATAAAGGTGCTCGCCAACGCGGCCGTAACCCGTGGGAATAACATACGGCTGCCCGTCCACAGCGAAACCGACGTGGCAGATAAACGCTTCGTCGAGGATCGCGTTAATTGTGTCTCGCTCATAGTTTCCGCGTTTTGGGATGCGTTTTACTCGGGTTCTCTGGGTCTTCTCTATCGGCTTGCTCATAGTCTTAAATGTTAGCGCGAGGAGGAAGAATTTCTCGAGGAGCCGCGAAAAAACTCTCACTCAGCGTGATGAAATTTTAGCTGAGCCGATCCATCTACTTCGGCGAAGCTCGAAGTGTCCTACTCTCAACAGTTGCGAAGAGCAGGCGAAATCCATATACACGGCACACCGATTGCGCGCGTAATAGATGATTATGTCACTTGATTTCTATCAAAGTTTTTTTTTGGCGCCCGATCATCGGTATTTCCTCATGGAATGAGGGAGGTTTTATGAAAGCCACACGTCTAATTAGCAGTTTACTCACGATCCTTCTCGCTTACTCTCTCGTCATTACTTCCGCAGTCAAGATCCCACCGGAGCCAGCTCGTTCAATAAATCAGGATCCAGCAAATGCGGCCGGCGAACTTCTTGTTACGGAAGAGCCGGCCGAACTATTTCCAGGCACCAACGGGCCGTATCAGGAAGGGCTTGATGTCGCGACCAAGAATTTTCTAAAAGGACTCTCAGGAACGCGGTTCGAGGTCGCGATGAGCGTGATCCAGACCGTAAATAAGGCCGGGGGAAAAGTGGTTTTTGTCGGAAGCTGGATCAGCGGCAAGAATTTTGTCGATCCGCTGCTTGGCGGAACGTCCGATTTTGATATGCGGGTGGTTTTTGAGGGCAGCCCAGAGCTCGCGAAGGCTAAATACAACCAACTGCGACGAGAGATCACGAGCCAGATCAATCAGCGGTTCGGCCCGCAGGCTGCTAAGGTGCTGAGCAGCACGAATCTTTATCCGCCGGAGTCGATCCTCAACGGGATCGATGATGCCGCCGAAGCCCTGGAAAAATTGGCCGCGGAAGGAATCAACCCTAATCTCGGGGGAGCGATCACTGAAGGGCTGTGGGGAAAAGGAGCAAAAGCGTTTAGAGATGCGTATGAGGCACAGGCAGGACGCGTGATCTGGAAGGAAGGCAATCTGATCCGCTCAGGAATTGCCGATCTGCTGCCCGGGCTTGAGAATGCCGGGATCTATACGATCGAAGGTTCGGGAAACACGTCGCTTCAATTCGTTGAAAAGGTCGAGAATGCTCTCAAGGCCGGCGACACCAAAAGTGCGGCAAAGAGCCTCGATCGCCTACGCAAAATGATGAAAAAGGGCCGAGATCTCGGCCGGTTTGGTGAGGCGAGCTATCTCGATGACGTTTTGCGGGAATGCTGCCAGTCTTTGCAGCTCGTCAATGGTAAAGAGACCCTTGTGATGGATCTCAAAAAAGCTGCCGAGGAGCTTGCAAAACCAAGCGTAAGAGAAGGCCTGGGCAATAGCCTTCGAAGGGCGAAGATAGAGGCAGAACTATTGATCCGTTGGGCAACCGAAACAAATCCACAGATCCTGAAGGTAATACGCGAGATGCTGCAGGTCGGGTCGGGAAAGTGGACACGTGTAATTGAGACATTCCTGCATTATGGCGGCCGAGTCGCTGAGATCGGCGGTAAGGTTCGTTGGGATCTCGCTCTAAAAGGATTTTTTGGTTTTTTGGTGGTCTTGCAGGCCGGGGATTATCTGAAAAAGGCCACGCAGGCTGATCTTGAAGGTTTGATCCAGAATATCCTGCTCGACGCGACCTTCATGGTCTCGGCGAAATTTGTAATCGGATTCGTGCCGTTGATCTTGAAAGCGATCATGGATGATGCGATCGCGGCCGGCTATAACATTGTCACCGCCCAACAGGAATGCCGCGATCTCATCGCGGGTATTTATGAGGTGAAAGGGCGAGAATCGCTCGATGTAAATCAGCGAACAGAACGAAGCATCGAGCAACTCGCGACGCTTTATACAGACGAATCGAAAGTACTCGAGGTCGTTGCCGTACACGCCAGAAATGCGTCCGTTCGAAACGACAAAGCCGATCCGGAGATCGAGCGAATCCTTAATGATAAATGCGGCCCCGAGATAGTCAGCCGATGGCGAACCCGCCGCATTGAGCTGATCGCAGACGCGATCGACGTACTGAAGAAGGTCGAAAGCGATTTTAATGCGAGCAGCCTGATCGCCAACGCGGATCCGGAAGAAGTGACGCTTGTTCCGGATCAGGAAAGTGAGGTCAACGTAAAGGCTACATTTGTGGGCAGTTCCGAAAATATTCGGAAGGGACTGGCAGAATTTGAAAAAAGGATGCGGCTTCTCGGTGGTCAGGACAAACTGGTTGCCGTCGAAACCACGCAAGTTTATCGATGGAAGCCTTTCAACCTGACCGAGCAAGAGACCTGGTCGCCGGTTCTTCCGATCTTTGCAGCGGAAAAGGCTTCGAGGAAATTCAAATTCACCGGAGACACCGTCAAGATGCTCCGGTTTGAATACGAATTGATCATCGATGTGAAAACGATCGCTGATGACGTACTAAGTGCTAAAGCAGAACTTGATAAACAGCTAACGAAATCAGTTCCTTTCAATATCATCGTTCACCGGCAATCGGGAGGGCTCGATATCGGCGTTTCGCCGAACCCTGAGCCGGAAAAAACAATTACGCTGACCGCGATCCTTGATGACGATCTTAAAAAGCTCAAAGACCTCAGACTTGCCTGGACCGACCTGACCGCAGGCGGCGCTAGAGCGGGCGATTCGTTCTCGTTTACGCTTCCGGAAAACAGCTCCAAAAACGTACGCCTCGAGGCGTTTTCCAAGGTTAACGGCGTCGAAGTTAAGGTCGCCGAAACCGCAAAGACCGTAAGCGTCGGTAAAAAAGAAACGAAACCTTCGCCAACCCCGACGCCCGAGGATCAGGTGATCGATACGCGGAAACTGAGTTTCGCCGGTAGCGTTCCCGGCATTTGGGATGGTGGAAACAACCCGCAGGGTTTCGATCTGGCACGGCAGCAGGCAAAAACCAAGACGCCCGGCGAATGCCAGTGGGAAGCTCAGGTGCATTCCGAGGTGTGGGGAAAGATCAATCCGTCATTTGCTCCTCGAACGGCTGCCGAGATATCTCAAAAGATCGATGACCTTGTCGCCGACGCAAAGCGGTGGGGATTTACATTGAAGGTCCGAAGCTACGCGATCGGCGACTTCAAGGGACAATTTGTCGATTCGTCAGTCAAGTTCTCTAACGGCGCATGGGTTGGATATGGATATAACGCGGACGGTGTGCAAGCTTACGGCCGCGGTTGGGCGATCAAGGGACGCGATGTCGTCGAGGTCGGTTATAACGCCGGGGGCTCAGGATGCTGGACGAACGTTGACCGCGGATTTCTCGAGGCTCATACCGCCTCTGCTCAGGCAGAGGCGATCGGGATCGTGAACAGTCTCGCACTCGTTGAGAAAGGCGAATTCAAAAAAATACCTTACACCGGGCCGAAACTCGATGGTTCGGACCTGCCGAAAGTCACGTTTTCACCGCCATCGCTCGAAAAGCTAAAGGTCGGCGAATCCGCCCGTGTGACAGTGATGGTCGAAAACGCCAAAGCAGAAGATTCGCCATTCAAATACAGCTGGGGTGGTGTCTTCGAAGGGAAACCGGAAACCTCGCGAGATGTTGCGACGGTTACGGTCAAGGCAGCAAAGCCCGGCAAATTCCCTCTGTCAGTTGGCGTCGAGGGAAACCGGTACTTTCTCGGTTCCGCTTATCTCGAATACGAAGTCGCCGACTACAAGGCGATCATCAAGCAGGATAAGCCGAACACGCGAAAGGTCGCGGTCGGAACACCGGTCACTTTCTCAGCACAGATCTTATCTAGCGGTGCTCCGGCGAGCGGCAATTTTGTTTACCAATGGCAGCCGAATCCCGAGGTCACATTTGATCCGGTCGAGGGGCCTAAAAATAGTGCCATTGCGACCTTTAACCGTCCAGGAGTGACGAAAGTTTGGGTTACGGTCTTTGAGAAAAAGGGCCAGGTACTGGTTCCTCTCGCTGAGGCCGATCAAATCGAGGTCGAGGTCGTAAATCCGGAACTGAAGGTGATTTTCGCACCGGCAAAAGGATTTATCGGTAACGAGATCAAAGCTCGAGTCGAGGTTACTCCGGCGGAATTGAAAGATATCGACTTCCGCTGGCAAATATCCGCGAACGGCAGACAGACGTTCGAATCGCAGGATAAGCGCGAGGTCACGTTCATTCCACAGAATGCCGAGCCAATCACCGTAACTGTCAGGGCTCGTGTTCCAGGCAAGGGCGACGATCTAGGAGAGAAATCGGCCACTTTTACTGCCGATAAATACGACGTCAAGGTAAATGTACTTGGACCGGAAGGCCCGAAACCGCAGATATGGAGGGAAGGCGTTGGGCTGGTGCCGCTGGAGAAGGGAATTGCCGTTCACCAGTTTGTCGGAATGCGGGCAGAAGTCACACCGGCCGTCGAAGCTGCTCGTTATGAATGGACGGTCAATGAGGACACGCATTTTGAAAGTAATAACATTTCACAGCAGATCCGGCTCTCTCGCAGCCAGGTTGGAACCGGCGTTGCAACCGTGATCGTTCGCGACAAGAATGGGATCGAGCTTGGGCGTGCGAGCAACTCGTTCGATGTTTCCGTTTCTCAGGCAGATCTGGATCAGAGGCCGAAAGCGACTCCTACCCCGACGCCAAAGCCGACGCCTAAACCGACGCCGGTGGTAATCACTGCGTCAAAATTTGCGACGAAGCTTATTCAGGGCGAACCAATGTCCGGCGAAGCCCGCGAAACGCAGGGGCCGAGAGGGAATCGAACGTGGCCATTCACGCTGCGGATAACAAGTTACGATCCGGCGACAGGTCTGGTAGTTGGAGAGATCACGTGGCCGAGCCTGCAATCGGTCAATCGGGTCCGCGGCAATTTTTCAGGGAACACACTGGCTCTTACCGAGACCGAAGCGATAAAAGCCGGCAGTGCCCACTTGAATGTCGGCTATACGATCGTCATTTCCGAAAGCGGAGCAACCGGCAAATACAGTGATCATGCTGATAACACCGAAGGCACTGTGAGGATGCCTGCGTCGGCAGAGACAGAGCCCGGTGACTCAGCCGGAACCGCGATCAAACAGGGCGACACTCTGTATGACAGCGGAAAATACAAGGAAGCGATCGATTCCTACAACAAAGCTCTCGCGGCAGATCCAAATTCCGCTGCGGCTTATGCCGGCCGCTGTCTGGCAAAACGAAGTTTGCAGGATAATGCCGGAGCTCTGGCTGATTGTAATCAGGCTCTGAAGCTTGACCCTAACAACGCTAGTGCCTATCGCGGACGCAGCATGATCAAGCGGGGAAATAATGACCTGCAAGGTGCTCTTTATGATGCGACCCGGGCCATTCAGATCGATCCGAACGATTACCGGGCATATCTGACCCGGGGACTCGCGAAAGATGCGTTAAAGGACTACGCCGGTGCCGCCGCCGACTACGACCGTTCACTCCAGATAAATCCGAATTATCCGAACGGATACTCGTATCGTGGTTTGACGCGGATCAATCTCGGGGATTACCGCGGAGCACTGTCGGATCTGGATCGATATATTTCTCTCAATCCTACGAGCAGCACTTCTTACAACAACCGGGGTATCGCAAAAGAACGACTGGGCGATATTCCCGGCGCAATTGCCGACTACGAAAAAGCGATCGCTCTAGATCCTAACAACGAGACCGCCAAGAGGAACCTTGGGATCATGAAGGCGAATGCCGGCGGTGGCGGTGTTAAGAAGGAGAGCGGTGTATTGGACCTGTCGGGCGAGCGGTGGAACTGGTTCGATCCGAGGGCCGATGCTTCATACGAAACCTCGGGCGGCAACATCATTATTCGGGCGCCGAAGGGCAATGACCTCTGGCCGGCAACGAATTTTGATGCTCCGCGATTAACGAAGGAAGTTACAGGTGATTTCACACTTCAAACCCGACTGCGCGGAATTTGGAGCTTTGACTACAATGGCTCGGGTTTGACAGTACACGTCGGGCGGACAAGCGTTGTTCGATTCGAACGCGGTATTAACGGTTTTGGAAATTCCGGCCAGCATATCAACTTTTCGGCATTTGTGGACGGGCGGGAGACGGGTCGGGCGCAAATTATGTTCTCGAATAATGATCTTTACCTTCGGTTAATAAGGCGAGGCGATCAGTTCACCGGCTATGTCAGTATTGATGGAGCATCGTGGCAGCGAGTTGGGGAAGTTACGGCTCATTTGCCTGAAACGGTGAATGCGGGCCTGGTTTTGATCAATGAATACAACAACAATACGTTCCAGACGACATTTTCGGAGTTCAAACTATTCCAGGACTCGGCGTCAGGTTTTGATCCGAGGCCTGGCTTGTATCGCACACCAAGCAGCGGACTAACCTACGAAATATCAGCCATTACCGCAAACACATTGCGGTTGCGGCAATGGCAGACGACGACCCCTGAGCCTCCGTCGAGAGGCGGTGATTTCTACAATGCCGGGACGGCCACCTTGCTCGGCGATGGTATCACGTGGCGTGCGAGAAATCGCGACGTTGAGGGATATTGCTGCGGCAATAATGTTGATTTCGAGTTCCAGTTCCTTTCGCCAACGAGCTTCAAGGGAATTCGTTATCGATTATGGCCATTGGGCAGTCCCGCACCGGGACCGAATGATGGCTGGCAGGCTCTATCTCCAGATGAATTTCGTCTTGTCGGAGCCGTTCGCCGCGCCAGCCCCACAACCGACCGGGGGGGGGGGCCCCGGGCGCAGGGGCCGGGCCGGGGGGGGGGGGGGGCCCGGCCCCCCCCCCCCCGGCCGGAGGAGGAAAAACCCCCCGGGCGGAAAACCCCCCGGGGGGGGGGACCGCGGCCCCCCGCCGACCACCGGGGGGGCGCCGCGGGGGGGGGGCGCCCCCCCCCCCCCCCCGCCGGGCCCCGCCGGGGGGGGGGGCGGGGGGGGGGGAGAGGGGGGGAAAAGGGGGGGGGGACCCCCCGCGGGGGGGGGCGGGGCGGCAGCAATATCCTTGGGAACTCGACCTCACGCCAACGCCGGGTGCTGCACCTACGCCAAGGCCAACGCCGGGCGTAAGCCTGCCTCAGGGAACGGAGAGAGTAATTTTCAAGAACACCAATATCGGCGGAGTGTATAACGGGCCGACTGCGGCAACGCAGTTCTCGATCTCGGCTCCGCACATGATCACGTATGTCTTTACATACCATTGGAATGATGCACGCGGTGCCGCACGTCCTGGCACAATATCACTGCGGCGATCCGACGGAACGACGTATGGCCCATGGTCCACAACTGGAACACCGGGCCAGGGAGGCGTTCCAAATGCTAATTGGGAAGCTAATCCGAACGTTGTAATCCCGGCGGGAACTTATACCATCGTCGATTCCAGCCCGTCAACCTGGGCACAGAATAGCGAAAGCGGCGGCCGCGGACACGCGATCGTCAAAGGCTATCCAAGCGGCAGCACGCCGGTCGCAGATCCGGTCGTAAAGCCGACGCCGACGCCGATCAAACAGCCGGTAGCGAATGCCGGGAGGTATGTAACGGCAATTTTCGAAAATCGTTCGGGCGAAGCGGTTCATATTTTTGCGGAGGGGCTGAACTTTGGGCCGGAAAATAAACTGGCACCGGGTGAAAAGCGTGAAGTGCGTGTCCTTATGACCGCGGCGGGGCGGATCAAGTTCATTTGCGGCCGCAATGGCCAGGTCATATCGACAAAGACGTGGAATGGCGACCCCAGCGATCTCAACAGGTTCCCGAGGGTCATCTTTGACGGCTCGCAATTGATTATTATGACCGGGTTGCGGTGAGCCTTGCTTAGACAAAAAACGCGCAAAAAGTAATGCGTTTTGAGGAGTTTCTATCATGCTAAAAAGAAATTTGTTATTAATGATCGTCCTCGCAATTACTGCATCTATGGTCTTTACAGGGAACTTTAGCGATGCCGGGGGGCGTGACCGGCGTGGATCGATCCACAGGACGGGAAAGAAAAAAAAGAGGGCCCCCCCCCCCCCAGGAGAAAAGGAGGGGGCGGGCCGCCGGGGGGGGGCGGGGGGAAAAGATTTTGGGGGGGGGGGGGGGGAAGGGGGGAGGGGCGAAAGAAGGGGGGGGGGGGGGGGGAGGGGGGAGGGGAAAGGGGAGGAGAGAAATTTCGTCTTATCCTTTTAACGTGCAGGCTCAGGGTTATTGGAAATATGATAGCGAGTCGTTCAGGCCGACAAATGAGTACTACGCGACCGTCAAGCCTTTGCCAGGACACGTGTATGAGGTGAGGGTGGCCGGCGGGCTTCAAGGCGGCTCGATCGAGCAATTTTTCAAGACAGACAACGCCGACCGCGTGGTGCATCTCACGACCTCGACCCTCACCTTCGGAGCCAATACCGATCTGGTGACCCTGATCCCGCTTCAGAAGGTCGTGTTCCAGTTGGGTTTGGCGTTCAGCGCGAACGAAGCTGTCCGAGCAAACGGTCCCCAGTGGGGGTACGGAACTGGCAGCATCGCGATCGACAATGGCGAGTACATTGTCACGGTGGGCACGCAGCCCGGTGCGGCAGCCAGCGGCAAGGGCGAAGGAACGATCCCGGTTGGCGGCCCAGGCTCGACAATGGTGATCCATGTCAGCAGCGGCCTTTCCCAACTTGGAGCCATGCACACCACGCTGGATATCGTCTACGTTTGGGTCGCGGGCACGCCGCCAAAACCGAAACAGGGCTCGCCGAATCTGGCGTTGAATCGGCCGACAAAACAGAGCAGCACCTCACCGTGGTCAAAACCAAACGACGCCAATGGAGCAGTTGATGGCGTGAAGAACGGATCATACGGCTTTCATACCGAGAGCGAAAAAAATCCTTGGTGGCAGGTCGATCTAGGTGAGGTCAAGCAGCTCTCTGAGATACGCATCTTTAATCGGACCGATTGCTGCACCGAAAGAGCCCGGACGATCGAGGTTTGGATTTCCAACGACGGGAACCGGTGGAAGCGGATCTTCGCCAACAACGGCACGATCTTTGGCCGATTCGCCGGTAAGCCTTTAAGCGTCAATATCTCAGGCGAGTCAGCTCGTTTCGTTCGGCTTCAATTGGCCGAAACGACCTGGTTCCATTTAGATGAGGTCGAAATTTATTAGAGTAGCACCTCGATAGGACAGAATAGCGAAATCTTACATTCAGGAGGTGAAGAGATGAACACCAGTTTGAAAAATATTATTAGAACGGCACTTCTGACCGGACTACTTTTTGTGAGTGTGAATGGTCAGACAAGTATCACGTGGGAAGGTAACGCGACGGCATTGCGGGAACGTAACAATCAGCAGTTCTCATTCGCCTGTCCGGCGGGTGGTACGCTGTCAGGAGCGATCTGGGGAACCGACCTTTACACCGACGATACGTCGATATGCACGGCGGCGGTGCATGCACGACGGATCACTCCTCAGGGTGGCGGGGTTGTTACGATTGAAATTCGTCCGGGATCGTCGAGTTATGCCGCATCGTCTCGCAACGGAGTTACCAGCCGAGCATATGGAGGATGGAGCGGAAGCTACGTGATCGTCGGCTCAACGACCCCGCCGATCGAATCCACCGCCCAGAAGATCGATTGGGGAACAACGGCAACTGGCCTTCGCGGTCAGAACAGTCAGCGGTACGCGTTTCAATGTCCGGCCGGCGGTACGCTTTCCGGGTCGATCTGGGGAACGGACCTTTACACAGATGACTCGTCGATATGCACGGCCGCGGTACACGCCGGGTACCTCGATCCGAGGGCAGGCGGTATTATCACGATCGAAATTCGCCCTGGGGCTGCCAGTTACGCCGCCTCAGCCAGGAACGGTGTTACAACTAAAGCTTACGGCCGTTGGAGCGGCAGTTTTGCGGTCGTAAACGTGAAAGAGCCGACGGTCGACCCGAACGCCAAGACCATAGGATGGGCAACTACTGCGACCGATCTCAGGGGCCGCAATGGTCAGCAATTCAAATTCTTCTGCCCGCCGGGCGGCTCAGCGTCAGGTGCTATTTGGGGAACCGATATCTACACGGATGATTCGCCGATCTGCACCGCGGCAGTTCATCGCGGCTTGATCACTACTATTTCCGGCGGCAGCGTCACCCTCGAGGTTCGTCCAGGAGCTGGCGGATATTCGGCATCGACGCGGAACGGCGTTACTAGCCGAGCATACGGCGGATGGTCGGGCAGTTTTACAGTTTTTTAGGCTTTATCGGAGGATACTGATATGAAAAGATCCATTATTTTAGTTGCTCTATTTATTGGCTTGACAGTCTCAGCCTATGCTCAATCTGGTGTGATCTCGGGCAAGCTGGTATATCCCGGCGACGGCATACCGCGAGATATGGTTTTATGCCTCAAGGTAACAACTCTATACGCGGAGCCGGTTTATTGCTCAAACAACAAGGCAGCAGTACTCCGCGAGGCAAAGATCAGTTTCAAGATGAACTTTCGGGCCGCGACATACGAGATCGCCGCGCCGTCAGGAACATATTTACTTTACGGAATGACGAGCGAAGTGCCGGGTCACAAGGCGTATTACAACGAATTTGTGAGGTGTGGTATGAGTGTCGATTGCCACTCCAAAAAGCCGATCCCCGTAAAGGTCAAGCCTGGCCAGAAAGTTAAGGGAATAGGGGTTGGCGACTTTTGGGAATAACGCTCGCCGCTAGTAACAAAATTGGAACCTCGATCATGTTGAGATGGTCGAGGTTCTTTTTCTGTTCAAGATCCGAAGCGGAACTCGAAGCGCGGCCCGAGTTCTGAATCAATTAATAGACAAGCCAGGCGTCAAAAGCCCAGCCGGTGTTTCCCGCATAGCTGACGCGGCACCATCGACCGGTGTGTCCACCAATATTCTGGGAAAATCCCTGACAGCTCAGAACCCGCACGCTCGCTCCGTGAGGAATCTGCATAACGCGATAGCCACCGTTTGAGCTCGGATCGCTCCGGAGAGCAAGGAAGCCATCGCCCGGTGAATTTACCCAAGCGTTTGTGCCCCCTGATCGAATTACAGGCGGTGGTGAAGACTTGCTCTGTTTTTGCTGGGCATCGATCTTCTTTTCAAGCTCGGATAGCTTTTCAAGCAGCTTTGCGTTTTCAGCATCCGGCGTTGCGGACTGGGCCGCCGGAGGAGTCGGCGATGCGGGCGGCGGCATTGTCTGTTGGGTCTGGAACACCGGCAGCCCGTTGCACGCGAGACCGGCCCCAAGCAGCAGCCCTAACGCGATCGTCAGGTCAACATGGTCTCTTTTCATAATAACCTCCCTGAGTAATTGCCAGACAGGCTGACAGTTTGAAATTTCTAACAGGCCATTGTGTGACATCTACTCAACAAATCAGGCGCAATCGCCGTGCCATTTTGAACACGAACAGTAGGCCGATTTGGGCGGCATGATGCGTTTTTTAGAAGGTGCATAATGACCGAGCGTGGAGAAATTCATATAGCGTCGAAGTTTGTCGCGCCTCCGTCCCCCGAGCGTTCGTTTTTGGGCCTCGAGAGTCCAATATTGCTTGGTAACATTCCTTTGTGTTACGGCATAGCTATTGCCATTTTCTGTATTGAGAAATAGCTTTTCTTCTACATTGAAAGAGGATCTGGTGTGTCTGGTAATGGCACGGAATACGAGGAGGTAACAATGTTCAAAAAGCTTATATGTGTCCTATCGATCGTTATTGCTGCGGTTTCAGCTGGGCTGGCCCAGGAAGGTTTCAAGCCGCGTGACGCCGACGAGGCCGAGGGGTGGCAAATTTACAATCAGTACAAAGCAAGCCGTGCCGCGGAGGCCATGGCTACAAGGCAGATCAAGCAGGCGATCGGCGACGTAGGTACTACCTCGTTGAGTTCGATCGGGCTCTTGGGTTCCGACCCGAGCGATCGGGAGCGGCTGAATGAGCTGAGACAAAAAGTTGATGCAGAGCGGCAAAAGCAAGCTCAGCTATTGGCGAAATGGGGCGACAAATTCTATTGGCGTTACGGCGACCTGGCATGGGCCGAGGACAAGA
The DNA here is from genome assembly GCA_016703965.1 of Acidobacteriota bacterium. NCBI lineage: Bacteria > Pseudomonadati > Acidobacteriota > Acidobacteriota bacterium. The sequence continues at coordinate 1,758,869 of JADJBB010000021.1, forward strand.
TAAAAGACCCAGGAACAAAGCGCGAGATGGACCGGATAGAATTCGCTCTCACATATTTTCCTTTCAATCCCAAAAAAAATAATCCGTCACCCGCTCCCGAAGCCGGCTCGACCAGCCTGACGCTGCAGTCCCCTGGCTATTGGGGAGTTCTTAGCTACACGATATCGGGAGCGAAGCTTGAACCGCCTAGCGGCGGTGATAGCGGAAAGGTTGCCGGACGCCAGTACAAAGGCTTGCTCTCTGGAACTATCCTTACCGTTTCCGGAACTGCAACCAGTTCGAATCCGTCGAGCGGGCCGGGTTCGTTGGACTATTACGAACTCAGAGTTTCGGTTGCAGCGGGCAAGGAGCACAAGGAGTACAACTACATAGCTCCGAATGGCGAGAGGCTAAGTAAATCATTCTCTCTATCTGTCCCCGTCGCTCCGGGATCATCAGGAAGTTTTGCCATCAGTCTATTGGAACAGAACGCGAATTATGGGCCACACGGCTGGGTGGTCGGTGGTAGCCTTGCAGGATCCCCGACGTTAATTCCCGTGACCGCCCCGGCCGGTGGTCGCGCAGCAACGGCAAACAACCTAAGCGTGGAATACGACACCGACCGGCCGGGCGGCGACTACCGTAATTTTGATCTGCCAGAGGCTAATTTTGAATTGTGCCGAAATGCCTGCGCGGCGGATCCGAATTGCAAAGCCTACACTTATGTAAAACCCGGCGTTCAGGGCATAAGGTCGAGGTGCTGGTTGAAATCAAGCGTATCCGGCAGCGGGAAGAGCACTTCGTGCATTTCCGGGATAAAACCTTGATAGACCTTTTACTTTGCATTCATCCAATCGTCGCCGACCCCGATCTCCACGGTGAGCGGGACATCGAGGGTTGCTGCCGCTTCCATCTCGCGTTTTATGAGCGCGGAGGCGGTGGCAACTTCAGCTTCGGGAGCTTCGAATAGAAGTTCATCGTGCACTTGCATGATCATCTTTGTTTCGAGCTTTTCCTGTTTCAGAGCGTTGGCGACGCGGATCATAGCGATCTTTACAATATCGCTGGCCGTACCTTGGATCGGCATATTGATTGCTTCGCGTTCGGCCCGTGATCGGACAGCGAAGTTGCGGTCGTTGATCGACGGGAAGTAGCGGCGGCGGCCGAAGAGGGAAGCGATGTAGCCCTGTTTCCTTGCCTGTTCGGGCGTACGGTCCATGTATTCGCGGATACCTTTGTAGGTTTCAAAATAGTCCGCGATCACCTGCTTTGCCTCGGCCCGGCTGATCCCGACTCGCTGTGAGAGCCCGAATGCCTCGACAGCGTACGCTATGCCAAAATTGACGATCTTGGCCAGGCGGCGTTTTTCTTTGAGGTCTTTTTCGTCCGTCGCACCAAAAACAAGCCGGGCGGTTTGCGAGTGGATGTCCTCGTTATTTTTGTACGCCTCGAGCATTCGCGGATCCTGCGTGATGTGGGCGAGGATACGGAGCTCGAGCTGAGAATAATCGGCTGAGATCAGCTTGCTGCCTTTTTCGGGGATAAAAGCTTTGCGGATACGCTGGCCGAGTTCGGTGCGGACGGGAATATTCTGTAGATTTGGCTCAGTCGAACTTAACCGTCCCGTCGCGGCGACGGCTTGATTCAAAGCTCCGTGAATACGGCCATCTGCGGCGATCATCTTCGGCAAAGCATCGGCGTAGGTTGCCCGGAGCTTGTCGAGTTCGCGGTAATCAATTATGTGCTGAGCAATGTCGTACGTTTGAGCGAGTTCGACGAGGACGTCGTGGCTTGTTGAAACTTGGCCGGTCGCGGTTTTGCGGCCAGTTTCGATATTGAGTTCGCCAAATATTTCACCCACCTGTTTTGGCGAACCAATGTTGAATTCGCGTCCGGCGATAGCGTAGATCTTACTTTCGAGCCCGGCGAGTTCTTTGGTAATAAACTCCGAGAATACCTTGAGGCTCTCGCCATCGACCTTCATACCGATGAGTTCAATGTCTGCGAGGATCGGGATCAGCGGGAGCTCGATCTCGGTGTACATTTTTTCGAGCTCATTTTCACGGAGCTTCTGGCGAAGAACCGGGGCGAGTCGTGCTGCAAGATCGGCCTTTTCGGCGATGCGAAAGGCAGCCTCATCAAAACTGCCGGGAACGGTGTGTGCCATATCCACATCGAGATAGGCCTGAGCAAGAAAATCGATCGGGTAGCTTGCTCGCGTCGATTCCAGTAGGTAGGCGGCAACGAGAATGTCCTCGCGAACGGGCTCGGGCCGGATACCAAGAGCTAGAAGCGGACCGAGATTTTTCTTTTCGTCGTACGCGACTTTGTCCATGAAGACATTGGTCAGAATGTCTTTGAGCGGCCGCTGCACGGCCTCAATTCCGCCTTCAAAATTCACAATATCTACGTAATACGCCTCGCCGTTTCCCAGGCCGATGCCAATGCCGAGCGGCGGCTGCTTGCCGAAGCAGCTTGCTTTTTCGTTGGTACTCGGATCGTTGACGAAGTAGCTCCACTGCTCGACCTCGAACAGGCGGCGGATCATTTTATCAACGTTTTCGCTGGTTTTGACGACGGTATAGTTTGTCTCCACGACCTGCCCGGCTGGCGGTAAACTGTCGAACAGTCCGCCGCCTCCACTTGGAGCGGCCGTTGGCTGAGTTGGACCAGAGCCTGCAAACTCGTTCGTTAGGGATTTGAATTCGAGTTCGCGGAAAAGTTCATATGCTTTCGCTCGATCGGGCTCAGAATGTTTAAGGGCGTCGAGATCGAGCGTGACCGGAACGGAAGTGTGGATCGTTGCGAGTTCGAGCGATTGTTTAATGATGTCCTGATTGTTCAGCAGGCTTTCGCGTTGGGTTTTGTGCGTGATCTCCGCCGCGTGTTCCATCGCACCCAGAGCCGAGCCCCATTCGAGGACGAGCTTCAAAGCACCAACCGCTCCGATGCCCGGAGCACCGGGAATGTTATCTACCGAATCCCCCATCAGCCCCAGCAGGTCAATGATCTTATCGGGCGGCACGCCGAACTTGTTTCTTACCCAGGCCTCGTCGCACCATTCGATGGGAGCAACCGGAACCTTACGCCTAATACTGTTGGAATTCTGCCTCATCGCGATGATGTAAGGATCGACGACGAGCTGGCAAAGATCTTTGTCATTAGAAACGATCACGGTCTGCATTTCTTTTGCTTTGATCTGCTGCGCGAGCGTTCCGATAACGTCGTCCGCCTCGAAGCCGTCGGATTTTACGATGGGGATACCGAAAGCCTCGCAAACGCGGATGATATATGGAATTTGCGACGCAAGATCATCTGGCATCGCCTGCCGGTTCGCTTTGTACTCGGCATACGATTCATGGCGGAATGTTGGCACATCAGTATCAAAAACCGCTCCTATGTATTCCGGTTTCTCGTCATTGATCAGCTTGCGGAGCATGTTCGTAAATACAAAAACCGCCTGCGTGACCTGGCCTCGGCTATTACGCAGCGGCTCCTGCTTCATGCCCATCGGGGCAAAGAATGCGCGGTAGATATGCGACATCGCGTCGATGAGGAAAACTCGTTTCATTTAGAGAGATTCTATCACGCAGTATTAATTAATGCCCTCGACGGTAAATCGCAATCCGAGAGCTCCAACCAACTGAACGATGGTTTCGAAACGCGGTTTTGAAGCCTTATCTTCGGCGAGTATTTTGTAAAGCGATTTTTGACTGAGTCCGGCATCTCTTGCTAAAGATTCGAATCCGCGAGCCTGAGCTATCTCGCGAATGGCCGCAACAATTGCTTCAGGCATATCGGAGTTCTCCTCAAATGAGGCTTTAAGGTAATCGCGTTGATTTTCAGGGCTTTTTCTAAGCCACTCGATCAATCCCTGTTCGTGAGAACGGCTGTTTTTAAGCATTGTTCATCCTTTTGAAATTCGACCAATATTCCTTGGCCATATAAATGTCTTTTTCCTGCGGTCTCCACCGCAAAGCAATATGACAATGGTCTCGCCGTGTTGGGCAAAATAGACCCTGTAGCCACTTCCAAACGGCATTCTCAATTCGCTAACTCCGCTTCCAACTGACTTCGCATCACCAAAATTACCAAATGCGATCCTTTTTAATCTGGCCTCGATCCGAGTTGTTGTTATTCGGTCAAGTGAGTCTAGCCAGTCTCGAATGGGACAATCCCCGTCGTCGGTTTCATAATCTAGAAGTATTTTTGGATTCGCTTCCACGAGAACTTTGGTATCCAAATGGATACCGTTTTTCAAGCTTTTAGTTGCAGAATACGGTTTGACAGCCTAAATGCTGTGCGGTATTCTTCTTGTTCGCCTTTTGACAGGTGGAGCGATGTTTGTAATTTCATTTCCCTTTGTGTCCGGTTCGTCTAGGGGTTAGGACACCGCCCTTTCACGGCGGCAACACGGGTTCAAATCCCGTACCGGATACCATCTATTTCCCTAAGTTTTGCATCATATTTCTTTGTACAATTCGCTCATAACCTGAGCGAATTTTGTTTTGGAGTAACAGATGCTGAAAAAAATCCTTATATAGAGCGTAAGATCATCCAGCAGCGTCTCAGAATTCCACTTACAAATATCCCGAGCCTTGCAACGTCACTGAAAATGGCGAGAGATGCCAATGCGACCTTGCTGATATCAGGCCGCTACACGATCGTGCCTGCCGGGGCGGAAACGGCGGCGACCATTAACGTTACGTCGAAAATCGTTCGCGTAAACGAAGGGCGGTTCATGAGCGAGGTGATCGATGGACGGCAGGTGACCCGCGATATCAATATGAACGACGCCCTTGGCAATCTACAGACGATCCAGGGCCAGATCGCATACCAGATACTGTATCAGCGTGATAAGGCTTTGCCGTATTCGCAGAATCAGTTGATCGAGGCGGCAAATACAGTTCCGTCCCGCGCGTTTGAGGCTTATATCAAGGGCCTGCTGACCGCTGACAAACAGGCTCGGGAGATCTATTTCACCAATGCGTCGCGTGAATTCTCTAAAGCGATCCCCGACGGCGTATATACCGAGGCCGAGATCGAGCTGGGGCATATTTATCTTGGCCAGCGGAAATTTTCGGAATCGATCGGCGCCTTTGAAAAAGTGGTCAGCGCCAGCCAGAAATGCCGGGACAAGGCAAAGGCTGAAAACAAGCAGGCGCAGTGCAGTGACGAGAATTACGCCGAGGCGTCGTTCTATATCGGCTTGATCTTTTGGCAGCAAGGAAATTACGAACCGGCTCTCGCCACACTCAGGCCGCTTACTGATGACCTTAAGCTGACGACGGTCTATAACGCGTTGGGTGCTATTGCGGTTCAGGCCTCGCGTGCCGAGAAAAAGAATCCTGCCAAGGCGGCGGCATTGCTGAACGAGGGAATGGAGCTTCTTAAGAAAGCTTCGGAATCAGCTCCGGATGATGCGAATGTTCGGTTCAATTATGCGACTGCCCTTTTTTTCAATGGAAATACCATTGAGGCCGCGACCCAGCTCCGTTCCACGATCGCCGCGAACCCACGTGACGGCGAGGCTTACTACATATTTTCCAAGGTGCTCGATACGCTGAAAGATCCGTCGGTCACGGATATCAACAACCAGGCACAGCGCTTCCTCACCGACAATAACCGCTACGCCAAGCTCGAGACAGAGTGGCAGAAGTCTAAGACCATCAGCGAGATAACACTTCGGGTGAATCAGCCGGCTAGGAAGGACTTTGTCGCGGTCGTCTTGAGCCGTAAACCCGTTGCCGCGAGCACGGCTGAGATAAGTGAGACGGAAAGCCTGCTCGGCCTCGCTCGTACGCTCATCAAGAATGGCAACGACGATGAAGCCATGACCACGCTTCGCCGGGTGCTGGCAAGTGAGCCGATGAGCGCTGAAAGCTATTTTCTGCTGGGCAAGATCCACCTTCGCCGCGGCGATATCGACCAGGCGATCAGTTCCTTCAAGACCTCGATCTTTTGGGATAATAAGCTGATCGATGCTCACGTCAGCCTCGGCAAGATCTACATCGAAAAGGGTGATTGCCTGCAGGCCAAAAGCTTCGTCGCCTCAGCCCTTGAGATCGGCCCTGACAACCCCGATGCACTAGCTTTGCAAAGATCGTCGGAACGGTGCTCCAAATAGTAAGTCTGGAGTCTAGCGTCGGGAGTCGAGAGTTAGCGGTATGTTTCCAATACAATTCTTTACGTTTCTAGAAGCCCAATAAAATGGGCTTTTTTTCCTTTTCTTAACACTCGACTCTTGACTCCCGACTCCGGACTAGATCTGTGGCACGGTATGTGCAGTAGTAAACAGCGGCCAGCTTGGTTAAGGAATCAAGACCTGCCGCCACCACTACAACGAGCACGAGTTTTGCCACTGTGCTTTACACCTTCCGAGCGTTCCTTCATCTGTCCAACCTTTCAAGCCCGGCCACAACGGCCGGGCTTCTTCCTTTTAAAGCAGATGAAGACGAGGAGAGAGGAGGACCCGCAGACAAGAGACAGGAGACAAGAGACGGAGACACGAGGCTCGGAGTGGTAAATACAGGCCATCACTGAATTTGAATCCCTAATTCTCCATGTCTCCCGTCTCCTGTCTCCCTGCCTTCTTCCGTGGCACGCTATGTGCAATAGAAGCAGTGGCCAGCTTGGTCACCCGATCAAGACCCTCCGCCATCACTACATCGAGCGCGGTTTGCCACTGTGCTCTTACACCTTCCGAGCGTTCCTACAGTTGTCCTACCTTTACGAGCCCGACTCACCCGAGTCGGGCTCTCCTCCTTTAAACCCCAGTGTTTTCGCGGTTTCCAGTAAAGACGGGCGTATCGTTCAATTTGAATCAAATTCGTTCAATCTGCATCACGTGTTTCGGGCTATTTGACCTGCCCGTGACGGCAAATCGGTTATCTGACAGATTTTGTCAGTTGAAACTGCCGCAAATTGTTGTTTTGGTCATTTTGAACGGTCAAAATGGTCGAGCGAAGTGATAAGCATCGCGGCTTTCCAGTATTTGTTAGAATATATTTTCAACCGGCCGCCTCTCCGGGTCAGAACCGCGTGCGTAAGCGGGCGGAACGAACTTGAATATTGTTGGCGGTCGTTCCCCCCGCTTACGCAGGGGGGTTCTGACCCGGAGCGAAACCATGAGCTTTCTTACAAAAATCCTTCCCAACTGGAAAAACGCTCTACTCGCGATCCTCGCGGCGGGATTGCTGATCGTGGCGTTTCCTGATTTTGAATGGTGGTTCACTGCGTGGTTCGCTCTGGTTCCGTTGATGTGGGCGGTGGAGCGGGAAAAGGAATCTGTCGTGCGGTCGTTTGCAATTGGATGGCTGTTCGGTACTGTCTTCTTTTTTGGAACGTGCTGGTGGCTGACGTTTGCCCCGATCAACTACGCCGGATTCCCGCCGTGGCTGGCGTATTCGGGAATGGTTTTCGTGGCGGCTGCGGTCGGGCTGTTTCCGGCTTTGTTCGCGGGCATTCTGGCGGTGCTGCTCAGGCGGTTCGGCTCGTGGGGATTCCTGGCGGCTCCGTTCGTTTGGGTGTTTACGGAGTTTTTGCGGTATTGGCTGACGGGGAATAATTGGAATGCGATTGCATACTCGCAGGCATGCGAACCATCTTGCAGTATTCCTGCAATGTGGCTCGTCCCAAGTCTATGGACCGCGGCAATTGGCGGCGTACTGTTCACTACTGGCGTTATCCTTTCTGTTAATGTCATGATCGTCCGCACCTTGACGGTGACGATTACCTCCGATGACCTAGTAAAAACGAGCAAACGAATCGCTCTCGAATGGACCTTCTTGCTTGCGTTGTCGCTTGCTTTGTCGTTTGTACATGCGGTTTCCAACTTGAGTAACGTGGAAAGGAAACCCTGGCAGACCGTCGTGGCGATCCAACCTAATGTCCCGATGTCGGGAATAAGCTATAGCGACCTCGAACGGCTTCGACAAAGGCAATTTGACCTGGCAGAGCTTGAGGTTCGCAAGGTTCGCAATAGAGAATCCGGTACCGATTCTGAGCCCCAAGACCGCAGCGTAACCGTTGTTCTGCCAGAATCTCCGATGAATTACATGTACAACGACGACCTTGAGTTCCAACGATTTGTTGGGGATTTTTCTCGTCGAAATCAGGTTAGCGTTCTATTCAACTCTGCAGAACCGGACGACACAAATGGCAAATATTTCAATTCCGCAGTAATGGTTGGCCCCGACGGACGTGAGGTTGCGCAATACGACAAGATATTTCTACTTCCATTCGGTGAGGCGGTGCCACGCCCACTGGATTCGGTGATCCCGGGTTTTGTTGGGAATTTTTCGTACGGTCGCGAATACGACATTATGCCGGTAGGCGATTTGAAAGCTGGTGTGATGATTTGTTTTGAATCGCACTTCGGACAACTGAGTCGTGAATATGTTCGAAACGGAGCAGACGCTTTGATAGAGATGACGAACGACGGTTATCTTGGACCTACACCCGTTCTCCGTCAGCATCTGGCGAACGCAATATTTCGGGCGGTCGAGTCGAACCGTCCAGTCCTTCGGGTGACAAATGTAGGTATTACCGCTCACATAAGTCCAAATGGCGACATCTGCGACTCGATGGCTGATTGTGGTCCTAAATCCTACACAGAAGGAACCTTGGTTATGTCTTTTCCAAAATCGGACGGATCGCAGACACTATATGTTAGGTATGGCGAATGGTTCGCATGGTTGTGCTCGGTGTTGACGCTGGGTCTTTTGTCACTTTGCGTGGTGAAGAGGAAAACCTGTGAGTCGTAGAAACCGCGTGATCCTCATATTCATCATGTTGTGCTGCCTCTATCTAGGCGCTTATTTAGAGTTTCGACGCACTCATATCCAGATATCGGCGTCGGATGGGCTCTCATACGTGATATTTCCGGAGGATCGAGAGATCTTGTACTACCTCTTCCGTCCTTTGTCGTATATTGATTCGACGATCACGGACATGCGATTTCATCTCGGGCCTCATCGGTAGCGTCGCCAACAGCGACAAACATTAAAGCCTGGGGTGGAGGCTTTGCGGAACCCTAGGTCAGATGGCAGATAATATTCGCTCCCTGAAGGGGAGCAACAACGCGTGCTGTTGGAATGTTCGTCCCCTACAGGGACGGTACCTTATTTTTGACGCTACCTAGGGTTTCGCTCGAAGACTCGCTGCACCCTAGGCTTTAATGTTTGTCGCCGTTGGCGACAGGAGACAAAACGACAGGGGATGCCTCTATGAAAATGAACCGCCTAATACCGATGCTGCCGGCAGCTGATATTGGTCGAAGCATTGAGTTTTACGAGAAGTTGGGATTCAGCGTTGAGAGCCGTCGGGATGAGTGGCGGTGGGCGATGCTGGTGTTTGGGGAATGCCGGATCATGGTCGAGCAGTCGATCAATGTGCGTCCGGGAGCACCGCGTTCGGGCGTGCTGTATCTATATCCTGACGACATCGTGGAATATCACAAACAGGTCCGGGACAACGGCGTCCAGATACCCGATCTCGAAACCACATTCTACGGCCTAACCGAATTCCGGCTCGACGATCCGGATGGGAATAGGTTGTGGATCGGGCAGAATAAGGATTCGTAGCTGATACACGGGAAATTTGACCACAGATGGACACCGATAAACACAGATGGGAACTAGGCGGACCGATCGATGCTCAAAATTCCTTATATCTGCGTTCATCTGTGTCCATCTGTGGTTAAAACTGCCTGATCCACTCTGCGTCTCTGTGCCTCTGCGGTAGAATAGTCGGTAATGGAACTCACAGAACTGCAAACCAATTTCGACGCGATCAAAGAGAAAGTTACCCAACTTGGGAGGTTTCTTTGACGCACCTGCCAAACAACGCGAACTAGACGAATCAGAAAAACTTATTTCTACTCCCGGATTCTGGGACGATCAGGAATCGGCGCAGAAGGTCGTGCAGCAGCGGTCGCGGATCGAGAAGGCTCTGTCGCGGCAGAAGGCATTTGAGACGGGCGTTTCGGATGCTGAGGTTTTGTTCGATTTTGCGGCTGAGGACGCTGATTCAGCGACGGAACTTGCGGCCCTGATCGAGCGTTTGGATAAAGAGGTAGCTGAGGCTGAGACGGAGAGTTTGCTGTCCGGCGAAACGGACGCGAACAACGCGATCTGCTCGCTCCAGGCCGGAGCTGGCGGGACGGACGCGCAGGATTTTTGCCAGATGCTGCTGCGGATGTATCTGCGTTGGTGTGAGAAAAAAGGTTTTAAGGCCGAGGTCATCGACGAACAATCCGGCAGCGATGCGGGTTTGAAATCCGCGACATTCCGTGTCGAAGGCGATTATGCCTACGGTCTGCTGTCGGCTGAGGCCGGTGTGCATCGTTTGGTGCGTATCTCGCCGTTCAACTCGGGCGGCAGCCGTGAAACTTCGTTTGCATCGCTCTTTGTCTCGCCTGAGATCGACGAGACGATCGAGGTGAACATTGAGGATAAAGACCTCCGTATTGATACGTACAGGTCTTCGGGAGCTGGTGGGCAGCACGTGAACGTGACCGATTCGGCGGTAAGGATCACGCATATTCCGACCAATATTGTTGTAACATGTCAGAACCAGCGTTCGCAGATCCAAAACCGTGCGGTCGCGATGCAGGTGCTGCGTTCGAAACTGTACGAGGTCGAACTAGAAAAACTAAGAGCCGGAGCCGCCGAACTCGAAGCCACCAAACAAGACATCGCCTTCGGGTCGCAGATCCGGAATTATGTACTGCATCCGTACAAACTGGTTAAAGACACAAGGACAAAGTACGAAAAATCGGACGTTGACGCGGTTTTGGATGGGGATATTGATGAGTTTATCAAGGAGTTTTTGCTGTTCAAGAAAACTAATGTTCAGCGCTAGTTATTGTGCTAAAATTTCCCGCGAGGTGAGAATATGAACTCGGTCGAAGCTATCACAACCAAGGTGCAAATGCTGCCGCCAGCGTCGCAGAAACAGGTTCTCGACTATGTAAACAGCTTGCTTGAGAAGCCGGTTGCGTTGACGAAGGAAGAACGAATTGCTGCTCTAAAAGAGATGGTGGAAAGGCATGCGGGTAACCGTGCCGTCATTCTTGACGACTCTCGCGAAGCGATTTACGAGGACTGAGCCGCATGCGAAGGATTCTCACTGACACAAATGTCCTGCTGCGCAATTTGCAACCTGATCACCACGCCCACGTTTTGGCGGCTAATGCTCTCGTGACTTTGAGCAAGGAGTACGATGAAATTTGTGTGTTGCCTCAGAATCTAATTGAATTCTGGAATGTCTCAACACGGCCGCTTGAGCAAAATGGCTTCGGATGGACATCGATCGTGGCGGAAATTGAGGTCGCTCGCTACGAAACCATTTTCACGCTATTGCCAGACACCCAAGCCATTTACGCTGAATGGAGGTCCATCGTTCGTGACAATTCCGTCCTCGGCAAACAGGTCCACGACGCTCGTATCGCTGCCGCGATGAGCGTTCATCAAATCACGAAACTCCTGACTTTCAATGGCAAAGATTTCAAACGTTTTGGGTTCATCGAAGTGATCGATCCGCAATCGATATTAGTCTCAGACGAGCAAAACGTCTCTGAGTGATCAGATGAAAATTTGCCCTACATGCAACGAGGTATATAAGGACGACGACATTAATTTTTGTCTGGCGGACGGTACCACTTTGCTTAAAAAGCGGGGAGCGAAGGCGGCGAAGCATTCGCACTGGAATGATGTGGTGGCGATCATTCTGGCAGCTGTCGCGGTGATGGTCTTGCTGTGTCTGATCACGAGCAGTGCGGATGACCGTTCGTGGATATCGACGGGCAGCGGGGCTCCGAAGCTGAAGAATTGGGTCGGCGTTGTCGGAGCAAATATTGCGGCGGTTTTGTTTAGCACGTTTGGCTGGACGGCGTATTTGATACCGGTTCTGATCGCAGTGATCGCCTGGCGGGTTTTTCAGTCTGATACCTTGATTCCGAGAGCGGCGAGAGTCGCCGGATATGTGTTTTTTGCGGTTTCGCTGTCGGGGTTGATCACATTATTTGGTGGTTACGGGGCAATCGTTGGGGAGGCGGCAGCTCAGGGAACCATGTATTTTATCGGTTCCGTCGGAACGGGCATTTTGCTGACCGCGATCTTTGTTAGTTCGATCCTGCTGATCACAAATTTCACGCTCGCCGGTTTCCTTAGCCATTTTGACGTCGCCGGCGAAAACCTCAAGATCCGCATCGACGAATGGCGTGACAAACGCCGCGAAGCTCGCCACGACCAGATCGAGGAAGCCAAGTTGCGGGCTGACAAGCGAAAAGGCAGACGCGAACCTTTTCCCAAGAAAGCCGACGACGAAGAGCTTCCCGCGACCATTCCGGTCGGCAATATGGAATCGCTCGCGGCTGCGGCGGCCGTCGGTCGGGCCGAGCCGATGTTTGACGACGCTCCGTCGATCCCGACTATTGAAACTCGCGAAGATCCATACGAAACGCAGAAGGTCGTCGAGCCGGAATTTGAAGAAATTCCTTTCGACATGCCGAAAAAACGGATCCGAGCGAAGGCGGCCGAGATCGAACAAAGCCCTGCTATCGAAAACGATGAAGCTCTGGACGAAGCGGTCAAAACCGCGGACGCTCAGGCTTACGCGGGATACCTGCTCCCTGACACGAACCTTTTGACCGAGGCAAAAACGACGTTTACTCACAACGAAGCCGAACTTCGCGGGATCGGATCCTTGCTTGAGCAAAAGACGGCGGAGTTTAGCGTCCCTGGAAAAGTGGTCAATATTATGCCCGGGCCGGTGGTGACGACGTTCGAATTTAAGCCGGCGGCAGGTGTGAAATATTCACGGGTGACGAGCTTGGTCGACGATCTCTGCCTCGCTCTGAAAGCTCCTTCGATCCGTATCGATCGAATTCCGGGGAAAGCGTATGTCGGCATTGAGGTACCGAATCAGAAACGCGAGACGATCTATCTTCGCGAGGTGATCGAATCGGCGAAGTTCAAGGATTCCGGCTCGCTGGTCACGCTTGGGCTTGGAAAGACCATCGATGGTGCAAAATATGTTGCCGATCTCACAAAGATGCCGCATTTGCTGATTGCCGGTGCGACCGGTGCGGGTAAATCGGTCGGGATCAACACGCTGGTCATGTCGATCCTTTATAAGGCACGCCCCGATGAAGTTAAGTTCATCATGGTCGATCCCAAACAGGTCGAACTCGGGCTTTATGCCGATATTCCGCATCTGGCAACACCGATCATCACGGATCCGAAACGTGCCGCAACAGCACTTCGATGGGCCGTTGTTGAGATGGAAAAGCGGTACAAGGATCTCGCGAAGCAAAGCGTGCGAAATATCGCCGGCTTCAATGAAAAGATCGGCGGCTTCATTACCGAAGAACGCCTCGATGACAACGGTGATGCGTATCGCAAGCTGCCGTACATCGTCATCATCATCGACGAACTCGCCGACCTGATGATGGTTAGCGGTAAAGAGGTCGAGGAATCGATCACGCGGCTTGCACAGATGGCTCGAGCGGTTGGGATTCACCTGATACTTGCAACGCAGCGGCCTTCGGTCGATGTTATTACCGGTATTATCAAGGCGAATATGCCGACTCGTATCGCATTTCGGGTCTCGTCAAAGGTCGATAGCCGAACGATCATCGACGGCAACGGTGCCGAAAGCTTGCTTGGACAGGGCGACATGCTGTTTTTGCCGCCGGGACAATCGAACGTCATTCGCGTCCATGGAGCGTTTGTCGATGAGGGCGAGATAAACGATGTGGTTGAATTCGTGAAAGCCCAGGGCCGCCCGGAATACGACACGACCATCACCAAAACCGAAGAAGAACTCGACGACAGCGGCGACCTGCCCGGCCGCCGTGATCCGCTGTTCATGGACGCTCTCAAGTGTGTCGTCCAGGCTAAACGCGGCTCCACATCGTTATTGCAGCGGCATTTGAGGATCGGCTACGGCCGAGCCGCAGCTATCCTTGACGCCATGGTCCGCGAAGGCTACATCGGCGAAATGGACGGCTCCTCGCGTGCCCGGCCGGTTTTACCGAAGGCGTATGAGGATCTGCAAGACGTCAACGAAGGTGCGTTGGGAGATGAGTATTAGTCTCCGTCGTTTTTGTTCGTCAGTGGATAGTGGTTAGTGACAAGTGGATAGTCACTGCTCACTTATCACTAACCACTATCCACTGAATATTTAGGAAATGTGCCGAATTATCCTGCTCGTTGCGATCACGTCATGTTTTTTGCTATCGTGCTCGCGTCGTATTGAACACATTTCTAGTGAGATCGCCAACAGTTCTAACGGACTGAACATAAACACTGCAACCGTCGATGAACTCGAAAAACTGCCGCACATCGGCCGTAAGACGGCGGAGTCGATCGTTGAGTTTCGGACGGCAAACGGCCCGTTTCGACGCGTTGAGCATCTTATGCAGATACGCGGGATCAGCGAAGAGCGGTTTGTCGAACTTCGTCCATTAATTAAAACCGAATAACATTTAACGATGCCCGAAGATCGTCGGCCTCCCAACTTCAACCGCAATCCGATGCTCTGGCTTGGAATGGCGTTTGCGTTGGGGATTTTGGCGGCGAATGTTGTGAATGCCGATCTACGGATCGTTGCGATTGTGGCTTTGACATTCACAGTATCCGCGTTCCTCCTTCGTTCGAAATCCGTTGCCACTAGCATTATCCTGGCTGCCTTCGGACTTGCCGGTTTCGCTTCGGCCGTCGCAGAAAAGCGAAGCGTTTCACCCGATCGGCTTAAGATCCTGTTCGACAACGGCACGCTAATTTCCGGCGAACCTGTCGAGGTCGAGGGCGTGCTGCTTGGACGGCCTGAGGCTTCCGTAGAAGGTGCTCTGCTAAACCTAGCCGTCGATCAAATCAAGCAACGAAGTACCGAACGAAAAGCTAGCGGTAAAGTTCGTCTTTACGTCCAGATTGACGATCTCAAATCTCAAATTTCGAATCTCAAATACGGCTCCCGTCTTCGCATCGCTACCAAACTCGAACGCGACAACGAATATCTCAACCCCGGGGTGATCCCAAGACGCGAGATACTTGACCGCCTCGGCGTCGATGCGACGGGGGCGGTGAAGAGCCCTTTGCTTATCGAAAAGATCGCTGACGAGAGCGTTTTCCTGCCGCTAGCTTGGGTTTATGATCAGCGGGCGAGGGTTATCGAAAGCTTTCAGCGGAACCTTAGCGGACCGGCTGCTGGTGTGATGATAGCGAGTTTGTTGGGGAACAAACAGTTTTTGGATAAGGGAACGGCTGACTTTTTTCGAGATGGCGGGACGTTTCATATCCTTGTGATCTCGGGCCTTCATATCACTTTTATTGGCGGTCTGCTGCTGTTATTTCTACGAAAGCTTACGCGGAATCGCTGGCTTCAATTCGGAGTGACGACAACGGTTTTGTGGGCATACACGCTCGCGGTCGGAGCCGATGTTCCGGTCGTTCGTGCGGCTTTAATGTTTACGGTGATGCTGTTTTCCTACTGCATTTACCGGCGGTCGGGGCTGCTGAATTCGCTCGGATCTTGCGGACTGATTTTGCTTGTCTGGCGGCCGTCGGAATTGTTCGATCCTTCGTTTCAACTCACATTCGTCAGCGTTGCGGCGATCGTCGCTGTAGCGTATCCGCTGATCGAGGTGTTGCGAAACATCGGTGGCTGGATGCCCACGAGAGAGCGGCCGTTCCCGCCGAATGTTCCTGCTTGGCTCAAGCGTTTTTGCGAGACAATCTACTGGAGCGAGGATCGTTGGAAGTTCGAATCGAAGCGGCAGATCTGGACCGCTAATATATTCAAATCTCCGATGTTCGAGTCAAAGATCAGGCACGGCGTTCAATTTGTCTTGCAGTATATCTTTGAGGGAATTCTCGTCTCGCTTGTCGTGCAAATCTGCATGCTGCCGCTGTCAGTGGTGTATTTTCATCGCGTTTCGTTGATCTCGGTGGTGCTGAATTTGTGGGTCGGCATCTTCATCGCACTTGAGAGTTTTGCGGCGGTGCTTGGGGTTGTGGCGGGGCAATTTAGCGAGTTACTTGCAGGGGGAATATTCGCGTTTGCCGAGCTTTTTAACTGGCTGATGCTTTTCCTGCCGCGGCTGTTTTCAGATAATAGTTGGCTGAGCTTTCGGCTTCCGGCGTATTCAGGAAATGGCCGATTCGTTTACCTTCTTTTCTTTTTGCCGGTTTCGATCCTCGCTTTCGCATTGAGCAAATGGCGGCCGTTCGATCTCAAACATGAGGGAGCGATCCTCAGCCAAAAAGTGCTTATTCCGACTGCCGCGTCCGTAGCGATACTTGTCCTATTGATCGTATTCCATCCTTTCAGTGCTCCACGCCCGGACGGGCGGCTGCACGTTGATTTTCTCGATGTTGGCCAAGGCGATTCAGCACTGGTCACTTTTCCCGACGGCCGTACAATGCTGGTCGATGGCGGCGGGAAACAGAAATATAAAAGGGCAGATGAAGAAGCCGAAGCGTTCATTCCCGATGCACGCGGCATCGGGGAAGCGGTCGTTTCCGAGTTTCTTTGGCATCGGGGATATTCGCGGATCGACCATATTCTGGCGACGCATGCGGATGCGGATCATATACAGGGATTGACCGAGATTGCCAAGAATTTCAGCGTTGATTCGGCGGTCTTTGGCCGCGTGGTGCCCACCGATCCCGATCTCGCCGAATTGAGCGAGGTATTGCACCGACGCGGAATTCCGGCAGAGACAATCGCTCGCGGCGATGTGATGCAGATGGGCGACGTGAGAGTTGAGGTACTCTATCCTCAGTCCGCTTACGATACGAATACACTCTCAGAGAATAACAATTCCGTTGTGCTCCGGATCGTTTGCGGCAAACGAGCGTTCCTGCTCACAGGCGATATCGAACGCGAAGCCGAGACGCAGATGCTTGCCGGAGAAACCACGCTTGCTTCCGACGTCATAAAAATCCCGCACCACGGAAGCCGGACATCCTCAACGGTCGACTTTGTAAACGCCGTCGCGGCTAAATACGCGGTTATTTCGGTTGGCCGTTCGTCGCCATTTGGGCATCCGCACGCAGAAGTTGTCGATAGATGGAAAGCCGCGGGTGCGAAAGTAACGACAACCGGCGAACGCGGATTGGTCTCGGTTTCGACAGATGGCACTGAGATCGAGGTCAAAACATTCCTTCCTTGAGCCCCAGTGAAACAAGGCCGAAGCGAATACTCCGGCCTTTCTCCACTAAACGTTTATTTTGGCTATTGAGAGATGCCCATGCCGAAATTGGGTTTCCATGCTTCACCTTCTTTCGAGTAAACGGCCATGTACCACTCGGTCGGGACGGGCTGGCCTTCGCATTTGCCATCGGCACCGCCCTTGTAGGTGAGCAGGGTCACGTCCTTCGCGATCGAGACAGACATTGCGTCGGTGAGCGATACGCTCTTGATCTCGCATTTGTTGTCGGTCGACCAATTCTTGATCACGGTGGCACGGTCGCCGAGGCCCTCGCCGCTGACAAATGCAAAGTCCTTGGCAAGGATCGCCTCGAGAGCAGAGATGTCTTTTGCTTTCCACGCTTCCCAGACCTTCCTTTCGATCGCGAGCACCGCTTCGGTCGCCGCGTCAGGCTTAGCCTCTTCCTTCTTGGCATCGTCCTTCTTGGCGGCGGCCTTCGGCGGAGCCTTTGGGTCTATGGCCGGAGTTTCGGCGTAGAATGCTGCTTTCCACTTGTCGCCTTCGCGAACGTAGATGCTCGACGAGTGGACGTTGGCAGGGTTTTTCTTGCCGTCGCAGGTTGCGTCCTGAGCACCCTTAAACGTCAGGATAGCGACGTCGGATCCGACCATCTGCATTTTTTCGTCAGATAGCGAGTAGCTTTTGACCTCACATTTCTGCTCGGTGTACGACTTGACCGATGCGGCCTTGTCCATGCGGCCGCTCGTGCCTAGGCCGACGTATTTGTCCGACGCGTTCTCGACGGTCCATTTGGCGTCGCGATTCTTCCAGGCTTCCCAACCGCCTTTTTCGAGCGTCATCAGTGCCTCCTTGGTCGGGGCCGCAGCGACAGGCTTGGCGGTCGCATTGGCGTTGGCATTGGATGCGTTAGCGTTGTTGGCGGCCGGTTTGTTATCGGCCGGTGCACCGCAGGCGGCAAATAGGGCCGCGGCGGCCAGTGTCATGGTCATCAGTGTGATGCGTTTCATATTTTTCTCCGTAAGATCGTGGCAAAAACCTACCAGGTAGCCGACGTGATGTCGGAACGCCTGTAGGCGAGTAACCGCTGCTGAGATCCGAATTGTGCTAGATCAAAATAACTATACACGGAAAGTGATAAAGCAAACGGCAAGTTTGAAGTTTATTTCCCTTATTGCACGGACCCTGAACGTGACCGGGCTCAAAAAAAGGGAACCGGGCCCAGCCGGTTCCCATGCAAAAACAAGTGCTTCGTTCTACATAGCAGGCGTTTCGAACATGAAGGCCAGTTTCCATGCCTCGCCCTCTTTCACATAAACGGCGGCCTGATAGAGAGGGCCGTTCTTACGGCCGTCGCAGGTGCCGTCTGATGTACCTTTCAGAGTTAGGATCTCGACCGTTGGCGAAATTGCTGAGGCAATACCGTCGGAAACGCCGACCTTGGTAACGCCTTCGCATTTCATCGTTTCGGTCCAGTGTTTGATGACGTTGGCTTTGCCGCTCATCCATGTTCCCGCCGGGTCGACGATCGCCATGTTGCCGGCAAGGACCTCTTCGAATTTCTTAGCATCCTTTGCCTTAAATGCTTCCCAACCCGAAGTGTGGAGCTTGACGAGGGCATCTGTATTCGCACTCGGAGCGGCGGCGGCAGGTTTTGCGGGCTCGTCCTTTTTGGCTTCTGCCTTCTTCGGCTCTTCCTTTTTAGCTTCGGCTTTGGCTGGCGGCGGAGGCGGTAATTTTGGGTCGATGATCAGCGTTTCGCCGTGGAATGCACCCTTCCATTTCTCGCCATCGCGGACGTAAATGCTTGTGGCACGGACCGGGCTTGGCAGTTTCATAGCCTTTCCGTCAGGTCCGGTGCACGAGCCGTCGAATGTGCCTTTGTAGCTCATAACGTAGGTGTCGGCGTTGATCATCGACATCTGCGGGTCTTCGAGATTCCACGTTTTGACGTCGCATTTGAACGATCCGATCTCCCCGAGCATCTCGCCACGGCTCGATCGCCGGCCTTGCTCAAACGAGACGAACTTGTCGGAAAGAAAGCCCTCGAAGAAGGCCTTATCGCCCTTGATCCAGGCTTCGCTGGCCTGCTTGTCCATTGCAAAGAGAGCGTCGGCAGTCGGTGCGGCAGCGACCGGCTTGGCGGTATTTGCGTTCGAAGCGTTGGCGTTATTCGCCGGAGCGTTGTTGGCAGCCGGTGCTCCGCAAGCGGTCAGCATTGCGGCGGCAGCCAAGGTTAAAGTGATCAAACTCTTACGGTTCATATATCTTCTCCATCGGAAAGTGTAAATAGCTGAAAACGTCAACCGTTCCCGCGTGACGGAACAAATTGACCCAACCCCTTTTATAGTCACGTTTTTGCTAATCAGCTTATATGAATATAAGAATTTGTCAAGATATTTCGCGTAGCGGTGGTTTTTGGCGTCCGGCTGCGATCTCTGCGTCTTATCTCAGCGGGCTCTGCGAGGAATATACCTGATTTTACCTAAGCCATTGTCCACGCAGAGTTCGCAAAGTTTGACGCCGAGGCCGCCGAGGTGAGGATCCATTATGAATTAATTTCAGAGTGACCCGCTACCCGCGTGTAAACAAGGGCGATTCGCGAAGTTGGGCCGAGAAAAGACTTTGTAAGACCGAGTTAAAGGGATCGCCCTTACTCACGTGCGGGCTCGTGTTTTATGACGCGGGTGTCTCAAAGACATAGGCGACCTTCCATTCGCCTGCTTCTTTTTGAAAGATCGACGTGCCCCACAGGCTGCCGAGCGGTTTGCCATCGCATTTGCCGGCGGCGGTGCCCTTGTAGGTGAGAATAGCGACGGTTCGTGAGAGCATCGTGGCAGCGGCATCGGACGGAACGGCGGCCTTGATGTCGCATTTGGGTAGCAGCCACGCATCGAGCACGGCGTTCTTGCCGATAGTGACGGTGCCGGTGACGTCGACGAGCGTCAGGTCTTCGGTAACTATCGGTTCCAGGGCGGCACGGTCGCGTGCTTTCCACGCATCCCAGCCCTTTTTCTCGATGGCGAGCAGTTCTGCTGCTGACTTATCGTCCGTTCGAGGCTCGCTCGCCTTAACTGGAGCTTTTTTCGGAGCTGCGGATTTCGGAGCCTTCGGATCAAGTACCGGAACTTCGTTGTGATACGCCGCCTTCCATGTATCGGCATAGCGGACGTATAGCGTTGTGGAGATGACGGGGCTAGGTATCTGTTGCCCGCCGCATTTGCCGTCGACCGCAACTTTGGTGGTCAAAACGATGGCATCGGTGCCGATCGGGGTCATTTTTTCGTCGGAGAGCGTATAGCTCGTGACCTCGCATTTGGTTTCGGTGATCTGCTTGATCTCGCCGGCCTTGTCATAGCGAACGCCGCCGGTGTAAGAGACGAACTTGCTGTCAAGATATTCGTCCCAGAATGCCGCATCGTTATTCTTCCACGCCTCGAACGCCTTTGTTTCCAGCCCGACGAGCAAACCCCTGGTCGGAGCCGCCGCTACAGCCTTCTCTATCTTATTGGCCATCTCAGCGTTGGAATTGACGTTCGCCGAATCACCGCAGCCGGCAAACAAACCAACCGCCGCCGTAAACATAACAAATGCAAGTGTTTTCATCATCACAAGTCTCCACGCACCAAAAAGCACAAAAGCCCGAGGGCTTTTCATACAAAAACCTGTCGAGCGTTCCCCAGTCGTCCTAATTGGGTGTAGTTTAAACACTTATACAACATATTGCAAGGAAAAAGTTTCTACGTGATCTTGGAATTAACGAGCGAGCAAGCAAAAGCTTGATTGTGAACCCCAAGTGGAGTATGCTCACGGAAATTTCCCATTCTGGCAGGTTCAAATGAAAACTTTCTTCTACAGTTTCTCACTCATTGTCGGCCTTCTGCTATTCTCGGATTCGGGAACTGCCCAAAATCAAAAACAAGCTTTGCTTGAGGGCGGTTTGGTGGTTGAGTTTAAGCAACCATCGAATTCGCCGCTGCCGCGTATTCCGCTGAGCGACGAGCCGAATGGTTTTTGGACTTTGAATCTGGACAGACAGGCGGGAAGCAAGCCTATCGAAGGGCCGGATAGGATCCAGGCTGTGTATTTTCTGGGACGGCTTGTTGATGGCAAGGCAGAGCTGACAGTTTCGGTCTTTCGTGGATCGCGGTTTAGAGAATTTGAGGACGTTATCGCCCGTTATACGCTTGAGCGGGGACAGTCGGCGGTCGTTTCTGAGATCGTCAAATACGGATTCGAACCGGTTGCGATCAAGGCTGTACTCGTCGAGAGGTCGATGGTTAAAGTGCCAGTCGTCAATAACCGCAGTACCTCCGTGGGAGTCGATATCTTTCCGGTCCTGCAGCCGATGCCGCGCTATGTGGCGAGATTTACTAATAACTCAACGAAACCAGTTATCGGTTATTCGGCTCGCACGGATAAGGATGACGCGATGAAGGTGTTGTTTCCGGGAATTCTGGATGTTTACGGCAAGCCCCTCATCGAACCCGGCAAAACATACGAACGAATGGTTGCCCCGGAACTGGCTGGCGTTAGGGAGTACAACATAAATGCCATGGTCTTTGCCGACGGTTCGTACGAAGGCGATACTGCTGAGGCAGCCGATCTTTTCGCGATGATGTATGGACGATGCGACAGGCTCGCCAAGCTCATTCCTATCCTGAAACAGGCCGTCGATGCCGCTCCGCAAAGACCGGATGCCGAGGCGTTGATCACTAAGATCAACAGTGAGAAAAGCCCGGTCGCGGCTTCGATCGTCGACGCGTTCAATCTCCGATTCCCAAATGACCACCAGTACAAAGGTGCCGATGACAAACGGTTCACGTCTGCCGGGAGCTTCGTCAAGGCCGACATTGTCGGAGCCCTAAGAAATCTGCAAAAAGCCGGAGTCGGACGTTCGGACGAGGAAGTGAATAGGGCGTTTGCAGCCCTCGTCGGACACTATGAGGGCTGGCTGGCGAGGCTGCCGAAATAAATTCCAATACCAACTAGTGCTTAAAATGCCTGATCCCCGTGAATGCCATGGCTATGCCGTGTTCGTTGGCGGCGGCGATGGATTCTTCGTCTTTGATGGAGCCGCCGGGTTGGATGATGGCTGAGACGCCGAATTTGGCGGCTTCGTCGACGTTGTCGCGGAACGGGAAGAACGCATCGGAAGCGAGGGCCGTGCCTTTTAGCGACAGGTAGAAGCGTTCGGCACGCATGGCGGCTATTCTGACGGAATCCACACGGTTCATCTGCCCGGCACCGACACCGAGCGTTTGGTGTTCGTTGGCGAAGACAATGGCGTTCGATTTCACGTGCTTGCAGACCGTCCAGGCGAGCTGCATGGCGTGGAGTTCGGCTGTCGTCGGTTGGCGTTTGGTGACGATGTTGAGTTCGGCTGGGTTTAGGACATGAGTGTCCTGGTCCTGCACGAGGAAACCGCCGCTGATCTGTTTGTATTCCAGCTGTTGGCCTTGGGTCTTTGGTCTTTGGCCTTGGAGTTGAAGAATTCTAAGGTTCTTCTTTGAACGGAAGATCTCCAGAGCTTCATTATCATATTCCGGAGCGACAATTACCTCTGAAAACACTTCGATCACGGCTTTGGCGGTTTCGGCATCTACCTTTTGGTTGAACGCCACAATGCCGCCGAAGGCTGAGACGGGGTCGGTGGATAGGGCTCGTTTGTAGGCTTCGAGGTTGGTTGCAGCGGTGCCGACGCCGGAGGGGTTGGTGTGTTTGATGATGGTGACGGCGAGCTGGTCGAAGTCCTGGACGAGGTTCCACGCGGCTTCGGCATCGACGTAGTTGTTGAACGACATCTCTTTGCCGTGGAGCTGCTCGGCTGAGGCGATGCCTTCGGAGCCTTCTTCGGTGGTGTAGATCGCTGCACGCTGGTGCGGGTTTTCGCCGTATCTTAGATCCGTGACCTTGGTAAGGTCGATCGAGCGGTATTGGGGAAGCGGCTTAGTCGCGTCCGAGAGAACCACCCCGTCAGCCGAAGCGGCAGCCACCCCTCCTTCGTAAGGAGGGGAGTTTTCTGGATCGTCTTCTAATTCAATAAACGCCAGATGGCCGAGTGGGTTGAGCGGTTCTAGTCTTTCCAGATCGTCATTTGAGAGCTGTTTCGCGAGGTATGATGAAATAGCTAGGTCGTAGCTGGCCGTGCGTGTGTAGGCGAGCGTGGCTAGGCGTTGGCGGGTTTCCAGGGAGAGGGAACCGTCGTTGGCATCCATCTCTTCGATGATCTCGTCGTACAAGCGTGAATCCGTCACAACGGCAACGTCACGCCAGTTTTTTGAGGCTGAGCGGATCATCGCAGGGCCGCCGATGTCGATGTTTTCTACTGCTTCCTCGAGGCTGACGCCGTCTTTGGCGATGGTTTCTTCGAACGGGTAAAGGTTGACGACGACGAGGTCTATAGGCTCGATACCGTGTTCGTGCATCGAAGCAACGTGCTCAGGATTGTCACGCAAAGCGAGAAAGGCTCCGTGCATCTTGGGATGCAGCGTTTTGACACGGCCGTCCATCATCTCTGGAAAGCCCGTAACAGTGGAGACGTCTGTAACGTTTGAAACAGTCTCGCGAAGGCTCTTCGCTGTTCCGCCGGTTGAGATGATCTCGACGCCGTGTTTGGCGAGAGCGGCTGCGAATTCCGCGAGGCCGACTTTGTCCGAGACGCTGATAAGGGCACGTTTGATCTTTCTGAGTTCGCTCATAATATGGAAGCGGCTGCTAGCCTGCTGATATTTCACACGCAGGCTGGCAGCCTGCGTTCCGCAATACAAAAAAGCGGCTCATATGCCGCTTCATCAAACACTAATATATTGTATTACGAACTCACCTACAAAGACGGGCGGGAGAAAAAGGTACGCGTTTAGAAGAAGAATCGTCCGAGAAATAGCAGGCTCAAAACGACTATCATCGCGAAAATAATGACTTTGATTACACTCATAAATCCTCTATCCTGTGGGCAGAGCCTGTTCGTGAATAGTAAGTCTATTCGCCGCCCAATAGCGATGTCAAAAATTTTAGCACCAATTCCCACCGTTTTAGCTGCGTTCGTGCTGATTTTACAATTCTTTACATTTACAGAGGCTCAGGACGTCGATGTTCGCATCAGGATCAACGCGGAGAAGGCTGTAACAGCCGATGTAACGGTCTCGGTAAATGTTACAAACAAGGCTGAGCGGATCTGGTTCTTGGACCAATATGGCGAGGTTTTCGGGTTGCTGACGGAGCGGTTATCGCACATCTATTTCTACGACAAACCCGGCTTTCTGATCGCTCGTAAAAGCTTGCAGCCGAACGAGATGGTCAGCCTCAATAACGTCGGCAAGCTCGCCTACACCGTCGATCTCACACCTCGTCCGGGAATGTTTGCGGCCGCTCACACTTCGTGGGCAAAGGCGGACGGCGGACTGCTCGTCCTTGACGATCTGCTGCCCCAGTCGGTCGGGAAGACGGCGAAGGTGAGCTTTGAACTGCCTGTCGGGTGGAAAGTTGCAGGCCTTGCCGCTCAGCCTGTAGCTGTTCCAAATGTCGAAAAGGCCGTGTTTTACGTCGGTTCGAACATGAGGGAAGTATCGAGCGGCTCGGTCAAGCTGGCGATCTCGGGCGAATGGCAGTTCACTGATGGCGAAGCAGCGTCGATGGCGGATTCGATCGTTAAAGAGTACGAGAAGGCGTTTGGGAAGCTTGCTGAACCAAATGTCATCGTGCGGCTGTCGAAGTTTCCCAATACAGTTGGGCTTGGCAATTGGGAAGGTGACACACGTACTTCGACGGTGACGATCGTGTCGTCGGATATGCCGTTCAAGAATCAATCGGTGCAGCGTTTGCATGAGCAGCTTCGGCACGAGCTGTTTCACCTCTGGATACCGAACGGTGTGAACCTAAGCGGGAATTACGACTGGTTTTACGAGGGATTTGCGTTGTATCAGTCCTTGAAGGTCGGCGTTGGTGTCAACCGGCTGAGCTTTGCTGACTTTCTCGATACGCTGTCGAGGGCGTACGGCATCGACGATTCGCAGACGAATAGAACCTCGCTCATCGACGCCTCAGCGAACCGTTGGAGCGGCTCTAACACAACGGTTTACGCACGCGGAATGCTGCTCGGCTTCCTCTGCGACATCGCCGTGCTCGAAGCCTCAGGCGGCAAGCGTTCCGTGACCGACCTGATAAAGGCAGTCGTTACAAAACACAGCCTAACCACGCCACGAACCGACGGTAATACGGCTCTCATTGCCATCTTCCGATCGCATCCCGAACTCGCTGCGATGACCGAGCGTTATGTATCAGGAAGCGAAGTGTTCTCAATGGACGCACCACTTCTGCAGGCAGGGATCCAAATAGACCGTTCCACCGGCGTTCCTAAATTCACTGCCGTTAGCAAACCGTCAGGAAAGCAAAAGAAGATACTCGAGAAGCTTGGGATCGATAATTGGAGGAAGTGAGGAAAAGACTTTGGTGAAAAAGACATATTTTCGCCCTTCGGTTATAATACTTGGCGAACGAAGGGCGGATGGTTTGTAGATGAAGATTCACGCTATTTTATTGATCGGGTTGGCATTTGTAGGGCTGTTTCAGCTGGGCTGCGGCGGTGTAGCTCCTGGTGTTTTCGGGGCGAATGATAAGGCGACGGTCATTGCCAAGACGGCCCAGATACGCACTTCATACGCGGTCGTAGCGGCTGATCTGCTTGAGGTCAAACGCGGCGACAGCCTCGATGTGATCGATGAATTCGAATACGAAAAGGTGCTGTGGTTCCGCGTTCGTGCCCACGACGAGGCGGCCACCGAAGGCTGGATCGAGGCTCAGAACGTTATCACTAGTGCAACGCTGGCCAAATCTAAGGCTCTGGCAGAGGAATTCAAGGACCAGTCGCCGCAGGCTGCGGGCGTTATCCGTTCGGCTTCAAACCTGCGTGCCGCTCCGGATATGAATCCTGAGAACGTCCTGTTCAAACTCTCAAACGGCTCGACCTTTGAGATCATGGCGTGGAAATTCGTCCCGAAGGCAGAGGTTCCTGACGTCGATGACGCACCGAAGGGCCAGCAAAAATCGGGTAAGCGATCAAAGAACGCCGAGATAGAGGCGGCGAAGGAAGAAGGCGAGCCGGACAAACTCGAAGATAAATACGACATCTGGTATCAGGTCAGGCTCGATCCGTCGGTCTCGCCGGCACCGGCCGGATGGCTGTTTGGCCGACAGGTCGAACTGCAGGTACCGACCGACATCGTCTTTTTTCAGCAGAACAACCGCAAGTTCGTCACCTGGCAGCGGCTCGACGCCGATTCCGCCAACAAGGTCGGTTCGGGCGACAAGACGCTTGCTCCCGGCAACTGGGTGATCCTCGCACGCAATAGCTTTTCTAAGCCGATAGACGGCGTTGAGCCCGATTTTGACAGCATTCTGGTCATGGCTTTCGATAAATACGATCAGAGCTACTACACGGTCTGGAGAAGCTCGCCTAATACCGAAATCTGGGGACGTCTGCCTCTGAAGGTCGATGGGAAGGGCGATAACAAGACGTTCAGCGTTAGCCTTCGCAATTCATCAGGGCAGATGGACGAGAAGCGTTTTATCGTCTTTAAGGACAAGAACCGCCTGCGTGTAACTCCGCCCGAAGACATCGCTCAGTACGAGACCAAGGTGAAATAGTGACCGAAGACCCGAATGATCCATTCTCTGAACCGGTAGAAATAGAGATCACCGATTCACTCGACCTGCATTCCTTCAGCCCGAAAGACATCCGGGCCGTGGTCGAAGCCTACCTTCCCGAAGCCCACAAAAAAGGCTTTTCCGTCGTCAGAATAATCCACGGCAAAGGCGTCGGCGTCCAACGCGAGATCGTAAGAAAGGTGCTGTCAGAGACCGATTTTGTGAAGTCGTTCAAGAACGCACCTGAGTTTTCGGGGAGTTGGGGAGCGACGATCGTGCAGTTAGACGTCTAAAGCTCCTCGATCACATCCGCCCAGACCTCATCTTCTATTCCAAATTCAGGATAGACAGTTTGAAGCAGGTCGTTCTGCTCGGCGATACGGCGTTCCGCCGCGGCGAGGCGTTCGGATTGGCGGGCGTATTTGTTTTCGAGATGACGCAGATAGGCACGGCGTTCCTTATACATTCTCTCGACCCAGAACATATAGGTGAATTGCAAACCGACGATGCCAACGAGGACCAAAGAGAGTCCGATCAAAAAATACATGAGCATAATGCTTGGTTCTCACGTTCTACTTGAGTTTATTCGGATTATACTCTTGACCTTGGCTTAAGGAAAAGTAAAATTTAGGGAACGCTCTAATATATGTTATAAGCTGTAACATCTTGTAACAGTCAGGGATGGTGTTACAGATGTTACAGCGGATCTGAAGATCGCGGGCGAATAGGTATTTAATGCAACAAATGGAATCGAAAACACTTAAGTTGATGTACACATTGCTGTGCGACGATGTTCGCATTGAGATGGGCAACAAGATCTCGCTGATGGGCATTTTTCAAAACATAATGGTCGAGAAACTGCCCGTTTCGCTCATCAAGTTTGCGGTCATCAACCACTGGCAAGGCCAGGGCGGCCACGAAACCGAGGTCCGCATCCTTTCACCCGACAAAACAAACCTGATCGTCACCTCGCAGCCGACCAAGATCGAGCTTGCCGAGGGCGGCTTTACCGACAACGTCAGCTTCTTTGTAAACGTCGTCTTTCCGACCGCCGGAACCTACTGGATCCAGACCATCGCCAACACCGTCGTCCTCGACGAATGCCCGCTCATCGTCGCAGACCAAGCCAACATGGAAGCCATGCGGCCGCCTGAGGAGATAACTGAGACGATCAATTAGGGATCAGTAACCACGAAAGTTCACGAAAAAGACACGAAATAAAGAGCCTGCTCTATTTCGTGTCTTTTCGGGTTTTTAACTGGTTACTATGGTTTCGGCCGGTCGATGTCAAGATTTAGTGCGGTGCGGTAGACCATTGCGGAGTCGACATCAATGTCCTTTACCGCTTTTCCATCTTTCAATACGGCCATGAAGCGGAGTTTGGCGGTGCCTTCGGGTTGGGTGAAGGAGAATTCGCCTTGCGAATCGGTCGCGGCTTCGCCTAGTTTACGGATCGATCCGTCGCCGTTCACGCGTTCGACCGTCACTTTTGCACCGGCGGCGATGAAGCCGTCTTTGAAAAAGACGCTGCCTTTAACGATCACACGCGAACCACGGTCGACCATCAGGATCAAACGATCGCCGAGGTCACGAACCTTACCTTTTTTGATCTCGACGTTGTATTGAACAGCAGCAGAATAGCCGCGGGCTTCGAAAGCAAGGTTGTAGATGCCCGGTTCGAGGCCATCGAGGACAAACTCGCCTTTCGCGTCAGTCTTGGTTGATTTGAGATCGACGCCTTTCTGACGGGCAGAGATGGTCGCGTTCGCGATGCCTTCGTCTTTGAGGTTTCGAACCTTGCCTTTTGCTCCGCCGGTGTTTTGAGCGAATGCAGTTGGCAACAAGCAGAAGGCAGAAAGCAGAAGTCCGAATGCGACCGTGACTGATCTGTGATGTAATTTATGCATGCATTTTCGACTCGGATGGAGTGCCACGCATTTCATCCGCTACATCATTGATGATGTCATCAAGCGAACGGGTTGGCTGGTAACCTATCAAACGCTTGGCTTTTTCGAGGTTTGGAACCCGACGCTGCATGTCTTCAAAGCCGTCACCGTAAACCTCGTCATAGGTCAGATACTTGATCTGGCTCGTGCTGCCCGTCAGGTCGATTGCACGTTTGGCGAGATCGTTGATCGAAACTTCTTCGCTATTCCCGAGGTTAACGACCGTTCCAAAGCAGGCCGGCGTTTCGATCAAACGCGTTAGTCCCTCGACCACATCCAAAACATGGCCAAAGCAGCGTGACTGTGTTCCATCACCGTGAACCTCGATCGTTTCGTTCTTCAGTGCAGCCTGCACAAAGCGAGGAACGACCATCCCGTATTGCCCGGTCTGACGCGGCCCAACGGTATTAAAAAGACGGCAGACGACGACAGGAAGCTGCGTTTCCTTCCAGTGAGCGAGAGCGAGGAATTCGTCGAGCGTTTTGGCACACGCGTAAGCCCAGCGGTGTTTGTCGGTCGCACCTGTGAGCAGGTCATCGTCCTCATTGAATGGAACTGAGATACCTTTGCCGTAGACTTCTGACGTGCTTGGAATGAGGACCCGTTTGCGGTAGCGTGAACAGAATTTCAAAACCGTATCGGTGCCGTGAAAGATCGTTTCGATCGTTTTCACCGGCTGCTCCATGATCAGCCTCACGCCGACGGCACTTGCCATGTGATAAACACGGTCGGTCTCGCGGATCAACTCTTCCATCAGTGCTGAGTTGAGAACCGTATCGATGATGAGGCGAAAGCCGGGTTTGTCTTCGAGATGGGCGATATTCGAATAACGCCCGGTCGAAAGGTCGTCGATGACCGTGATCTGGTGCCCTTCGGCGATCAGTTTGTCGGAAAGGTGGCTGCCGATAAAACCGGCCCCGCCTGTAATGAGAATTTTCATATCAATTGCAGCTAGCTTTAGCTAGTGGTTGGATCCTAGTTAGACCCGGGCTTTAGCCAAATTTCGGCTAAAGCCGACTACATCCTTATAAACTTATTCCACTAGCTAAAGCTAGTGGCAATTTAAAAAACAAGACCACATCATCCGTTGATAACTCCGGAAAAATAGGCCGCCGTTTTCTTCAACCCTTCAGCAAGTGGAACTGTCGGCTGCCAATTTAGAAGCGAAGTGGCCCGTTCGATATTTGGCTTACGCTGTTTTGGGTCATCCTGCGGCAGCGGCAGGTATTTGATGCGGATATCTTTGCCTGTGGCGATGCCGACTTCGTCCGCTAGTTCCTTCATGGTGAACTCGCCGGGATTGCCGAGGTTGACCGGCATGTGAACATCGTCGCCCTCGGCGTTCATCAGTTTGATGATGCCGTCCACGAGGTCGCTGACGTAGCAGAACGAACGTGTCTGCGAGCCGTCGCCGTAGATCGTCAATTCCTCGCCTCTCAGTGCCTGAACGATGAAATTCGATACCACGCGACCGTCATTCTCCAGCATTCGCGTCCCGTAAGTGTTGAAAATACGCACGATACGCGTGTCAACGTTGCTTTGGCGGTGGTAATCCATCATAAGTGTTTCAGCAACGCGTTTGCCTTCGTCGTAACAGCTTCTGAGGCCGATCGGGTTGACGTTGCCCCAGTAGCTTTCCGTCTGCGGATGCTCGATCGGGTCGCCGTAAACTTCGCTGGTCGATGCTTGCAGGATCCTCGCTTTTACGCGTTTCGCGAGCCCGAGCATATTGATCATTCCCATCACATTTGTTTTGACGGTCTTGACCGGGTTGTACTGATAGTGAACCGGCGATGCGGGACACGCGAAATTATAGACCTGATCGACCTCTAGAAAGATCGGCTCCGTCACGTCGTGCCGGATGACCTCAAACTGCTTGTTGTCGATGAGGTGAGCGATATTCACCTTGCGGCCGGTGAAAAAGTTATCGAGGCAGATGACCTCGTTGCCCTCATTGAGAAGGCGTTCACACAAATGTGAACCGATGAATCCGGCTCCGCCGGTTACAAGTATTCGCATAAACCGCTATTTTCCCACAATTCCATTATTATGACCATAATTCGCTGGCCAAAGCACTGAAAAAGGCGAATCGAAGTGAAACTCGATTCGCCGTCGTAGTGATGCACTGCCTTCTACTACTTCTTTTTTGGGGTTGGAGCAGTTGTTGGTGGAGCCTTCA
The DNA here is from genome assembly GCA_016703965.1 of Acidobacteriota bacterium. Classification (NCBI taxonomy): domain Bacteria; kingdom Pseudomonadati; phylum Acidobacteriota; species Acidobacteriota bacterium. Next base: position 1,789,794 of record JADJBB010000021.1, read on the forward strand.
AATTCGTTTCAAACAGCTTAAAGATCCGCTTGTATTCGTCCGCCCAACTGGTCGGCTGCTCAAACCCGTGGTCCTCGACCGGATAACCGGCAAGTTCCCAGTTCTCCTTTCGAAGCTCGATCAGCTTTTGAGCAAGGCGAACGCTGTCCTGATAGTGTACGTTGACGTCAACCATTCCGTGGCAGATGAGAAGTGCCCCTTTTAATCCGGCGGCGTGGTAGATCGGCGAACTCCTGCGGTAGGCCTCACGATCGCTTTGCGGCAGATTGAGAATATTTGACGTGTAGCCGTTATTGTAATGAGCCCAATCGGTCACTGGACGCAGTGCTGCACCGGCCGCGAAGACGTCCGGCGTCGTAAACATGGCCATCAAGGTAATAAATCCACCATACGAACCGCCATAAAGGCCGACGCGTTTCGCGTCTACGCCGTGCTCTTTGACAAGATAATCCACCGCATCGACGTGATCGGTCAGGTCCTTGCCGCCCATAAAGCGGTAGATGCCGGTTCGCCAATCGCGTCCGTAGCCCGCTGAGCCGCGATAGTCGATATCCAAAACAGCGTAGCCCTTTTCCATCAAAAGATGATGGAACATATATTCGCGGTAATAGCTGCTCCACCAGTTATGGACGTTTTGCAGGTAACCGGCACCGTGAACGAACAGAACCGCCGGGCCGCCCTTTTTGAAATTCGCGGGTTTATATAAACGGCCGTAAACCGTCGCACCGTCACGGGCCTTGAAATTGACGATCGGCGGGGCGATCCAGTTATAAGACTTCCATTCGTCGGTCGGGGAATTCGTGACTTGTTTTATCTCGGCTTCTGTCGTGCCGGCTTTGTTCGGAGCGAGGTAGAGCTCCGTCGGCTTGTTGGCGAATGATCGGAGAATAGCCAGCTTTGCCTGGTCCGGCGATACGATGGCTTGATTGTTCCCCGGCATCGAGGTCAGGCGGGTGCGAGCCCCACCGTCAAAGGACATTGAGTACAGATTGCGTTCAAAAAAGCTGCCTTCGCTCGACGTGAAATAGAACTTCGTCTTGTCCTCCGATAGCCGAACATCGGAAACTTCGAATGTGCCCGAGGTTAATTGAACAGGCGTTCCACCGTCGATCGAGACCATGTAAAGGTGAGAAAACCCGTCGCGTTCCCATTGAAAGAACACTCGCTTATTATCGGGCAGCCAGCCAAGCGAAAATCCGCCCGGGCCGCCAACCCAAGCGTCGTCATGGATCGTTGCCAGAACTTTAGCTTTTCCCGTCGCCAGGTCAAGCTGCATTATCCAGCGGTCTTTGTTATCGGCGGACCTCGCTTGCATCACAGCGTTCTTGCCGTCGTTAGACCATTGCGGCGGTGACAACTGCACGTCGCGGTCGCGAGGCTGAGGAGGGCCGGCCTGGCCACGGTTCGTACCTTGGCCTTGTCCGGCCGTGCGTTCCAGAGCAGCTTCACTGGTTGAATTTCCTTCCGCCCTCGGCGTTGGGGCTGCGGCTGGTAAACGTTGCCCGTGGTCGACCCATTTCGACTCGCCATTTTCGACGCTGATGATCGCGATCCGGCTGCGGCCCTGAACATCGCCGACTTTCGAGCGGCTCGGAATGTCCTCGGTGTAGGCGGATTCCGTGACGTAGTTGGGAACGATCGTATTTTTTGCTCCGGTCGCACTTTCATTGACGACGACGATCACGGATCTTCCGTCGGGGGTAAGCGACAGGTTTCCGGCCGTTTGCCCCTGCGTAAGCTGAAACGGCTTACGCGTTTCCCTAGCTTTTCGCTTTTTCTCATCCGCTTCTCGTTTTTCGGCACGTTCGCGAACGACGTCGAGCAGCTCCCGTTCTTCCTTTTTCAGCGTCTCCTGACTGTCGGTTCCGCGACGGGCTGCGTCGTTGTTTGCACCAGCCGGGCCACCAGGTCCGCCGCCCGGTCCCCCTGCCGGGCGAATATCCGTCAATTGCTCCAGTAAACCGCTATCGAGCGAGAAAGAGTAAAGATTATTCTGCCGCGTAAAGGAGATATGACGCTGATCGCCGACAAAACGGGGATTCGCTTCGATGTCAGCGGTTTTGGTTATTTGTCGCCGTTCACCCGTTTGGTTGTTGTAGAGGAAAATATCGCCGCTATCGGTATAAACTGTCGTCTTTTTGTCATCTGACACGTCGCCGTTAGGCGGTGCTTGTTTTGCTTCTTCCTCGGAAAGTTTGCGAAGGCCGCTGCCGTCCGCGTCCACGACATACGTCGCAATGTCGGCATTTCGCGGTTCGCCGGCTCGCTTCCAGCTGAAATATACCTTCTTACTATCCGGCGACCACCGAACGCCCGTCGGTTCATACCCGACCAGATCCGGCCCGCGCATGATGTTGTCGATCGTAAGATCGAACTTTTTAGCAGGTACCGCCTGCTGAGCATTCGCGGCGAGCGGATTAAGGCAAAAAGCAACTATAAAAATGAACGATAGTATCGATTTCATTAATTTTCCTTCCCAGTTTTTTCTTACAGATTTCGGCCAGTCCCCAGCAGTATAACCGTCTATGGGTATTTGGTCATCCCTAGTCTTCGTCTGGATCGAGAGCTTCTTTCAAGGCCAACAATTCCGGTAGTACCAAATGATCTTTAGGCCTGTCGGCCGCTGTTTTCGAAACTATCAGGGCGTCTAAGCTCAATGCCCGTATCGGTTGGCCATAGATCTCGTATTGAACCGAATTTGCCACAGCATCTTGATAAACGCCTATTCCCTTTACTTCGCCAAGTAGGTCGATCGAGCCGATCGTTGTTTCGAAAGTGAAATTTGTACCGTTTCGAATTGAAGTTTCATCAAAGATATATCGAAGTCCTAGCGGCCAGGCCCGAGGTGTCGGGGAGAATGGAGCAAGGGCTGCAACAAGCCTTGTGATGTTCGATCTCTCGCGTGAGTAGCAGAAATCCAGATCTCTCGTAATGTAGCCCGACGCATGCAGGGTAACCGCAACTCCCCCGACGATGACAAAGTCAACGTTATTAGCGGTGAGACTTAAGATCGCTTTTCTGAGATCGGTCATTTCAGCGACGATCGGTTACCGGACCATGCGACCGCGATGAATCCAACTCGGCAAGGAAGTTCATAGACTCCTGTAGGCTGTCGATACGCTCTTGGGGAGTAAGCCGCAACTGCGAAACCGTCAGGGTCAGGTCGATGCCAAAATCTCTCGCCGCCGCGATCTTACTACCGGGGCGAGGGTGCAATAGCTTTTCCTCCGGTGTCCTCTTCATACCGATATTTTACGGCAATTCCAATGCTGCCGCACGTTTTTCTGCTTTTTGGGCATCGGTCAGGCGGCCGTATTCGTAGATCGCGTTTTCCCAGGTGCCGTACATGGCGTTAGGGAGGACGATCCAGCGTTTGCCCCAATCGTTTTTTACTTTATCGACCTCAGCAAAGCGGTCGGTGACGCTCTTCCGTTCAAATACGTTCGAAAGGTCATCAAGGTTATCGCCCATCAGGATAACGATGCGATATTTCTGCAAAATCAAGTTCCGTCGGGGTTCTTTTGTTGATTCGGTTGTGCGAAGGATGACGTTCTCAGCCGAAATATCCGCGAAACCGGCGTTCTTCAAATTGTCCATCGTTGCCTGCTTTTGTACCTCATCGCGGTTCGAGACAAAGAATACTTTTGCCCCCTTTGAAACGGCGTAGTTCAAAAAATCAACCGAGCCGGGGATCGCCTTTGCCTTTCGCATCTCGCCCCATGTGTACCATTCGTTCAGATTGAACGGAGTTTTGTTTTTGATCGAGAGGGCTTGTGACGGCGAATTGTCGAGCACGGTCTCATCGATATCGACGACTACGGCTCGCGGCTTTTTCTGCTCTTCTTTTGGAAGTTTTTTGAGGTTCTTTTTGTCGAGGTCAGCGTCGAGCTGCCAGCGGGCCAGGTTAAATGCCTGATAGGCGAGAGCACGGTATTCCGCCGCTTTTTGCATATATAGCGTTGCTCCGACCTGATACTGCAGATCAGCTGATGGCTGCAGAGCCGGTGCTGGCTGCTGGGCATTGCCGGACGCGACAGACGTACAGAATGCAAGTACGAAACTTAGTAAGTATTTCTTCGAATTCATAAAAGCCACTTTGTGTTGAAATTTGAATCGATTATAAATGATTTATGCCGGAAATGCCGAAGCGGAAGATCGACGCAGAGAATAATGCCGAAAAGCCGAATTGGGCCGAGGATCAGAAAGATCGCGGTTACTATTACGACGACTCTCATGGTTATGAGGTCTATGACCCGGATACCGAGGATGATGAGCGGGAAGAGGACGTTGGCTCAGAGATAAAAAAAGAGGATGCCTGAGCTTCAGACATCCTTTCGTATTTGCAGTCAAACGCTTGGTTATTTCTTCGGGCGTTCGTTCGCTTTCAGCACGCGTTTGCGCAGGCGGATCGCCTTCGGCGTGACTTCGATCAGCTCGTCGTCGGCGATGAATTCGAGTGCACGCTCGAGCGACATTTCACGCTGCGGAACGAGGCGCATGGCTTCGTCGGCCGAAGTTGTACGCATGTTCGAGAGTTTCTTTTCCTTGATCGGGTTTACGTCGAGATCGACCGCACGGGCGTTTTCGCCGACGATCATTCCTTCGTAAACCTTGATCTGCGGCTTAACGAATAACACGCCGCGTTCCTGCAAGTTATAGAGAGCGTAGGTGTTCGTCTCGCCCATGCGGTCCGAAACAAGCGAGCCGGTCTGACGCGATTTCATGTCGCCCTGGTATTTATCGAAGCGAAGGAACAGCGTATTGAGCAATCCCGTTCCTTTGGTTTCTGTCAGGAATTCGCCCCGGAAACCGATCAATCCACGAGAAGGAACTTCGAATTCCAATCTCACACGACCCGAGCCGTTATTGATCATCTTGGTCATCTGGCCCTTGCGGCGGCCCATGGCTTCGGTTACGACTCCGATGAATTCTTCAGGGACGTCAATAACCACCAATTCGATAGGCTCGAGCGTTTCGCCGGTTTTTTCGTCCTTTTTTGGTGATAACTTCCGGTTTTGAGACCTGAAGCTCATAGCCTTCGCGGCGCATCATTTCGATGAGGATGGCGAGTTGGAGTTCACCGCGGCCCGAAACCTTGAACTGCTCTGCGGCTGCGGTCTGTTCAACGCGAAGTGCAACGTTGCCAAGCAATTCGCGGTCTAGGCGTTCTTTGATCTGACGCGAAGTGACGAATTTGCCGTCAATTCCTGAGAATGGCGAAGTGTTGACGCCGAAGATCATCGCGATCGTTGGTTCATCGACGTTGATGACCGGCAAAGGCTTCGGATTTTCAACGGTCGTGATCGTTTCGCCGATCTCGATGTCGTCGAATCCCGCAAGGGCGACGATCTCTCCTGTTCCAGCGTCCGGGACCGTAGTGCGTTCGAGGCCTTCGAAAACGAAAAGCTCCTTTACGCGGGTTTTTACAACGGTGCCATCGCGTTTTGCGACCGCTACTTCCTGATTCTTAGCGATCTCGCCGGAGAATATGCGGCCGATCGCGAGGCGTCCGACGAACGGGTTGTAATCGATATTTGCAACCAAAAGCTGCAGCGAATCGGCACGAAGTGCGTGCGGTGCCGGAATGCTTTCGATGATCTGATCGAACAGCGGGATAAGGTTCTTCGATTCGTCGGCGAGCTGTTTCTTAGCGATGCCGTCTCGTGAGATCGAGTAAAGAACAGGGAATTCGATCTGCGTGTCATTAGCACCGAGGTCGATGAAGAGGTCGTAGATCTCGTCGAGTACTTCCTCTGGACGCGAATCCTGGCGGTCGATCTTATTTACGAGAGCGATGCAGGGAAGCTTAAGTTCGAGAGCCTTTCGCAGCACGAAACGCGTCTGCGGCAGGCAGCCCTCGGCGGCGTCAACGAGCAGTACGATGCCATCGACCATCTTAAGAACGCGTTCGACCTCACCGCCGAAATCGGCGTGGCCCGGTGTGTCCAGGATGTTGATCTTGTAGTCGCCATAGCGGACCGAGGTGTTCTTCGCCATGATCGTGATACCGCGTTCGCGTTCAAGATCCATGGAGTCCATCACTCGGTCGACGACGGCCTCGTTGTCACGGTGCGTGCCTGATTGTGCCAGCATCGCATCGACAAGCGTGGTCTTGCCGTGGTCGACGTGAGCGATAATTGCGATATTACGAATCTTTTCTGGTGCGATCATAGTTGTAAATCCCCGCCCGAAGGCAAACGAGTATAATGACCGATTGCCGCGACAAAGGCAAAGCGGGAATGCGAATGCGTACCGCCGGGGCTCGAAAATGCCATTCTCGAACCGGGTCATTTCGTGTTTTTTCACTTTTCGCCAAACTTTACCAAGAAAACCCCGACAAAAAGTGTGAATCGATTCACACTTTTGCCAGCACTAAGGCTGAGATCCCCATAAATACTGACTTTTGCCCACTCTTCCGTCGCCGCCGGAGCCAAAAACAGCCGCGCGATTGGTAGAGGTGAATCACCCCATTTTTCACTGTTTCACGAAGTTTGGTAGAGGTATTTGGGAGATTGGTCAAAGGTCCTGACGACACACTCCGATCGAACCTTTAGGACGAAATTGTTTAGAAAGAATTTCCTTGCGTTTCTCATCCTAGGGGAATATTCTGATCGTACTTTCAAAAGCTTGGAAGCGACCTTTTCCACGGTTGTTTAGCCTGTCTGATCGACTACAACCTTTCTGTCGCGAGACATTCCCGCTCTCGCTCGCGAGCAGAAATGAGGAAATAATGAAAAACGTGTGTTCCTTCCTTAAACATTGAGTAATTTCCACAGGAGTTGTATATGCATAAGCGGAAAAAACCAATCATCATCGCTATGGCTGTGCTGGTCGCAACCAGTGCGGCCTTGATGGTGTCTTTCCGCACCGAAGGGCAGACCACTAAGATTCAGCCCGATATCGAACAAAAGCGAAGAGAATTAAGGAAGCGGTTCCCAACCGCACGATATGATGAACCGGAGGAGCAGGATATCGCGCGGAGAGCGAGGAGACAGCTTGCAGGAAAAAGGTATCAAAATGCAGGCGGATTGGTAGACTCTACACTTCCGATGTGGGAAGACGAAGAACGAGTACTTCAAACCGACGAGTATCTATCGGTTCCCGCAATACCTGTCAAAGAAAGCGAATTGATTTTAATTGGAAAGGTGCTGGAAGCTGCCGCGCACCTTTCAAACAATAAAAAAACCGTCTACTCCGAATTTACAGTTCAAATCGACGAAATTCTACGGGATACGACTGGCAATATAAAAAAAGAGGGTTCTGTCACCGTGGACCGAGAAGGAGGGTTCGTTGAATATAAAAACGGGCTGAGGCGATTACATCGTATCGCAGCATTATCGATGCCTCAGGTCGGTGGCAAATACATTCTTTTTTTAAGGAACCGGGAAAAAGGGCCGAACTACGAGATTATCAACGGCTATGAATTAAAGGATGGTGGTGTCATAAATCTGACTGCTTCCACCGAAACGAGATCCTACTTCGGAATGGATCAAACGGTACTTTTATCAAAGGTACGTAAGGCACTTTCTGAAGCATCGCAATCAAGATCAGAGAAGCAGAACTAAGACAATGCTATATCCCAATAGTCGGGTTGTTTTAATTCTCATGGTCATCGTTATTTGTGGTCTAACCTTTGTTTCCGTTGTAGAAATCCAGAAATCTTGGGTCATCTATGAAGTTAAGCCATGAGTCAAGCGCACTTCGTCGGTCGCACCGAGTTTTGGTGTGATTCGAAGTCATGTTCGTTTCGACAATAACCAACCCGCCTCCTTTTATTGTTAGATTTACTTTCAGTTCGCACCGCCGTTTGTGGCGAGTGCCATCATCTATTCGTGCACAGATTTAACTGGCTACATGAAACTAGATCGGCTCATCCCGACGCTTTATCGAGATGGCTGGCCGTGCCATCAGACCTTCAGAGACTGAAGATTTCTCTTCACCTCTCCTGACCCCTCGCACAGGCCAACTTCGCCCCGCCGGTTGCAAACTGTTCGTAGCTGATGTTGTCACGAAGCATGACGTAACAGTTGATGAGCAGTTTGCGGGCCGCTGCGACTTTTGCTTTCGGGCGGCCGCGTCGACGGCTAACTTGTAAGTAATGTGCCTTGATCCCATGATCGCGGCACGTCTGGGCGGCCTGACCGAGCAGATGCCTCGTGAGTCGCGAGCCATGCTTGCTGATCGAGCCTATTCGTCTCTTCTCGCCGGAGCTTTTCTCCAGCGGGTCCAGTCCTACGAACGCGACTACCTCTTCCTTGCGTCGAAAGCGGCGGACGTCGCCTAGTGTGTGAATGAGTGCCAGAGCGGTGACCACTCCGATGCCCGGATGCGTCATCAGAAGGCGCGTCTTTGCATCTTTATCCGCCTCCTCCGCAAGTTTCGCGTCAAAGGCCGCTATCTCTTTAGACAATTCGTTGTATAAAGAAAACCGCGATATGACGATGAGCCGCTCCATATCGGTCGAAACCGCATCGAGAAGCTCTTTCTGCCGTTTAAGTGTCTGAAGCCGAAACTTATCGAGCCCCTTCGATCGAGCGAACGCCTGTAGCGTGTTTGCGATCGATGTACGCTTCTTCACCAGAAAATGCCGATGATTGAGCATCGTGAGCATCTCGCGGCTCCGCTCGCTCCTCGGCGTGATCTCGGGAAACGAGCCGTTCACCAGGAGATCCAGGATCGTCTCCGCATCACGAAAGTCGTTCTTGTGTCGCGACAACGCAGCTCGCCTGATCAGCCTCGGATCACCTATCTTTACCTTTATTCCGTTTTCAAAGAGCAGCTTTTCAAACCACCACAAACAACCCGTCGCCTCTACCCCGACAACCACCTCGTCTCCAAACTTGCGATAAAACGCCTTCAAAGACTGCTTGTCCGAATGCAGAAACTGCCGATACCGCACCTCTCCATCCCTCTCGTCACAATAAGCAACCGTCTGCTCGTATGGGTGAAAATCAACCCCGATGTATACTGTCATTGTTGATTCCATCGGGTCAGTTTCTTGTCAAAACTCTGAGTGTTTTCTAACACTCGACTCCGATGGAATCAACTTCATAACATCAGGCCTGCAATATTGCATTAGACTTTATCGTTGATTAAAATGCGCTATTTTTTATCCGAGGTTCATATGCTGATCAATAAGAAACCGTTACTCGTAGTTGTTGCGATCGCGTCAATGGCACCCGTGCTGGTTTCTTTCCATACCCGTGGTCAGCAAAAAGATATATCGGAACAAGAACGACAAAAAAGGGAGTTTTACAGCCAGTATCCTACCGCACTTTACAATGCTCCAGAAAATTCGAGTCCTGAACGGAGAGCTGAAAGGAGTCTGAAAAGCAAGCGTTATGACAAGGGCCGCATGCCGGAAATAATAAGTCAGGCACCTGTTGATGACACTGAGGAAGTCTTTACCATCACGGAAGATCTTGAACTCACACCAGGCTTACCGGTAAATGAAAGTGAGCTCGTTGTCATCGGCGAGATTCTGGATGCTAACGCCTATTTGTCAAACAACAAAAAGCGCGTTTATTCCGAGTTCAGCTTTCGAATTTCTGACGTTCTTAAAAAGAATGATATCAGCGTCTCAAAGGGCGAATCACTATGCGTGGACCGTGAAGGAGGTTATGTCCAGTTCGAGAATGGAAGGAAACGGCTTCATAGTATTGGAGGGCTTTTGATGCCGCTTGTAGGCCGCCGATATGTGCTATTTCTGAAAAACAAAGAAAAGACTCCGAATTATGAAATTGTCTCAGGTTACGAGTTGAAAGCCGATGGCGTAAAGAACCTCAACGGTTCGGAGAAGTCCAGGGCGTATGCTGGTATGGACGAGATGACTTTTATGAAGTTGCTGTACAAGGCAATTGCCGAAGGCGTTGAAAGCAGGAACAAAAAGGAGGACTAAAAAAAACGATTAGTCTTGCGGTATCTACTGGGCAAAAGGAATATTTCTTGACTTAGACCCGATTTTTGAAATATTGTTTGCTCATCACACGGAGCCTGGCCTGACGGAAAATGAAAACGATCCCCGCAATTTTTTTATCGCTGGCCACGATCTTTCTACTTGCCCCGTTCGCGTATACACAAGAAAAGATCCCGCCGGAACTTCAGGGGCGGATACGGCAGTCGGGGGATGTTCCGATAGTCGATTTCGAGGCGGAGGGATCGCTCAGTCCATCGGAAAAAGAACTTAGGATCCAGCGAGGCAGAAAATACAAGACCTCCGTACCGCTCGACAAGTTCGAGGATCAGGACACCGTCTTTCACAACCCCGGTGCTCACTCGCCCGCTGATCAGCCACTTCCGGTCGATCAAAGCGATATTGTGGTGCTTGGGACAGTGACTGGTGCACGGGCTTTCGTTTCCAACGATAAGACCGCCTTATATTCCGAATTTCAGGTGACCGTAAACAAGATCTTTAAGAACAGCAGCGGGCTTGGAGTCAATCCTGGATCAAGCATCGTAGCCGAACGTGAGGGCGGCAAGGTGCGGTTTAGCTCGGGACGGGTTCAACAAAGAGGTGAATGGGGACGTGAACTTCCGCAGAGAGATCGCCAGTATATACTGTTCCTGAAATGGGACGAACTTGGAAGGGATTTCGTTATCAAAACGGGTTTCGAAGTTAATGGAGAGACCGTTCAGCCGCTTGATGGCCTAGCGGCCGATTTTTTACATCCATTTAGCAATTATGGTCGTTACAAAAATGCCGACTTAAAGAAATTTATTTCGGAACTCGAAACGGCTATATCCCAACGACCACAGTAGAGATCGACCTGTTTTTTGTAGAAGTTTTGCGGATGACCGCGCGGTCGGACTGCCCCCTAGATCGGACCAGCCTGATAGAAACTAAAAGCCGAGCATCGCTGCCCGGCTTTTTTCTATTGGGATTTTGTTGATTCCTTACGATCTTCGCGTATCGCGGCCGACGATGAGGTTGTTGGTTACCTCGAAGACTCCGTTGATACCGTTGGCGAGGATGTTTAGTGTGTTCGCGTCGCTGCGGCTTGATACGAAGCCCTCGAGCGTTAGGCGGCCGTTTTGGACGATGATCCTGACGTCAGGGTTGATCGTCGAGAAGTACTGTCCCGGGCCGCGATTAGTGAACGTCACCAACGCAGCACGCCGGATGCGGTCGTCGAATGAACCGACGGGCAGTTCCTCGATGTTATTCACGACATTCTTGATGCCGGGAATATCCTTGACCGCCGTAGCCGCGTCACGTTTTGTGCCGAGCGTGATGACCTTGCCGCTCAGAACGACCGTGTCGCCGTTGACCTGATAGGTAATGTTGTCAAAAACGCCATACCGCGGCAGCCCGCGAAGCTTCGAATAGATCTGCTGCTCAACTGATTTTTCGGGCTTCGCCGCCGCGAAACTCTGAGTGCCGAATCCGGCAATCGTTAATGCGATAACTGCGAATGAAAGTGCGAAATATTTCTTAATTCTGTCCATAACCTTTTTCTCCGTCCTAAAAGAGATGTGCCACCTCAAATGACAGCTATTGGACGTGAATCGACGGGGAAAGGGTGCCCGGAAAATGCGGCTGTGCCGCTCTATTTGCGGAAAAGCTCCGCTTTTCCGTGAGCCTCACCAACGACTTTACGGCTATGCCGCCCCTTGTTTTCGAATCTCAAAGATCGGCGGCAGAGCCGCGAGAGCATTCTATAAACTCACCGGAAAAGCAGAGCTTTTCCGCAAATAGACGGGCAAAGCCCGTAGGAATGCTTCTAGAATCGTCGCCCTACGGGAGCAATTACTTTGTACTTTGTCTGATCGCTTCATAAAGAACGATCGCGACGCTGTTCGCGAGATTCAGGCTGCGGACATTCGGGTTTGGCATTGGGATGGTGAGGCAGTGGCCGGCGTTTTCGGCGAGGAGAATTTCCGGTAAGCCGCGGGTTTCGGGGCCGAAGACTAGGCAGTCATTTGGCTCGTAGATCCAGTCGGTATATAGGCGGTCTGTTTTAGTCGTCAGAAATAGAAAACGAGAATCGGGCAGGCTCGCAGTTAGCTCTGCCATGTCGATATGCCGATGCAGATCGACCTCGTCCCAATAGTCGAGCCCCGAGCGTTTCAGCGTCCGGTCGTCCATTCTAAATCCAGTTACACCAACGATATGCAGGCTCGTAAACGTGGCCGCACACAGCCGGGCAATGTTGCCGGTGTTTGGGGGTATTTCGGGTTCGTAGAGGGCGATGTGCATTAAAGCTAATGGTAAATGGTAAATGGTAAATGGTAAACGGAAGCGGGCAACATCGCAGGGCGTATGCGTTCCTGGCATTTACCATTAAGCATTAAGCATTAACCATTTTCCGTTCCGTTTCGTGCATCTTTTCTGGTGCGATAAACATCAATCTCATACGGTTTGCACCGGCGGACTGGTGTTTGGCGGGGCGGTTTGTGTTACAATCCGATGTTTCGAGGAGAATTCTTAGTGCTTTTGCGTTTCAGATCATTTCTAACCGTCGCTCTATTTGCGCTTGTGTGTAGTTCGGCCGCGATCGGCCAGACTGAGCCGGCTCCGTCTCCGTCACCGTCGCCAACCGCGACGCCGGCAAAACCAGCCGGGACGCCGGCTCCGGTAAAATTCGACCCGAAAACCGTGACGGCTGAGCAGGTCGTCGAGACGTCGCTCATTTTTGCCTACGGGTATGGCGGCGGGCGGGCGCTTTTGAACCAGATCCGCAAGACAGCGTCCGAGCGCGGCAAGGCGATCTATACGATGCCCGACGGCAAGAAGGAAGAGGCGACCTATCAGAAATTTGTCATTCGCGGCGAGAGCATCAATAAAGAAAAGATCCGACTGGACCAGGAATTCCCGAACGCCCGCTATTCGCTGGTCTTTAACGACGACAAGATCTACGGCGTTTTCAACAACACCGTCTTTGCTCCTCGCGAAGATGCCGCAAAGGGATTTGAAAATCAGATAGTAAGAGGGCTCGAGGCGTTTCTAAGATACAAAGAGAACGGCTCGACCATCGAGATGGCTTCGCGTGAAAAGGTGATGGGTGTCGATTACTACATGATCGACGTGACCGACAAGCAGCAGCGAAAAACTCGCTTCTACGTCAGTGCCAAATCATGGCGCGTGATGATGCTCACCTATGAGGAAGCCGGGGTAAAATACCGCCGCAAATTCTACGATTACAACTACGCACAGGGAACCCTCGTGCCGTTCCGCACTGTTCTCTGGGCCGATGACAAGATCATCGAGGAAACCGACATCGGCACCATCACCTTCGGCCAGAAGGTGGATGAGGAATTGTTCAAAGCCGGTTAGGACTGGAGCGCAAGCGTCCCGCTTGCCAACGCCGGTTCCTCCGGCGTGACGCACATTACAAATTTCCAACTCGATCAATAACCCCGGCCGTCAGCGTTCTCTTGAACGCTTGGCAAGCGTGACGATTGCGCTCCAGTCGCCCTTTGAATCTTTTTGCAACTTTCTCCTGCCTGATCTGTTTAACTGATTGCTACTCCCCGAAAACTATTTCAGGAGACTATTGATGAATAAGATCAAATTATTGATTGTAAGTATAGGTGTGTCCGGCGTGCTGTTTTTATTGCCGGTGTTGGGTTTTGGACAGGCTGCGCTGGAACCGAGTTATGAGGTGTCGCTCCAGCTTTTGATGGGGTCGAATGACGGAGGGCAAAAGGGAAATCTTCCTTCGACGCTCTCGGGTATTTCGCAGCGTTTGAAATCGAGTTATTCGTATTCGAACTACCGCCTCGCAGAGACACTCCTGGGCCGAATATCCAATCGGGGAAAGTTCGAATATAAAAGCGGGGCCAATTTTGGGCGGGATCTCGCGAGCCAGCCGCCAAACTTCATCGAAATGACGCTTAACGAACTGAAGACCGGCCAAACCGCAAAGGGCAGTCAGGCATTCCAGATAGAAACGTTTAGGTTTGGAGCTCGAGTGCCCGTGATTACCAGTGTTATCAAAGACGAATCCGGCAAAGAGCGATCTGCTGTTAATTACGAACAGATAGGCCTCACGCTTAACAAAGTCGGGCTATCTGAAAATGTTCCGACGCTGATCGGCACTCTGAATATGCCGGGTGTGAACGATACGATATTTCTCGTAATGACGATAAAACCGGTCGATCTTTAGCGAACTTTCACGCCCGCCGCCGAAATTTCGGAACAATTTCGGCGGCCGGGCGTGATCTATATCGAGGGCTGATTTTGTTTTATACAAGATTACGTTTTTAATAGTATGGATGTATGGCTTTCGACAGTACAAGAACTTTTGGTGTGGGGGCGCAGCGTAAGCATATGGCTGACGGAAAGCTCACCGACCACGAACTCGTCGACGCCACGCGCAATGGTGACGAATCTGCCTTTGCCGAGATAATGCAGCGTTACCGGAATCCGTTAACGAACTATCTCTATAGATTTTTGAATGATTACGAAGAGGCGGTCGACCTCGCTCAGGAGACATTTGTCAGGGTTTATTTTGCCCTCGACAGATATCACACTCAATATGCGTTTTCGACTTACATCTATCGTATCGCGACAAACCTCGCAATTAGTGAGATCCGCAGGCGAAAGCGGCGAAAGCTGCTTAGCTTGACCGGGCTCTTTCAGGGCGAGGACGACAGCGAGGTCGAGTTTCAACCGACGGACGGCAAGATACTGGCCGACGAGGAACTCGTCGATGACGAACGCAGCCAGATCATCGCCAAGGCGATCGCGGCCTTGCCTGAGAAATACCGCGTGCCCGTCATTCTTCGCGATGTCGAAGGGAAGTCCTACGATGAGGTCGCCCAAATCATGGAACTGGGCTTAGGTACCACAAAATCACGCATCAGCCGCGGGCGGGCGTTATTGAAAGAGAAATTGCAGAATTATTTATAATGGTTAACGAAGAGAAAAACATGCAGGAACCGGAACATCTAGACGTTGCCCGTCTGATCGGCACGCTAAATCGGGTTCAGGCTCCGAAAGATTTTGACTTTCACGTGAAGGCTCGCATAGCGAAAGGCCGTCCCGTCGAGCGTCGTTCGTCCTGGCTGCCGGTTTCAGTGCGCTATGCGATGCCGCTTGTTTTGCTGCTTGCGGTGGGTAGCTATTTCGGCTTTAAGACGATGTATTCGACCGAAGAAGCGAATGTGCCGGCGGTTGCCTACGCTCCTTCACAGCCAGTTATTCCGGTTTCGGATGCGGTTACGTCGCAGCCTGAAGCAGTTCGGGAAATTCCCGCAGGTTCGACAGTTGCCGAGGTGAAAACGCCTGATCAGGGAAACAAGGTCGTAAAGACCGTGCAGAAAACGCCTGTAACTACGGACGTTAAAACGGAAAAGCCGGGCGGCGGTTCTGTCGATCTGGGCCAGTCGAACGCAGCTAGTATCCGCCAGCCGGACGAGATCGACGACAATGCTCCGGGACCTCCTAAGAAAGTTCTGGTTTCGGCCAGTCAGTTTTTGGCTTCGGTCGGGATCGCGGCGAGTTCGTCGGGAAGCGGCGGCAGAATTCAGTCGGTCAGCGGCTCAGCCGCAAGTGCCGGAATTCAGGTGGGCGATGTGATCGAGTCGGTGAATGTTCAGACAGGAACCGTTCGGGTTCGGCGTGACGGGAAAACGATTACCGCGGTTCTTCGTTAATTATTTTATCTTTCGCGGGATCAAGAAAAGTCCGATCAGATATAACGTAAGCGTGAAAAACTGAATGTAGCCCGTGCCGGCCGAGTATTTCGGCAGTTCCAACAGCCAGGTGAAGGCTTCTTTGCCGGGATTTTCAAATAACCGCTGCCACCAGCTACCAGTTGGGGCGGCGGTTATGTTTGCGAGGACGAGAAATTTAACGGCGAAGGCGAGTCCGTACAGGGCGATCATGCTCCGCAGCAGGCGTTTAGCGTCGAACTCGGCGAACAGGTTATTCCAGATCGTCCAGAAGAAACAGAATCCCACGACCCAAAACGTCAATCCTTGCTCCGGCAGCAGCGAGTTATAGAGTTGAACGGTTGCTGTGAACAACGAGAGCAGAACCGTGACACCGGCTGCATTCTCGAGCAGCGGGCTGTCTTCAGCGATCCATCCATCGATCGAGATCATCCCTGAGCGAAAGAACAGAACCAGCGTCAACGCAGCAAAAACGAGGCACACCAAAGCCGGTTTGAGAAAAATAAACGCATTATCCGCCGCCCCGAGCCGCAGTCCGCCGAGAAGTGTGACCGCAATGAAGATCGCGGGGAGCACGAGGTACGTCAGATAACCTGTCTGTGTAGCCTTTTCGTTACGATGCCTGGGAAAACGGATTACGGTGTTTTGTTCGCCGATCTGTATCTCAGTAGCTGTCGTCTCTTCGTTCTCTTGCATAGGTTGTATGCCGTCTTTGTTCCGCCCACTTACGCAGGCGGTTCTGACTTATTTGCGTTCACGCGTCAGTTTCATCGGGTTAAAATCGGACGGCGTGATCTTTAGTCCGTCTTCGAATTCAGTTTTTAGATCAGTAGCTGTTTTTATCCCGAGGGTTTGATCTGTCGTTCGATAGTTCGGATCGACCGCGATCGCGCGGTCCACGGCGGCTAGTCCGCTCGTAAACAATGCATCGTCATTCGACAAACGTCCCCAGCCTTGGCGGTAGAAGCTGTAGGCAATGAGAAACTGCGTAGCCGCGTCGCGTTTCTCGGGATCCGCCCGCTCGAACGCGAGACGGGCGCCGCCGAAGTCTTCTGACCTGAAAGCATTCATTCCACGCGTAAATTCTTCTTTATTTATCTCGTAAGTGCCTATTGCGACCTGGCTTTTTGTCGCGACCTCGGCGATCGTTCGCGGCTCGGAAATGTATAGGAATGCGATGAAAACAAAGCCGGCCAGAGTGAGTAAGATGCTCGAAATGTGGATATACTTCTGCTTCATTGGTATAATCGGCTCAATCCAAGGATACACTTTCTACGCTTCGAACAAATATGAAAAAGTTTACCGTCCTCGCTGTCCTGTTTGCCCTTTCTCTGTGTGTGCATCTCAACATCGTCGCTCAAACGAGCCAAGCTGACCTCGTCATCACGAACGCTAACATCCGCACGATGGATGCCAAGCGGACGATCGCCAAATCGATCGCAATGCTCAACGGCAAGATCATTGCCATCGGTTCAGATGCCGATACGAGATCGCTGGTTGGTGCGAATACGCGCGTCATTGACGCCGGCGGCAAAACGATCGTTCCCGGATTCAACGATGCGCACGTGCATTTTATGGAAACCGGGTCGCAGCTTTCTTCGGTCGACCTGCGAGACGCCAAAACACCGGCGGAATTCGTAGCACGGATCAAAGCGTTCGCGGCAAAGCTGCCCAAGGGCCGCTGGATCTTGGGCGGAAAGTGGGACCATGAAAATTGGACGCCGAACGCACTCCCGACGGCCGCCCTGATAGATGCAGCAACTCCCGACAATCCCGTTTTTATCGATCGCCTTGACGGCCACATGGCACTCGCCAATAGTCTCGCGATGCGGCTTGCCGGTGTAAATAAAGAAACTAAAGAAGTTGACGGCGGTTTGATCGTGCGTGATGCATCCGGAAATCCGGCAGGCGTTTTCAAAGACGCGGCAATGTCGTACATCTATCGGGTGATTCCCGATTCGAGTTGGGACGAGAAAATGGAATTCGCCCAGGCGGCGACCGAGCACGCTGCGAGCCTCGGCATCACAAGCGTTACAGACGTTTCGGGTGGAACGGATGTCGGCGTTTATCAGGAATTGATCCGGCAGGGCAAGCTGAAAACCAGGATCTACGGCTGCTCGCCGCTTTCCGATTACCAACGCTGGGCACGCACGGGTGTTCGGTACGCATTCGGTTCAGCGATGCTGCGTGTAGGCTGCTTAAAGGGCTATGCGGATGGAAGCCTGGGCTCGACGACCGCGTGGCTTTTCGAGCCATACCTGGATGATCCAAAGACGTCAGGCCTGGCGGGCGAGGACATCCCAAAAACCGAGGAATATGTTAAAGCCGCCGATAAGGCCGGCCTGCAGATCAACATCCACGCCATTGGCGACAAGGCAAACGCAACGATCCTCGATATTTACGAAAAGGCCATTCAGGCAAATGGCCCACGCGACCGGCGTTTTCGCATCGAGCATTCGCAGCACCTTCGTCAGGAAGACATCAAGCGTTTCGGCAGTCTCAAGGTTGTGGCCTCGATGCAGCCATTCCATATCATCGACGACGGCCGCTGGGCATGGAAGCGGATCGATGAGAAGCGTTTAAAGGGAACTTATGCGTTTCGAACGCTGCTTGATACCGGTGCGGTTTTAGCGTTCGGCTCCGATTCGCCGGTCGCTCCGCTTAATCCGCTGTGGGGCGTTTACGCAGCAGTCACTCGCCGCACGCTTGACGACAAGAATCCGAACGGATGGATCCCGGAACAGAAGATCTCAGTTGATGAGGCGGTAAGATCGTTCACGTGGGGATCAGCATATGGTGAATTTCAGGACAGCTGGAAGGGAACTCTCGAGGTCGGGAAGCTTGGCGATTTGGTCATTTTGTCCGACGACATCTTTACTATCGATCCGCCTAAGATATGGAACGTCAAGGTTCTGAAAACCATCGTTGACGGCAAAGTTGTTTTTGAATCGAAATGAGATTTCTTGTACTTCCACTTCTTTTTCTTTGTGTTCTCACGTCGTACGCACAAAGTGCTAATGAAACGACGTGGAGGACAATAGTAAGTAAAGACAACGACTTCTCGGTCATGCTGCCCGGCGAGATCGTCGTTTATAACGACAAAGCCCTAGACCTCGTTAATATCTCGGCGGGTGTTCCGGGAGTTTCCTTCCGCGTAATGTTCAATCGATCCTCAAGCGGAACGGCCCAGTTGAACTACTTTAAAAAGGTCAAAGAGAAAGAAGGATTTGTCGGTTCACAACGCTCGGGCCCCGGTTTTGAAACAGGGATCTACGTAGCAAAAAAGAAGATCTACCGCATCTCTTTATACTTCAGAACGAAAGCGGGATTTTATTCGGTCGACGTCCTGGCTAAGGACGATAATGACAAACACCTTGCCGAGTTTCTGGGTTCGATAATAGTGAACATGAACCGGATCGCTGAAAATAAGGGAACGCAGCCAACGCCCCGATCCAGGATCTCGGTCGAAGACCTTCAAACAAGCCAGAAGATCAAAGATTTTCAGGCTCGCAAGCAGTCGAACGCGGTTCGCGTCGTGAACGGGAAACAAACGATCGATCAGGATGTTTTTTATTCTGAACAGCTTTTGATACTTAATAAGCCGCGTCCCCGATATGATGATCGAGCCAGAATGGAAAATGTGCAGGGCACTGTCATCTTACAGGTCGAGTTCAAGGGTACCGGCGACATTGGAACCGTCTGGGTGGTGTCGGGCCCGCACCTGCTTCATGACGTCGCTATCGAGGCGGCGAGAAAGATAAAGTTCCTTCCGGCTGAGATCGATGGACAAACTGTCGATGTCATCCGCGAAGTCGAGTACAGTTTCTCTATCTATTGATCAGCAGACCTTTTCACGATCCGATCGGTTCAAAGATGCGTTGCCTATTCAGCCAGCTGATCCTGCTCGTGTTTCCGATAATTGCTGCGGGACAGTCGCCCGCAGAATTGGTCATTACAAATGCGAATATTCGCACGATGGATGTAAAGAGGCCGACTGCATCGGCCATAGCGGTTTCCAATGCGAGGATCATTGCCGTGGGCTCGATCGATAAGATCCGGGAGCTTATCGGGCCGGGTACGAAGGTCATTGATGCCAATGGCAAACTGGTTATTCCGGGGTTCAATGACGCTCATGTGCATTTTACGGGCGTTGGAAACTGGTTCTCACACCTCGAAGCATCGAATATCAAAAACGAGCAGGAACTGCTCGACCGCGTCGCTCATTTCACCCGCTTTCTGCCAAAAGGGCGTTGGGTTCTCGGCGCAAAACTCTCTTCTGGTTCATTGCCGGGCCGAGCAGTTCTTGATTCGGTCAGCTCCAACAATCCGGTGTTGATATATTTGGCCGATCCCGCATTCGCATTCGTAAATTCCGCTGCCTTCAAACTTGCTCGAATTCCCACTGAAAATATTGGTTCAAACTACAAAGAAGTCGGTCGTGATCCCAAGGGCCGGGCGACAGGTGTCGTAACCGGGAAGGCATTGCAGCTCATCCGAAATTCGATACCAAAAGATAATGCCACCAACTGGGCTGAGATAACCGAAGCCGCAAGCAGCTACGCCGCATCGCTTGGCGTGACGAGTGTGCAGGACGTGCATTCAGACAACCTGCTCGCTACATATCACGAAATGGCGAAAGCCGGAAAGCTGAAGACCCGCATCTATGAATGTGTCGGCATGAGCGATTGGGAAAAGGACAAATCGATCGGGCTCCATGCGGCGACGGGCGACGAGATGGTTCGCGGCGGCTGCGTCAAAACTTTTTCCGATGGCAGCAGCGACGAACGCGGCGAACTCGGAGCTCGTATTGCAAAAGCCGACAAGGCAGGAATGCAGATCATGGTGCATGCCATCGGGGCACGAGCGAATAAAAACACGATCGACGCATTCGAATTTGCTGCATCTAAGAATGGAAAGCGTGACCGCCGTTTTCGCGTCGAGCATGCTCGAAATATCTCGGCAGGTGACATAGCCAGGCTTTCGCGATCGTCGATCATTGCTTCGATGCAGCCGGCATTGTTTTACCGCGATGGTGATGCGGGTGATAACTATCCGTTCATTTTTCGCTCGCGAGCAAAGGTGGCTTTCGGCTCGGATGCATCGATGATCGACATCGATCCTTTGGCGGGTATCCACGCGGCGGTTAATTCTCGTTCAGGCTCGGTGTCGGTCGAAACGGCAGTTTCAGCCTACACGATCGGCTCGGCCTATGCGGAGTTTCAGGAAAATCAGAAGGGGACGATCTCTGTCGGCAAACTTGCGGATCTAATTGTTCTTTCCGACGATATTTTCAGGATGCGTTCGGACGATATCAGGAACGCCAAGGTCCTTATGACGATCATGAACGGGACGGTCGTTTATGACGCAAATTGTTACATCGAGCGGCGTTCTGGCTGCGAAAACTGATATAATACCCAAATAATTCTATTGAATTTTGAGAGGAAACATAACTTTATGAAAAAACTTGTAATTTTGACCAGCCTGATCCTTGCGTTCACACTCGGAGCTTTTGCTCAGGAAAAGATGGAAAAGGGCAAACCGACCGACAAAGACAAAACCGAAGCGATCCCGACGACCAGCTACATGAAGCGCGGTGCGGCCATAGGTTCTGCACAGAAAGTCTCGCTCGCTAAGGTCCTCGCGGATCCGACGAAATTCTCTGGCAAACTTGTTCGCGTTGAAGGCGTTATCGTTCGTTCGTGCAAGACCGAAGGCTGCTGGGCTGAACTCGCGCCAAAGAAAGACGGCAAGAGCGTTCGCGTCAAGATGAAAGACCACGCGTTCTTCATCCCGCTCGAATCCGCAGGAGCTTTGGCTCGTGCTGAAGGCGTTCTCACGGTCAAAGTGCTCTCGAAGGAAGAGGTCGATCACATGATCAACGACGACGGAGCGAAATTCCCGAATCGTAATTCGGATGGTTCAGTAAGCGAAATTTCGTTCGAAGCGACTGGTATTGAGTTGAAGAAAGCTTCGAAGTAACCGTGCGTATTCCGAATGCGGAAAATGCCGTCGTTGCCGTCGAAAAGTTGGTTAATTATTGCCTGGATCAGACGAACGAAGTTGGCCAACATAAGGCGAAAGTCTTCGCTTCGGCCCTTGGGATAACGCAGATCAATTACGAGGTTTTGCGGTCAGCCCTGCTGAATGCCGTTAATTCCAATGAAGCGGTCGCCGGAGTTTCCGATGTATTTGGCGACAGATATATCGTGGATTTCGACTTCGTTCGTGGTGACAGATGTGCTCGAATCAGAAGTATTTGGATGATCAATCGTGGTAGCGAAATGCCACGATTGATCACCTGCTATGTTATCGATTAACTTGGGGGAGTTATGAAAAAACCTGAAATGTTTGATTCGGTTGCATTGATCGAGGACCTTCCCGAAGCGGGTTTAGTGCGTGGGAATATGGGGGCGATCGTTGAGAGCTATCACGATGGCGAGGCTTACGAGGTTGAATTTGTCGATACCGACGGGCAAACGTACGGCCTGCTGGCTTTGCGGCCAGAGCAGTTCATTGTGCTTCATAGAAGTTCTATGGAAAAGATTGCAGCCTGACATCAAGCTGGCAACATGAAACCCTTTAAGATCCGCAATATCGAAATAAACCCGCCGCTCATACTTTCACCAATGGCGGGGGTTACTGACTACACCTTCCGCCGCTTGATAAAGCGGCGGGGAGGTGTGGGTTTGGTCGTTTCTGAGTTTATTTCGGTCGAGGGACTCACACGGGGGAATCCCAAATCGAAACGTCAGATGCGTTTTGATGAAGAGGAGCGTCCCTACGCCGTGCAGATATTTGGCGGAAAGCCGGACCGAATGGCGATGGGAGCCGAGATGGCTGAGGAGATCGGTGCAGATATTCTCGATGTAAATTGCGGGTGTCCGGCTCCGAAGGTCGTAAAGAATGGCGGCGGTTCCGGATTGCTTCGCGACCCGCAATTGCTCGAGAACATTCTGAAAGAGATCAAAAAAACGATTACGATCCCGCTGACGCTAAAGCTGCGAACCGGTTATTCGGAATCGACGATCAATGTGGTCGATGTTGCGAAGATGGCCGAGCAGTGCGGCGTCGAACACATTCAGGTGCATGGACGAACGCGGGAACAGGGCTATAAGGGCCTCGCAAATTGGGATCTGATCAGGCAGGTGAAGGAAGCTGTGAGCATTCCGGTATCGGGCAACGGCGATATCACGACGATCGAATACGGAATGACCAAATGGCGTGAGACCGGGACCGACGGCATTCTGATCGGCCGCGGTGCGATGCAGAATCCGTGGATCTTTCGCCAATTCCAGGACGTCATCGAGGGCCGCGAGCCATATCAGCCGGATCTCAACGAGAAAAAGCACGTTCTGCTTGAATTCTTCTCAATGTGCCGCGAGGAAATGCCTGAGATCGTCAGCCTGGGCAAAATGAAGCAGCTCGCCGGGCAGTTCACGAAAGGCCTGGTCGGCGGTGCCCAGTTTCGCCAAACGCTTTACCATTCGCATTCGGCAGATGAGATCCTCGATAATATCACGACCTATTTCGAAGCTCTCGAGCGAAGTCAGACGTTCGGCGATGGCCATGTGGAAGCTGATGCTGATCGTGATCTGATAATAGATTCGTGCGACGCCGGCGCTGGAAATCCGTATCAGATGCCATCGGAACTGATTGCATCAACTGCCGCGAATTAGTTTTTGTATCAAGGGGCCGTAAATTTGAAAGGAGATCGTCAAATACCTTCGCTATGAGAAACCTTAAGAAGCTTCCCCTTTTTCTGCTGATCGTTGCCTGCTCATCGATGTGGCTTTCAGCCCAGAATCTAAAGCCCGAAGAGATCATCGCCAAGCACCTGAACGCCGTCGGGTCTAAAGGCGACCGCGATGCTCTCAAGAGCATCATGGCACTCGGGGCGAGTGAGTTCGAATCGAATGTTCCGGTCGTCAAGGGCGGCGGCAAAGCCGTCGTTGTGTCGGACCCGGGAAATCTATTCTTTATCATCAGCCTGAATTCAAAGGAATATCCGTTTGAAAAGATCGGCTATTTTGACGGCAAAACCAGCCTGCCGTTTACAACCGCCGGCAGCCGTTCGCTGCTCGGGTCATTTCTGTCAGATCATCAATTGATGTTGAGCGAAGGGCTCTTCACAGGAGCGATGTCGATGAGGTGGCCGCTTTGGGACATCCAAAAGTCCAAACCAAAGCTAGGTGGCGGCGGAACAAAGAAGGTGAATGATCGCAAGGCCTATGTGATCGATTACAACCCGGCGGGCGGCGGTTCTCCTGAATTTACTATCAAGCTCTATTTTGACGCCGATACCTTCAATCACATCCGTACGGAATATCGCTACGAGATACAGCCGACCGATGGGACATTTGGGCAGCAGAACCGCCGGGCGAGCGGCGTGGCTATCCTGGCTGAGAATTTCTCAGATTTCAAAGCTGTCGAGGGAATTACACTGCCGCATACTTTTCGTGCGGAGCTCTCAAATAACGGTACTAGTGGAATGTATAAAAACATCTGGGGTATCAAGGTTGCCGAATACAGACTAAATCAGCCGCTCGCACCGGACTTTTTTACATTTGATCCGAAGTAGAGGCGTTTATGCGATCTATCATCATAGCGGCCCTGCTGATCTTTCCCGCATTTTGTCTTGGCCAGGCCGGCGATAATACAGCGATCCGCTCCTCTGCTGCCTATGCTGAGGTGCTCGTTCGAAAGACGGAGGTTCAGGCAGATCTGGAAGCCGTTTCGGCGGACTATACTGAAGCCAACCCGAAGCTGCTCGATCTTCGGTTTGAGCTTTCGGCCTTAGAACGGTCTACTGCCCGGATCCTTGCCACAAAGCCATCGGAAGCCGCAAAGCTGACACTTGGGGTCGGCAAGCTGTTCGTTAAAAAAGCTTCACTCGAAACCGAACAAGCGAGGCTCCTTCGAAGCTACGGCCTGGAACATCCCGAGGTTAAACGGGCGAAACGCCGGGTTGAGATATTCGAGAACGCGATCAACGAACTGATCAAATAAGAAAGGGCCGGAATTGAATCTTCCGGCCCTTTTCTATTTCCTAAGTGATCGTACGTTACTTTGTTGGCTTGTCCTTTCGTTCATCGGCGAAAAGGATCGGTGCAACGAGCGGGCGATAAGCGTCGGCGATCTTGATGTACGAATTCTCGCGAAGTTTGGCCATAAAACGCTTTTGTTCATCGGGAACCTTCTCACTCATTATCGCCATTCTTACGGCATTCTCGTCGAAGACCGATTCCGAACTCGCTTGCTGACGTTCATCGATGCGAAGGATCACGACACCGAGCTGCTCAACGTCGAACGGTGAAGTGTATTCTCCGGTTTTGAGGCCCGCGATCGGTTTTGAGATAACTTCGACAAGGTCTTTTACCTTAAGTTTTTCGGCCTTTCCGGTACCGTTGGTGATCACGCCGGGATCAGAGGTTTCTTTAGCGATCTTGTCCCAGTTTCCGCCGGCTTTCAGCTGAGCCGCGATCTCTTTCGCCTTTTCACGGACCGTTTTCTCGTCGCGGCCGGCAAACCCTAAGAAGATCTCACTGAAAGAAACGGTCTCGGGCGTCGTGAATTTGGACTTGTTCTTTTCAAAATAGTCTTTTAATTCCTTACCGTTTGCCGCCCAGTAAACCTTCATCTGGACTTCTTTCTCGATAACGCGGTCGCGGGTCGCCTGTTTTCTCCAGTCCTCACGGATCTGTTTCGGATCGACGCCGCTTTTTTCCATCTGGGCATACAACTCCTCAACGGTTTTCAGATCGTATTGCTTCATGATCTCGCGGAACCGCTGATTGAGGCTCGCCTCGATATTACTGTCCAAACCGTTTTCCTTGGCTTTCTGTACGAGGAGTTCTTCGTTGATCAAACTTGCGATCAACTCGCCCTGCTTTTCGTCAACCAACTTTTGCGCGTCTTCGCGAGATTTGCCTTCCTGCACGTAGCTGTCGACAATGCCCCTCGACTCGCGTTTTACGCGCGAGAGCGTTATAACGCCGTCATTTACCTGTGCGACGACCTCGTCAACAACCTTCGTTTGCGTTTCCTGCGAGAATACCGGAATGCTCAGCATCAGAGCTGCGAGCGATACAAAAAATAGCTGCCTTAAATATTTCATCAAAAAAAACTCCTATTGGCCGTAAGGGGAAATAATATTACCCAATGACGTTTTGCGCAAACGTGGGTATGATGCAGAAACCGGGCGGCGGGTTTATTGCGAGCCGCGAAAGCACCGATAACAGGAATACTGCCTGATTAGTCGTTTTTAAAAAATGCAGGTCTCTGCGGCCTCCCAACGATCTTCTGATGAACAAAAAATGTCCCAATTGCCGTCTCGTGAACTACGCGGACGCCTCAGAATGCGTTCGCTGTGAGGCTGTTTTCGGCGAAAATGCGACAACGATCACCGGCGGCGTCGCGCGAAAGCCTTCGATCCTAACTCGCGTTGTGATCTGCATCGCGGTGTGCTTCGCCCTCCTGATCGGCTTTTACCTTTCGCTGATCGGCACGTCCAGGTCGCTTACGTTCGATCAGAAGGCTACTGTTCGCGATTCGATCAACATCATCCGGTCACAGGGCTTCGAGACGGAGGCAATGATGCTTGACCGGTATACGGTCTATCGGGCAAGCGATAGTTGGTTCAATTCCATGATCCCGAAGGAAAATGCATTTGCCGCGACGAATTTCCCGTTCGAGATAATGACGCTTTACCCGGATTTCTTTACTTATCCGGTCGATGAGACCGAACGAGCGGCGATCTTACTCCACGAAGCGAGACACCTGCTGGGCAAGGACGAAAAGGACGCGTACGAATTCGTCTGGAAAAACCGAGCGAAACTAGGATGGACCAAGCAAAAATATCTGCATTCGCCCGTTTGGGATAACGTCCGCCGTCAAACCCGCGAATACGCCCCGTCGCTCTTCATCTGCGATGGCTCCGATTTTAACGACTGCACCGAATGATCACGATCTGATCGCTGTCAGGCATTCAGAGGCCGATTTGATCGGATCTGCTGTTTTCACCGGAATTCTTAAAATGCCGCTCGGTGAGAAATTCGATTCTTCATTCTCAGATAAATACTGCATCAGCTTCTCTGGCGAAACGCGGGCCGATTCGCCGAGTTTTATCGCGATGCCGTCAGCCGTGCGGTCGATCGAGACAATGGCCATGCGTTCGGCTAGTTTCCTGAGGCGGCCGTATGCGAAAAGGTTATCGACCGAACGCGGAATACGTCCGTAGCGGTCCTCGATCTCGGCGTGGATAGTCGTGAGTTCGTCCTCGGTCTCGGCGGAGGAGATGCGTTTGTAAGTTCTGAGGCGCTGGCTCGTATCCGAAATGTAATCCTTCGGAATAGCGACATCGATACCCAGATTGATCGAAACGCTCGTCTCGTCCGAGATCTCATCGCCGCGGATCTCGCCGATCGTACGTTCGAGCATTTTCGTGTAAAGATCGAAGCCGAGAGCATCGAGGTGTCCCGATTGCTGGCCCCCGAGAATATTTCCGGCTCCTCGCAATTCAAGATCCAAAGCCGCAAGTCTGAATCCCGCTCCGAGGTCCGAGAATTCGCGGATCGCACTCAAACGTCGTCTCGCGATCGGCGTTAGCTCGATCTCACTTGGGATCAGCAAGTACGCATAAGCACGGCGATTTGATCTGCCGACGCGGCCGCGAAGCTGATAAAGCTGCGACAGGCCGTAATTGTCGGCTCGGTTAATGATTATGGTGTTCGCACGCGAGATGTCGATCCCGTTTTCGATGATGGTCGTTGCGACGAGGATGTCGTATTTGAAATCGACGAAATCGAGCATCACCTCTTCCATTTCCTTCTCGTTCATCTGCCCGTGGCCGATGGCAACGCGGGCGGCGGGGACGATCTTTTTGATGAGAGCGGCGATGGCTTCGATTGACTCAACCCGGTTATGAATAAAAAACACCTGGCCGTTGCGGGCGAGTTCGAGCTCGATCGCGGAACGAATAACGTTCTCGGAGAACTGCACGACCTGCGTGTTGATCGCCAGACGATCCCGCGGCGGCGTTTCGATCACGGACATGTCACGCATGCCGAGCAAAGACATATTCAACGTACGCGGAATCGGCGTCGCCGAAAGCGTGAGAACGTCGACCTTTTTCTTTAGCTGCTTCAGCTTTTCCTTATGCCCGACACCGAAACGCTGCTCTTCGTCGATGACAACGAGGCCGAGTTTTGGCAGTTTTACATCGGTCGACAGAATTCGGTGTGTACCGATCAGAACATCAACCTCGCCTTTGCCTGCTGCTTCGGACACTGCTTTCTGTTCCTTAGACGAACGAAAACGCGACAGCAGATCGATCTTTACGGGAAACGCCGCAAATCTCTTCTTAAAACTCTCGAAATGCTGATACGCAAGCACGGTCGTTGGCGTCAGGATCGCGGCCTGTTTGCCGTCCATCACGGCCTTGAACGCTGCACGCATCGCAACCTCGGTTTTGCCGTATCCAACGTCGCCGATGATGAGGCGATCCATCGGGGTCGGCGTTTCCATGTCGGTCTTGACGTCCTCGATCGCAGCGGCCTGATCGACGGTCAGATCGAAAGGAAATGCGTCCTCAAACTCATGCTGCCAAGGTGCGTCGGGCGGAAAGGCGTGCCCGGTGACGAGTTTGCGTTCGGCGTAAAGCTTGAGCAGTTCGTCAGCCATGTCACGCATCGCGCGTTTGGCTTTCGCTTTAGTTTTCTGCCAGCCAAGGCCGCCGAGGCGGTCGAGTGTCGCGGTCGTAGTCTCGCCCGACGAATACCGCGAGACGAGATCCATACGCTCCACCGGCACGAACAATTTTGCATTGTCCGAGTAGATGAGCAGCATGAACTCACGTTCCGTTCCTGCGGACGCTATTGTCTGCAAACCGTCAAATCGGCCGATGCCGTGATCGATGTGAACTACGAGATCGCCAGTCTTGAGATCGCGAAAATCGGAGATGAACGCGCCGAGTTTGCTCTTCGAACGCTTCGCCGGTTCCTTCGCCGGACGAAACTCGCCCTGCGTCACCTCGCCAAAAATATCGCCCTCGGTATAAACCGTCAGGTCGAACGCCGGCAGCTCAAAACCGCCGGAAACAGTTCCGATCCTGATCGAATCGCCCGCGAGCGTCGCGTCGTATTCGCGAAGGATCTCTTCCAAACGCTCGGCCATTCCCGGCGTTTGGATAATGATCTCGGTTCGGCCTTTCGCCGATTTGAATTTTGCTGCCGATCCCAGTTCGATAACGAATTGCTGGATATTCCCGTGAAACTTCTGCGTCGAACGGGATCGCAACTCGATCTCGGTTGCTTTCGAAGCGGATGAAAACAAAAAGATCGGTTTCCGAGGGGCAGAACCGGGAGCGATCGCGACTGGGCTCTTTTCACCGCTATCAGGAAACCCAGTAGCTATCGCTCCCGGTTCTGACCCGAGCTGAAACTGTTCGTCCGTTTCAGCGGCGATTCGGCCCAACGCACGCATCTCGAGACTCGTTGTACTTTCCAACTTTTTGCGGAGTTGGTCAGGCGTTAAGAAAAGCTCGTCAGGAGCAAGCCCGACTTCACCGGAATCTATCGTCGCTCTGTAACTGTTATCAATATGATCGTACAGCCCGGTCAGGCTGTGTTCGATCGCGGTCGGTTCGTCGATGACGAAGATGCAGTCGGGAAGATGGTCGAAAATTGTTGCGGTGAGTGGTTTTGATGCTGGAATTAAAAATTCCCAGCCTGAAAAAGTTTCGCCTTGCTCCGCAAAATCTGTACGGTCCTTTAATCCGCGGGCGAATTTACCATCCGAGAACCGGTCGCGTGCAAAAAATGCCCAATCCTTAAAATCCTGCACCGACGCAGCAAACTCTCGCATCGGAGCGATAGCGATCTCTTTTAATTGCCCCGTCGAAAGCTGCGTTTCGGGATCGAACGAACGGATCGATTCCACCGTATCGCCAAAAAACTCCACACGCACAGGCGAATCAGCGTCCGGGGACCACACATCGACAATTCCGCCGCGAACCGAAAGCTGTCCCGGACCGAAGATGGGTTCCTCGCGAACATATCCGCCCGCAAACAGACGCTCGATCAGCGTTTCGGGGGCAAAATCTTTGTCGCGGATCAAAACACAGCCCAAAGCAGCGATCTCGTCCGGCGAAACGGTTCGCTGGATCATCGAGCGGGCGGAAAGCAGAACGAATTCGCTCTTATGATTCTTTAACTGCCACAGCCCAAGTGCACGGCGTTCCTGCGTTTCCGCGTGGGGCGAAACGCCTGAGTATGGATCTGCTTCGAATGATGGCAGGACGATTATCTGAGATCTCAGATCTGAGATCTCAGATGAAAAGAAATCGAGGTCCGAATTCCACTCCTCAAGCGAAGTGTTCGATTCCGTCACGACCGCGAAGGTCTTTCCGGTTTCCGCGCGCAGTTTTGCGAGCACAAATGCCTTCGACGAGACCGAGGTCATTCCGCTCAGGCTCACCACACGCGTGCCGCCCTTTATTTCCGCCAACAATTTATCGAACACATCCACCATAAACACACCTATCCGCAGAAAACATATCGCGGGGGCATCGACGCCCTTCGCACACGTTCTCCTGCGGTACATTCATTTTGCCATATTTGCAAGAAGTTTGCCGTGGTCGCGGTGGTTAACTATAATCAAGAGTTCGAATCTTCGGGCTCCTTTTTAGCTCTTTATCATGTATTTACCGATAAATAAGCGATGGATTCTGATATTGACACCGATTTTGATCGGCGTTATTTACTGCCTCGTTCTAGTTACAGGCAGTATGGGTTTTATTCCACGTTTAAGAGCCTCCTCTCAAAGTCCGGACGGCGCGTGGACAGTAAACGTTTACGAGAAAAGACTCTGGCCGCGACCATTTTTTCCCCGCATGGGCGCCGTTGCGAAAGTTTTTGATAAGGATCAAAAGCTTGTTTTTGAGAAAGTGATCTATCATGACGACGATTTTGATGACACGGTTGGAACGTCATTTAATACCGTTTCTTTCGTCGGCGACGAAGCACTTATAGGCCCAGATCCTTATATTCAGGGAAAGAATTTTGTTATCAATTTAGCGGAACTTCGAAAGTAAAGTATGAGCATTCCATCATTTGACGAGATCATTGAGCCGAACGATCAGGTCGAGGCGCGCAAGGCTTCGCTTGCTGCGTTGAAGGCGTTGGTTGGTAACGTTTATCCGAATAAGTTCGTGCGGAGCAAGATCTCCGGCGTGGAAGACACGATCACGAATTTAAAAGCCTACGCACCGGTCGTCGAGATCGTTGACGAGATAAAAGCTGTCGTCGCGACTCTCGCTGAACGTGAGCGGCCGCCGGCGGAGTTGAAAGATGCATTGAATGAGAGATTAAAAGCTTTTGGCAGCGTACGCATCTCCGGCAGGCTGACAACGCCGACGCGGGGGAATTTTGTTCATCTTACGGACGGAATCAATAAGCTGCAGATCTATTGCAACAAAAAAGGCCCGCTCGCGCTTGTTTTGAATGACGGAAACGACACGCTCGACGAGGAAAACGGTTGGAACGCGTGGCAATTGCTTGATCACGGAGATTTTGTCGGTGCCGAAGGATATTTATTCATCACAAACACCGGCGAACTCAGCGTGCATGTCGAAAAGCTCCAGTTCCTGGCCAAAGCGATGCTGCCGATGCCTGACAAAATGCACGGCATCGCCGATCCGGAATTGCAGCGGCGTTTTCGTTACGCGGATCTAATTGCGACAACGCTGCAGGTCGAACATGACGGTTTAACGACCCGCGAGGTTTTTGAGCGGCGTGCAAAACTTGTTTCCGGCCTTCGACGCTTTCTCGACGACTCCGGCTTTATCGAGGTCGAGACGCCGATGCTCACGCCGAAGGCTACGGGAGCCGCGGCGAAGCCTTTTGAGACGCATCATAACGCTTTGGACATCCCGCTTTACGCACGCGTCGCTCCGGAGCTTTATTTAAAGCGTCTGGTCGTCGGCGGGTTCGAGAAAGTTTATGAACTAAACCGAAACTTCCGCAACGAAGGCCTTTCGCAGCGTCATAACCCGGAATTCACCATGCTCGAATTCTACGTCGCCTACATGGACGTCAACGGCATGATGGATCTCGCCGAAACCATGATAAAAGACGCCGTCGCTAAGGCAAATGACGGCAGTTTGGTGGTGAAATATGGTGAGAATGAGATAGATTTCACGAACTTCAAGAGAACTTCGATGAGAGATGCGGTCGCTGATCTGTCAGTACCACCTGCGGTAGCGGGTGGTTTAAGTCAGCCGACCACAACCGACATGCAGAACGACACAGTTCAACCACCAGCTACCGCAGGTGGTTCTGACTCGGCCGCAGAACTTCTCGCATCGTTCGAAGAACATGTTGAATCGACGCTGATTCAACCAACTTTCATTGTTGATTACCCAAAATCAATCTCCCCGCTCTCGAAAGCTTCGCCGGAGGATCCAAATATCGCGGAGCGGTTCGAATTGTTTATAAACGGAATGGAAGTCGCCAATGGATTCTCTGAATTGAACGATCCGAAGGAACAATACGAGCGTTTTGTGGATCAAATGTCCGAGCGCGAACGCGGCGACGAGGAAGCGATGGTTCTCGACGAAGATTACATCCGTGCCCTAAGCTACGGAATGCCGCCCGCCGCTGGCATCGGCATCGGAATCGACCGCCTGGTCATGCTCCTGACCAACAAACACTCGATCCGCGATGTTATTTTGTTCCCGCACATGAGGCCGGAGAAGAAAGACGGGGAGAAAGGGAGTGGAGGAGAATAGGAGAAGAAACGGGGAGATTTAACGCAAAGTCGCGAAGAAGCAAAGACGCAAAGGATTATTTCATATTCTTCCTTTGCGTCTTTGCAGCTTAGCGTCGTTGCGTTGAAAATGATTTTGAATGGTTTTTTCTACACAAGCTGCGCGCTTTTTGCGTTCGCGTTCAACTCGATCCTGTGCCGAATGGCTTTGGGGAAGGATGAGATCGATGCGGCGAGTTTTACTTCGATCCGGCTGTTGGCGGGTGCGGTTATGCTTTTGGCGTTGGTTGCTGTTCGTAGCCGTGGCACAAGCCCGCGCGTAAGCAAGGGCGAATTACGCGAGTCGGAGGATTCGCCCTTGCTTACGCGCGGGCTTGTGCCAGGGGGCAGCGGTCTTCTGCAGAGCGGAAACTGGCTTTCGGCGTTCTTTTTGTTTGCTTATGCGGTTTGTTTTTCGTTCGCTTACTTAGGTTTAACCACGGGAACAGGGGCGTTGATCTTGTTTGGGTCGGTGCAGATGACGATGATCGCGGTTTCGCTGGTTCGGGGCGAGCGGCCGAAGGTTTTGGAGTGGCTCGGGCTGGTTATCGCGGTCGGCGGGCTTGTTTATCTGGTGTTTCCGGGCCTAACGTCGCCGCCTTTACTTAATTCCGCACTGATGGCAGCCGCCGGGACCGCGTGGGGAGCATATTCGCTTCGCGGCAGAGGCAGCAAGGACCCTTTGGCAGACACAATGGGCAATTTCGTCCGATCTTTGCCCATGATCGCAGTCGTCGCGGCCGTTTTTTATCCCCAAATACATCTCTCCAGCCGCGGAATCATCCTCGCCATCCTCTCCGGAGCAGTCGCCTCAGGCGTAGGCTACACGATCTGGTACACCGCCCTAAAATTCCACACCGCCACCCGCGCCGCCGTCCTGCAATTATCCGTCCCAGTCATCGCTGCGGTCGGCGGAATTGTGTTTTTGGCGGAAACTTTCTCGACGCGATTGCTGGTAGCCGGAATTATGATCATTTTGGGGATCGGGATGACGATATTTGGGAAAAGATCATAGATGATGTGATGGCTTCACGGTTTTTTCGGTTGAGAAGTAAATCGTACCGAATCTATCATATCGAGTGCAATTTGTTTTGATTCTGCATTCTGGTAGATGATAAATATAGAGACCGGGTTACCGACACGCGGCGATTCCTTAAACCGAGCGTTCACATTGAACTGTTTCTTAGGCTCCTTATATTCCGAAGCATCTGCAAATTTAAGGGTAGTAATCTTACATTCCTCTCCGTCGACCACTTTCTGAAATTCTAGGTAGTCCAAATCCCCGTAATCCTTTTCTAACGGACCATTATAATACCCTTGCTCGATAGTGACGGTCATCTCATCGTTTTTGAACTCCCAGACACTAGAGTCAAGCGGGAGAATTTTGATGGCCCTCATGGAATCGCGAATTTCCATCGTGGAGTCAGCAAGATTCACCCTTTTTGTCTTTTCATCCTTCAGCCGGGGTCCAGCAGCTTCCGGTGTGTACGAACTTACCGGACTGCTATTACTAACGGCCCTGTTTGTTTCCATCGGAATGTTATCTGGTGACGCACACCCGAAAAAGGCAAATGATAATACGAATAGAACCCTCAAGTAAGACATATTTAATCAAATTCTATCAGGGGCTTTCCTCAAGTCTACAAAAACCTCACAGATTTACTAAAAACTTTCCCTTGCCCAAGCGTATCGCGGCCGACGTGATGGTATGTGTCGTTGCCGCGGTGTTCGCTTTTGCCTTGCCAGCCGCCTTTGTCTTCGAGAGCGGCGAAACGGAGGACGTCGCGGCCGTAGCGGAAGTTTACTTCGTCGATTATCTTGCTCAGAACATGCCGCCGTTCGAAATCGCGGCGTTCGAAGAGGCGATTTGAAATGCGTCCGGTCTGCGTGAGATCGCTGAGGATCACTCCGGCTTTTCTGTACTGATAACCGGGCACGAAAACCTTGTCCAGACAGGTCTCGACCCATCCATAGATCTCGCTCGTCACGTCGGAATGATAGACGGACTTATACGCGTGCGTTTTGAAATACATCGCAGGCACGGGGCGAAAGCGATCTGTCTGCAGAAAGACCGAAACGGTCTTGGTAGCGAGCCCATTCCAACGCATTTTCTCTAACGCACGCGTTGTGAAGTATAAAATGGCGTTCTTCAGTTCCGCGAGATCGCTCAGCGGCTGGCCGAAGGTGCGTGTGTGAGCGATCGATTTGTTATCACGCTCGGTGACCTCCATCGAGAGGCATTTCGTGCCGTTTAGCTCCAGAACCGTTCGAGCGCCGAACTGGTTCAGCAGTCCGCGGACCATTTCGGGATCGGAATTCTTCAATTGAAAAGCCGTTTTGATCCCACGGCCTTCCAAATGCACCGCCGAACGCGGCCCGACTCCCCAAATGCTCCCAACCGCCGTCTTTTTAAGCGCCAGATCTGTGTACGGCGAATCATATAGGTCCAAAACACCGTTCGCCTTAGCAGATTTTTTCGCAATATTGTTCGCGAGCTTTGCCAGGGTTTTGGTGCGGGCGACGCCGACGGAAACCGGGATCTTTGTGATCTCGAGGATCTTGTTTTTGATATGGGTGCCGAGGTACGAGAGTTTGTCGGGAACGCCGGCGTCGATAAACGCTTCATCAATGGAATAAAGCTCAAGCTTTTCGGCACCGATGTCTTCGGTGAGGACGTTCATCACGCGGTGGGAGAATTCGTAATAAAGTGCGTGGTTCGCGGAGATTATCGCCGTATTATTTCGCTCAAGCAGATCACGATACTGAAACAAAGGCGCCACCATCGGCACACCCAAAGCCTTTACCTCATTGCTCCGCGAAATAATTATCCCGTCGTTATGCGAAAGAACAACGACAGGCCGCGTGAGCAGCTCAGGATTGACCACCCGCTCGCACGAAGCGTAGAAGTTGTTGCAATCGACCAGGGCGATCGCATGATCATCGTGTGTTCTATTCTTTGCCATCTATTGCCAAATGTTGTTTGATTCGCTATCATTCGACTATGTCATCAATATCCACAATAAACATTTCGCTTCCTCATTCGATGAAACAGGACGTTGACGAGATCATCGCCAATGAAGGGTACGGAAATACGAGTGAGTTCTTTCGCGATCTGGTTCGCCGATATATGCACGAGCGTCGCGAAAGAAGGTTGGAAGACCTTCTGGTCGAAGGCTTAAAGAGCGGAGATCCAACGCCTTTGACGAAAAAAGATTTTGAGGCGATAAAAGAACGAGGGCTCAAGCGTTTGCAGGCCAAGATCAAGTGATGACTCGTCCCATCTTTAAACGCCCACAGGCTGAACGCGACATCGAGGAGTGCTTCGTTTACATCGCTGAGGAAAACCTTGATATCGGTATCTCCTTCCTCGTCGCGGTTGAAGACAGCCTTGAGCAACTTTCGAGAATGCCGTTGATAGGCAGGGTCAAGGCTTTTAAGAATATGAATGGCCTCACCCTTCGTATCTGGCCGGTCAAGAGATTTGAAGCCTATCTCCTCTTTTATCTGGCTGACGACGACTCGGTCGAACTTGTACGTTTGCTGCACGGTTCGCGAGATATCGATGGACTGTTCGGATAGTACGTTCATAACTCATCTGAAGTTGTGAGCCACAACTTCTGTCTTCGCTTCTGTCAGCGGAGTGAAATGGATCGCCTTTAACATTCCGCGTTCCTCGAATATGCCTCTAATGATCAGATAATTACTCTGATTGATCACCGCACGGTATTCTTCGAATTTATCCGGCATCACGACAAAATTCGAAAAGCCTGTCTCGTCCTCAAGCGTTATAAAAACAACATTATTAGCCGACATCGGCCGCTGGCGGATGATGACCGCTCCAGCCGACGAAACGACCTGGCCTTTTTTGAGGTTGAGCGTTTGCTGAGCAGATAAAATGCCGCGACGGTTCAGATCCTCACGGAAAAAAGCCATCGGATGTTTGCCGATAGAGATTCCGGTTTTGCGTAGATCGGCATCGACCAGTTCGAGGCCTTCAAGGCGGGTTAGGAATGCGGAATGCGGAATGCGGATTGCGGATT
This sequence comes from Acidobacteriota bacterium, assembly GCA_016703965.1. NCBI lineage: Bacteria > Pseudomonadati > Acidobacteriota > Acidobacteriota bacterium. The sequence continues at coordinate 1,826,249 of JADJBB010000021.1, forward strand.
CTGTGTTGTTAGGAGATTTTTCCCTTCTCGCGGAGTTTTCTGAATCAGAATTAGTAAATCCGCGATCCGCAATCCGCGATCCGTGATTAAAGAGATCGCCCTGCGGCTGGATCGCGAGTTCCGATTCCCACAAAGCCTGGCGACGGTGAATCGTATTATCAAAATTCAAAGCTCCGGCGATGCTTAAAGCTCTTATTTCACGTTTATTTATCTCAGGAACACGGTCGATGAGGTCGGCGATGCTTGTATATTCGCCGGAACGCAGGCTGCCAGCCTGCGTGTCCGCCGCAAACTCGCAGGCTGGCAGCCTGCGTTCCGCAACGATCTTTCTCCCGACTTCCGCCCTCAACCCACGTATGTATTTCAACCCCACGCGCACATCGTCTTCCTCGACGGTGAATTCATACTGCGACTTATTTATATCCAGCGGGCGGAAATGCAGCCCGTGCCGCTGGGCATCTTTTACCAGAGTTGCCGCAGAATAAAATCCGAGCGGATAGTTATTGAACATCGCCGTCATGAATTCGGCTCGGTAATGAACCATGAAATAGGCCGATGCGTAAGCGAGCAGGGCAAAGCTGAATGCGTGAGATTCAGGAAAACCGTAGTTTGAGAAAGCCTTTACGCAGGCGACGATGTTTTCTTGAATAACCTCAGGTATATTCCTTTCGGTCATCCCGGCTCGCAGTTTTTCGCCGATCAGATCGAGCTTTATGTCAGGGCGTTTGAACCCCATGGCTTTACGCAATTCTTCAGCTTCCGAACCGGTAAATCCGGCTACGTCCATCGCGATCTTCAAGAGCTGCTCTTGAAAAAGCGGAACACCTAAAGTTCGCTTGAGAGTAGGCTCTAACGAGGGATGAATGTAATCGACCTTTTCCAATCCCTGACGTCGATTGAGATACGTGTGCAGCATTTTTCCGACTATCGGGCCGGGGCGAATGATCGCGACCTGGACCACGATGTCATAAAACACTTTTGGTTTGGATTTCGGAAGGAACGCGATCTGAGCACGGCTTTCGACCTGAAACATGCCGACCGTATCGGCGTTTTGCAGAGCTTCAAAGACCTTGTCGTCATTTTTTGAGATCTTGTACAGATCGAGTCTCTTTCCATGATGCTTGTCGATCAGCTCGATGGTGTCTCTTAAAACCGCCATCATTCCCAAACCTAAAAGGTCTATTTTTACTATCTGCAGAGCATCGCAGTCATCTTTATCCCATTGGATGATCGTTCGGCCCGGCATCGAGGCCGGTTCGAGCGGCACTATTCCGTCAAGCCTTTCCCATGAAACGACCATCCCGCCGGAATGCTGGCCGAGATGTCGCGGAAAATCTAAAATTCGCTGATAAAGATCGGCAAATTTTCTCAAAGCCAGATCGGTTGACGCGTCAAATTCTTCTTCCTTTAATCGCCGGTCAAGTTCTTTGCCTTTGAAGGTTTCGTAGTGAGAATTAAGCTTTGAGAGTTTTTTGAGGACCTCCGGGCCAAAGCCGAATGTTTTACCAACCTCGCGGACCGCTGATTTGCCTCTGTAACTGATGACGTTTGCCGTCATGCCGGCACCGGTGCGGGTATATTTTTGATAAACGTGCTGGATCACCTTTTCGCGATCGTCTCCCGAAGGAAGATCGATGTCGATATCCGGATATTGCTCATATTTCTCAGAGAGAAAGCGTGCAAACAGCAGTTTGTTCTGTATTGGTTCGACAGCGGTTATTCCGAGGGAATAGCAGACGACCGAATTAGCGGCTGAGCCACGACCTTGTGCCAAGATCTTTTCCCTTACACAAAAATCTGCGATATCAGAAACTGTCAGAAAATAACCAGACAGCTTTTTCATTTCGATGATGTTGAACTCTTTTTCGAGCCGCGATGTTACCTGGCTTCTTATCGACCAGGGTTCATGTCTATATCGTTCATAAGATCGCTCTATCGTTTTTGCCCGAAGACAAGCCTCCATTGTTTCGCCTGACGATATGGGGAAGTCAGGAAAGTTGTATCGAAGCTCGTCCATCGAGAACTGGACACGTTCGGCAATTTCTGCGGTTATATCAACTGCTTCAGGAAAGTCCTCAAAGAGGGCGAGCATTTGTTTGTGGCTCTTTAGATATCGTTCACTATTTTCAGAAAGCAGTTTTCCTGCTTCGTATATAGTTGTGTGATTTTTGATGCAGGTAAAAACGTCAAAAAGCTCGCGGTCATGTTCGTCGGCGAAATAGGCTCCGTTGCTGGCAAAGCAGTCGAGTCGAAACTTTGCGGCGAGTCCGCGTAGATGCTGATTTATATTTTCCTCGTGGCGTATGTGATGGCGTTGCAGCTCGACATAAAGACGACCCGGAAATACATGATTAAGCCAGCCGAGATCGTGCTGTCCCGTGCCATTTTTGATGCTTTTGTGTACAAAACCATCCGCACCGCCGGTAAAGCACAACAAGTCTTCGGAAAATTTCTCAATATCTTTTCGCGTCGCGAAATGCTCGCCTTTTTTGTTACGGAGTTTTATGTCGGTGATCAGCCTGCTGAGGTTTTGATAGCCTTTGAGCGTCATCGGAATGAGCGGCAAAAGGCTGCCGTCGTCCATCGTGATCTCGGAACCGATGATCGGCTTTATTCCATGCTCTTTTGCCTCGAAATAAAAACGCACCGCTCCGGCGACCGTGTCGCGGTCGATCAACGCTGCGGCACTCATTCCTAGTTCCGCCGCACGCTGCGCCAGCCTCTGCGGCTGTGAGCCGGAGGATAGAAAGCTGAACGCGGAGCGTGTGTGAAGTTCGCAGAACATATTCGGAACGCAGGCTGCCAGCCTGCGTTTATTTTGAAATGCAGGCTGGCAGCCTGCGTTCCCGGCAACTAGTCGTATTCCCCCGACACAAACCACTCTTTATCCACCTTGCAGAGCCGATAGACGCCGTTGTTTTCTAGCTCGATATCCCATTCATGGGTTCGCCAGGATCTGTCCCACCAATGTGAATTTGCCCGCCACATGCCGCTGTATTTAATAACGTGGCCACTGAAAAGGTGGGTTTTTACAAAAACCAGACGACCCTCGCGTACCAGAACCTCGGCTCGGACCGGCGGGCGGAAATAGGTGAGGGCGATAGTGCCCGATTTATTTTCCGCCGAAAGAGCCCGGTCGCTGCCGGTCTCTCTCCTGACATCTGGCATCGCTTCCGCATCGAGTTTGAACGGCATCGCGAGGCGTTGGTTTAGCAGGACCGGGACGCCGACATTATCTTCGCCGACGAGTTTTTTGAGCTTGTTTACGGTTAGCAAAAGGCTTTCAGGCTCGGGCCGTGAGACGGCGTAGAGGCCGCGTTGATCAGGTCTCGGTTTGGTGAAATGCGAAACCACGCTCACACCGACGATCGTCGCCTCCGGCGGGTCGAGCGAAATTCGCAGGTTTATGAGCTTGAGCCAGAAGACGCGTTCGAGTGTTGGGAACGATGTTTTTATCTCGTAATCACGCGTTCCTTTGTTCGATAAGCGAAATGAAATGTCGAGCTGCTCGGTGCTGAATCCGTGATGGCTGACCTCGGCAAAAAGCCTTTCCAGGCCGTGGTTGACCACAAATATCAACTGCTCAAAATCCTCGACCGCACTGTCGAGATCAAATTTCCACGCCGCCGAGTTTTCCTTGATATTCGGCGTGACGAACGAGCGGCCTTTTTGCTCAAGCACGTCGATCACGTCTTGGAAAGATCTGCCGTAACGGCCGACGAGATCGTTATGCGGCACGGCGAGCAGATCTTTTACGGTGCGGATGCCGAGTTCGTTAAAGACATTGAGCGTGTCGCGTTCGATCTCAAGATCGGCGAGCGGCAGTTGCTCAAATATATTGGGCTGCACAAGCCCGCGCGTAAGCAGGGGCGATTTGCGGACGTTGGATGTATCGCCCTTGCTTACGCGCGGGCTTGTGCAACGTGCTAGAAGCATCGCCGTATCAACTGTGTCCGCGACAGCAACATTGCCTGCGACATCTTGTTTTTGCATCTGCCCGAGTATCTTTTGGGCTACGCGATCAGGCTTGCCGATCAGCCGCTCGAGGCCGCTGACGTCGAATAAGATCCCGTCCTCGATCACCTCGATCGTATGCGCAAATTGCCTCGCCAGGCCGACAAGGGCAGCTTTGTCCCGCGAACTGTCGGGCGAAATGATGCATGCGTAGAGTTTAGGCATCTTTCCATCTTCGATGGCTTAGGAAGCTTTCGAAGTACTAGACCTCCGAATAATCCATCTCTATCCTCGTTAAAAATTTGGGGCTTTGGAATGTTTTTCGTGAGTGCGTTTTTATATGGAACTCACGAAGCAGTTTGAATTTTCCGCTGCCTGACCATTCTGTTTTTGCTCGAGAGAAAACAAAGGCTCCCTGCGATGCAGATGCGGTTGCGGCGTCGTGCGAGGTGACGAGCATGACGGTCGGCGTTTCCTTTATTCGCGTGCGATAGCGGTACCAGTATGTTTTTGGCACCATGCGGAGTTTGTCCTTCGACAGGCCGCACAGATTGAGCCAGATCGCTCCGAAGCCCTTTGCCTGCACCAGATAGTCGGCGGCCATGAATGTTTTTTCGATGTCGCCGCTGCAGCGTATCCAGAGCAGATTTTCGAGCTTTACGCCGGCCTGCGTTGCCGTGCACGGATCAAATCCACCAGCCGCATCGACTGCTGCACAGACTTCGCCGTCGGCTGTGAGTTTTGCGAGCAGGGAAAGGGCAAAGCTCGTTTTCCCGCTGCTCGGCTCGCCCGAGATCTCAGTCACCGACCCGCGAACCACCGACAGCCCAAACCCTTCGACCTCGATCTCCTCGACATGCCGCTGCTCTTCCTGTAAATGCGAAAGAGTTTTGACAAGGGCGAGGTGTGACATTTGGTATTAAATAATGTTTCATGTGTGAAACAATAGGAATAGAATAATCCATCTATACATCAAAGACAAATTAAATTTTGAAGAATTTAGAGAGGTGTTTTTACCGCAGATAAACGCAAATAGACGCCGATCAAGAGAAGATCTTATCGGCGTCTATTTGCGTTTATCTGCGGTAAAAATGTTTTGATCTATTCATTCACCATAACCTCAACCGGATCGATCCCCGCAGCACGCCACGCCGGATACAGAGACCCGAAGAGGCTGCCGCCGATGGCGATGGCGACCGCCGTTAGCATCCAGCCGCGGGTGAATTCGAAGGTGAGGTTAAATTGCGATCCGACGATGTAGGCGGCGAGAAAGGCTGCGGCAAAGCCGAAGATGAGGCCGAGGATGCCGATGATAAAGGCTTCGCCCTCGATGGTCTTGATGATGAATCCTTTCGACGCACCGAGCGATTTTAGAATGCCGATCTCTTTACGGCGTTCGGTGATGGTCGTGTACATCGAGAGCAGGACGAAGATCGTGCTGACCAGAGCACCAAGGCCGACGAGGACTTTTAGAAAGGTATTCAGGTTCGGAATGCGTTCCTGAGCGTCGATGACGATGTCGCGGGTCAGGCTGACCTTGTTGCCGGGCAGGACCTCGTCGATCTTTGCCGCGACCGCTGCGGGATCGGCTCCGTCTTTGACCTTGACTAGAATGTAAGTGCATTTGTCGCTCTGCAGAGCTTCCTGCATTGCTTTGAGCGACATTTTGATGCGGGCACCTGAGGGCGGCGAGAAAACGCCGACGATCTTGTAAGTTCTGCCAAAGAGACTATATGGATCGCCGATCTTTAGTTTCTCGTCGGTCAGTTGGCGTTGATCGATAATGAGTTCATCGTTGGCGACTGGGCCACGGCCTTCGACCGCCTGGATGTCGTTCATTTTTGAGAACGGCTCCCATTCCACGCCATCGATCTGTCTGAAACCCCAGGTTCCTTTCGAATCCGACGAAACATATCTGTACATCGGCAACGTGGCCGCCACGCCGTCGATCTCGAGCAGTTTGGGGACATAGCCCATGTTGACCGACGCGTGCGAACTCATCGTGTCCATTCCGCCCGGTCGCGTGAAGACGATCTCGGCCTTCCAGTTCGACGCGCGTTTCGCCAGGTCCTGCGTCATTCCGCGAGCGAGGCCCGTGAACATCACGACCAGCACAACGCCGAGAGCAACGCCGACCACGCTAATAATCGTGCGAAACGGGCGGACCCTCAAATTTGCAAAAACGAGTTCGAGCATTAAAAAAGGGGAAGGTTAATAGCGTTTGCGATACATCGTGCCTTTGCGTTTGAGGATGTACCTCGCGACGAGCGTAATGACGACCGCTAAGGTGAGTAGTGCCCACGAACCGAGCGTCGTCGTCCATGCCCACTGCCATTTCCAGCGAACCGTGCCGAGGATCGTACCGACCGCAAATCCAAAACCGAGGAAAGGGATCAACGCCTTAATGATCTTTCCTTCTTCGAGGAATTTAGCGATCTGTACCGGCAAATAGGCGGTAAATTCACCAACCATTCGCGGCAGCATCTTAATATCGTCCTTGAGCGATCTAGTCTCTTCGCCGGCACCGACGAGCAGTACGCCGTGCTTCATGGCGAAGAGATTAAAGAGGGCGGAAAGAACTGAGAACAGCACTGAGATCGCAAAAGCCCTCTGCCGGGCGACGCTGTTGTCCGAAGCTCCGAAGACGTCAAAGAAATATCGCTCCTGGGCGTAATGCGTCACGAATTCCACCGCGTGGCTGAACGCCGGAAGCACGATGGAAACTATGAGATTAGCGAGCCAAAATGGTTTTGCTTTACGGAACGATTGGACGACCGCACCGGACATTCCGGTCGTGATAAAGCGGAAAAAAAGTTCGACAAGAACTGCAGTAAGCGTCACGAGCCAACTCTGACGGCTCGCCTGATAGACAGTAAAATAAAAGGAGGCTCTCAGAACGGCCCCCATCAGCGCAGCCTTCCAGTTCCAACGCGTTATGATCTGGCCGGGGTGATGAAGGAGATTTTGTACGACATCGCCGACCGCAATACTGTCATCCCAGACCTCTTCGATGTCGTCGGCATCGGCGATCGAGTGATGTATATCGTCGGAAATAAGCATTTGAGGTTTTAGGGTCTCACTTTCCATCATCAAACCTGTGTTTTGCGCCTTGCATTACGCATCAAACACGGTAATTCCCAATACCGTTTGACGGCGCATTGGTGATCGCGTTTTCCAGGGAAAACGAAAACGTAAATGCTACCATATGGAAGGCGAAAATGCCCGTTCAAAACGGTGCGAACGGGCCGAGTGGCAGTAACCCGAAAAGTCTAGCATGGCCATTGTGCATTCCGGCGGGATCGATCGGTAAAATTTTTTCAAATTAATTTGTCATAAATCCCAGTCGGCCGGTGTTTTGCTCATAGATACGGGAAATTATTCATTATCATCCCGAACAGTTTTTGTTAGGAGACGCAATTATGAGTTGGTTATTTACGATACTTTTCGCCGGTTTGGTTTACACATCGCAGGGTACTGTCGTTTCGACGCCGGAAAACCGATTAGAGACAGCCCCGGCCGCAGTTAGTCCGGCGGTTGATGAGACCGAGAAGTTTGAGAAGTCTTATCCGCTGAACGCGAACGGCCGCGTCAATATCTCGAACGTCAACGGCTCGATCACGATAGAGGCATGGGATCGCAGCGAGGTTAAGCTCGAATATACGAAGATCGCCGATTCCAAAGAACGGCTCGCTGATGTCGAAGTACGCATCGAATCGCGGCAGGATTATTTCAGCGTCGAGACCGATTACGACTGGAAGGGCAAGGACAGCGGCGAACGTTGGCGTAACGGCGGCAAGCTCAACGTCGAGTTTCGCCTGATGGTTCCGAGAGGGGCGGTGCTCAATGAAGTTGAGACGGTCAACGGATCTGTCACGGTTTCTGATTTTGTGAACCTGACCGTTGTCTCAGCCGTCAACGGATCGGTCAATGCGACCAATCTCCGCGGCACGGCAAAGCTCTCGACCGTTAACGGCGAGGTCAAGGCTGATTTTGACCGGCTCGAAACGGGCAGCAAGATTTCGCTAGAAACGGTGAACGGGCGCGTCAATCTCACGATCCCATCGGACTCGAATGCCACGGTCAAGGCAGAATCGCTCAACGGAGCTATCAGCAACGATTTTGGGCTGCCGGTGCGAAAAGGAAAATACGTCGGCCGCGACCTCTATGGCAAACTCGGCAGCGGTGATGTCCAGATCCGTTTAGAGAGCGTCAACGGAGCCCTTTCTGTCGGACGCAAGAGTGATGGCAGATCGCTGAGCCCGGCGACCAACCTTCTCCAGCAAAAGGATAAGGACGAAGAGGATTGGATGGCCGGTGTAGCGGCTGTCGTATCGCTTGACACGGCAAAAATGAACCAGCAGATCGCCAAGGCTGCCAAGGAATCGGCAAAGGTTTCCGCCGCAGTCTCGGCAAATGTCGCCGAGAAAGCAATAGCTGACGCACAGGCTGAGCTGAAGAATATTCAGCCGGTTCTGGATAAGATCAACGCCGAAGCCATGGTCGTAACGGCGGACGCCCTCGCGAAGACGGCAGATCTGATGAGATCCGATGAGATGCGTGACCGTATGCGTGATGCCCAGAACGCGCAGCGTGACGCAATGGCGCGGATGGCCGAAGCAAGTTTCTTTCCGACGCTGCCGCGGGTAGAAAAGAAGAGCAATTCATTTCCGGTAAAGGGTGTGCCGAAAGTGACCGTGCAGGGCAAAGGCTGCTCGGTAACGGTCCGCGGTTGGGACAAACAGGAAGTTCAATACAACGTCACACAGTTTACCGATGCGCGGAATCGCCAGCCGGTCACGCTCAAGGACGAGCACAGCGAATCAGCCGTCAATATTACGGTCATCAATCCCTCGGATGAGGCTCGTGACGGATATTTTGACGGATCGCGCCCCGTACGCATCGAGATCTTTGTTCCGCGCAAAACCAACCTCAAGATCGATGCCAACGGCACGATCAGGCTCGACGGTGTTTCAGGCGAGCTGCAGGTTACCGGCGGCGATCAGAGCATTGACATTCGCGATTCGGACGGTAAACTCAACGTTTCAAACGCCGACGGCAACGTCAGGATCATCGGTTTTCGCGGTGACCTGATAGCTAAAACACTGGATGGCAACATCCGTATGGATGGTGATTTCACCTCAATTGCCGGCCAGACCAACGACGGAACCTTTCTCCTGACCGTTCCCGGCGATCTGGATGCTGATATAGCCGGAAGCGGCAAGGACGGATTTTCCTTCCGTGTCGAGGATCTCGGGAACGGCAAACAGGTCTCCGAACGCAACTGGAAGTTCGGCAGCGGCTCCCGTAAATATCGATTTATCTCCAACGAAGGATCTCTCATCGTTCAAAATCGAGACCGTCTCGGTGCAGAGAACTAAGGTCGATCTGGCGGCATGCGTTCCATGCCGCCAATTCTTTTGAAACTTATTGACTAAACTATCGTTTTAGTCAATTGCTCCGTTGCATTAATTCTTAGAATTTTCCCCAAAGCAATAAATAGGTGTTTTAATGAAGTCCGTAAGCAGTATCTCTTTCATAATTCTATTTCTATTCCTCTCGATCCTTAGCGTTTCCGCTCAGGAAACTAACGGCAGCGGAACTCGGAGCAATGAATCCGGCGAAGCTCCCAAGACGGCCGAAGCACCCAAGGGTAATGCGGTTACCGTTCCGGCGGAAAAGCTGAGGCCGATGCACATACCAAAAATGGCTGTGGGCATGGTGATCGACGGCCGGCCGGACGAGGATGCCTGGAAGCAGGCAGCCGTTTTCAAAGATTTTTACCAGACCTATCCCGGAAATAATACATCACCGTCGAAACCGACCGAATTCATGATGATGTACGACGAGAAGAATCTCTACGTCGCGTGGAAATGCTGGGATGACAAAGACAAGATCCGGGCGACCGTCGCAAAACGCGATAGCGTTTTCAGCGAAGACAACGTTCGCATGTGGCTCGACACCTTCAATGACCGCCGGCGTGCCTACGTGATCGGATTCAATCCGCTCGGCATTCAGGCTGACGGTATTTTTACTGAGGGCCAGGGGGCTGATTTCTCGGTCGATATCGTGATGGAATCGAAAGGCGTGATCGAAGACTGGGGCTGGTCGGTCGAGGCGAAGATACCTTTCAAATCACTTCGCTACAAGACAGGAAAAGGAACGCTCTGGGGCTTTAACGTCGCACGCAATATCGATCGGTTCAATGACGAATTCGATCAATGGCTGCCCGAGGACCGCAATGTTTCCGGCTTTCTCACGCAGCACGGCAAGATCAGCGGGCTTGATGACATTAAGTATGAACGCACGCTCGAGATCGTGCCGAGCGTCACGCTCAGCGAGACCGGGAGCCGGGTTCAGGCTAACGAAGTTCCGGGCGGCAGATTTGTTAATCAACCGGTCAAAAAGCAGATCGGCGTTAACCTGAAATACACGATCAACCCGAGCGTGACGCTGGATCTCGCGATAAATCCTGATTTCGCCGAGATCGAGGCTGATGCTCCGGTAGTGACGGCAAATCAGCGGTTTCCGATCTTTTTTCAGGAGAAGCGCCCGTTCTTTCTCGAAGGGGCAGACATTTTTAACTCGCCGCTGCAGGTATTTTATTCAAGGAACATCGTCGATCCCGACGTCGCGTTGAAACTTACGGGCAAAATGGGTAAGACGTCATTCGGCATCCTCGCGGCATCGGACAACGCTCCGGGCAACTACAGCGAAAACGAGCGCAACGATCCGAATGTTCGCCCGCGTATCGATGAGTTTCTCGATAAGAACTCACTGTTTGCGGTCGCCCGTGTAAAACGTGATTTCGGCTCCGAAAACAACATCGGTTTTTTTGCGACCTATCGAGCTTTCCCCGAGCAGAAGAATCTTTTGAGCGGGATCGACGGCAGGATCAAGTTCACGCCGAAGCTGGTCGGGCAGTTTCAGGTGGTTGGTACGACCTCGCGCCGCTGCTTCTTTGACCCTGAGTTCGAACCGACGCTGAATCCGATCCAGGCAGCATCGAATCAAGCCATCTGCGGCGGCGGCACGTTTGGCGGCGTGACGGTTCTCGGCAGCAAATACAATCAATACAAGACCGGCAATGGCCTTGGCTATTACATGAATCTCGATTATTCCGCCGAAACACACGGCTGGTTTTTTGAAGCCGGCGGCAGAAGCAAATATTATCGGGCTGATTCGGGGTTCACACGGCAGACAAATACCAATTTCATGTTCTTCTTCAACCGGTTTTCAACTAAATCGGACTCGAAGAAAAAGATCATCCGTGCCCAGTGGAATCAGATGGGCGGCGTTGATTATAACTGGGAAGGCAAGCTGACGTCGGCGAATGTTCAAACCAACGGAAGCATCAGCCTGGCTCGCAATACGTCCATAAACGCAGGTGTGCAAACCGCCTACCAGAAGATCTTTGAAGAGGAGTTTGGGCTTAAACGTTCGCCCACGCGGCCGCTCGGCACATTTCTCGGTGCTCCAACCCGATCGGCATGGCAGCAAGTTTTTACGACAAATTTCGAGCAAACGCCGAACAAGCGGTTGAGCTACGGATTTTTCCTTGGGACGATACTTAACTCATTCGATTATTTCTATTTCGACCCTGTTACCGGACTGCAGAATCCCGGTCCCGGTGCACAGCGTGACGCGGAATTATTTGTCAGATTAACGCCGATCGATCCGCTCAGCGTTTCGGTTAGCTACACCAAGAGCCGTTTGGTACGTAACGACAACAAGGTCCGCTCTTACGATTCGGATATTGTCAGTGTTCGCTCGACGTATTATTTCACGCGATTTCTGTTCACGCGATTCCGGCTCGATTTTGACGGAACCGAGAAGAACTACGCGGGCCAAGCCCTGTTCGGCTGGACGCCGAGTCCCGGCACGGCCTTTTACGCGGGCTATAATGACAATCTCAACCGCAATAGCTTTAACCCGTTCAACGGCCAGTACGAGCCAGGATTCACCAGAAACGGGCGAACATTCTTTATCAGGATGTCGTATCTTTTCCGTAAGAGTTTTTAGAAAAGTTCCCTCCTCATGATGCTCCGACGGTGGATCCGATGGTCCGCCGTCTTTTTTTTGCTTAAGCAATTCTTAAGCAAAAAGTTCTTGTATCAGATGAAGCATTAGTGTATAACTTTAAGCAGGTACAACATTTCTTGCCGATCCGGCCTCAAGTTACAGGAGAGATAATAATGAAGTTTCGTGGAAATCTACGCGTCACCGCGTTATGCACTATTTTAACGACCATGGCTATGCCGAGCGTTTTTACGGCACCGGTTCTGGCTCAGACACAAAAACAGGAAGGCGTCGCTCTGCAGCGTGGATACCGCACCGGATATTCGGATGGCTACATGTCGGGCTATCGCGACACGATAGATAGTGCGTCGAAGAATTTTAGCCGCCACAACGATTACTCGAAGGCCGACCGTGCATACAGTAAGGATTACGGAACCATCGAAGATTACCGCGACGGCTATCAGCAGGGATTTGAAGCCGGTTACGACACGGGCTATGAACGCCGTTCGTTCGAATCAAGCCTGCCGACAAGCCTGAGAAAGCGTGGAACGGTTTACATCAATAATTCGCAGCTTGCCGAAAACCAGTCTTCAAATGTAACGACGGTAGGCAGCAACGCACCGGTGCAAACCTCTAACGGCGGATACAGCGAGAATACCCAACCTACATATCAGCAGCCGGCAAAGGTCGATCAGGTTGCGACCAATTACCAGTCGAATAGCACGCCGATCATCATCATCCCGCGCGAAACAGAATTGATACTTGAACTTCAGGAAGACATCAGCACGGAGCAGAGCCGCGAGGGCGAGAAATTCACCGCCCGCATCGTTTCACCATCCGAGATCGCCGGAGCAATGGTCGAAGGCCGCGTTTCAAAGGTCCTCAAACCGGGCCGCATCAAACGCCGCAGCGAGCTTTCGCTCACATTTGACCGCATTATTCTGGACGACAACCGCTGGAGCAACTTCGGAGCGACCCTGACGGAAGTACTTGCAGTTAAAGGCGATAACGTTAAGAAAGTTGATCTCGAAGGCACGGCCCTCGGCCAGAGTTCACTGAAAAATGATGCTCTCAAGGTCGGCGGAGCGACCGGAGCCGGAGCCTTGATCGGCGGCGTGGTCGGCGGGCCTGTCGGTGTCGCAGTCGGGGCCGGAGTCGGCGCCGCATTCGGCGTCGGGGCCGTCGTGATCGAACGCGGCAAACATATCAAACTCACCCGCAACCAGCAGTTACGGATCAAGACGGCATATCAAACGCAGATCAGATAGCAGCTAGATAAAAACAACTCAGAGAGAACACGGCCGGATCAAACCGGTCGTTTTTTGTTCTGAAACGAATAGGTGGAATTGCGAATACGTGAAAAAGTCGGAAACCGATCGAGGAGAAGCGGCGAATACCTTTTTTCGAGTTTTTGATACATTTGGTCAGACCAACTCGGTCCCTGCGCTTGTAACAAATGGGGCGGTTCGATAAAATCAAAGATTGGAGATTAGATACTTTTATCAAGAGATAACATTAAGATGAGTACAGCAACAGAAACTACGGCAGGTGCAGCAGGGCTTCGCGGTGTTGTCGCGGCACAAAGTGCGATCGGCGACGTCAATGGCGAGCAGGGAATTCTTATTTATCAGGGCTACGATATTCACGACCTGGCAGAGCATTCGACCTTCGAAGAGGTCGTTTTTTTGCTTTGGAATGGGCGTTTGCCTAAGGCGGAAGAGCTAGATGCATTGAAGGCTGACCTTCGTGAGCACTACGAAGCTCCAGCTGAGGTCATCGCTTTGATGAAACAGTTCCCGAAAGACGCTGAGCCGATGGATGTTCTGCGTACTTCGGTCTCGGCTCTCGACTTTTTTGACAAGGCCGGGCACGGCACCGACCGCGAGAACGCTACCAAAGCGGCTATCAAGCTTACCGGACAGATCGGAACTTTGGCTGCGGCGTGGGACCGGATTCGTCAGGGCAAAGAAGTTGTTGCTCCTGACCACACGCTTAGCATTGCTGAGAACTTTTTGTACATGCTCCGCGGCGTTAAGCCGGATGCTGACGAAGCTAGAATGTTCGACATCGCTCTCATCCTTCACGCCGATCACGAGCTGAATGCATCGACCTTCACGACGCGCGTCGTCGCCGGAACTTTGGCAGATATGTATGGTGCGGTCACGGCTGGTATCGCCGCTTTGGCTGGCCCGCTTCACGGTGGTGCGAATACCAACGTGATGAAAATGCTCATCGAGATCGACGATCCGGCAAAGATCGACGCCTGGGTCGAAGATGCCCTCGAGCACAAGAAAAAGATCATGGGCATCGGCCACGCGGTTTACAAGACCGAAGACCCGCGTGCGACCTGGCTCCGCAAATTCTCGAAAACCATGGCCGACAAGACCGGCATCACCAAATGGTACGAGATGTCGCAGCGTATCGAGCAGCTCATGCTCGAGAAAAAGGGAATGCACCCGAACGTAGATTTCTACTCGGCTTCGACATACTATCTGATGAATATCCCGCTCGACCTCTATACCCCGATCTTCGCAGTTTCGCGTATCTCAGGCTGGACAGGCCACATCCTCGAACAGTACGGCAACAATAAACTGATCCGCCCACGTGCCGAATACATCGGTGCCCGAGATCTGAAATACGTCGCGATCGGCGACAGATAATGGAACGCCGGCATCTTGCCGGCACTTTTTGCACGCCGGCAGGATGCCAGCGTTCCCGGGCTCAGGATTTTCCTGGGCCTTTTCCTTTGAAATTCAACAACTTGCCGGCAGGATGCCGGCGTTCCAGTTTTGTGCTATTTTATTCTCAAAATCATATGAGAATCCCAGCCTTACTATCCATCGTCGTCTTTTTAACATTGATCGCCGGTTCGGTCTCGGCTCAGACGGTTAACCCCGCCAAGGTCAAATTAAAAGGCATCGGCCTCGACTCGACCTACGCCCAGGTTGTCAAAGCCCTTGGCAAGCCCGACACCGACGAAGGCTCTAAAGAAGAAGGCTGCATCGGCGGGCATGAAAGGTCGATCAAATACGCCTCCGGCATTTCGTTCTACATGATGGATGGCGACAGCAAAGGCGGTAAAACGTTCGAGGTCAAAGGCTTCGAATTGACTGCTCCTGGTTACGTCGTTTCCGGTATCAAGATCGGCGACACACCAGCCACCGTAAAAAAGATCTACGGCCGCAAATACACCACCGACAAAGACCCCGAAACCGGCGAAACCATCTGGCTCTACGCCATGAACGATCGCGAAGGCCCCGGAACAACCCGCGTCGTCTTCAAAAACGGCAAGGTCTCGATGATCGCTTCCGATTATCAGGTTTGCTGATCCCAGAAACGATGAGAGCCAAATATACTCCTCAGAAAGAGCCTGCTATTGAATTGGTTACAAGTAGGCGATGGCGTCAGATTTCCGAGTAGAAACTGTCGAATCACCGTTACGTCGGCCGAATTAATACTGCCGTCTCCGCAAGTGCCGTTTACGTCGGCCCGATTAAACTGTGATTGGTTAGCAGGAACCCGCGTGCCAAGGACGAACTGTCGAAGAACTGCTACGTCATTGGACAGAATTAGACCGTCACCGCCCGGGTTTCCGTTCGCATCCACCACGTCCCCCTCCAGTGTGGAAACAACTGGGGTCGGGCTAGGAGATGGGCTCGGGCTCGGCGTAGGTGTTGGAGTGACCGTTGGCGTCGGATTTGGTGTAGGCGTCGGCGTCGGAGCTGGGGCAGTTAAAGTTAAAGAATAATTTCCCGTCTGACCGGCTGTGGAAGAAGTTGCATAGATTTGGTATGTGCCCGTCGCAGGTAATGTGAAAACAATGCGCGAATTCATGCCGCCACCGCCGTTGTCGTCTTGATAAAGCACTTGATTACTTGAATTGACTATATATAAGTATGAATCGACGGCAGTCGAATTCATTGAAACACTACCGTTTTGTCCATTGATTCCGTTAAGAGTGTAAACATCAACGTATCGTGTTGTTCCGGAAAAGACACAGTCCGAAGTTGTCAGTGAACCGTTAATCACCTGTCCGACAGAAATGGCTGTAGTAGGACAAGGAAGGCTACACAAAGCCGCTTGTGCCGGAATCGGCATAAAAATACCCGCACCAGAATCTCTATCGGTACCCGCCGCTTCAATATCAATTGCCGTAGATTTCATTGCATTGATAAGTTGTGCGTTAGTTGACGATGGGCAGGCAGATTTCAGAAGAGCAGCAAGTGCTCCGGCGTGCGGTGCAGCCGCGGAGGTTCCAAAGAATGGGCTGAATCCTGGCGTAGTCGTCGTAACTCCATCCGCCGCTGTGATGTCAGGCTTTTGAAGCAATTGTCCACCCGTTGAAGACACGTTGCCGGGCGTTATCGGAGAGCTGTCGGCATTGTAAAAAATTCTGCGCGGACCATCAGAACTGAATCGTTCGACTTGGTTGCTCGAATTAAATGAATTTGGGAACGGGCCTATCGGGCCGCCCGGAGTAGGGGAAGCCGCAGGACTCGCGGCAATACTGATGGTATTAAGCCCAGCATTGTGACCAAAAACTACCCCCGAGGTTGAAATCGCAAGTTTTCCTCCATTTGTGTTCAAATGAAGAAAACGACCAGAGCCAGAAACCTTCGTAATAACGACTAAGTTGTCCGCAACATTTACAGTATTTGGTACCCATTCAATTGGATCCTGAGTTCCGTTTTGCAGATTATTAGACGTCGCCAATATCTGTGTACCCGCACTATTTAATACGAAAAGATCGTAATTATTCCCAGACCCTCCCAATGGATCAGACCATTGAAGGACGATAGGATTGGTACCGCTAGCGGAGGCAGTGATGGTGTCAAAAATAGCCCCACCAAAGTTGTGAAGATTGCCTGGAATACCAATAGCGTTACCGCCGTCAACAAAATTACCCTCCCAAACACCAGCGGTATCGTCATTTTTGTTGCCAAAGTTACCGGCCGAAGAAAAGTAGAGTGCCCCGGCTTGCGATCCTACGGTCACATCGTTGACCGCTTGAACCACAACACCGCTGTTTGTGTTGGAATTAACGTTTGCCGTCTGACCGTTTTGAAAAGCCGTTTCCCCAAAATAGCTCCAATCGTCAATGATTATATTGCAGCCGACCGCTCGTAGATTGCGAATATTCTGAGCAAACTGAGCTGGTGACGGCTTTGCGGTTGCGAAATAGAGTTGCGCTCCCGGGGCTATATCGTAAGCGATTTCCAGCATGGCGGTACCTTCGTCACCAGAGCCAGCCTGGCCTGGTAAAACGGTAACCCCCGGAGGAAGATCGCCGGTGGCCTGTCTGGCTGCAAGCGTGTTTACACCGTCAGATAGCACGCCGATCTTGATTCCGGCCCCATTCAATCCCGTCGCCGATCTAAAAATATTTGATCGATGCGTAACATCACCTTGCGAAGTAACACTCCCGGTTTCCGGTCGCGAATCGTTAAAAAAATTTGATGAAATAAAGTTTCTGACGTTCCTTGCTCGTTCTTCGACATTTGAAGAAGGTTCAATCGTCAAAATGTCATCGAAAACGGAAGCATTCAAATTTGCCAAATTTAGAATTGGAGTTTCCGCCTTCTGTGAAAGCATCGCCTCCTGTTTGGGCATGATAAAAATAATCTCGTCCATTGCGGCTAATGATTCAATTGTGGCAATAGGAACCCGAGCCGTAATGCTTCGATACTCCGGGAGAGACGCAATGATTTCCGCCTCGGTCCGCTCTAATTCCTCCATCAGCTTTGCAGTCACGTTGGCTGTGATCTCAACTTCGATGTAGCCTTTATCGTCGGCCGTCAATCCTGTTTCGAGCGTCGGAATGCCGTCGGCAATCATTTCCTTCCGCTCCATCTTTATCGTGAATAGAAGATTCGAATCTATTTTCCTTTGGGCGGGAGTGCGTGACCTCTTCTCGTAGGCTAAGGACTCCATCTGCCTAATCGCCTCAGGGCTGATTGTCCGAATTTGTGCCTGCAGAGGAGTCGTCAAAAACAAACCGCCAACGACAAAACCGACAATGACTAGAGCGAAAATTGATAGGCGTCTCTTCATACTATTTATCCGTGAGAGTAGCTTAAGAGGTCCTTGACTGTGTCAAGCGGGATATTTTCATCGACGCAGATGTTTTGAACACGGCCTTGAATTTACGAGGAACTCTAACAAAGGTTGACAACTGCGTCAAGCTTTTTGAATCTTGGATTTTTTGCTTCTATCCGGCGGGAGGCGGCGGACGGCGCCGGTTCGCGGCGGAGTGAGTTTTTCGGCGGCGGCTGGCGGCGGTGGAACGGGTGGTGGTTTTGGCGGCGGTGGGGGTCGGAATTTTGGGTGAAATGGCTGAAAAGTGCCGGATCTTTGCCGAATTTTGCCGAAAAAGACGTTCGACCAATCTCGTAAATACCTCTACCAAACTTACCGTTTGTAGGTCGATAAGGTGGTAAATACTTCGACCAAAGCCGGGCTTTCGCACAAAAATATTTCGGACAAATATGTAACGAGCAGATTGTCTGATACAATTTCCGCGTACCAATTTCAACTGAAATTCTAACTAAATTTATCGTCAATCCAACGACGGAGGATCATCAATGAAGCGTTTCGTTTCGGCTCTAATGCTGTTCGTTCTGTGCGGCTCCGCGCTTGCTCAGACACCCAAAGGTAAGCCTACGCCAGCGGCGGCTCCGCAGGCTATTGATAAGGAATATACTGACTCGATCTTAAAGAACACGACCGAGAAGTTTTTCCTGACCGAATTTGTAGATCATCTGCCGGCTTCGGCCACCGTGCCTTCGCCGATGAAGGTGCTCGGGTATCCGGTCGGAACGCCTGACAAACTCACCTATACAAAGGACCAGAATCGGTATTTTCGTGAGCTTGAAAAGGCTACACCGAGGGTCAAAACCTTTCTTGCTCCTGAGAAAAGCGAGCAGGGACGTGAGCAGATGACGGTTGTCGTTTCGGACGAAGCGAATCTCGCTAAACTAGCTCGATACAAAGAGATAACGGCAAAGCTCGGCGATCCGCGAACGATAAATGATGAGATCGCAAAGCAATTAATTGCAGAGGGCGTGGCTATTTATTGGGCCTCGGGCTCGATCCATTCGACCGAGACCGGTTCGCCAGAAATGCTGATGGAAATGGCTTATCGCATCGCCGTCGAGGAGACGCCGTTCATTCAACAGATCCGTAAAAATGTGATCGTAATGATCACCCCAACCCTCGAGGTCGATGGCCGCGACGCAATGGTCGATCTCTACAATTACCGTAAAGCAAATCCGGGAAAACGGGCTCCGGGCCTTATTTATTGGGGCAAATATGTCGCTCACGATAACAACCGCGATTCGATGGGAATGGCTTTGGCTCTCACGCGGAACCAGATGTCGATCTTCCTCGATTTTCATCCGACAGTGCTGCACGATCTGCACGAATCAGTGCCGTTCCTCTACACCTCAACCGGAACCGGGCCGTACAATGCTTGGCTCGATCCGATAGTGATCAATGAATGGCAGGACCTCGCGTATTACGAGATCGAGGAAATGACAAAACGCGGCGTTCCCGGCGTGTGGACACACGGATTTTACGACGGCTGGGCCCCGAACTACATGTTCTACGTCGCTAACGGCCATAACTCGATCGGACGTTTCTACGAAACCTACGGAAATGGCGGTGCCGATACTCAGGACCGTGTTGTCGGAGCACAATCACAGCGCGACTGGTTCCGTCCAAATCCGCCGCTTCCGCGTGTGAAATGGTCGCTTCGCAACAACGTGAACATGCAGCAGAGTGCCTTGCTGTTGGCGATGAACTATGTAGCGAACAATAAGGAAAAATTCCTCAACAACTTCTATCTGAAAAGCAAACGCTCGATCGCCAAGGGCAAGACCGAAGGCCCGGCAGCATACGTTCTGCCGTCGTCCGACACGCGTCCGACCGAGGCCGCAGATCTCGTTAACTTACTGAAAATGCAGGGTGTTGAGGTTCAGAAACTCAACAGCGAGGTCGATACCAAAGACGGCAAATTCCCGGCTGGCAGCTATGTAGTTAGGATGGATCAGCCATATTCGCGCATGGCGGATATGCTGCTCGACACGCAGTATTACAACGTCAACGACCCGCGTCCTTATGACGATACGGGTTGGACGCTGGGGCCGCTTCGCAACGTGAAGACCATTCGCGTAAAAGACGAAAAGATCCTCGATGCGGCGATGACAATGACCAATGGCCCGGCAAAAGTCACTGGAAAAGTTGAAGGTTCGGGAGCCGCTGGTTTTGTCGTCAATCACAATGCGGAGAGTGCGAACACGCAGCTACGCTATCGTTTGAAGGACGTAAAATTCTCCGTCGCGGACGCTGCTTTCAAGGTTGGTGACAAAAACTATAACCCTGGTTCCTTCATAATCAAGTCGGAAGGAAATCCGGCCGATCTGGCCGCTCGCCTCACGAAAGAAGCCACGGATCTCGGCCTAACAGCAACCGCCGTTGATAAGATCCCCGATGTCGCAAGTCACGCCGTCGGCGTTCCGCGCATAGCTCTTGTTCATACATGGCTCAACACCCAGGACGAAGGCTGGTACCGCATCGAATTCGACCGGCTGGGAATTCCTTATGATTACGTGTCGGATCAGGACGTCTCACGGATGGCGGATCTTCGTTCGAAATATGACGTCATCATTCTCGGTCCGATCCGCACGAGTGCCCAGAACCTCGTCCGCGGCACGGCAAAATTCAGTGATACAGAAGCTCCGATCCCGTGGAAAGGGTCAGAATTGACGCCAAATATGGGAATGTCTCCTGACACGACCGATGATATTCGGGGTGGTCTCGGGATTCGGGGCGTGGCGAATCTGCAGCAGTTCATTGAGGCTGGTGGATTGTTTGTAACTGTGGCGGATAACGCTTCGCTGCCGATCGATTTCGGTATGGTTTCCGGTGTTTCGATACAGAATTCCACTCAGCTTCAAGCTCGCGGATCTGTTGTAAGCACGACATTTAGCGACCGCCGCAGCCCGATCGCTTACGGCTATGACGAGAGCCTCGCGGTCTATTTTAACCAGTCGCCAATTTTACAAGTTGGAGGCGGATTTGGTGGCGGGGCAGGTGGCGGCCAAGGGCCAGGTGCCAATGCTGGCCGTCCAACCGGCCGCGGAACGCTAACAGACCCTGACGTTGTTCAGGGCCGCAAACCTGATGCTCCGCCTACACCCGGTGCTGGTGGAGGAGCTGGATTTGGCGGTGGTCAGGGACAGACTCCACCGGCGGCGTCACAGCCGCGTGTTGTTCTGCGATTCGCTGCAGCGGAAAGAGACTTGCTTGTTAGCGGAATGCTGGCCGGCGGTGCCGAACTTGCCGGAAAGGCTGCTGTCGTTGACGTTCCCGTTGGAAAGGGCCACGTTGTAATGTTCGCGAACAATCCGATGTGGCGGCACCAGACGCATGGCAGCTTTTCACTGCTATTCAATGCGATCCTGAACTTCGACAGTCTCGGCATTGGCCGTGCCGCTCCCGGACCACCGCGTCCGGCGGGCGAAGACGAGGTTTTCGAGCACGAACATTGATCATCCTTTATCTTCCGAAACGAAAGGCTCCGTTTACCGCGGGGCCTTTTTGTTTGCCGCGAAACAACCAGATAGAATATGACGTATAAGGAAGCAGGAAAACACAGTGAAATAAGGAGTTCGCCATTATATGAAAGGATTGCTCTCGATAGCTTTTTTATTCATCATCATCGTGATCGGTAATACGGTGATCGTTGCCCAAACAGATATGAAACCACCAGTCGCAAAAAAAGTTCCGAAGGTCCTCAAGATCCATGGTTACGAGATAACCGACAATTACGCATGGATGCGTGACAGGAATAAAGAGAAGGATCCGGCCGTTATCGACTACCTGAACGCTGAGAATAAATACACTGAGTCCTTCATGGGCCAGCATCAACCGTTCGTTGATTCGCTTTATAAGGAAATGCTGGACCGTATCAAGCAGACCGATACGAGCGTTCCTTATAAAAAAGGTGATTGGTGGTATTTCACCAAGACCGAGGAAGGCAAACAATATCCGACCTATCTTCGCGGCAAAGCCAAAGACGGAAGCGATGCGGTCGTTCTTCTCGATCAGAACGAGATGGCAAAAGGGTTGAAGTATTTCGCGATCGGCGAATTTGACGTCAGTGACGACGGAAATATCCTCGCGTTTTCGACCGATACCACGGGTTACAGGCAGTACACGCTGCAGTTCAAGGACCTCAGAACCGGGCAGATCCTGACTGACAAGGCAGAGCGTGTGACGAGCTTTGTCTGGACGCCGGACAACAAGACCGTGTTTTTCGGCACTGAGGACGACGTTTCAAAACGTTCAGATCTTGTCTGGAAACATGTACTCGGGTCGGGCAAGCCTGTTCAGGTTTTCAACGAGAAGGATGTACTTTACAACGTAGGGGTCGGGCGTTCGCGTGACGGTAAGATGCTGTTCATCGGCTCCGGTGCGAAAACCTCGACCGAATATCGCTATCTCCCGTCTGATGATCCCAACGGCGAATGGAAGATCGTCACGCCTCGCCGCGAGGGCCATGAGTACGACGCCAATTTTGACATGGGCGAGTTTTACATCCGGACGAACAAGGACGCTGAGAATTTCAAGGTCGTAAAGGCCCCGGCAGCAGATCCGTCAGAGAAGAACTGGCAGGATTTTATCCCATACAATGCTGAGATCAAGGTTGAGAGCATCAGCTTCTTCAAGAATTACGCTGTTGTCAGCGAGGTCGAGAATGGCATTGAATACATCAAGGTCATGGACCGCAAGACCCGCCGGGCGAGTGCCCGCATTGCTACGCCTGAGACCGTTTACACGATGGGCCTAGGTAACAATCCGGAGTATGATACGCCGACGATCCGATATTCGTATTCGTCGATGATCACTCCGCAATCGACGTATGAATTTGACCTCGTAACGCGACAGAGTACTCTTCTCAAGCAGCAGGAGATTCCTTCGGGCTACGACAAGACAAAGTACGAAACGACGCGCGTTTGGGCACCGGCCCGCGATGGAGTTAAGGTTCCGATCCTTGTTGTGATGAAGAAGGGAACCAAGCTCGACGGCAAGGCTCCGATGCTGCTTTACGCTTATGGTTCATACGGCATTTCGATGACGCCGAATTTCTCGACCGCACGTCTCAGCCTTGTCGATCGCGGCATGATCTACGGCATTGCTCAGATCCGCGGCGGCGGCGAGCTTGGAGAAAAATGGCGTCAGGCCGGCCGTATGTATACCAAGCTCAATACCTTTAATGATTTCGTTGACTGTTCGAAGTGGCTTGTTTCCAATAAATACACCGCGAGCGATCGGCTAGTTATTCAGGGCGGCTCGGCAGGCGGGCTTTTGATGGGTGCGGTCGTCAACCAGGCTCCCGAATTATACAAGGCGGCGATAGCTCAGGTGCCGTTCGTTGATGTGATGAATACGATGCTCGACGACACACTTCCGCTCACGACCGAGGAATGGATCGAGTGGGGAAATCCCAACGAGAAAAAAGCGTGGGATTACATGGTTCAATATTCACCCTACGACAACGTCAAAAAGCAGAATTACCCGAACATGCTGATCGAGGTTTCGCTTAACGACAGTCAGGTACCGTATTGGGAAGGTGCGAAATGGGCTGCCAAACTTCGCGAAATGAAGACCGATAAGAACGTGGTCCTGCTCAAAACAAACATGGGAGCCGGACACGGCGGTTCCTCGGGCAGATACGACCGTTTGAAAGAGGTCGCTTTCGAGTATGCTTATGCTCTGACACAGGTTGGGATCACCAAGTAACTGCTCGTAAATACAACGATTAGGGCGATGCCGGATCAGCGGCCTCGCCCTTTTTTCTTCCAATCTGACCTGGACAATTCGGTCAGGTTGACCGAATCTCAGTCGCCGATACATTAAGCGCTCTTCCTCTGTTTGCAGAAAGACCCAGTAAACATGGTGAGTTGAGCGCTTCCGCGATCCTTGGCACGGGCGTTGCCAATAAGGGCCGTGGCAAAGCTCCAACAATTTGGACGCTTCGCCTCAGGAGGCTTATATATGAATAACCGACGACGTCCAATGGCAACAGCATATCTGCTGATATTCACGTTGCTGTTCTCGACACTGGCCTTTGGCCAGAATGCGGGTAATAAGGAACAGGCGAAGGCGACACCAGCCCAGATCGAAGTTCCTGACTTTGCCGCATATCTTACCGAGGTATCGGGAAGCATCGACGCCAGCCGTAGTTACAGCAAAGAAGCCCAGTCGATCGCACATATTCTGTCAGCCAAAACGACGAAGAATGCAGTTCTGATCGACGAATTCGGATACACGCGAGAGATCGTGCTGCAAGATGTCGCTACACGGCTCGCCGAAAACAAAGGGAAAAAGCTCTTCCGGATCAATTGGAATGCTCTATTTACCGCAGCTAAGGACCAGGATACATTTGACCGCACCCTGAAAGGGATACTCTCCGCGGTCGAAGCGGCGAAGGGCAAGATGGTCATCTACCTCGATGACATAGCTAGCTTTTCTTCAGAAACGCCCGTGCTTGGCGCAAAGGTCGCCAGCGATCTATATAAAACTCTTTCGGCCGGCAAGATGCAGATCCTGAGCGCCGCCGACGCTGCGAGCTTTGAACGTCAGATCGCTGGCGACGCAAAGCTCCGGTCGAAATTCGAACGTGTCGAATTTTCCGAGGACAGCGGCGAAGATTCATTTGTTGGCGATAAGCTTTCGCCAGACCTGAGAGAACTCGTAAATGGTGCCGATCAGAATAGGACCGTCAAGGTTATTCTCCAATCGGATGATATAGACAATCCACATTTACTGAGCGTACTCCGGCGGAACGGTGTTGTGATCAGCGACCGTGCGGCCGCGATGGATATGATGTTCATCGACCTGCCCGTGCGTGCTGCCGAACAGGTCGCGGCTCTGCAGAATGCAAAACACCTTTCGCTCGAACGCGAGGTTGAAGTTTTGGGACACATCGAAACAACCACCGGCGTGTCGCAGGTACGTGCTTTGAATAATACAGTTGCTGTTGGCGGCGTGATCAATACTCTGAGCGGTCAGTTGGATGGTTCCGGAATAGGCATCGCCGTCCTCGATTCTGGCATTTTTGAAGATCATAGGTCGTTCGCGGATTCGATCAGCTACCTGGGCAGCGACCGCGTGGTTAAGAATGTTGACTTTACAAACAATGGCGGATCGAGCACGAACCGAGATCCCTATGGCCATGGCTCTCACGTGGCCGGATTGATCTCTGGCGGCAAAGGAACGAACACTGAACTGCTCGAATATCGCGGTGTAGCGTCTAATGCCAATCTCATCAACGTCCGCGTCCTTGGCTCTAATGGAACGGGTACGTCAGCATCGCTCATTCAGGGCCTGGACTGGGTTCTCGCGAACCGCCAGCAATACAATATCAAGGTCGTCAACCTGAGTCTCGGCACACCGGCAATCGAATCGTGGCGAAATGATCCACTCTGCCGTGCCGCTCGCCGCTTGGTTGACGCAGGTATCGTGGTTGTTGCCGCCGCCGGTAACAACGGTAAGAATGCAGCCGGACAGAAAATGTATGGTGCGATCCATTCGCCGGGCAATGATCCATCAGTGATCACGGTCGGAGCCGCCAATACTTACGGTACAGACGCCCGCGACGATGACGGCGTTACTACATTCAGCTCGCGCGGCCCGACACGCTCGTATTACACGAACACGACCGGTCAAAAGGTTTATGACCACCTGATCAAACCAGACCTCGTCGCACCGGGCAACAAGCTCATTTCCGCGATCGGCAAGAACAGCGAGATCCTTCGAGGAAATCCTGGCCTAAAGGTAAGTCCGACCAACTCCGGCAGCGATGAAGTCACGATGATGTACCTCTCCGGTACCTCAATGGCCGCTCCGATCGTTTCCGGTACAGCCGCTCTCCTTCTGCAGGCAAATCCGAAACTGACGCCGAACATGGTCAAGATGCTCCTCGAATATACGGCACAGCCCCTTGCCGGATTCAATATGCTGGAGCAGGGAGCCGGAGAGCTCAATATCGAGGGAGCCGTTCGCGTTGCTAAATTGATCCGTCAGGATATGTCGACTTCGACACCTGTCAGTACGCCGATGCTGACGACCAGCACGATCCCCGATCATTTCACGACCATCGCGGGAACCCGCTTTCAGTGGTCAGGCGGCATGGCTGCCGGATACGGAACAATGACCGGGACCGATCTGATAATGAAATATCAGAAGATCTACGGCAACGGTATCTTGGTGAGTGACGGTATTCTTGTGAGTGATGGGATCCTCGTGAGCGACGGCATCCTCGTCTCTGACGGGATACTCGTGAGCGATGGCATCCTCGTCAGCGACGGTGTCCTGCTTGCAAACGGAATGTCGCCGAATGGCTATCAGACACTCGCACGCGGAACATCGATCGGACCGTCGAGCATGTTATTTAGCAGCTCCGCGACCATGATCGACTACGGCCCGATCGCCGACGGCATCCTCGTCAGCGACGGCATTCTGGTCAGCGACGGGATCATAACCGGCGATGCGGCGATGACACTTAGCCTGCGAACAATGGTCAACGGCGATAATACGGCCTGTATGCACTAGTTGGAGATTCGTCCTAACTTAGACGAAATAGTGCGTCGGATAGAGCGCGTGCTGCACATTCAGCACGCGCTTCTCCACGCAAATACCGAGAATCCGAGATCAAACGAAAGAAAATAGATGATGTTGAAAGATTTTTATTGAAAAATAACAAAGTTTAATGAATAATAGTTTCTGTCCGGCGAACTCCGGCCGATTCTCCTCCTTGCAGGGGAACGTTCCTTGCCCTAAAATAGCCCGCCTAAACGTCGCAGACCTACCCTTTACTAATGTTGTCTAAGGAAAGATCCATCAACATCTTCATCGCCCTGCTTACCCCGATCGCCATTGCGGCGGTCGTGTGGGCTCTCCGGGGCATTTCCGGCGATCAGATCGACAGCGGAGTCATCACGTTGGCGGTGCTGACCGTTTTCTGCAGCTGCTATCTACGAATCCAACTGCCTCGGGTAAATATTCACGTCACTATTTCTGATGGATTGGTCATTCTGGCCATGCTTCTTTATGGAGGAGAGATCGCTCTCCTGATCGCAGTGATCGAAACGACACTCGCGTCGCTCAACATTCTTCGTCAGGGTGTGTCGATCAAGCCAAAGACGATCGTACTGAATTCCTACTTCGCGGCTATCGCAGTTTTTGCGGCATCAAAGGTCATTTCCTTTATTTTCCTTCCGGTCGAGTTGATCCGCCAACGCAACGAGCCGACGGCGATCATCTGGCTGGTTGCGGTAATGGCTCTTTCGATGTTCCTGGTGAACTCGATCTTCGTCGCTTTGTTCTCATCGCTCAAGAAGGAACGATCGTTCTGGAAGGTGTGGACAGAGAACTGCTTTAGCGCGGTTATGATCTATCTAACTGGAGCCGTTGTCGCTGGAGTGATGTATATTACTTTGTCGATCGAGCAGGTTAACATCACTATCATTGCTGCGGTCATCGGGTTTTTTGGCATCATCTACCTGACTTTCCGTCGCTTCGTTGAGGATGTCAAGAAAACGGTAGAGAAAGCAAAGCAGGCTGAACGCGAGCGTGCCGAGCAGGCTGAGCAGCACGTCGGTGAACTGCAGCATTATGTTGCCGAACTCGAACGCAGCGGTGAAGCTTTGCAGGAAAGCCACGAGAATTTCCGCCACGCCGCCTATCACGACGCCCTCACCGGCCTCCCGAACCGAAACTTTTTCATGGACACCCTCAAAGGGCTGCTCCAGCAGAGCCGCGAGAATTCCGAGGTCAATTTCGCTGTTCTCTTTTTGGATCTCAAGAGCTTTAAGACGATCAACGACAGTCTCGGCCATTCGATGGGCGACCGGCTTATCAAGAACGTTGCAAAGCGTCTTTCCGGCCTCGTTCGCGAGGAAGATATGACGGCCCGCTTTAGCGGCGACAAGTTTGGGATCATTCTCACTGACCTGCTTAGCCGCGAGGAAGCGACAGCTTTTGCTGACCGCCTCGCAAGACGTCTGGCAGAACCCTACACCCTCGACGGGCGGCAGGTTTTCACGAGTGCCAAGATCGGTATCGCGTATGGTAATTCAAAATATCCGGAAGCAGAAGACATTCTGCGTGACGCCGATATCGCGATGTACTACGCAAAAGATAACGAGGAGAACTACGTTATCTTTGACCAAAAAATGCATATCCGGGCGGTGACCCGCCTGCAGCTCGAAACAGATCTGCGGTTTGCGATCGAACGGAACGAATTTGAGCTATATTATCAGCCGATCATAAGTCTTGATACGGCGGCCCTCAGCGGATTTGAGGCATTGGTTCGTTGGAACCACCCGCAACGCGGTCTTGTGCCGCCCAACGAATTCATCCCGATCAGCGAAAGCACCGGCTTGATCATTCCGATGACGGTTCAGATCCTGCATGCCGCCTGTTCGCAGGTCGTTAAATGGCAGTCCAGGTCGAACCTTTCAGAACCGCTCAGCATCGCGGTCAATCTATCCGGTAAACACTTCGGGCATCCCGCACTGGTCGAGCAGATCCAAACCGTCATCGCGGAAACCGGGATCAATCCTGAAAGCCTCAAGCTTGAGCTCACCGAAAGCGCCGTTATGGACAACGCCGAAACGGCGATCCTGATGCTTAAACAGATCAAAGAAACGGGTGTGCGGGTCAGTATTGACGATTTCGGCACCGGATATTCGAGCCTTAGCTACCTGCACCGCTTCCCGATCGACCTCTTGAAAGTTGACCGTTCATTCGTCAGTGCGATGGAAGAAAATACCGAGAACGGCGAGATCGTCCGAACCGTCATCGCTCTCGCTAAAGCACTCAAGCTTAAAGTAGTTGCAGAAGGCATCGAGAGCATCCACCAATTCCATCAACTGAGCATCCTCGGCTGCGAATACGGACAGGGATATCTATTTTCCAAACCGCTTCCGGTCGCCGATATCGAACGGCTCCTTGCCGATAATAATCGCTGGCAGAACATCCTGCCGAGCACTGGAATGCCCGTCATGCCGCCGGGACGCGATATCGCCCATCTAAGATTGGCTCAGTAAACCAATAAAAGAATAACCACCAAATAACACCAAAAAGAACACTAAAAGAATTGATCTTTTGGTGTTTTTTTGTGTTGTTTCGTGGTTATCTGATTCTTACTCTGACTTTCAAACTTCCTCTTACTGTTGAGAATGATGAAAAGGAGGTTGCGTTATGCGAAAACCGCCGGCTTCGCACCCAATGGATGTGCCGTCTCGTATCTGTGGGCCATATTGAGCAAGGTGCCTTCGGACCAGAAATTTCCGACCAGCTGCAAGCCGATCGGCAGGCCTTCCTGCGATAAGCCGCACGGAACGCTGATTCCCGGAACGCCGGCGAGATTTGCCGAAACCGTGTAAATATCGCTCAGATACATAGCGATCGGGTCATCGCTCTTTTCGCCGATCTTGAATGCGACCGACGGCGAGGTCGGCGTCAATATTGCATCGCAGCTTTTGAAAGCATTCACATAATCGCGTTTTACCAGAGCCCGGACCTTCTGAGCTTTCGCGTAATATGCATCGTAGTATCCGCTCGAAAGAACGTAGGTTCCGAGCATAATGCGGCGTTTGACCTCGGCCCCGAAGCCTTCTTCGCGGGTCTTGGAATACATCTTGCGAAGTTCGGGAGCATCCTCGGCACGGAATCCGTAACGGACGCCGTCAAAACGGGCGAGATTTGACGAGGCCTCGGCGGTCGCGATGATGTAGTAGACGGCGATGCCGTATTTGGCATAGGGAAGCTCGATGTCTAGGGTCTTGGCTCCGAGAGCTTCAAAATTGGCGATAGCCGCTAGCGTTTTTTCACGCACTTCGTCGTCCAGTCCGTCACCAAAAAGTGCTCTTGGAATACCGATAGTTTTGCCGGCAATATCCGCATCTATCGCTGCCGCGTAATCGGGAACCGGAACATCCGCCGAGGTGGAATCTTTTTCATCGCGCCCGGCGATGACGCCGAGTACATTCGCGACATCCAGCGAGGTTTGGCCAAAAATACCTATATTATCTAGCGAAGAAGCAAAAGCGACGAGCCCGTAACGCGAAATGCGTCCATAGGTCGGCTTAAGCCCGACGATGCCGCACAGGGAAGCGGGCTGACGGACCGAGCCGCCGGTTTCGCTGCCCAAAGCCGCCCGAACGACACCCGAAGCGACCGCCACCGCCGAACCGCCCGAGCTGCCGCCCGGAACGCGGGTCACATCCCACGGATTCTTCGCCGCACCGAACGCCGAAGATTCGTTTGATGAACCCATGGCAAATTCGTCCATGTTAGTTTTGCCGACGATTATCGCTCCGGCATCGTTCAGGCGTTTTATCGCGGTCGCATCGTATTGGGCCTTGTAATTACCCAGGATGCGAGAGCCGCACGAAGTGCGCAAACCCTTCGTGCAGATGTTGTCCTTAACTGCGACCGCAAGGCCAGCTAATCGTGTACCGGTGGTTGATTCCAGATAATCAGCCCGAGCCAGTGCGTGTTCGCGCTCGATGGAGAGGAACGAATTAAGCTGCGAATTGAGTTTCTCGGCGTTATCGAGAGTTGTTTCAGTATTTGTACGAATCGACATGATCTATCAATTAAAAACCTTATTTATCAACCATTTACCGTCGACATTAACGGCTTCGGCACTTACCTCTTTCTGTTCCGTTCGATCGTCGTTTCTCCACAGAAGGAGGACTTGCAGCGTTACCTTTTCATCCGAATTCACCCTGCACTCACCGACTCTGAATGCTTTCGGAAAATCCTCCGTTGCGGTGAAGTAATCTTTCTTGGTTTCACCCGCGGCGGCCAACTCGGTGATCAAGCTGCTTGTCAGATACTGTTCACGCCTCTTTTGATTCTCGGGTGAAGAGCCCATATCGGTGCCGAAATGGAACGAATAGAACTTTTTCACCACATCACGCCCCGCGGTGCACTGCGGCTTTTCGAGATTCGGGATCGTGCAAGCTAACTGGCAGCAGACCGCAAGCAGCAGGCAGATTAAAGCCTTTCGCCTTACCAATGACCACTGACAACTGGCCGTTCTTCTCATAAGACTTTCGGCACCTGAAAATGCCCCGCAACGCTCGACGGAGCCTGCGATAGGCCCGCCGTTTGGCCGAGCGAGCCGCCCGGAACATCGTCCCGCAGCGTAAACGTCGCCTCGCCCTCATCCGTCAAGCCGCCGAGCATCGGTTCTATATCTTCGATATCCAGATCATTGAGCTGCTCGACATATTTAACGATGTTCGCCATCTGCGGCGTGTAAAGCTCAACCTCAGCTTCTGAGATCTCAAGATGTGCGAGTTTTGCTACTTTTCTTACGTCCATACGATACTCAAGTTTCAGATCGGAAATTTCAGATCTCCCACCCAAAGATTAGGAATTTTTCTGCCTTTCCAGGTAACTTCCGGCAGCATCCAAAAAATGTTTCCTTAAATTCTCGTCAGCGATCGCCAATGCCGCCTTCGCAAGTGCCGGAGTGACGGCATTTGACCGGCTGTTACTTTCGGATACACGATCTTCGCATGCTTTTTTGACGGTCTTTTCATCAATTTGAAACTCAATGAATCTGACCGTACCCTGTCCGAGTGACCCATTGATCTTAGCGATCATCTGCGGGCTGAGTTCCTCTAGATGCCGCTGCCAAGTTTTGTCGGCGACGGCGATCGTCAGACGCTTTTTGTCAAAACTGATCGGAACGGTCCGCTCGCGAAGCATCTCGCCGGCACAGCGTGACCACGCCGCAAACACCACAGCTTCGGTAACTTTATCGTGCGATTCAAGTCCGCCGATTACCGTTGGAATTGCACCAAAAAGCTGTTCCATTTGTCATTTACCGTCAATCTACTATCATTTTAGTCGAGAACACTTCGAAAAGCTAAACGCCCCAAAACAGATGATACAACTGCCAAAACTGATCCTCGCCTCGGGAAGTCCGAGACGTTCCGAGATACTCACGTCCGTCGGCTGGGAATTCACCAAACACGTCGCCGACATCGACGAAACGGAGCGGGTGGGCGAGCTTCCCGCCGATTACGTCGTCCGCCTGGCCCGTGAAAAAGCCAAGGCCGTCGCCGTGAATTATCCCGGCAGCATCGTTCTCGGGGCCGACACAACCGTCGTTATCGACGGTCAGATAATCGGCAAGCCGCTCGATCTAGATGATGCAAAGCGAATGTTATCGATGCTTTCCGGGCATTGGCATGAGGTTTTGACCGGTGTTGCCGTTGTTGACAACGGTGAAACGCGGTCAGGAATTCAGAGTACGCGAGTGAAATTCACCGCGATGTCCGAAGCAGAGATCACGTTCCTGGCCGAAAAAGGAGATCCGCTCGACAAGGCCGGGGCATACGCCGTTCAGGCCCAGGCGGCGTTGTTTATAGAGGGAATCGAGGGCGATTATTGGAACGTCGTGGGCCTGCCGATCAGCCTGGTCTATTCGCTAATGAAAAAGGTGTAACACCTAAAAAGTGTTACACCCTGAAACATCAATGGTTACAAAATTACAGCAGCCTATCGATCACCTTTGAGATCGGGATCGTGATGTCGTATTTCGGGTCGATACCGCCGAAAGGGTCGCCCACTTGCTTGCCGCTCTTGTCGAGGACGACGAACGACGGAACCTGTTCTATGTTGAACTTCTTGAACGTCGCCGCTCCATCCGAATCCCTCAGAACTGTCGCGGTCAGTCTGTTTTCAGTGGCAAATTTCAGGATCGCCTCATTGGCCGCGAAATTCTTCGATTTAGCGTTCAATGAATCGGTCGCGATGAAGTAGAAAACTACATTCCTGCCCGCATATTTCTTGGCCAGTGCGTTTGTAAACTCAGCCTGCTTATCCGAAAGCGGCAGCCAGCTCGCACCGATCGCCATGACGACAACCTTTCCGGCCTGGCCTTCGACGTTCACGCGGGAGCCGTCAAGCGCGGTCAGATTCGTCTGTGCCGACACGGTGAACGCGACGGCCAACATCAAACTCAAACCAACGATGACACCTTTAAGTGTTTTCATATATTTATGAAACGCCAAACGGGGCTGTTTCATAATCATTTGATGCAAGTTTCAGACCAAACTACTGCTTTCGATTGAGGATGACGTTATCGATCAGCCGAACGTCGCCAAAATAGGCCGCGATGACGATCAAAGATTCTTCATCCCCAACCTTTTCAAGGCTTTGCAGGGAATACCGATCGACGACATCGACGTAATCGAGCTTTGCGAGCGGTTCCGTGGAAATGCGGTCTTTTACGATTTGAGTGAGCTCTGACGCATTTCGTTCACCTTTTTTGAAGGCCATCTTGGCTTCGCGTAGAGCGGTAATGATAATTACAGCCTTCTCACGTTCCTCGGCGGACAGTCTTTCGTTACGCGACGACATCGCGAGCCCGGACGCCTCTCGCACGGTCGGGATCACGACGATCTCCGTCTCAAATCCGAGATCGGTTGTCAGGCGTTTAATGACGGCGACCTGCTGAGCGTCTTTCTGGCCGAAAAATGCATGATCGGGCCTTATGGTGTTCAGGAGGATCGTGACCACGGTCGCGACGCCGCGGAAATGCCCCGGACGCGAGGCTCCCTCGAGCGTATCGGTCACATTCTGGACGTTAACATACGTCGAGAACCCATCCGGATAGATCTCGTTCTCCTCGGGTGCAAAAACGTAATCGACCTCGTATTCGGCTAACAGCGCCACATCGCTCGTCAGGTCACGCGGATATTTCTCGAGATCTATGCTGTTGTTGAACTGTGTCGGGTTAACAAATATCGAGACGATCACCACATCGCACATCTGGCGTGCCTCTTTGACGAGCGTCAAATGGCCTTCGTGCAGAGCTCCCATCGTCGCGACAAAGCCAACGGTCTTAGATTCCCGCCGCAATTTGCGCGAGATCGAGAACATGCGTTGACGACGGCTCATGATCTCCATTTATGAAGCCGCCATCTCCTTTTTCGTTTCTTCGGTGAGGCCGTATGATTCTTCGTCGTTTGGGTATGCTCCGGTTTTTACGTCGCGGGTCCAGTGTTGGATGGCCTCGGTCATGACGTTGCGGACGCTGGCGTATTGCCTGACGAAACGCGGCTGCCGGCCGAAAGTCATGCCGACCAGATCGTGGAGCACGAGTACCTGAATGTCGCATTCCAGTCCGGCGCCGATGCCGATGGTGGAAATTTCGAGTTCGCTGGTGATCATACCGGCGACCTCACGCGGGACGAGTTCGAGTACGACGGCAAAGGCTCCGGCGTCTTCGAGCATTTTGGCGTCTTCGATGAGGAGTTTTGCCTGCTCGGCGGTGCGGCCCTGAACGCGGTAGCCGCCCATTTTATAGACGGATTGCGGCGTCAGGCCGATGTGGGCAACGACCGGGATCTCTTCGCTGACGAGGCGTTTGACGAGGTTGACGCGATTGCGGCCGCCCTCGATCTTGACGGCTTCGGCGCCGCCGTATTTCATCAGCCGGAGGGCGTTGCGAACGCTCTCGTCCTCATTGACGTGATACGTTCCGAACGGCATATCGGCAATGACCATAGCCCGTTCGGTGCCGCGTTTGACGGCGATGCAGGCTGAGGTGATCTCGTCGAGCGAGACGGGAATGGTGTTGCCGTAACCGTGGATGACATTGCCCATGCTGTCGCCGACGAGGATCATATCAACGCCGGCTTCGTCCACAATGCGGGCGGTCGGGTAATCGTACGCGGTCAGGCAGACGAGCTTTTCGCCGCGTTCCTTAGCGGCACGGATCGCGGGAAGATAGACTTTGCCCTCTTTATCAGGCTGTAAATATGCCATAAATTCCCTAAAGTCTAGCTTTTTGTGTACTTTAAGTCTAGCGAAAATGCGGCGGCCCGGCGCGTGGCTACACGCCGGCTTCGGCGTGGGCGGCTTCGTGGCCGTTATTCGGGTTCCAACGGGTCACTTCGCTTGGGTCGTCGAGGTTTTCGAGGATGTCGGCGATCTCCTGGTGCAGAACGGGATGGACGAGATTCGGGGCGATCTTTGCGAGCGGCTTGAGCACGAAACGCCGCAGGTGCAGCCGCGGGTGCGGCAGCGTAAGTAATTCTGTATCAATAATTGCGTCGCCAAAGAGCAGTAGGTCGAGGTCGATCGTGCGGGGTTTTTTCAGGGATTTGTCGGTGCGGCCCAGCAGGTATTCGATCCTCATCATCCGGGCCATCATCTGGCTCGGCGTCACATTGGTGACGTGGATCTCGGCGACCATGTTCAGGAATTTCTGGTCCGTTTCGATGCCCACCGGCTCGGTCTCATATATCCCCGAAAGCTTGTGCACGACAAAACTCGCCTCCATCAGCCCGCGAACGGCCATCAAGAGGTTCCCGGCCCGGTCTCCCAAATTCGACCCGAGC
This sequence comes from Acidobacteriota bacterium, assembly GCA_016703965.1. Taxonomy (NCBI): domain Bacteria; kingdom Pseudomonadati; phylum Acidobacteriota; species Acidobacteriota bacterium. The sequence goes on from JADJBB010000021.1 coordinate 1,861,654, forward strand.
CCGATGTATGCAACTGTATGTCCTGTATCCACGTGAGTTCGCTACATAGTAAATAGTCCAATCCGAACCAGATGTCAATCAACCCAAAATGAATGCCGACCGCCTTGTTTCTGAAATAGTCGAATTTGGACTATCGTCCTGACGATCGATATGTTCTTGAATGATGAAGCCAAGAACTTACGAAAGATATTTCCTAACCGCAAACTTCTATGAGTTGTGTAACGGTCGCCGTCCTGACTTTCGGGCACGAGCCGCCGTTAAGAATTTGGCTCGCGTCGGGGTCAAGGCATCGTTCGAACGACACGATGACAAGTTCGTCCGCGTGACCGCCTCTGCGACAGCCGAAAAACACGTAACCTATCTCGAAATCCGCGGATACCAACTGAAAAATCCAAAAAGAACAAAAGCGACGAAGCCTCAACCCTCATACTCCGATGTTGTCAAAACCATTCTCGCCCGACCAAAAACCGGCGAAGGCGGCGGCATCCCATTGACACGCGGCGAAGTCGCAATGCTCTTCCTAGATGGCTACGCCGGCGACGGCCCAAGCCTTTTGGATATGCGTTCCCAAGGCTACGGGGAAGACGATCTCTGGGACGGCCTCACGACCGAAGACGTCCTCGAAGACGAAAACACCGCTTTTGTCTGGACGAAATGGGAACCGTTAGAATTGTGGCCGGGCTGAAAGCACGGTTCGCGGCTTTGCCGCCTTATTTGCGGAAAAGCTACGCTTTTCCGGCGTGTTCCCCCAAGATTTCTGCGGCTACGCCGCCGGTCTCCATTTGATCTGTTTGTGGTCGGTCATTAGCGGCTCATTTTCTATCGACCGTCCATGCCATTGACGAGAACTCGAATATAAATATTCATCCGGATGCTCGACCAACCCCGCACGAACCGGATTTAGGTGAATATAGTTGACCTTTTGCATCACTGCGTCTTCGCCCGTTATCCGTAGAGCATTCGGATGATGTTCGTAAACCGAATGACTATGATTCTTCCCGCGATCTCGTATGCGGAGTTTCGCAAGCGAACTTTCGTAACCGTTCTCTTTCAGATAGTTGATCAAGCGTTTTGCGGAAATACCGTTCAGGTATCGCAAAACTTCTTTCATTTCCCGTGCATTGTCCGTCAGTACATGCGTATGTTCGTGCATTATGACATACGCGAATATCATTATTCCTGCAGACTTTCTCGCTTCATCAAATGCGTCGCAGACGATTTTTTTGATTGCATCTTTCTGAAAGATCGGCAGACGATGGTGTGCCACTGAGGTTAGGTAGTATGCGGGATTGTCTCTTGAGACTTGAAACATTCGACGTGGGCGGCGGCGTAGCCGCGAGAGTTAAGGGGTGTTACCGGAAAAGCATAGCTTTTCCGCAAATAGAGCGGCAAAGCCGCGAAAAGGTAACGGGGACATCTTAACTCAATTTTCCGTGGGTTTTCACCCACGGCTACAATCATATATCGCTACGCGATAAAAAACCTTGAAGAAAAGCTCGTCAAAGATTTATTTGATACTGAATCCGCTTCGTACGCATTATCGCTTCGAGTTCAGGCACAGAAAGAAGTGCGTGTGACCGCGAATCTGGATGAAGGCAGACGAAACAGAAGCGGTATTTGTCGCCTAGTCTTTCGCCGAAGTCGAATTCGTTTTGGGTTGCCCCGAAGAAGAAACCCTTTGGATTTTCGGGGAGATATTTTCTAGTCGTTTTAAGTTCGACGAGGAATATCTCGTCGAGATGCGTTTTGATGACTTCTTCGGTCGCGACTTTTCCGGCATAACGCGGGATGTATATCATATCGAAGGCTCGGGCGTAGGTTCGCGGTAATCCTAGCATTTCCAATATCTTCTTCCGCGTTTCACTATCGACGTAGAAGAATCCGGTTTCGTGTTCGATTAGGTATTCGATCCCGTCTTTTTCGGTGCGATTGTTTGAGAGCGTAATGGTGAACGAATGGTCGGGCATTAGGAATCACCTCGCTGTTTGTTGGTAATTTCTTCCTGGCCGAATGCCATCAACTCTGAAACTGACATCTCAAAAATCTTCGCGAACACACCAATATTCGAGAGCGAGATGTTTCGTTCGCCGCGTTCGATCATGCCGATGTAGGTGCGGTGGAAGCCGGTTTGGAATGAGAGTTCTTCTTGGGAGAGTTTTCGCTCGGTCCGAAGTTGTCTGATCCTTTTGCCGAATTCGGTGATGAGAGTTTGGTTGAGCATTGTGGAGAACGGCTGCGAAGAACCCGGACGCCGTCGCTCCCGGTTCTGACCCATGTGGATCAAAACTATACGTATTGTATGCAGCGATCAACATACAATAAGTCTCATTTGTCGGGTTTGTGCTTCTTTCTCTTGATGTCGTCGCATCGCGACGCCTGATTGTAGCCGTGGGTGAAAACCCACGGAAAGGATGGATCTCGCGTTCCTGCTCATCGCAAAAAACGAAAATTAAATTGTCAAAGATCAATGGCCGTGGCTGACGAGGGTTGGGTCGTCAGCCAGGGTTTGGTGGGATCTATAGTTCGGGTGGCGGTTGTGGGGTGGGGATCCGTTGTTTGGCGCGGTTGTAGCGGTTGCCGACGGCTCGGGGTGAGATGCGGGCGGTGCGGACGTCGAGGACGAGGAGGCCGTCGTAGTCGATCTCGACGCCGTTGAACTGCAGCGTTTCGTTGATGATCACACCGAATTCCTGCATCAGGCGGTAGGCACGTACCACGCGGCCGCCGCGATTGCCGCTCGGCCCGGCCGGGTAGGCGTTGCGGGCGGCGAGGGCGGCCGGTTTTAGGCCGATGCGGTTGTTGACCGTGTCGTAATATAGTTGGAACGCCCGCGGCGCGCCGAGGCGATCGTGCGTGACGCGGCTCATAACGATCTCGCCTTTGCGGTTCATAGTTACGTAAAATGCCGCCCACTGGCTCTGGACGTGGTCACGCGGTACTTCTTTCCAGGTTGTTTTCATAAAAATTTCTCCTTGCAAGTTCAGCATCCTACACACTTCGCCACCGGTTTGAAATGCCATTTTGCACAGATCGACATGTTATGCACACATTGATATGTTTTTCTCAAATTGTATGGTTTTGCGTACTTTGCGTACCGGATCGGCGGCGGATGCGATGGACGAAGCCTTCGACGGCACGATAGGCGGCGGGGTATTGGCAGCGATAAGGCGTTCTGTTACCAGAATATCCGGGACTTGATCATTGAAGGGATCGAAAATCGCGGACAGCGAAAAAAGCGGTCATACTTTTCGCGTTTTGGTCAGGCGAGGGACACATTTTTCGCCTACGAGGGACGCATCGGGGACGCTCCTGAAAATTCGGGTGCGGATTTACTTTTCGCCGGTTCGATGTTTCAATAAGGTTGTTGAAATTTTACTCCAGCAATGCCAACCTCACGGGCATTCGGGCGGCAAGCGTGTCCGTCTTTTTACATAAATCTCACGCCGAACACTGATGCCGCGAAGAAAATTTCGTCACACACAGCGTTTTGACTCACCAAGCGACCAATCCTTTCAGGAATACCTCGTAAATAACGACGCCCCGGCCACCACACGGACCGAACTTTTGCGCCTGATCCGCGGTGGCGAAGACACTTATCTTGAGCTAAAAGTTAAGCTTTCTAACTCCGAGCGCATCGCCCAGGGCATCGTCGCTCTGGCAAATACGGACGGCGGGACGATAATTTTTGGGGTCAATGATCAGCTCCGGATCGAAGGGGTTTCGAACCCCGAATGGGTCCAAACCGAGATCGCCCGGATCTGCCGCGAGGACATCGTTCCCCCCATTATTCCTATGCTTGACACGATCGCGTTCGACAGCGGAAAGCGCATCGTGGCTCTCGATATTCACGGAAAACGCCGCCCGTACCGCACTCGCGACGGCCGTTTTTATCTCCGCATCGGTGCCGAAAAGAGGGAAGTCTCACGCGGCGAACTCTCAGCCTGGCTCGACGAGATCCGGCCGCTCGGCTTTGAAAATATCCCGCTCCAGGGAGTGGCGGAAGAGGATTTTGACGATTCGCTGTTGTGGTCCTTCGCGAACGGATTTGACGACAACGCGCCGAACCAAAACCTCTACAACACCAGCGATTTCCTCCGCAAAGACCTGCTGCTCGCCGTCGGCCAAACGGACGAATTTTTCCCGACCGTCGCCGCCTTGCTGTTGTTTGGAAAGAATGACCGCGTCGCCGAACTGCTGCCGAGATCGAATGTCACGGTCGCACGCTTCTCAGGCGACAACGGCACGGCTCAACTCATTGAAGCGGTTGAGGTTAAGGGGAATTTGCTGACGCAGTTCGAGACCATTCAGGAGTTTATAAAACGCTACACCGACCTCGGAAAAGAGCGTCCGAAACGCAAACTTTCGCTCGTCACAGACCCGGTGGTCCAGGCACGCGGGCATTATCATTATTACTCGGTGGCTGAGGCGATAATAAATCTCCTGATGCACCGCGACCTCGCCCTGCGAGACATCCGGACACGAATAAACATTTACGACAATGCGATAGAATTTATAAATCCGCGGCGGACGAACGGTTTTTCACCGCCCGCTGCCCGGGCTATCCGCTACGGCATTACACAGCGTTTAAACCCCCAAATTTCAGCCATTTTCACCCGCCGCGAATACGGAATTAACGTCCCCCACGGCGGACTTCCGATGATCCTGAGACAGTCGAACCTCTTCTCCGGCCGCAAGCCGGAGATCTATATCGCGAACGACGAATTCAAGCTGAAGATCTTTGCGGCTTAGCGGCTATCTCTGTTCGAAGCCCCAGAGTAGAATTTTTGCAATTAAACCGGGCTTTTATTCCTGTTTCGGGATTTTGTAAATTGAGATGCTTGCGTTTTTGAAGACTTGCTCGTAGTTAGCCGTGAAGTATCCCTCGTTAGGTTTGAACTCATCCCTCTCTTTTGGGCCAATGAATATGTAATCGACGCCGAACTTTCTAAGGAGTCCAGGACTTTCCGGCCCACCACTATACATTCTGGGTATTTCCCGTTTAATACTATCAATATATTCCCGACTATATCCGTGGCTCCAGATCCAATAGTCGTGGCCGAGGATCAATGGTCGGCCACCAATGCACAGTGCCGGTTGGTTGTGATATTGTCCGGTGAGAAATCTTGCTTTTGGCTCTACCCTGTCACGAACAAATTTTCCCGCTTCAATCTCTTCCGGACTGAAAATCCTCCAAATCAGTGCGGAATTACGCTTAGTTGACAATATTCCGGCAAATGTGCAGGTAAGGAGAATAAGTAAAAGTAGGGGGGTAAAGATCGCCTTCGACAAAGCCCGGTGCAGCCAAGAACCTACGACAACCGCCGTTGCTGCATACCAAAAAAACAGAAGCTTTGAGTTATCAGAGTCATTTGGTGAAATACGGAATACGAAACAAATTACGAAAAGAGCAAGAAAAGGGATATAAAAAAGGCGGACACTTCTTTGGCTAAAAAAAAGTGCAGGGAAAATAAGGACTATCGGTAATCCGAAGTTCAACAATATAAAATAAGGTACATTGTTATTCACAAGATGACTTTTCCACCCAAGCTGTAGGTGAAAGAAAGAACTCGATCCGAAAGTTCCCTCCAACGAAAATACCTGTGGAATTGCTAGGATAACGGAAGGTAAAATGAAGTAAATCCACTCCTTTCGGCATCTTAAAAGAAAGAGTATTCCCGCAATAATCCCAATTGACATATACGAGTGCATATTGAAAGAAGGAAGTAAACCGGTCAATACACCAGCAAATCCCAGAACGAGACGCGGGTCGATTTTAGTTTCCTTTGTTCTGTCCTCTTCTTCAGTAGAGAACCAGTATATGGCGATCAGCGCGAGCACTGTAAATCCAATTGGTAGACCATAGAGCATCGTTCTCTGCGGAACCATTACTGTTGGTATGATATTCGCCCAACTCAAGCCGTGTTTTTCCCAAGCGGTATAATCCTCTTTTAGGTTGAAAAAAGACTCATATAGTGATCTGTTGCCGGAATACCAATCGCGAAGAAAAAAAACAAATCCGAATCCTCCATTAAGTAAAAAGATTAAGCCGGAGTAAAAAGCCGCCCAGCCAGATTTGCTAATCCGCTTGGCGAAGCAGTAGAAGGTTCCTGCTAAGGTGAAGGATAGTAGGATGCCGGTTATCGCAAAGCTTGACCAAATTTCCCATCCGGTTGTCAAAAATATTGATGCATGAAAGTCCGCCAAGAATGGGTATCGCATTGGTTCACCCGACATCAATAAGTAAGATGGAGGAAAATTTTTTCCAAAAGAGAAGGAGCTTGCGATCAATAAATGCAAGACCATGTCATAATAATCGGCCGCTAAATACCAGCCATCACCTTGTTCGCGAAACATCCCAATGCTGAAAATGTATATGAATACAGGCAGGAAGAAGGCTATGAGAGTTAGCAGAGGGATGTTTTCCAGTAGAGATTCTTTTATCGATCTGCGATCGAAGGCAGGAGGCTGATTCCACCAGAGATACCCAGAGCCGCCCAACATTGAAATACTAATTATGACAATAGAGGTAAGGTGCAACTCAGACGCGACGCGGCTTAGTAAGTATACCGCCCAAATTGATAGAACGACTCCGGTTGTGATGCCCCAAAATAGCCGTTCCGCAACAGTCGACCAGGGAAAGATACGCCGTACAAGACCCACACCAAACAGTACTGATCCTAGTAGAAATATGAATCCCATGTTTTTTTTATTCTCAGGCCTCTACTTCAATGCGTATTTAATACGGACGTAAGATGGTCTGTTAATTTAAACAGAAGTCTTATTCTGTCAGGTTTGCTAATAACCCTTTAAACGTGTTTTCAATATAAAGCCGATATTCAATTTTTGCAATTTATCCGCCCGCCAGGTACGGGCTCACTCGAGTTTCGGATTCGTCGAGAAAAATTGCTCTGACCAACCGAGAATATTGACCTGAAACGGCGTTTGTGTGAATATCTACACGGAATAACAGAGACTGGCTGTCACTGCCCCTCGCTTGGAAAACCTTCTGCGCGATGAGGTGGCGGCCTAGTTTAAGGGAAGGGGTTAATCACAAAATGGAAGAACCGGAACACCTTGTCGAAGAGCAACATGAGCCAAGTGTTGTTGATAAATCCGAACCTTTAAATTCAAGCCGTAAAATGGGGTTATCCTCGCTCATTATCGGCGTTATCTATTTCTTTTCGAACCCGCGCGATCAGAGCCCGTTCGATTACACGTTTCGGGTTGCGGAAAACCTGATGCGCGGCAATCTTAGTTTTACCGAACAGCCGCCGTCATGGCTTAACGAATTTGTGTTAGCTAACGGAGCGTACCACACGGTTTTCTCGTTGGGTGCGGTGCTATCGATGGTTCCGTTCGCGCTTTTGAAGATGCTTGGGTTTGTCAAAGTTGCTCCTGTGGCCTTGATCGTTGGTATACTGGCGGCAGGGCTGTCTTACTTTTTGCTGAAAATTGCTGAGAAGTACGATATCTCGTTTTCTCGACGGCTTCTTTACACGCTTGCGATCCTACTTGGCACGTTCATGTGGGCCAACCTTACATTCGGCGGTGCATGGCAGCTCGCTTTGGGGTTCGCGATGGTCGGTGAGGCTGGGGCGATATATTTTACGGTCTATAACCGCCGTCCATTCCTCGCCGGGCTGTTTTTCGCCCTGGCATTTGGCAACCGGACGGAGAATCTTTTAACGGCTCCCGTTTTCCTTTTCCTTCTGGCAAGAGATGAATACTCGCCCGACGAACGGCTGAAAGGCGATGAGGCGACTGATCCGGCCGAGGTAACTGATGCTGATCTCCCAGGATCGAAAGGCTTTGTCGCAAAGTATTTTCCTCAGTTCAGCATTGCTCGTACGGCCGCGTTTTGCGCAATTCCGTTTCTGCTGGGTGTCGCGACACTCTATTACAACTTCATCAGATTCGATTCGATCTCGGATTTCGGACATGCCCGGATAAACGGCGTGCTAGATGAACCATGGTACAAACACGGGATATTTTCCATCTACTACATACCGAGGCAGATGTGGGAAATGCTGATAAAAGGTTGGGAATGGCGAGATTCAGTTCCGTATTTGAGGCCGAATGGGTTTGGGAATACGATACTCGTCAGCAGCCCTTTCCTGCTTTTCGCATTTCGTGACGGAGCCAGGGATTACGCTATAAAATACGGTGCTTGGATTGCGATCCTATTCCTCACGATACTACTCTGGATGCATGGAAATTCCGGCGGTTGGCAGTTTGGCTACCGTTACGCGATGGTGCTTTTACCGTGGATCTTTGTACTTCTCCTGGAAACAGCCCGGCGGAAGTTAGCGACGATCGAATGGGTCGCCTATACAATTTCCTTTCTTTTCGGCATCTATACCATCTGGCTTTACCATTGGTCGGACTATATGAAGCCCTAGCGAATCTATGAATGAGTTCCCAACAGACGCGGCGGTCCACGGTAAAAAAGCACCTGGCTTTTTTGGTGTCTATAGATTTGAGATCCTTCTCGTTATTTTTGTCTGGTTTGTCATTGGACTGACAATAAACTCAAGAAATCTGGATGCTTTCAACCTGCAGCAGATGGGAGTCGAGGCGATCGTCGAACGCGGTGTTTTTTACGTTGATGGCTCGCAATCGCCCAAATTGCAGCCGATCGGCGATGTCTTCGATTATCAAGGCCATAAATACGCCGCAAAACAGCCCGGTCAATTCATGATCGGGGCTATCTTCTACTTTTTCATAAGCCTGTTGGGACTAAATTACGTTGCTGACTACCTTATGACCTCGGCGCTGGTCACCTTCTTTTCGACATCGCTTATCGTTGGGATCTCGGCGATAGCTGTGTTTCGCACGGCTCGATTACTCTCGCCTGAAAAGGAAGCTCTTTTTTTACCCCTTCTGGCCGCTTTATTCTATGCCTTCGGTACTACGGCATTACCGTATGCAGGCATCGCTCATCACGATGCGATCGCATCGTCGTATCTGGTTATCGCGTTCTATTTTGCCGTGCGTTTCGGGCGCGATGAGAAGGGATCAGGGCTTTTTTATTCCGTTCTGGTTGGCGTCTTTCTCGGGCTCGTCGTAACGACATCGATGCTGGTTTTTTCGCCCGCACTAGCCGTGGGCATTTATTACCTTTCGTTTTTCCGATGGCGGCAATTGCCGTTTTTCCTGATCGGCGGAACCGTCGGCGTACTGCCGTTGCTCATCTACGACACCGTGAACTTTGGAAATCCAATACTCCTACCGAATTTCGCGGGTAATTATTCGGACACCTTTTTTCACTTTACCGTCAGCAATTTTCTTGATAAAGCCGCTTTTTATTTACGAGGCTCTATCACATATGCTCCGGTCATACTGATCGGATTCGGAGCACTGTGGCTGATTCCGCGGACTCTGATACGTGAGAAGATCGCGATCGTTCTATCAGTAATTCTACTGTGTGCCTACATCTTTAATATCGATTCAGTCGGCACTTGTGAATATGGGCCAAGGTATTTGTTGCCGTTGATGGGGTTAGGCTGCATTGGCGTCGTCGGATTTGGTTATCTTCCAGCGGGAGCGACCCGAAATCTTTGGGTGGGAGCTTTGCTGCTCTCGGGCGTCGTGGGCGTAGTAATTAACACGGTTGGAGCCATGGGCGGCGCGATGTATTGTGACCTCGGTACTCACGCTTTCAAACCGCACTTTGATATGATCAAGAAAGGCGAACTCGGCACGTTCCCGCTTTTCCGATGGCTTTTTATCCCGACTCTTATGGTGGGATATTTCTTCCTTAGGAATCTGCCTCAAGCTTCTCGAAGAGTTTCTGTGGAGAGCCAGATCACTGCGGACTGATGTCGGATGCCTGCCCTTTTATTTGATAGATCGAAATAGCTGAGTTCTTGTACACCAAGGTATGGTTCGCAGCGAAATATGCTTCGTTAGCTCGAAGAGCGTCCTTCTCACCCTGGCTAATATAGACATAGTCTATCTTGTGTGTTGTCAACAATTCCGCTCCAGCGGCACTCCCGCTGTACATTTCCTTAACATCCTTCAGCATCAGATCATAGGCCTGTCTGCTGTAGCCGTGGCTCATGATCCAAAACTCAAATCCCAGCATGATCGGCTTTCCAGCGAGGCACAAGACTGGCTGGTTGTGGTTTTGACCGGTCAAAAACAATGATCTCGGCGGCGTTTTATCACGCGCAAAGATCCCTGCCTCAATTTCTTCTGGTGAAAAAACGCGATATATGAGTTTCGTCTCCCGGATCGTAGCCAAGAGCCCGGAGGCTACGCAGACAAGCACCAGAAAGGCGACCACTGGCCTTAAAGCGAACCTTTGACCGATCTTGCTCAGCCAGTTCGCGACAAGGATCGCTGTTCCCGCATGCCAGTAATAGAGGAGTTTGATGTTGTCGAAATCATTCGGAGATATCCGAAATATAAAGCTGAAAACGAACAAGCACGCAAAGGCAAAATAGAGAGTTTTCAGATATCGCGGGGCTGCGAATAGCGCTGGAACGATCAGCAGCAACGGTAATCCAAAGTTGAAGAGAAGGAAAACAAAGAAATTGCTGCTAATGCCGCTCATCCAACCGAGTTGAACGTGCAGAAATTCGCTCGCCGTGAGGCCGCCCCCGGAGCCGAGTAGTTGTGGTAAAGCGAGCAGGACTGCAGGTATCCAAAAAGCTATCCACGCATATCGGCGGTTTATCATGAACAAGAAACCGGATATCAAGCCCAACGACATGTAGGAATGAACATGAAAAAGGGGAAGCAGTCCCGTCAGAATACCGGCGATGAAGAGAATCCGAGCACCGTTCCATTTATCGTTCTTGTCAGTTTCAGACCAATCACGCCAGACGATCGTGATTAGTGCAAGAATGAAAAATGCAATCGGCATCCCGTAGAGCATTGCCCTTTGCGGGATCACGCCGCTGGTGATTAGGCTGACCCATTTGATCCCCTGTGAAAACATATCCGTATAGTTTTCTTTAGGGTCCAGGAGGTTGGTGAGCAACGATCGGTCACCCGCATACCAGTCTCTGAAGAACAAAATAAACCCGAGTCCCCCGTTAAAAAGAAAGATCAGTGACGCAAGGAATGCGGCCGAAGCCGAATCCGCCACGCGTCGGGCAAAACAAAAAAATGTTCCGACCAAGGCGATCGATGCGACCAATGATGTCACGGCAAAAGTTGTCCAAAGGCTCCATCCGAATTCTAAAAAGATCGACGCGTGAAAGTCGGGTAAGAACGGATAACGTAACGGTTCTCCCGGCAGAACCAGGTACATAGGCGGGAAGTTGTCACCGTAAACAAACCCATTCGCTATTGCAACATGCAGAGCCATGTCGTACCAACTTGTGGCAGTTAGGTATAGGCCGTCAGGCTGTTGACGAAACATGCCTACATAGAAAAAGTAGATGAATATCGGAAGAACCAGTATCAGGAGCAGGACGAGGAGTTTATTCTCCCTCAGTAAGTCCGGGATCCTTATCTTTTTAAGATCCGGCAGGTCGCGGCGAAAAAGAAGTATCACAGTGATCCACATCGCACCTGTGAGGGTTATGAGAGCGAATTGATTTACATCGAGGAAAAGTCTTGAGATCGAGTACGCCAGCCACGTTGAAAGCAGGATGCCGAGCGTAGTACCCCAAAAGAGCCTCTCCGGCCCGTTAGCAAATGGGAGTAGTTTCCTGACTAGGCCTATGCCGAAAAGGATCGATGCGACAAAAAATAAGATTCCGCCCATAAAGATAAATGAACTACTTCTGAACTACTTCAAAACTGCGGGCTGACCGTTTTGGGGGACAATGTTCGAACTATTACGTGAGATTAGAACAGCGAGTTGACAGTGTCAATGAAAGCTATGAACGCATCTGTTTATGCTCGATCTGGCGGCTAGGAAAAGTTGGGGACATTCGTTAGAATTCTCTCTACGCCCCTGATCCGATCATGTTACTGGACCTCTCACCCCTAAAAGCCTCGCGCGACTACCGACTTCTTTTCACAGGCCAGCTTGTATCTTTTTTCGGCTCGATGATGACGTTTATTGTCGTGCCCTGGCAGATGTATCAGATCACGCAGTCGTCGGCGATGGTCGGCTACATCTATCTCGCTGAGTTTATCCCGATGGTCGCTCTGGCTTTTGTCGGCGGAGCGATGGCCGATTTTCTCGACAAGCGAAAAATGCTGCGACTGACAGAGATCGGGCAAACCTTAGTTACTGCCATTCTGCTGATAAATTCTCTGCTGCCAACCCCGCAGATCTGGGTATTGTTTCTCTCCGTCGCTCTGCATGCAGGTTTTGCGGCGATACAGAGACCATCGTTCGAGTCGTTCATTCAAAAGGTCATCCCGCCTGAAATGATGTCAGCGGTGATGGCTCTAAACTCGATCCGATTCTCGGTCGGAATGATTGTCGGCCCGGCCGTGGCCGGCGTTATTGCCACTCAGTTGAGTCCGTCTATCGCATACTCGATCGATCTCGTGACATTCATTGCCTCGCTAACGGCGGTTTTCATGCTTCGATTCGTGCCGCCCCCTGAGAATGCTGAGAAGCCGAGTTTTGCAGCGATCAAGAAGGCTTGGAAATACGCCTTCAGCCGTCAGGAACTGGTGGGGACGTATTTCATCGATATCGCCGCGATGTTCTTTGCCTTTCCGCAGGCACTATATCCGGCTCTTGCTGTCATTTACGGCGAAAAATATGTCGGGTTTTTCCCGGCAGCGATCGCCGTTGGAGCACTGACCGCGAGTGCTACCTCGGGCTGGACCAAGAATGTTCACCGGCACGGTTTAATGGTGATCGCAGCGGCTGTTTTGTGGGGCGTGGCGATCTTCTTTTTCGGTCTCGTGAACAGCCTTGTTCCCGCATTATTGCTGCTCGCCGCGGCCGGTTTTTTTGATATGATATCGGGCATTTTTCGGGGTGCGATCTGGAATCAGACCATTCCGAATTTCCTCCGTGGACGTCTTGCGAGTATTGAAATGATGAGCTATCTGACCGGCCCGATGCTCGGAAGTGCTAAAATGGGCATCGTTGCAGAAAAGTTCGGGGTTCAAAATGCGATCGTAAGCGGCGGTATTCTTTGCGTTGTCGCGGTTGCGGGCTCAGCCCTCTTTCTGCCAAAATTCGCCGCCTACGATGGCCGTGAAGGCATCAAGCAGCGTGAACTCGAAGAGGCCGAACGAGCCGAAATGTCTCGCGTGTCGGAAGCGGAATTTTGACTGGAGGGTGAGCATCCTGCTCGCCTGTAAAGTTCACCCGATCTGATTTAACATTTAACGGCGAGCAAGATGCTCGCCCTCCAGTCATATATGGCAATCCTAAGAAAACGCGAGATCGAGAATCTCGAACAACTCAGCGGCGAGGAGCTAAAGGCATTTCTTGATTCGCTTCCTGCAGCTCAGCATACGATCAGCGAACTGCTTGATTTTGTCGAGGACGAGCTTTACGAAGTAGAATGCAATCACAGCCTGCAATATTCGATGCGGTACATGATGGAAAACCGGCTCGATTTTGGCAAGATCACATCATGGCTGAACGATAACGGCGGCTATTGCGACTGCAAGGTGCTCGCTGAGATCGCTCCGATCTGGCGGGCGAAATTTGGAGACGACTAAACACGAATATGAAGGTCATCACACTTTTATTCACGCTCATCGCCTTTTCAACCATCGCGTTCGGCCAGAAGGGGTCGACGATGGCGATCAAGGTTTATTTTCATAACGAAAAGCTGAACCCCGAAATGATGGATTGCACAAAGGCGTTTCCGACCACGCGAACGATCCCGAAAACGACCACCCCGGCACGAGCCGCTTTGGATGAACTATTCAAGGGCGTGACTGACGAAGAAAAATCTAAAGGCTTCTGGTCATTCGACCGGGAATCAACGACGGGAATTGTTAAGAGCCTAAACGTTAAAAACAAAGCCGCTTATCTCAATTTCACGAAACGAGCCTTCGAAACTCTTGGCAATGCAACAACCAGTTGCGGGGCGGGTTTTTTCCCAATGGTCGAGAAAACGCTGACCCAATTCCCAAGCATCAAAAAGGTTTACTACGCCGTCGAAGGCAACACGAACGATTTTTACGAGTGGATGCAAGTCGGCGAGTGTCCGTATGGGAAGCACTGTGCGAAGAGCAACTTCAAGTAGCCAGCCGCGATCTATTTCAAATAGGTTTTCAAATATCTACCCGTAAAGGAATCATCGACCTTTGCGACCGCTTCCGGCGTGCCGGTTGCTAAAATGCGGCCGCCGCCGAAGCCGCCTTCGGGGCCGAGGTCGATGATGTGGTCGGCGGTTTTTATGACGTCCATGTTGTGCTCGATGACGAGGATGCTGCCGCCGTTGTCGATGAGGGCACGAAACGCGGACAAGAGTTTGTTGATGTCTTCAAAATGTAGTCCCGTTGTTGGTTCGTCAAAGATGAAGAGCGTTTCCGATGTCGTCTTCTGAGCCAGATGCGATGCAAGTTTCACACGCTGAGCCTCGCCGCCTGAGAGAGTTGTTGCCGATTGTCCTAGCCGCAGATATCCCAACCCGACCGAATCCAAGACCTTCAGTTTCGAAGTCAATTTCGGCACGTCCTTAAAGAAGACGATCGCCTCGCGGATCGTTAACTGAAGGGCCTCGTGGATGTTTTTGCCTTTGTATTTGATGTCTAGAACTTCCTGCTTGAACCGCATTCCGCGGCAGTCTTCGCAGGTCAGTTCGACATCGGCGAGGAACTGCATCTCGATGGTCACGGTTCCCGAACCCTGGCAGATCTCGCAGCGTCCGCCCGGCACATTGAACGAGAAATGCGAGGCGTTGTAGCCTTTGGTTTTCGCACCGTTCGTCGCGGCAAAGGTTTCGCGGATCGCGTCGTATGCCTTGATGTACGTCACCGGATTCGAACGCGGTGTACGGCCGATCGGCGATTGGTCGACGAGAATGACGTCATCGACGTAATCCGCCCCTCTGATCTCTTTGACAAAACCAACCGGAGCGTTCCATTCGCCGCGTTTCTTTTTCAGCCCTGCGTATAAAACATCGTGAACCAACGTCGATTTGCCGGAACCGGAAACGCCGGTTATGCAAACAAGCATATCGAGCGGTATCTCGACCGAAACGTCCTTCAAATTATGCTCGCGGGCCCCGATGATCTCGATCTTTCGCTTGGTGACGGTGCGGCGTTTTAGCGGAACCTTGATCTCGGCATCGCCGCGAAGGTATTTTGCCGTGAGCGATGTTTTACTCTTCATCAGAGCCTTAAAATCGCCCTCGAAAACAAGCTCTCCGCCAAATTCTCCCGCCAGCGGGCCGATGTCGACAATGTGATCGGCCGCACGCATCGTTTCTTCGTCATGCTCGACGACGATCAGTGTGTTGCCGATGTCGCGGAGGTTCTCGAGGATCTTGATGAGCCGCGAGTTATCGCGCGGATGCAGGCCGATGCTTGGTTCGTCGAGCACGTAGAGCGTTCCGACGAGCAGGGAACCGAGATTGGTCGCGAGCTGGATGCGTTGGGCTTCGCCGCCGGATAGTGTTGCTGCGAGACGCCCAAGCGTCAGATAATCAAGGCCGACCTCGACGAGGAATTTGAGACGGCGGCGGATCTCGAGCAGCAGTTTATCGGCGATCAATGCCCGCTCAGGCGTCAATTCCAGCTTTTCGAAAAACGTAAAAGCATCGCTGATCGGCATCTCAATGATCTCGGGCAGCGAATGCATGCCGATCTTTACGTCGCGGGCTTCCTGCCGCAGACGCTGTCCGCCGCAATCGGGGCATTTGGTGTAACCGCGGAATTTCGCGAGGAAAACACGGACGTGGAGCTTATATTTCTTGGTTTCGAGGAATTCAAAAAAGCCCTTCAAACCTCGCCAGCCATCGTCGCCGTAGATGATATTGTTCTGCTGATATTCGGGCAGGTCGGCATACGGCGTGTTCATGTCGATCCCGGCGTGGGCTGCGTATTTTACAAGTTCCTTCTGTGCCCATGCGTGTGTTGGCCGCGTAAACGGCTCGATCGCACCTTGCTTTAACGACAACAGCGGATTTGGGATCACCAGCCCGTAATCGATCCCGATCGTATTCCCAAAACCCTGACAAGTCGGGCAGGCTCCGAATGGCGAATTAAAGCTGAACAGGTGCGGTTCGGGCTGTTCGTAACGCGTGCCGTCGTATTTGCACACGAAGCTGTCGGAGAATTTAAGGGGGTGCTTTTTCTCTCCAACGGTCTCGATCACCGCAGCATGACCCTCTCTAAAACATATTTCCAGCGAATCGACTAAACGCTGACGGATATCGGGCGAGGCCGTAAGGCGATCGACGAGGGCAAACGTGTTGTCGAAATCGTTAAAGGAATAATCCTCCGGTTTTTGGAGTTCTATGATCTCGCCGCTGCGGAATAACCGCGTGATACCCTGCTGCATCAACGCGATCACCATCGCCGCAGTGCTGAGCGCCTTTTCTGTCGATTTTACTTTTGGCTTGCGGGCGGCACGAACGACTTCGCGTGAGATCTCGTCCTGGATAGGGAAGAGAACGTAAAACCTCGTTCCTTCGGCGAGTTCGGCAATGATCTCGTCTGCCGCCGATTCCGGCGAATCCTTTTTCACCTCGCGGCCGCATTTGTTACAGATGGTCGTCCCCGCCCGGGCGAAGAGCAGCCGCAGGTAATCGTATATCTCGGTCTGTGTTGCCACGGTGGAGCGTGGATTCTTGGTCGTATTCTTCTGCCGTATCGCAATCGCCGGAGCGATGCCCAGGATCTCATCGACATCCGGCTTATCCATCCGTTCGAGAAACTGACGTGCGTAAGCCGAGAGCGATTCGACGTATCGGCGTTGCCCCTCGGCGTACAGAGTGTCGAACGCAAGCGAAGACTTGCCCGAACCCGAAACGCCGGTAACGACCGTCAGTTTATTGAGCGGCAGCGAGACCGTAATATTTTTAAGATTATGAACGCGGGCTCCGCGAACGATGATCTGTTCTTCTTCTATCTGTTTAGCAGCCTGCATAGTTCAGTTCCCGGAGCTGTGGGCAAATAAATATCTTAACATTCCGCAATTCTTGTTCAAAAAAGAATCGATCAACCAGTATTTGCTCGAAGGCCCGGCAAAAGGCTGTTTGCATGTGTCAATAACTGTATTATACATGCAACGTTACGGAATAACCCAGCTTCGATCCCGCATATTAGCTTTATGAAATACTTTATGTTGATCGTACTCATAACAGTTTGCAGCATTTCGACTGCTTGGTTTTTTGCCGGCAATGGTGAGAATAGCGGCGTGGAAACCGTAGAGGCAGGATCGAATGTCTCGCACCACACGGGAGCCAGACGTCCTGTCCTCGCCGAGCTTTTTACTTCCGAAGGCTGCTCAAGCTGTCCGCCGGCTGATCGGTTGTTGACGAAGTTGCAGCAGGACGGGAATGATCATGTGGTCACGCTTTCCTTTCACGTCGACTATTGGAATTACCTGGGCTGGAAAGATCCGTTCTCTTCACCGGTATTCTCGAAGCGTCAAGAGCAGTACGCCCGGCGATTTAAGCTGGATTCTAGTTATACGCCGCAGATGGTCGTTAATGGCTCAGCAGAATTCGTGGGATCTCAACGCTCCAAGGCTACCGATGCTGTCGATGGAGCCTCGTCGGAGATGTTGGGCGTTATAGATCTGAGTCTAAATAGTGGGAAATTATCGGCAGATATCACCGGCCTCGCTGCACATTCTGGTGCGACGGTCTATCTCGCCGTTGCCGAAAGCGGCCTCGTGACAAAGGTGCGAAGCGGCGAAAACGCAGGGGCAAACCTCGCGCATAGTTCCGTTGTGAGGCAGCTTATCCCAATCGGCAAACTCAAAGCTGGAGAAACAGGCGTAAAGATGGAACGGAATATTCCGCACAACGGCGAGTGGAAGATCGAGAACATCAGATATGTGGTATTTATTCAGGAAAACGAAAGTTTTAAGGTGTTGGCCGTTGAGTCAGTTGGCTACCAGCGGGTATCGTAGCCGCAGAAGTTGTCTCGCCAGGTGTCGTCAGTGTCGTAGGGCAGGACAGGAATGATGCCTTCCATTAGAAGTTCGGCGTTTAGATCGCGGCGGAGTCGATATGTGCGGCCTGAGGGGGAGCAGACTGTTAGCGTGACACGACCTTCGACGATCTTTGAAACCGCCGCGAACCGCCAGTCGGTGCGAGAACGGACGATCAGTCGTGAGCCGGTGGTCAGCTTGTCGAGGGCTATCTGAGTTTCGGTAATTTCCACGCTTTTCGACGTGAATCGTATACTTTTTTCGGCATCTGCACAAGGTACGGATTTTTTGCGGGTGAAAGCCACGCAACGATGCGTTCCAAGTTTCGGCGTTCCATCGCGGTGCAGCCTGCGGTTGGCGAATTTGCGTCTTTCCAAATGTGGAGAAAGATACAGGAACCGCGATTTTTTTCGACCGGATACGTGTTATACCCCACGAAAACGCCTAGATCATATTCCGGCCCAATCTCAAGCATTTTCTCCGAGCTTTTCCAGTCAAAATTGCCGACCTGCATGCGGTTGACGATGCGATTGTAAAAGTTCGATTTCGGATCGTCGACGCATTCCGTGAATTCGTCGAGTTTTGTGTAGGGCATCTGAACGCCCACCGGTTTTGAAGCCGTGCCGAACGACTCGGTCAGCGGAAACAGTCCGGCGGGTGATCGACCGTCACCTTCCGATTTGCCTGTTCGGAGACCTTCGTCCAATGCCGCCAAGCCAGGTGATTCATTCGTCGCCTTCCATCTGGAGTCTTCAAAAACAAATTTCACCCAAATTCCATTTGGAAACTGGCTGCCGTAGATAGATGCAAAGGCTTCGTTACCAATGAACGACTCGTTCTTTGCGAAACAGTTATCTGATATATCGTCTTCCAGATATTTGCTAATCTTGGTTATCCCCTCTTCCCTCATCCCCATTTCCAAAAATCTCAGCGTTTCTCTTGAATATAGCTGACGTAGGACTTGATCATCTCCTCGTTTCAGAGCAGTACAAATTCTTTTGAAAAGCTTTCCGAGAACAGGTGCGTTGTTGACCGCGACATCGTATTCCCGAACCCAGCCAAGCCCGCTGCGGCCGAGGACGACAGGGAACTTGTCGCCGGTTGCTTTCCAATCGCTTTTCTCGTTTTTTCTCTCGTAAAGAGCGGCAGTTCCGTTGATCTTGTCCCAGTCGTCGGTGGTTACGACGATCAGTTGTGTCGATTTGCTGAAGGCGGGCTTTTGAGCCGAAGGTTCGGGCTTTTTGATCTGGGCATATGTAACGAGACTCAGGGAAAGGAGAGCCATGAAGATGAGAAATGCTTTCATATTGAAAGGCCTTGCCGAGAAGCAGTGATCTGCATTCCGAAGTTGCGGGGGCAAGCCCGCCTTCCTGACTGCAAGTTTATTGTTTCTAGAATCTTCCCGGGCTTGTAACAGACAGTCAGGAAGGCGGGCTTGCCCACCCGTCTCTGATATTTATCAATTAACAAACAGCGAATCAGCAGCCGCTTTTGAGCCTCTGCTCGCGTACAGCCTCACGCCGACGGCCATCATTACGACGGAGATCGCGATCCAGAGAAGTACCCAAAGAACGGCGGGAATTCCGGTCGCGGCGGCCATATTTGCGGCATCGGACGAGGCGTCGGAGGTTGCCGAGATAACGAACAGCGTTTTAAGGCTGAAGAATGAGTTTAGCAGGCACTGGACGGCGAGAAATGCGAGCGAGAAGTTGACCCATTTGTCGGTCGCGAATTTGGCGACAGCAAACAGACCGGCGGTAAGGATGGCACCGGAAAACACTGTGAAAACCATGCTGCCGAATGTGACGTTTGCCAGAAAATTCCAAAACGGGGCGATAAAGCCAAAAACGACGGTCATTACTGCGATCAACCCCGAACAAAGATACAGTGCGAGCCGTGATTTCAGTCCGAAACGCATCCAAACGAGCAAAAGCGTACCGAAAAGGGTCGTGCCCACATAGCCAGCACTTGAGATGAAGAGCGACGAAAAGCCGGAGGATTGCGACCAGACCATTCCGCTCGTATCGGGCGATACGGTCAGGCTCATGACGGAATTTCCGGTGATCAGTGCCGCCATAGCATGCGAGCTTTCATGAACGAATGTCGCAAAAAGCTGGATCGGATAGACAATGTAGCCGACGATCGGCAAGTACCATCCAATCATCCAAAGTCCGACGCTGATCGCCGTTGCGATCAAAAGCAAAGTGATCTGCGGCTTGGCGTCTTCGGCGAGCTTGTAATTTATCGGCATAAAAACTCCTCAACTTGGCTACTTTGGGATACGCTTATTGTAGCTTAAAGTTCAATTCCTGTGCAGAAGCCCGCGCGTTAGCAAGGGCGAAATATTCAACGCGCGTGATTCGCCATTGCTTACGCGCGGGCTTAGGCATCACGGTCCGCTTCATAATCGGATTTCCCGCCTGTTTTCGACATCAATTTAAGTTCCGAGATCACGATGTCTTTCTGCACGGCTTTGCACATGTCGTAGATCGTCAAAGCTGCGACTGAGACGGCGGTAAGGGCTTCCATTTCGATGCCGGTTTGGGCGGTGGTGATGGCTTCGGCTTCGAGATAGATGCCGAAATCTCGAAATGCGGCGGTGACGTTGACCTTCGACAGATTGATCTGATGGCAAAGCGGTATCAACTCCGAGGTTTTTTTTGCCGCCATTATGCCCGCGATTCGCGAGATCTCTAATGGATCACCTTTTCTATTTGGCTGAGTTTGGAGAGTTTCAAGTGTTTCTGGTGAAAGCAGGACTTTTCCGCACGCGACCGCTCGCCGTGTGGTCGTTTCTTTTTGGGAAACATCGACCATGCTGATCTTTCCGGTTTCGTCGAAATGCGACAGGTTGTTCATAAATAAACGATCTCGGCGACCTCGCCTGCTGCGATACTCTTATCTCGCGGAACAATGACAAGCGAATCTGAATGAGCAAATCCAATAAAATCAGAGGAACCAGACCATTTTAGCGTATGCGCGACCAATTGCCCCATTTTGTTCGTCTCCAATCTCGAAGGCAAATATGCATCGCGTTCGCGAGCCGCTTTTGCGTCGGACGCGAGCACGGCAAATCCTGTTTCCAGATCAGAACTGATCGCTCCTTGCAGCATCAAGATCGCCTTTCGGACAAATAGATGAAACGTCACCGCCGCCGAAACAGGGTTGCCTGGCAGCCCAAAGATAAAAGTCTTGCCGAGTTTCGCAAACACCGCAGGTTTGCCAGGTTTAAGCCTTACCTTTTCAAAAAAAATGGTCGCTCCGAGTTCAGCGAGAGCTGTTTTTGTGTGATCGTATTTTCCGACCGAAACTCCGCCGGTCAGGATCACGATCTCGGATGTTTTGGTCGCGTTTGTTATCTGAGATTTGAGATCTGAAATTTCGTCTCTGACGTTCGGCAGGATCGCCGGAGCGGCTCCAAATCTGCGGCAGAGGACGTCGAGCATAATTGAATTTGAATTCCGTATCTGGTCCCGGCCGGGTCTTTTGTTGATCTCGACTATCTCGCTGCCGGTCCCGATGATCGAGACGCATGGGCTTCTTGTTACTTTAACTTTTGCGTAACCGAAAGCGGCAAGCGTGGCGATCATATTTTCGGTGATCCTCGTTCCGGGTTTGAGGATCGTCTTGCCCTTCTTGATCTCGCTGCCCAGGCGGATGATATAGCGGTTCTTTTCAGTCCGGTCGAATATCTCGACCTCACCGTTGACTTCCTTTGTTAACTCGAACTTCTGGACAGAATCGGCACCGTCTGGCAACGGAGCACCAGTCATTATTCTAACTGCCTCGCCGGATCTCATCGTTTTGTGCCATCCGCGGCCGGCGGCGGATTCGCCCACGATCTTGAGTGTGGCCGGTGCATTTTCGGTGTCCGCGGCGACGACTGCGTAGCCATCCATTTGCGAACGGTCGAACGGCGGCAGGTCGGTGTCCGCGATTATATTCTCGGCCAGAACGCGGCCGACTGTGCCGGAGATATCGATCTTCTCGCTTGTGAGAGGAGAAACTTCCTTTTCGATGAACTTTATCGCTTTGGCGATCGGGATCATAAGACTCGCGGGCGGGATGCCCGCGCTCCACTTATCGAATCAAATAAAATTCTGTTTGTCGGGGACGGATGAATTTGTAGCCGGTCGGGGTCATCACAGCGTCGTCTTCGGCCATTATTGTAACCTTCTGACCGTTCCATTCCGGAACGGCGGTGGATGTGTTGAGCTCGATCGACGTGAATGCATCGAGCCGCAGGCGGTCTTCGTCACCTCCGATCCCTCGTCGGAAGTCGATCGAGGCACCGAGACCATGGCCATGGGCACCGATCGGGTGCGAATATATCATCGCTTCGATACCTTGTTTTTTGCATTCTGCCATCGTGGCATCGTAAACCTCGCTTCCGGTCATTCCTGCACGTGCGAAGCCAAACAAAATGTCCTGGAGACGATTCGTGTTCTTGAGAGCTGCTTTTAATCCTGCCGGAGCGTCTTTTTCGCCGGGCTTTAGCAGATAGCCGTGCTTCTGCCAATCGGTGCTGAGGCCCATATAGATCAGGCCGAAATCGACGTGGATCAGATCGCCGGGCTCGAGTACCATTTTCTCGTCGGCAACGCTGAGGAATTGCTGCGACGTTGCCGTCGTTTTTGCCTGTCGCTGAACTCGCATATCCGGCTGAAACCAGATGCCGAGTCCGAGGTTGTTGACCTGCTGCATCATCCACCAACGAACGTCGCCCACCGTCGTTTTTCCGGGTCTAATTATCTCATTTGAGAACGCACGTCTTGTGATAACATCGGTTGCGAGGACAGCTTTTTCGTAATGTGTTAGTTCCTCCGGGAGCCTGGTGTCGAAATAGTCGGTCAGAAGTTTTGCGGACGAGACAAATTTCTTTTCATTCTCAGGGCCGAGCGTTTCAGCCAGGAACTTGTAACCGTCGTGCGTCAGGCCGCTTTGCTGACCTCGTGAACCACCCATATTTAGGGCAATTGTTTTTGGGTTTCGCTCATCGACGAGTTTCTTGAGAGCAGCCGCCATTTCGGCGCGGGGCGGGTTCAATACGGTGTAATGGTTCTTTAGCCGCTCTTCGAGATAACGAACCACAGCGATACGTTCTAAGCGTTCTCCGCGGTCGATGAAAATGAAAAGGTCACGGCGGCCGACGATCGGAATTGGCGGAACGATGTGTTCCGTCACTGGGTCCGCACGTTTCGTAGAAGGTACGCAAAATGATAGACTCCTTCTTTGATATAACGAGCAGAATTCTATCATATAACCCAATTTAGCGAGGAAATATAAAGAAGTGATCGAACTAGAATTAACCGAAGAACACAAAGCCCTGCAGAACACCGTACGCGAGTTCGTCGCGGGTGAAGTAGCTCCTTTCATCAAGGAATGGGATGAGAAAGCTCTTTTCGACCGAAGCGTTTTTGACAAAATGGCGGAGATTGGGCTGCTCGGCGTATGTATCCCTGAAGAATACGGCGGGGCAGGGTTTGACTATATCTCGTTGGGCCTCGTTTGCGAGGAACTCGAGGCGTGTGACACGTTTTTGCGTGTGGCGATGTCGGTGCACGTTGGACTCAACAGCTTGAGTTTGTATTCGTGGGGAACTGAGGAGCAGAAACAGAAGTATCTCGTTCCGCAGGCAAAGGGCGAAAAGCTCGCGACGTTCGGATTAACAGAGCCGAACGCCGGTTCGGACGTTATCGGAATGAAATCGTACGCGAAACGCGACGGTGACGACTGGATCCTGAACGGCGAAAAGATGTGGATCTCGCTCGCCGATGTTGCTGATAATTTCTTGTTCTTTTGCTGGACCGATCCTGAGAAGCAAAAAGCCCGCGACCACAGCGGCATTTCGTGCTTCATAGTTGAACGTTCAATGCCTGGTTTCTCGAGCGGTACGCTGCATGGCAAACTAGGAATCCGTGCTGGAAACACGGGCTATTTCTCGCTGCAGGATGTTCGAGTTCCGAAAGAGAACATGCTCGGTGTGGAGGGCGAAGGATTTAAGATCGCGATGTTCTCGCTGGAGAATGGGCGTTACACCGTTGCAGCCGGAGCTACCGGCGTCATCCGTGCTTCCCGAGATGCGTCCGTGGCGTATGCGAACACTCGTGAGGTGCAGGGACAGACGATCGCCAATTTTCAGCTCGTCAAGCAGAAGATCGCTAATATGGCAGCCGATTACGAGATGTCCCATCTACTCTGGCTGAAATGCGGATACCTCAAGAACATGGGACTGCCGTCGGCAAAGGCCGCGAGTATGGCCAAATGGCAGGCGACAACTCGTTCTGAGACGGCTGCGTCGATGGCGATCGAGGTTCACGGAGCGAACGGCTATACGAACGACTATCCAGTCGAACGTTACCTTAGAAACTGCAAAGCTGCTGTGATCTATGAGGGGACCCGCGATATCCACACACTTATGCAAGCTGACTGGGCTCTCGGTCTGAAAAAGGAAAAGGCCGCGAGAGTAGTTTTGCCGCCATACGCGGCTTCGGCTTCGGCATAGGAGTTTCTTTCAAGCGGTTCGGCTGATCTGGGTTTCCCCGAAAAGGCAGGACCGCTTTTTCGTTTTCCCTAAAATAGAGTATCTTTTGAGTTTGTAAAAAAGGAACCGGTCGACCTGGCCGGGAACGAGCGGTTTGCGAAAATACTTAAAATTCATTTTACTTTCGCTCTTTGCTGTCTTTCTTCTGTGGTTTTTTGCCCGGAATCTGGATTGGCAGGAAGTCAGTGCGAGTTTGCGAAAGGCAAACCCGCTCTGGTTATCGCTCGCGTTTATCGGGATCTGTCTTGGGTATTTTTTACGAGCCGTGCGATGGCAGGTACTTCTTGCGCCCATCACACCGGCGAGTTTGAGAGAGCTTTTTGCGACGACGACCGTCGGTTTTTCTGCAGTATTTTTGGTTGGCAGAGCGGGCGAGATCGTCCGGCCGATGTGGCTGCCGATGCGTGATCGCCGAGTCAGGCCGAGTGCGGCGGTGGTGACGATCTTTGTCGAACGTGTCTTCGATCTCGCCTCACTGATCTCTTTCTTTTCGATAAGTTTGATCTGGTTCCGCACGCCGCCAGGGCGTGAAGCTGAACTCGCATCGATAGAATGGGCGGGCAATCTGATGCTCGCCTGTGTCATCATAGGCATTGTCGGGCTGCTTGTTTATCACTGGTATTCGCCTGTGTTTATCGACTTGATGTCGCGGTTGACGGATCATAAGTTCATACCAAAGCGGCTTCGGGAGATCATAATGAGTTTGATGGAGCAGCTCGCGACTGCCCTCAACATACTCAAAAGCCCAAAAGAGATATTCTGGGCGAGCTTTTGGACATTGGCGTTGTGGCTCTCGATCGCTCTGCCGACGTGGTTCGTGATCCTGGCATTTGATCTAAAGATGGGATTCGTGGATTCCATCTTTGTTATGGGTGTCGCGTCGCTAAGTTCGCTCATACCAACGCCGGGAGGTGCTGCAGGGGCGTTTCATGGAGCGACGGCGAGCAGCCTGATGCTCCTGAGCGTCGAGCGTGAACAGGCTTTTGCTGTCTCGATCATTATGCACCTGATCTATTTCGCTCCGGCGGTGTTTTTTGGCTTATATTATCTCTTTCATGGTGATATAAGTATTGAGCGGTTTCGCAGCCTGCTATCCAGCGAAAATGCCGAAAAGGAGATCGAATCAGATTCTCCGGATTTTGTTTGAGCAGTGGCCGGTGGCCGGATGGAATACTCTTTAACCAGATCGCCGACTACTGATCACTGTCTACCGACAACTGCCTATGCGCTGTCCATTTTGTTCACATATTGAGGATAAGGTCGTCGATTCGCGTGAATCGAAGGACGGCGATTCTATCCGCCGTCGGCGAGAGTGTCTTGGATGCGGTCGCCGTTTCACGTCCTATGAACGTATTGACGAGATCCCGTACATGGTCGTCAAAAAGGACGGCAAACGTGAAAGCTGGGATCGCAATAAAGTCCTCGCCGGCTTGTTTCGAGCTTCCGAGAAACGCCCTATATCGACCGGACAGCTCGAAGAGATCGTTGATGAAGTCGAAAAAAACGTGCAGGATTCTCTCGATCGCGAACTTGCTACGAGCGAGGTTGGCAAGATCATTATGCGCCGTTTGAAGGTGCTCGATAAGGTCGCCTACGTTCGATTTGCATCTGTCTATCTTGAGTTTGCTGATGTTTCCGAGTTCATGGATGAGCTTAAGGTTCTCGTGGGAACCCGCACACCAATGGCGGCGGCTAAGAAAAAAAAGAAAAAATAAAGATCGAAAATTTCCCGGTGAAAAATTGACCTCTCGCGATCTGTTCATTGTAAACCTCGCTAATGTGGCGTATTTCTCGTGATTGCCCTTTCCTGTTATTTTCCCTAACATAAGAGATTATGGTTGATCTCGACGAATTCCCGGTTGCCCTTTCCGAATCCGACGCTATCGAGCCGATGATGCAGATACCGGCGGAACTGCCGGTACTCCCTCTCCGCGATATTGTTATTTATCCTTTCATGATCGTTCCGCTGTTTGTCTCGCGGGACAGGTCGATCCGTGCTGTGGAGCAGGCTCTAAGCCAGGACCGCATGATCCTGCTGGTTTCTCAAAAGGATGTTAATAAAGAGGAACCAGAGCAGGACGACCTATACACAGTTGGAACCGTAGCGATCATCATGCGGATGCTTAAACTGCCCGATGGACGTATTCGGATACTGATCCAAGGGCTTTCGCGATGCCGTGTAGATTCCGTAACGGGCAAGGGCGAGTATGTAAAAGCCAGCGTCACGCCGATCGTCGAACCGCTTGCGCCGGAAAATTCGCTCGAGGTCGAGGCCTTGGTGCGCAACGTTCGCGGTTCGATGGAGCGTGCGGCTTCGCTTGGGAAGAATATTTCACCGGAGGTTCTCGCAATAATAGCGAATCTCGATGATGCGGGACGTCTCGCCGATCTTGCCGCTTCAAATCTTGAACTTCGGGTTGAAGACGGGCAGAGCGTTCTCGATGTCGAGGATCCGACCCCGAGGCTTCGCCGTGTCAATGATCTTTTGAGCAAAGAGATCGATGTTTTGACGGTTCAGCAAGAGATAAATACGCAGGCTCGTGCCGATATCGACAGGTCGCAGCGTGAATACTTCCTGCGGCAGCAATTAAAGGCGATCCAGTCTGAACTCGGGGAAGGGAATGAGCTTTATGAAGAGATCGAGCAGTATCGCGACAAGATCCTGAAGGCAAAAATGCCAGAAAGTGCCGAGGAAGAGGCACTTCGTCAGCTTAAAAAGCTTGAACGGATGCATCCGGACACCGCGGAAACTGCGACGCTCCGCAATTGGCTCGACATAATGACCGACCTGCCGTGGTCAAAAGCTTCTAAGGACAACTTAAATCTCAAGAAAGCCGAAAAGATCCTGAATGAGGACCATTACGGCCTCGAACGCGTCAAGGAACGCATCGTCGAAGCTCTCGCGGTGCGGAAGCTTCGCGAGAAGCCGAAAGGCTCGATCCTGTGTCTCGTAGGCCCTCCGGGAGTCGGTAAGACATCGCTCGGACGCTCGGTCGCTCGTGCTCTGAACCGCAAATTCATTCGCCTTTCACTCGGCGGACTGCATGACGAAGCTGAGATCCGCGGCCATCGCCGTACATATGTCGGAGCAATGCCGGGGCGTATTTTGCAGGGAATTCAACAGGCTGAGACGAACAATCCGCTGATCATGCTTGATGAGATCGACAAGGTCGGCGCTGATTTTCGGGGCGACCCAAGCTCGGCCTTGCTCGAGGTTTTGGATCCGGAGCAGAACGCGACGTTTCGCGATAATTATCTGGGCGTGACGTTCGATTTGTCGAACGTGATGTTCATGACGACGGCGAATGTGCTCGATACGGTGCAGCCGGCACTTCGCGATCGAATGGAGATCATTTCGCTCTCGGGCTACACGGAAGAAGAAAAGCTTGAGATCGCCAAGCGTCACCTCGTTCCCAAACAGGTTGAGGAGAACGGGCTTGAGAAGGAAGACGTTAAATTTGACCGTAAAGCTCTGACGAAGATCATCTCGGAATATACGCAGGAAGCGGGGCTTCGACAGCTCGAGCGTGAGATCGGCAAGGTTTGCCGTAAGGTCGCGCGTGCTAAGGCGGAGCAGGAAGATGATTTCAAGCCGATGAAGATAACGCCGGATAATCTTAAGGATTTCCTTCGTGTTTCGCGGATCTTTAACGAAGGGGCTCTCAAAAAAGACGAGATCGGAACCGTCACGGGCCTCGCCTGGACGGCGGTTGGCGGCGATATTCTCTTCATCGAGGCCATTAAAACTAAGGGCAAAGGCAAGCTGATGCTCACGGGACAGCTTGGCGATGTGATGCAGGAATCGGCGCAGGCGGCATTCTCGTATGCCAAGGCCCGATCGAAGGATCTCGGCATAGACGAGACGGTGCTGGACAATTTCGACATCCACATTCACCTTCCCGAAGGTGCGATACCGAAGGATGGTCCAAGTGCCGGAATAACGATGGCGACCGCTCTTGTTTCCGTGCTTTCGCAGCGTCCGGTTCGTAAAGACGTGGCGATGACCGGCGAGATCACATTGCGCGGCAACGTGCTGCCGGTCGGCGGCGTCAAAGAAAAACTGCTCGCGGCACGTCGTGCGAAGATCAAGACGGTGATCCTGCCCGCCCCGAATGAGCGCGATCTCGAAGATCTTCCTCAGGAAGTTAGGGACGATTTGAAGTTTATATTTGTGGAGAATGTACGTCAGGTTTTCGACGTCGCTCTACGGGAGGCCAAAGTGCCGGCCGATAAGGCTAAAGCTAAGGCTTCAAAGGCTTAACGAGTTTGATATAAAAAACGCGGATGTCCTTATTTTATCGAGGGTTGCGCGGTTTTCTGGGAAGTGTTATCTTTGAAAGATAAGCGTCGTTCCGGACCTGTGGTTCGGCGTATGAAACTTTTAACGGTCGAAAGCGTTAAAATTATTCTCGGCTGGTGACCTTTGTCACTATTCGGGGCAGCTGCGGCGGAGATAATATTAGCTAAGATTAATGAAAAAAAGTATTTACAAAGTCCTAAGTTTTACAGCATTTATATTCTTGGTATTCGGTTCAGTTGCGAAAGCTCAGACTCCCGAAGTTGTTGCCGCGCAGAGAGCGGTCAATGATGTTCTGGATAAGGCCGGTACGTCATTTAGAGAAGGCCTACTTGCGTACGAAGATAAGAAATTGCCGGTCGCGGCTGAGAAGTTCAACAAGTCTGTCGAGGCTTTTCTTATGTCAACGCTGAATATTCAGCGGGAGGCAAAGCTTCAGGCTTGCTACAACCAGTTGATCGAGACCGTTTACCGAATTGAATTTCCAACCGAAAGCCATCTGCCACAGGTGCGAAACCTTTCGCTGACGTGCGGCTGGACGAATATTGACGCGACGCTTGCTGATAGGATCACGGCCATCGCCAGGAATTCGTTCAACAAGCCGGTCTCACAACCGTCGACCAGCACAGCGGCCGGTATCAATGGCCCGACGCTTCCTGCTGCGAACCAGATCGGCTTTAACTCGCAGGAGTTTGAACCTTCGCCACTTGATGATCTTTCGAAACTTCAACTTACCGCCGAAGAGCAGGATGTTGAAACAAATCCGGTAGCGCAGGCTCAGTATCAGTATATCCAGTACGCAGTTGCCAACAAATCACTGGGATTTTCATTTCAGGTTCATCCGATGATCCAGCAGTACATCAACTACTATCGGGGCCGCGGACGGCAGACGATGGAAATTGGTTTGTACCGCTCGGGGATGTTCATGCGTATGGCACGCCGGATCTTCAAGGAAGAAGGAATTCCGGAGAACGTTGCGTGGCTTGGACAGGTTGAAAGTGCCTGGAAACCTAGTGCCATGTCGAACATGGCGGCCTCTGGCCTTTGGCAGTTCATCCCGGGAACCGGCACTAGATTTGGCTTGCAGCGAACAGCGTATGTCGATGAACGAAACAGCTTTGAAGAAGCGACCCGTGCTTCAGCACGTTATCTGAAATTCCTTTACAACCGTTACGGTAACTGGGAACTCGGCATTGCTGCATATAATTGCGGCGAAGGTAACGTCGATCGAGCTATCCGCCGTGCAGGCGTGGCGAATTTCTGGCTTGCCTATCCTTATCTGCCGCAGGAAACCCGTAACTATGTTCCGAACATTCTTGCGACGATCCTGATCGCAAACAATCCGGGACAGTACGGCTTTGGACACATTCGTCCGGCGGCTCCACTGACTTATGATCGCGTTCGTGTACCGGCTTCCACAAATCTGGCGTTGGTTGCACAGGCCGCAGATACAACGGTTCAATATCTGCGATATCTGAACCCGCACCTTCGCACCAATTCGACTCCGCCGACGCCGTACATCATTAACGTGCCCTCGAATAAAGCGAACGAAGTGGTCGCAGTATTCAGACGAATTCCTGCTACTCAGGTCAACAACGCGAATCTCGCGAATTCTTCGACGGGCGAAACATGGCAGAATATTGCTAACCGCACCGGCGTCAGCGTTGGTGATCTGATGGCAGCAAATCCGGGAATGTCACAGCCGCGCGGAAAGGTTTTTGTGCCGGTCGCGGGCAACAATGTCCAGAACACCAGCTATTCCCGCCCGACGACTCAGGGAACGCCGGTCGCGGCAGGTGTTAAGGTCGTAAAGGCCAAGGCCGGTGACACGGTTCAGAAGGTTGCAGAGCGTAACAATGCGAGCCCGACCGAGGTTGCCAAGTTCAACGGCCTGCTTCCGAACTCCGTTCTCGGAGCCGGACGCGAGATCAAGATACCATCTAAGTAATTGCTTTTTAATGCTTTAGCGAAAGGCCGGATTGCTAAACCGGCCTTTTTTGCGCTTTAATTAAGAATATACTTGACATGAAATTCAATTGTAACTATACTAGTTACAGATATGGCGGCTAATAGTCAATTTTCAATGGCGGTTCACATTCTGACGATGCTTGCTAAGGGCGGCGACGAGAATATGAAATCGGAATACATCGCGGGAAGTGTTAATACAAACCCCGTGGTGATCCGCCGCGTCCTCGGCCAGCTCGGCCAGGTGGGAATTGTGTCGTCGCAGACGGGGGCATTTGGCGGAACGCGTTTGGCAAAGCCGCCAAGCGAGATCACGCTTTGTGAGATATACAAAGCTGTATCGTGCGGCGAGGTTTTTGCCCTGCATTCAAAGGCTCCGAACAAAGATTGTCCGATCGGTGCGAACATCGAAGCGGCACTGTGCGATCTGCAGAAAGAGATCGACCACGCGGTGGGCGATAAGCTTGGCGAATACACTCTTGCATGTTTTATCGATAAGGTCTGCGGGGTTAAAGTCTAAATTTTTTTGCATATATCTGTATCAACAATAGTTACAAATCTGTTACAAGGGGAAAAATGGGAAACAAATTAGTCGAAAACGAAGTGATATTAAAAGGCCTAAACTGGCGTTATGCAACAAAGGCGTATGATTCGAGCAAAAAGATCTCGGATGCTGACTGGGCGACGATCGAGGACGCCATCAAGCTTGCGCCATCGAGCTTTGGCATCCAGCCGTTCAAGTTTTTCGTGATCACAGATCCGGAGACCAGGGAGAAGCTAAAGGTAGAAGCCGGATACGGCCAGGCACCTATAACCGATGCCTCGCACTTCGTTGCCTTCGCGTATAAGAAAACACTAACCGACGGCGATATTGAGCATTTTGTCGACCGCATTGCCGAGGTTCGGGGGGCTCCGAGAGAGACGCTGCTCGATTACGAGAACGTGATGAAAGGCTCGGCAAAAAGGACAGTTGACGGCGGCTATGTCGAGACGTGGAACTCGCGGCAGGTTTACATTCCGCTCGGCTTTCTGCTTGAAACCGCAGCTTTGCTTGGCATAGACGCGACGCCGATGGAAGGATTTGATCCGGCGAAATTTAACGAGATCCTAGGTTTAACTGATTTTTCGGTCTCGGTGATCGCGGCGCTTGGTTATCGCGACGCAGCAAATGACTGGCTCGAACCGCTTGCTAAGGTTCGCAAACCGGACGAAGAGATCATCGTGCGGATATGAACGCAAGATGCGACAAGGAGGGAGCAATGACCACATTATTTATTAATTGGACACCAAGGGCGATCGACCTGCTTAAGCTCGTTCTGAGGTTCATGGGAGTTTGATGATGAGGGAATACATCGAAAAAGCGATGACATTCGCCGAATATGAAATACTGATCGACGGCCTGCTTGCCGAGGGCAAAACTACGGGTACGAATCAGTCAGAGGCGATGGTGAATTACGGAAGGCTAAACCGGCAGCGGATGCACCGTCTGGAAAAGACAGTCTTTCTCGACGAGGGAGTCCGTGAAGCCGTCAGGAAAGTGACGCGGCCGATGATCTGGCTGATCATTACCGAAGGCTGGTGCGGCGATGCGGCGCAAAATATTCCCGCGATCGAGAAAATTGCGGCTGAAAACGATAAAATTAGGACGTTATATATCTTGCGTGATGAGAACCTCGACCTGATGGATAGTTTCCTGACGAACGGAGCACGTTCAATACCGAAGCTCGCCATGTTAGATGCCGACACACTTGAAGTGCTCGGCTCGTGGGGAGCACGGCCAGCGCCGGCTCAGACCTTATTTGAAGAAATGAAAGCTAACAGAACCGAAAAGGCCGTTATTTTGGAAGAGATGCAGCGTTGGTACAATTTTGACAAAACGCGGTCTCTGCAGCATGAATTTGCGAAGCTTGTTCAAGCTTTCGCCTGGGTTCGGCGAGAGGTATTTGCAGAAGCGGCATAATTGCTACGCTATAAACATATTCTTTTGAGGAGAAAATATTCTATGAAAACTATTTCTTTAGCGATCCTATCGATCGCACTGTTCATGTCCGCCTGCGCAGATCCGGCGGCGAACAAGCCGAAGGCGACGACCACCGCACCTGCTGCGGCTCCGGCATCAAATGCCCCGCTTTTGACCGACATGGGAAATGCGGAGGTGCTCGCCGGGTTTAAGGTAACGGGAACTGAGCTCACGATCGCACCGGAAACATCGAAGGTAGAATTTACCGGCTCGAAGGTTACGGGTAAACACGATGGCGGCTTCAAATCGTTCAAAGGCGTGATCGATCTGGTCGACGGAAAGGCGGAAAAGAGCCGCGTCGCTTTTGAGATCGAAATGGCATCGTTGTTTTCTGATTCCGAAGGGCTGACCAAGCACCTTCAGACGGGTGACTTTTTTGAGATCGAGAAGTTTCCAAAAGCATCGTTCATCTCTACTGGGATCGCACCTCCACCGGGCGGAAATGGCAACTACACCGTGACCGGAGAACTTGTCATGCGAGGCGTGAAAAAATCCATCACCTTTCCAGCCACGATCGATGTCAAGGGAGACGAGGCTAATGTAAAGGCTGAGTTCTCGATCAATCGTAAGGATTTCGGCATCGTTTACGCGGGCAAGGCTGACGATCTGATCCGCGATGACGTGGTGCTCAGACTCGATCTAAAAGGCACGAAGAAGAAATGAGAGCATTCGAAATACAAGAGTTCGGTGTCGACAAGCTGGTTTTGACGACACGCAAAACGCCGGAGCCGGGACCGAATGAGGTACTGGTTCGGCTTCGTGCGGCTTCGCTGAATTATCGCGACTTCATGGTTGTGACAGGCACGTACAATCCGCGGATGAAGTTTCCGGCAGTGCCTCTTTCTGACGGGGCCGGCGAAGTCGTCGCTCTCGGTGATGGGGTTACGAAATGGAAAGTCGGCGACCGCGTGATGCCTTTATTCGCCCAGCAGTGGTTCGACGGCGAAACAAGTGAAGAGAAGCGGCGTTCGTCCCTTGGGGCGGGTTCACAATGGGATGGCGTGCTGCGCGAATATGGAGCATTCAACGAAGAATCGGTGGTCAAAATACCCGTTCATCTTTCCTTCGAAGAAGCTTCGACATTGCCGTGTGCTGCAGTCACAGCGTGGAACGCACTGACAGTTTCCGGCAATGTTAAGGCTGGTGATACAGTTCTGACGCTTGGTACGGGTGGCGTTTCGATCTTTGCGGTCCAGATCGCCAAGCTGTTTGGGGCCCGCGTTATCGCGACCTCGGGAAGTGACGAGAAGATCACGAAACTAAAAGAGTTAGGAGCGAACGAAACGATCAACTACAGAACCTGTGAAGATTGGGATGCGGCCGTGCTGGAATTGACGGGCAAGAAAGGTGTCGATCATGTGATCGAGGTTGGCGGCGGAGACACGCTCGGCAGGTCGCTGACATCGGTGCGTCTCGGCGGCCACGTTGCCATGATCGGAGCTTTATCGGGACCTGCGGGCTTTAATCCGATAAGCGTGTTTATGAAGGCGGTCCGACTACAGGGGATCTTTGTTGGCTCGCGTAAAATGCTCGAAGATCTAAATAAGGCTATCGAGGTAAACCAGCTGCGGCCAGTGGTAGATCGTGTTTTTGGATTCGAAGATGCACGTGAAGCTCTAAAATACATGGAAAGCGGCTCGCATTTTGGAAAGATCGTTATAAAAATAGGAGATCAATGAGGATGGCAAACAAACTTTACGATATTCCGGTTAGCGAGATCGATGGAACAGAAACGACGCTGGCCGAATTCGAAGGAAAGGTGCTTCTGCTGGTAAATGTTGCGTCAAAATGCGGCTTGACGCCGCAATACGCGGGTATCGAGAAGCTCTATAAGGAATACAAAGATCAGGGGTTTGAGGTACTCGGATTTCCGGCGAACAATTTCCTGGCTCAGGAGCCCGGAACCAGCGAAGAGATCCAGGATTTTTGCCAGACGAATTACGACGTGACATTCCCGCTATTTCAAAAGATATCGGTCAAAGGCGAAGATCAGCATCCGTTGTACAGCTATTTGACGGCGGAAAAAGGTGAGGCTGACATTGCAAACGGATCGGCGTTCGAGGAAAGGCTCGCGAGTATCGGCCAGCCGCGTGCCAAATCGAGCGACATTTTGTGGAATTTTGAGAAATTCATGATCGGCAAGGATGGCAGCATCGCGGCCCGGATCGCCCCTGATGTGACGGCAGAAGACGAACGCGTGGTCGCGGCATTAAAAGCTGAACTTGCGAAATAAAGATCTGTCGAAACCTGTGATTGTGCGCTAAAGCACTCCGGAAATGATCGTCCCGTCGGATGATTAGAACAGGTACAGGAGGAATTATGAAAATAGGAATAATCGGAGCAGGTAACATTGGTTCAAACGCAGCCAAGCTATTTGTAAAAGCGGGGCATCAGGTCGCGATCAGCAATTCGCGGGGAGGCGATTCGCTCAACGATCTGGTTGAAGAACTGGGCGACAATGCCGAAAGCGCAAGCGTTGAGGCAGCGATCGAATTTGGCGATGTTATTTTCATCTCTATCCCACTCGGTAAGTATCAAACTCTGCCGACGAATGGATTTGAGGGAAAGATCGTCATTGATTCGAATAATTACTATCCGGACCGCGATGGTATCATCCCGGAACTTGAAAACGGATCGACCACTTCGAGTGAGCTTCTCGTAAATCATCTTCCCGGTGCAAGCGTTGTTAAAGCCTTCAATACAATATGGTTCGAGCATCTGAAGACGAAGGGCAATACCGATCTGCCGCTAAGCGAGCGTCGGGCGATCTTCATCGCAGGCGATGATTCGGAGGCCAAGGAGATCGTGTCGAGATTGATCGAGGGCATCGGTTTCGCGGCGGTGGATACCGGATTTCTTGCCGAAGGCGGCAAATTACAGCAGCCTGGTTCAGCCATCTATAACAAGGATATTACTGCCCAGGAAGCTGCGGATCTCATTGGATATGAGGCGTTTGGCAAGTAGAAGATCTTCCGAACAAGGGGAATATGAGCAAGCTATTTACTGAATATAAGGTTCGGGGGACTACGTTTCGCAACCGGCTTTGGGTTTCGCCGATGTGTCAGTACTCGAGTGTAGACGGATTGCCGACGGATTGGCATCTGGTGCATCTCGGCAGCCGCGCGGCTGGCGGTGCGGGAGCGGTGATCGTTGAGGCGACCGCTGTCTCGCCCGAGGGGCGGATCTCGCCGAGCGACTCTGGAATTTGGTCGGACGTACATGCCGAAGAGTTTGTACGCATCACGAGATTCATCAAGGATCAGGGAAGCGTGCCGGGAATCCAGATCGCCCACGCCGGTCGTAAGGCCTCGACCGCGGCTCCGTGGAATGGCGGGAAGAAGGTTGATATCGTCGATGGCGGATGGGAGGTAGTTGCTCCGAGTGCGATCGCGTTTGATGATGATTATCCGATGCCGCGTGAGATGGACGCAGCAGATATCGAAAAGGTTATTGACGATTTCGTGTCGGCGGCAAAACGTTCGGTGAATGCAGGGTTTGAGGTGATAGAACTACACGCCGCTCACGGCTATTTGCTCCACGAATTTCTATCGCCGCTTTCAAACAGGCGTACGGACGAATACGGCGGAGATCTTGCGGGCCGGATGAAGCTGCCGCTTGCGGTCGCTGAGGCGGTTCGCGAAGCGGTGCCTGAGCATATCCCTATATTTGTCCGCATCTCTGCGACCGACTGGGCCGAGGGAGGTTGGGATCTTGAGCAGTCGATCGAGTTTTCGAAAAAGCTGAAAGCTATCGGTATCGATCTGATCGATTGTTCGAGCGGCGGATTGGTCTCAAACGCTAAGATTCCGGTGGAACCGAATTATCAGGTTCCATTTGCCGAAGCGATACGCCGTGAGGCTAAGATCGCGACCGCTGCGGTCGGTATGATCACGGAACCGCAGCAGGCTGAGGCGATCCTTAAGGCCGGACAAGCAGATGCGATCATGGTCGCACGGCAGTTCCTGCGAGAGCCGTATATGGCGTTTCGAGCAGCTCAGGAATTAGGAGCGAGCGTCGATGTGCCGAGGCAATATGGCCGTGCTATAGATCTGAGGTAGTTTTATGAGCAGGTTGTCAGACATTCCGTTTTCGGTTTTAGACCTATCGCCCGTGGCTGAAGGCTCGACGGTGGCTGATGCATTGCGGAATTCGTTGGATCTTGCACAACACGCTGAGCGGCTCGAGTACAAGCGTTTTTGGGTAGCTGAGCATCACTCAATGCCCGGAATCGCGAGTGCGGCAACGTCGGTTGTGATCGGACACGTTGGTGCGGGAACGAGATCGATACGCATCGGGTCGGGCGGGATCATGTTATCAAATCACGCTCCGATCGTGATCGCGGAACAGTTTGGAACACTCGATGCGTTGTTTCCGGGACGGGTCGATCTGGGGCTCGGGCGGGCACCGGGATCGGACGGATCGACGATGCGGGCACTTCGACGAAGGCTCGATGCGGCGGATGATTTTCCGGAGCAATTGCAGGAGTTGCGGTACTTTCTAAAAACTCCGGTCGCGGGGCAAAAGGTTCAGGCAGTTCCGGGCTCCGGCGCGGATCTGCAGATATGGCTGCTCGGGTCGAGCGATTTTAACGCGCGGCTGGCTGGGCAGTTGGGATTGCCGTTCAGCTTTGCGGCTCATTTTTCGCCGGACAATACCCTTCCGGCTTTGGAGATATATCGGCATAATTTCCGGCCATCCGAGGTTCTGGATGAGCCGCTCGCTATGGTGGCGGTCAACGTTTTTGCCGCCGAAACCGATAGCAAGGCGCAAAAACTCGCGACCTCGCAGCATCAGTCGTTCCTGAATCTGATTCGCGGCACGCCGGGAAAGATACAGCCGCCGGTTGATGACATGGATGAGATCTGGTGTCCGGCTGAAAAGGCGTTAGTACAGGCGAGGCTCGGCGGATCGATAATCGGTGGGCCTGAGACTGTTAGGCTTGGCCTTGAAAAGCTTCTGGGGGAAACGGAGGCGGATGAATTGATCGTAAACGCTATGACTTTCGACCACGCGGCTCGGATCCGATCGTATGAGATCATCGCGGATATCATTAGAGCCGATGCCGCCGAACTATCGTCAAACGCGGCTATCGGATAAAATAGGGATCAAGGAGAAAATATGGCAGATAGAAAAGCAAATGCGAGCTGGACAGGTTCGTTAACTGAAGGAAACGGCACTGTGGCCCTTGGTAGCGGTTCGTTTGAAGGCTCGTTCTCATTCGGAACGCGTTTTGGCGAGGACCCGGGTACAAACCCGGAGGAACTATTAGGTGCTTCGCTCGCGGGGTGCTATGCAATGGCACTTAACGCAACCCTTGAAAAGGGAGGCACGCCGGCGTCGAGCGTCAAGTCAGAAGCGGTCGTGCATTTGGGCAAGGACGATTCCGGGTTTGTGATCAAAGGCATCGACCTGAGCGTCGAGGCGGCGGTCGAGGGATTGGACGATGCGGCATTTCAGGCAGTCGCTGAAACGGTGAGCAAGGCGTGCCCGATCAGCAAGGCACTCGCGGCCACCAAGATCACGCTGCATGCGAAATTGGTATAAGAAGAGTGTAACCACGAAAAAACACGAAATAGCACGAAAAAGTAATTTCTTATTTAGTGTCCTGTTCGTGTGATTTCGTGGTTACTAATTCATAGCGCTATAATTCAAGAGTTTTAATTATCAGGAGATAACAGATGGCACATTTTGCAAATGAAATAACAGATACAAATTTTGAGAAAGACGTTTTGGGCTCAGACAAGCCGGTGCTTGTTGATTTTTGGGCGGAATGGTGTGGCCCATGCCGCATGATCGCCCCGACGGTCGAGGCTGTCGCTGAGGAATATCAGGGAAAGGCTGGTGTTTATAAAATGAACGTCGATGAGAATATGAACGTTCCACAGCAGTACGGCATCCGCGGTATTCCGACGCTGATCCTTTTCAAGGGCGGCCAGGAGCAGGAGCGCATCGTCGGTGCAGTTACCAGGGAAGCGATCACGCGGGTGATCGAAAAATACGTCTAGTTCGGTAGAACATTTTTGATAAAGAGCTGCCCGAAAGGGCAGCTCTTTTATTGGGGGGATATATCGGCGTGGATATGTCTCCAACTTAAGCGAGTGGACTGATAGAAAAAAAGGCTGTTCGGAATATCCGAACAGCCTTTTGCTTAACCGGTATCAACCAGTGTTTATAAGTGTGAATCCTGAGCCGCCGGCTGGTCGCCGAAGAGTCCCCAGAATTGATATTGAACGCTTCCGTCGCTTGATCGAAGGACGTAGTAGATGCTTGGGTTACCGGTAGAACTGCGCCAGATGGACTGGTCAGTCTTGCCGTCGCCGTCGTAGTCACCCTGAACTTCGATATCGGTAGCAGCACGTCCCCAACCCGTACGGATAGTAATCGTCGGGTTTGAACTCGGTTGGTAATACCATGCGAGGGCCGCTCCTTCAACGCGGGTCAAAGCGAGGTCAGTCTTGCCGTCGCCGTCATAGTCCCCCGGAACGATCGCGTCAGTCGGCAGGCCGAAACGAGTCACGGTGTCATTAGGGCTGGTCGCGTCGAACAGTCCGGTTCCATAGTGGATGAAGAAGAGGCCGCGTGCGGGTGTTCCGATTCCCCGGAAGACACAGAAATCAGCCTTGCCGTCGCCGTTGTAGTCACCAGGAGCGGCAACGTCAGCGCCAACGCCCCAAGGCACAACAACCTGAACGTTCTTGGTCGTGCCGAAGCTACCGTACCACCAGAAGAAGCTCTGGGAGCCGTCTGTTCCGCCCTTTCTGAAGATCGCAGGGTCATCCACGCCATCACCGTCGTAGTCGGCGATGAGGAACGGATCGTCGTTCGGCATACCGAAGCGAACCGTGCGAAGAGTGTTAGTTGAGCTCTGGAGGATGTAGAAGAACGAGTTGTCCGTCTGTGGACGCCATATAGCGATGTCATCCTTACCGTCGCCGTCAAAGTCGCCCGGCGTGATGTAATCAGTGACAACACCGAAGTCGGTCTGCACCTCGGTTGCGGCTGCGTTGTTAAGCAGGTTGTACCAGCGAATCTGGGTATTGCCTGCACCGGTCGTTTGGCGAACGACACCGAAATCCGTTTTACCGTCGCCGTTGAAATCGAGCGGAGCGTCGGTTGTAGTGGATAGGATTTGCCCTCTGATCTCGCCACCGGTGTTATTCGCCGAGTGGACATTGAAGTACATTCCTCCCGCCCTAAGAGTTGCAACCTGAGCAGGAGTGATCGAGAAGGTTTTATCTACGACCGAACCACGTGTCGCTCCAGTTGGCGGCGTCATGTCGAATGTTACAGGGCCGGTTGCACCGGCGGCTCCTGTGTGAATGTGGCCCGCAGTCGTGTTGCTCGTCAGGCCTTCCCAATAAAACGAAGCGGTGATCTGTGTCTCCGCCGCATTGAGCACGACGCGTCCGAAACCAGTGCCGTTTGTAGTCACAGCCGGAACCTCATTAGCACCGCTCATGCGAGCCGTAAACAAAAATCTAGGCGAACCAGCCGGAGTTGCCGTCGGCGAAGGGGTTGGTGCCGGTGTTGGTGTCGCGGTCGGGGCCGGAGTTGGAGTCGGGGTTGCACCGCCAGAACCGCAAGTAATTGCGGTCGTCGCCGCATTTCTCGGCACCGGAGCCGTCACGATATCGAAGTCATTGTTGTTGTTATCTGTGTCGGTGCAGCCGTTCCCCTTCCGGACGTTACCTTGAGTTGAAGTCAGAGAAGCACCACCGTTTGTGGATGAATTGCCTTCTGCGTTGTTGGCCGTGCCCCATGAGACAAGATCGATGATGCCGGCTTGAGGTAGCGTACATGGGGTTGCCGTTGCTCCGCAAGTATTCGCTGCAAGGGCCGAAGTTACCAGAGCAACCTTACCGTTAGTTCCTGACATACTCATGTTGGTCGTGGTCGCATCAGGGGTTACAGGAAGATTGGCACCGGATGTTCCGGCTGAGCTAGTCTGAACCAGGTAGTATTTGCCAGGTGCGATAGTCGCATCTGGAAGTGCAAAACCATTCGTGGGCGAACTCATGAACTGTCCGGTTGCCGACCCGTACATAAGAGTTAACCCGTTCAAAGACTGATCAGTTGATGAAATATTCTTAATTTCAACGTAGTCAAATAAATAGGTGCCGGTGCCGCCACCGCCGCCATATGCCTGGCTGATTACCAAAGTCGTGGATGCACTCGGTGCGTTCACATCAAGGCCTCTCCCCTGCGAGCTGCCGGCCGTGGACATGAAAACTGTGCCAACGACGACCATGACTAAACACGAAACGCCCAAAATAATATTTCTCTTCATTAGATCAAATCCCCTCAACGGTTAGGTATTTTTCAAGGTATGGCGTGCAAAATTCGCACAATCAGTGACCAATGTTTCAAATGCTCCACGCCTGGCTAGCTTTTTGTAAAAGATAACTTTGCAAAAGGATAGCACAAAACCACCAAAATGCGACAGTAAAAACCGGATTTACTGCCGCCGGCCGTTAAATTTTTGCTACAATCAAAAAAATATAGTGAGGGTGATCTGGAATGCGTTTGGAAAGGTTTTTTCTATTGCTGCTGTTTAGCTTTGGCCTGACGTTTTCGACGTTTGCCCAGGACAAAAAGCCGGATGATAAGGATGAGGTTATCAGGATAGATACCCAGCTTGTCGATGTACCGCTTGCGGTCACAACTCCGGCGGGAGTGCCGATGAAAGGGCTAAAGGCATCAAATTTTATCGTCTATGAGGACGGAAAAAAGCAGGACATCGTTGATTTTTCAGCGACGACCGCTCCCTTCGAGGTGGCATTGGTACTCGACACGTCGGGTTCGGCACGCAACGACCTGCCGCTGATCCAGCGTGCGGCCCGCGATTTTATCGCAAATCTGCGGCCCGGTGACCGCGTGGCTCTGATCGCATTCAGGACCGACAGAAAGGACAATCAGGCGTTTGCAACGAGCGAAGTTCTGACAACGCTCACCGATGACCGCAGCAAGCTGAAGACCGCTATCGACAATGTAAAGACGAGCAACGGAACGCCCTACTATGATTCGCTCCTGAAGGTCGCGGAAAAGATCTTTAGCCAGCGTCCGGCGGATGAGTTTCGCGGACGCAGGGCACTGGTCGCTCTGACCGATGGAGTCGATTCGAGCAGTGCGGCGGATTTTAATACCGTCAAGGAAGAACTCGGACAGGTCGGTGTGATCTCTTTCTTTATTCAGGTCGACACACAGGAATATTTTGAGGAAACGCTGCTCGGCGATTGCCAAAGTGCGATGCGATTCTCGGCTGCCCAGATCAGGCGTTATTACCAGACGATCGCTTCGAAGGGCAAGCGAATGGAAAAGGCTGTGAATTTTTGCCAGCTCGGCGATTTCGAACGTCTCGCGATCAGCAAAAGGCTCTATGACATCGCCGACGAGGAGATGAACGAACTTGCAAAAACCTCTGGCGGCAAGGTCTTCCCGGTCGGTGATTTTGCTGATGCGAGAAACGCTTTCAAGAGCGTCGCGGAGGAGATCGGCACGAAATACACACTCGGATACTATCCCTCGAACGACAAGAAGGACGGAACTTTGCGGAAGATAAAAGTTGAGGTCAAAGGACTTCCGGCCGGAACTGTGGTGAGGGCGAGGGAAAGTTATTTGGCGCCATCAAATTAAATAGATCTATATGGGTTCAAAATTCAATCGCATTTTCTTAATGGTTCTCGACTCCGCCGGTATCGGCGAGATGCCCGATGCGGCGGCGTGGGGCGATGCCGGGGCGAATACGCTCGGGCATATTTTTGAATCGCGCACTGTTCATCTGCCGAATTTGCAGGCGATGGGGCTCGGAAATATCACGCCGCTCAAGGGGTTGGCCGGCGTCGAGAGTCCGACCGGTTCATACGGCAAATGTACGCTCAAATCTGACGGCAAGGACACCACGACAGGGCATT
Source organism: Acidobacteriota bacterium (assembly GCA_016703965.1). Lineage (NCBI taxonomy): Bacteria > Pseudomonadati > Acidobacteriota > Acidobacteriota bacterium. The sequence goes on from JADJBB010000021.1 coordinate 1,904,374, forward strand.
GGGAGATGGCGGGAATTATTCTGAAGCAGGGATTTCCGAAGTTTCCAGACGGTTTTCCGCCGCGGATCATTGACGAATTTATTGCAAAGGCGAATGTTCCCGGTGTGCTCGGGAATATTCCCGCGAGCGGCACCGAAATCATAAAACAGCTCGGCGAGGAGCACATTAGAACTGGTAAACCGATCGTCTATACCTCGGCCGATTCTGTCTTTCAGATAGCGGCGCACGAGGAGGTTGTCCCGATCGACAGGCTTTATGAGATGTGCGAGATAGCCCGCAAAATACTTCACGGAGAGGATGAGGTTGCACGCGTGATCGCTCGGCCGTTCCTGGGTTCGACGGCCGACAATTTCAAGCGGACAGAGAATCGACACGATTACGCCGTTCCACCGCCGAACGACAACCTGTTGCCGCTGATGAAAGCCTCGGGGCTTGATGTGGTGTGTATAGGCAAGATCGCCTCGATCTATGATGGCTTGGGTGTTACAGAAGACCTGACCGCCAAGAATAATGAGCAGATCATTGACGTAACGATCCAGGCACTCAATAACGATTCCCACGGCATTGTCTTCAGCAATCTGGTCGATTTTGATATGCTTTACGGCCATCGCCGCGATACTGAGGGGTATGCGAAAGCGTTAGAGCACTTCGATGAGCGCCTTCCCGAGGTGATCGATGCGTTACACGACGACGATCTGCTCATCATGACAGCCGACCATGGCAACGATCCATCAATGCCCGGATCCGACCACACCCGCGAATACGTACCGCTTTTGGTTTTTGGCAAAGCCGCTAAGGCTGGCATCAATCTCGGTACACGGCAATCGCTCTCGGATATTGGGCAGACGGTTGCGGAGAATTTCGGGCTTCGAATAAACGATGGCGTGAGTTTCCTTGGCGAGATCTGACGCCGGCGGTTCTCAGGTAGGGATGACTGTAAGTCTCGCATTGGCAATAGATTGCACGGCAAAAGATAAAGTGGCGTGTATTGTTTCACGGGTGGCTTAAAGTAAAAGGTCAGGCAAGCTTTAATGCTTGTCCTGACCTTTTTCGTTGGTTCTGATGGCAGTTAAACTACTCCGTAAACTCGAGCTCAAGATCGTCTTCACAGAAATCGAATTTTACTGGTGTCGATTCTGATTTATCCGCGTAAACAGCCTTTACCCACTGCTTGCAGGGATCGCTGTCCGAAGCCTTACTCCAAACCATAGTCGCCGTTTTACCGGGAGCGATGCCGGTACCAATGTCAAAAAAGTTATACTTTTTGCCGTCGACTGAAACGAGCAGCTTTTTGATGGTGCTGTCGGTTTTGTTCACTACCTTGAACGAGAACTCGCTGTCCTGGGCATAGCCGTAAGAAAACGAGAGCATGACGAAAGCAAGGCTTAAAAGGCCTGTTCGCAGGTATTTACTCGAAAAACTCATTAATGATCTCCCCTACCTTAAAATTTCTAATACTAGTGACCGAAGGCGTCGGAGTGATTTTATCGACTGCGTCGGTATATAGCAATTAAAAAAATTGGTATCATCCTGGTAACAAGAAAAAAAATAGTTGCTGCGTTCGGAGAGAGGTTTGTGCCGTTCTGCTGCTTGTCTGTATTTAGCCATCACAACTAAGGAAGAACATCTTTATGAATCGAACTGCGTTTCTGGTTACTGTGCTGATATTTACATTGGTTGCTCCCGGCCTCGTGATCGGGCAGGCCGCGGACCCGCTGAACGCGTATAGTGATCCGCCAAGCCGTCTGCAGGGAGTCATCGAGAAATTCACTGAGGATGTCGGCATCCTCAATCGTTTCTATTCGGCTCAGACCTCATCCAATAGATCGGCTCGTTTCAAGAGCCTCTATAACGAGGAATTACAGCTGCTAGGCAGCTTTAACTTTGATAGGCTAAACCATGATGAACAAATAGATTACGTACTATTCAAGAATTATCTTGAGCATGAACTCAAGGAGCAGGAAAGGAACGACGCACAGTTTGCTGAGATGGCTCCGCTGATGCCCTTTGCCAAGGTCATCAATGATCTTGAGGACACGCGACGCAAGCTGGAATTTGCCGATCCGGCAAAATCGGCAGCACTTTTGAACGAGCTTGCGAAACAGATCTCGTCAACCCAGCGTTCATTTGAAACGCCAAATTCGACAAAGCCCAAACGCACAGTTGCGAATCGTGCGGCTCGAACGGTTGACGGCCTGCGCCGGACGCTTCGTTCGTGGTACAGCTTCTACAACGCGTACGATCCGACATTTACATGGTGGTGCGAAGCTCCATACAAGGCTTCCGATGAAGCTCTCGGCAAGTACTCAACTTTCATCACGGAAAAACTCGTCGGCATCAAAGCTGACGACCGGACGACGATCATCGGCGATCCGATCGGGCGTGAGGCCTTGATCCAGGAATTGCAGTTCGAGATGATCCCGTACACGCCGGAGGAACTGGTTGAGATCGCGAACAAGGAATTCGAGTGGTGCATCACCGAATTCAAAAAAGCGTCGCGCGAGATGGGGTACGGCGACGATTACATGAAAGCCATTGAGGCGGTAAAGCAAAAATACGTCGAGCCCGGCAAACAGCCTGAGCTGATCAAAAAGCTTGCGTACGAGGCGATCGATTACGTCGAAAAGAATGACCTCGTTACCGTTCCGAAAGTTGCCCGCGATGGCTGGCGAATGGAGATGATGACGCCGGAACGGCAGCTCGTCGCACCGTTCTTCCTCGGCGGCGAAACTATCCTTGTTTCGTATCCGACCGATGGAATGACGCACGAGCAGAAACTGATGTCGATGCGCGGCAACAATCCTCATTTTTCACACGCGACTGTCCATCACGAACTCATTCCCGGCCATCATCTGCAGGGTTACATGACACGGCGTTACCGTCCGTATCGCGAGATATTCCGCACACCGTTCTGGGGCGAAGGCTGGGCTCTGTACTGGGAATTTCTGCTGTGGGACCGGGGATTCAACAAAACACCGGAAGATCGCATTGGCGCACTTTTCTGGAGGTCGCATCGTGCGGCGAGGATCATCTTTTCCCTCAATTTCCATCTCGAGAAATGGACGCCGCAGCAATGCGTCGATCTACTAGTCGACAAGGTCGGCCACGAACGCGACAACGCCCTCGCCGAGGTTCGGCGTTCGTTCTCAGGCGATTACGGCCCGCTGTACCAGATGGCGTATATGATGGGCGGATTGCAGTTCTATAACCTTCACAAGGATCTCGTCGGATCTAAGAAGATGACCGATAAACAATTTCACGACGCGATCCTGAAAGAAGGTGCAATACCGGTCGAGATGGACCGGGCGATCCTGACCAATCAGAAAATGACCAAGGATTTTAAGCCCAACTGGCGTTACTATCCGGGACTCGCAAAATAAAGCGGAATAGCCTTTGGCCGGGAATTGCGTATCACTATTCGAACTCGATTCGCGGTCTTTCGATCTCGCGTAGATCGGCGTTAAGAGAAACAAAAAAATATGAAAATCAGAAGTTTTAGGCACCGTGCCATCGCGGTTATTTTTCTACTTTCGATGAGCATCCCGGCGATCGCTCAAAAGTCGGGCAGCTCCGTAATTGATGAAAAAAACGTACGCTCTGCGATGCAGTTCCTGGCGGGCGACGCGATGCAGGGACGCGGCAGCGGAACGATGTTCGAGCGGATCGCGGCTGAGTATATTGGGTCGCAGTTCATGCAGTTTGGGCTGGAACCCGCGGGCGAACTGGGCTGGGATGGAAAACCGACGTTCGTGCAAACCGTTACCAATACGAGAAACAGTTTTGACGGCGCACCGACTTTGAAATACGGGTCAACAACGATCGACCATGGCAAGGAAATGCTCGTTCTGCGTGCGACCGGAGCAGCCGTGAGCGGAACTTTGCAAAAGATCGGCATGAACGACAAGCCAGCGGCCGGATCGGCTGTTTTTGTCAGGTTACCGGCCGATGCTCCGCCGAATGCGATGCAGAGCTTGATGGGAATGGTAACCGCAGGTGCGTCGATCGTTCTTGTTGAGGAAACGGCCCAATACCGGGCAAATTGGGCAAATATGGCGGGACGCAGAATATCGTTCACCTCGGCCCCTAAACCGTCAGCCGTAATTGTAGTTAGCAAAGACGCCGCTTCCGCAATTTCAGCAATGGCCGACGGAACACGGATCGAATTCGGCGGCAAGGTTACCTCGACCCAATCGCAAACCTGGAATGCGATGGGCAAAATTACCGGATCTGATCCCAAACTTACCGCCGAAGTTATCCTGCTCACGTCGCACCTCGACCATCTCGGCGTTCGTGAGAGTGCACCCGGCACCGACAAGATCTTTAACGGGGCCGACGACGATGCTTCGGGTTCTGTCGCCGTGCTCGAAATGGCTCGCGTGCTTGGAGCCGGGAAGAAGCCAAAGCGAACCGTTTACTTTGTTTGCTTTGGCAGCGAAGAAGCGGGCGGTTACGGTGCGAGCTGGTTCGTAAATAATCTACCGGTCGCTAAGGATAAGCTCGTGGCGAATCTTGAATTTGAAATGATCGGCCGCCCCGACGAAAAGGTTAAACCGGAAGAGCTTTGGCTGACGGGTTACGAGCGTTCGAATCTCGGGCCCGAACTGGCGAAACGCGGTGCGAAACTCGTTCAGGATCCGCATCCCGATCAGAATTTCTTTATGCGTTCCGATAATATCCAGCTCGCTCGTGCCGGGATCATCGCCCACACAGTGTCGAGCTTTGGCCTGCACAAGGATTATCATCAGGCGAGCGACGAGGTAAAAACGATCGATTTCGTCCACATGACGCGTTCGATCAATTCGATGGTCAAGCCTATACAGTGGCTCGTGAATTCGAATTTTGTTCCTGCCTGGAACGCAGGCGGAAAGCCCTAAGAGTCCTTTAACCACGAAATATCACGAAAAAGCACTAAAAAGGGGAAACTCTTCTTAGTGTTTTTTCGTGTATTTTAGTGGTTACTAAAGATGTTATAGAATGCTGTAAAAGGTACAGCAGGTCGATCGACAGCAATGACTCCTGAACGTTGGCGGCAAATCGAAGAGATCTTTCACGAGGCTTTGGAGCTCGATACGGCTGCGCGCGACGAATTTCTCAGAGCGTCGGCGAATGGCGACGACGAGTTGCGAGTTGAGGTCGAAAAGCTTCTCGATCAGTTCGAAGACGCGAGCAGCTTTATTGAACAGCCGTTATATGACAGTGCCAAAAGCGGGGTTTTGCAAGCATTGCTCGACGAAAGCGATGACGACCCGATGGTCGGGAAACTGCTCGGCAATTACCGCATCGAACGTGAGATCGGCCGCGGCGGCATGGGAGCCGTCTATGAGGCGTATCGGGCGGATGGGGAATTTCGTCTTCGTGTAGCTCTCAAAGTCGTAAAACGCGGCATCGACACCGATTTTGTCCTTAAGCGATTTCGCAACGAACGCCAGATACTCGCTGCCCTGGACCACCCATTTATCACCCGCCTGATCGACGGCGGCACGACTGATGACGGACGTCCGTATTTCGTCATGGAGTTCATCGACGGCCTGCCGCTTTATCGCTATTGCGATAAGAACCGCTTGTCCCTTAACGAGCGGCTTCAGCTTTTTTGCCGCGTGACCGAGGCGGTCGAATACGCTCATCAAAAGCTTATCATTCACCGCGATCTAAAGCCGTCAAATATCTTTATCGCTCATGACGGAAGCCCGCGGCTGCTCGATTTTGGCATCGCAAAGCTTCTCGATCCGGAATTGGCTTCGGACACCTTGCAGCCGACAGCGACGGCTCTTCGGATGATGACGGTCGATTACGCGAGCCCGGAGCAGGTTCGCGGCGAAAAGGTGACGATCGCAACTGACATCTACAGCCTGGGCGTGATCCTGTTCGAATTGCTGACGGCTCATCGCCCGTATAAAATAAAAAGCCGCTTGCCGCACGACATCGCAAGGGCGATCTGCGACGAAGAGCCGTATCTCGCGAGCGTTGCGGCCGGCAGCCCCGATCCCGACTTGCCGGTTGTCAGGGTCAACCCGGCGGCTCCAACATTGACCGGCATTCCAGATCTCGACACGGACTCGCCTGAGAGGCTTGCTGATCTGCTGCGAGGCAACATCGACAGCATTATCACAAAGGCCCTGCGAAAGGAACCGGGCGAGAGGTACGCCACTGTCGCGGAATTCCGCGAGGACATCGAACGCCATCTGAACGGCGACGATGTCCAGATCCCCACGTTCTATACGTCGAGTACCTTCTATACGTCGAGTACCAAGGTCTCGGTATCGCCGTCGGCTGAGAAGAATACTTTGGTCGCTGTTCTTCCCCTGAGTCTGCTCGGGCCAACCGGATCTGAGACCACGGACGAATCCTACCTGATGGTAGGGCTTGCGGATGCGATAATTTCCCGGTTGACGAGGGTTCGCAGGTTGACCGTCCGTCCGACAAGTTCGATAACCCGCTACAACGAACATCAGATCAATCCGTTTCGAGCAGGAATGGAACTTGGCGTCGATTTCGTCCTCGATGGGCGCATTCGCCGCTTTGGCGAACGGCTGCGAATCTCGTTGCAATTGCTTGACGTAAAACAAGGTTCGGCTATCTGGGCTGGCCATTTTGATGAAAATCTAACTGACGTCCTTGCTCTAGAAGACGCGATCTCGCGACAGGTCGCTGATGCGCTCATTCCGCATCTGACCGGAAAGGACCACGAGAAACTATCGAAACGGAGTACCAACGACCCTGCGGCCCACGAGGCTTATCTTCGCGGGCGATTTTATTGGAATCAGTTCACGTCTCAATCACTTCCAAAGGCGCTCGAAGCTTACAAGGCCGCGGTGCATATCGATCCGAACTACGCTCAAGCCCACAGTGCGATCTCTGAATTCTACATCTGGGCCGGAATATATGGCTTGATCCCAACCGTCGAAGCGTACAGGAACGCTTGGGACTATGTGCATTCCGCTTTGGCCATCGAGCCTGAGCTTGCCGAAGCTCACGCCGCCAACGGTTTGCTGCTGAATAATGAATTTCGCTATGGGCCTGCAGAGACCAGTTTTCTTCGCTCGATATCCCTGAATCCGAAGTACGCCCTGGCCCGCGAATGGTATGGCGCTCTTTTGATAGGCAATGGCCGCTTTGACGAAGGCATCGAGCAGATGGAACTTTCGGAGCAGCTTGACCCGATGTCGCTGCGGACGAAAATCCTGATGGTCTGGTACTACTACCAAACCGGCCAGTACGATAGGGCGTTGGTGAAGGCTGATGAAGTGATCTCGATCGATCCTAATTATCCGCAAGGCCACCTGCAGCGAGGCAACGCACTCAGTTTTCTCGGCCGCCACGAGGAAGGTATCGAAGCGCTCGCTCGCGGCAACGAGATGATGCCATCTGCCGCTTTGGTTGAATATCACCTGTGTTTCGCGTATCAGCGTGCGGGACGTCTCGAAGAGGCTAAAAAGCTCGCGGACTCGATGGAGGCTCGGTCTAGAACGGAATTTGTAAAGCCGTATTTTCTTGGCATGGCAAATTTTGCGGTGGGACGGACTGACAAGGGCTTTTATTATCTCGAGACAGCCCTCAACGAACGCGATGCCTGGCTTGTTTGGGTTGGTACCGAGCCCAATCTCCAACCGCTCCACAACGACCCCCGCTTTAAACGGATAATTGCCGCGACACACCGCGAGATCTTCAACGGCAGGGTTAGGGTAAATGACCAAAAACTTCCGTTCGATACGTCGTATCATATCTCCGAAGCGGTGACCGAGCCCTTGGGCGACAGCAACACGATGGAGTTCGCTCCGGCTTTCTTTCGGCGGCATCGGATCGGTATTGCGGTTGTGGCAGCGTTGAGTTTACTTATTACGATCGGATATTTTTCGGGGATACTTAGTTTTTCGTTCCAGCCTGGTCAGCAGATCGCACTTCGTCAGATGCAGGGAGCACCGCGTTCGATCGCGGTACTGCCATTCGAGAATGAGACGGGTGACGATGCCAACAACTACATCTCGGACGGCCTGAGTGATGCCTTGACACTGCAATTAGCTTCATATCCGGAGATCCGTCCGGTCACCCGCACATCGATCGCACCGCTCAAAAAGAATAACCTCGACGGGCAGGCGATCGGCCGCGAACTCGGCGTGGAGAGCGTCTTGACCGGAAAGCTAACGCGACGCGACGATGGATTCTCGCTCAACCTGCAGCACGTCAACGTAGCGGACGGCAAGGTGCTGTTCTCAATGTTCTTCATTGAAACGCCCGACAAGATGCTTTCTCTTCAAGGCGAGATGACCAAGCTCACAATTGAAAAGCTCCAATTAAAGGCCGATACCGTCACATCCGGACAGCCGAGAAGTTACACCGCCAACAACGAGGCGTTCTCGCTTTACCTCAAAGCTGAATACAGCCGCCAAAAAGGTACGCCGGCCGGCACGAATGAGAGCATCGATTTCTATAAGCAGGCGATCCAATTCGACCCGAATTATGCTCTCGCGTATCAGGGATTAGCCCTTTCGTATCGGATGGCTCCGGCCTTTGGGACCCATTCGCCTCAGGAAGCTTATCCGCTCGCCAAAGCGGCTGCGATGAAAGCACTGGCGATCGACCCGTCGCTGGGTTCCGCCCACGTTCCGCTAGCGTCGATAAAATTTGTTTGGGACTGGGATTTTGCGGGAGCTGAAACCGAATACAAAGAAGCGATCAGGCTTTCGCCGAATAATGCTGAGGCACATTACAGTTATGGCAACGCCCTCGTCGCGTTGGGCCGGGCGGATGAGGCTCTGAACGAACTCAGGATCGCCCAGCAGCTCGATCCGCTTTCGATGACAATTGCCTCAAATACGGCTTGGGCTTTATACATCGCCGGACGTCTTGATGAAGCCGAAGTACAGATCCGCCAGGTCCTCGCCCGAGATCCCAATTATCCGCGTGCCCACCTTGTACTCGGCGAGATCTATCTCGAACGCGGAAAATATGATCAATCGATCTCATCGTTTCAGCGATCAAAGCAGCTTGCGGGCGACCCGCTGACGGACATGGCGATCGGCCACGTGTACGGTGTCGCCGGCCGCAGTGCCGAGGCCCGAAAGATCGCTGCGGAACTCGAGGCCAAGGTCCTGAAAAAAGAGGTTTCTGCCTTTCTGCCAGCCGTCGTTTACGCCGGCCTGGATGAAAAAGACAAGGCCTTTTACTGGCTCGAGCGTGCCTATCAGGAGCGCTCGAACTGGCTCACCCTAGTAAAAGTGGGCCGCCGCCTGAAAACCCTCCACGGCGACCCGCGGTTTGACGATCTGCTCAAACGCATCGGATTCTAGCGTTGGACGCTCGGCATTGCCGGGTTGTGATCGCCTTTGGGCCCGATCGCGAGACGCGGTTTTACAAAGTTAGTGAAATCCTTGGTTCCGGTCATTTCCGTATGAATACTGCTGGTCAATCCGGTATCTTTCACCGTCCACAGGGCCGATCTGACGGGCACGACGCCATCGCCTTCACCCGACCATTTGCAGCTGAACGGCACGGAGTTGCCGGCGAGGGCGGAGAATTTCACGCCTCGCTGCTCGGTCGTCGTTCGATTGAATTCCTCAGCAAAGTCCTGCCGCAGTTGGCTCACCGCCTGGACCTTTTCACCGAACAGGTCAAACCCGATGTCAAGCAGATCGGCACAAGGGCTGCCTAGATTTGGCGTTCCGAGCATGATCAGATGGCTGACGCGAGGCCGCGGATCCGTGTCGAGCGGCTCCATCATGCTGTGGATATAATCGCGGGCGATCAGGCCTCCCATCGAGTGTGCAACGATGTCTACATGCCAGGCGTTGCGGTCTTCCTGGGCGTAACGAACATAATTGCTCAACTGATACGCGTTCTGAGCGATTGAGTTCGTCGGGTTCGTCGACATAAATTCCGTTCCGGTGTTCATAATGCCGTGTTCAGGTTTTTCGCCGACCGCGAATGCTTTCCAATCGTAGGAATGCGACGTCGTTAGGATGTTCTGCCATGTTCCCCAAGCCCTTGACCAGTTGCTCCATAGGCCGTGAACGAGGACGACGGGCTTCGGAGCGACCTTGAGATTCTCGGTCTTTTCGTCAACCTTCTTGCCGTTCTCTTCGAGCTCTGCTTTTATCCGCTGAACGAGCCGCGGGCGGCCGTCGTCGAACCACGAATACCCACTCGAATCCCATACCATCTCGACCGTTTCCTCGCTGTTAGCATCAACGCGAACCGAGCGGACGCTGTCCTCAAGCGGAGCGTCGGGCTTAGCTCCGTCCCATTTGTCGCCCTTGTACGTTTCCTTAAATCGAATATCGGCGTACTTCGTCTCGCCTGATGTGTTGAGGATCTTCGCCTTTATCTTTACAAAATTCCCGTCGGTCGTACCGGTTTGCTCGGTTATTTCCTGCCAGTCATTCCAATTCGGGAATTTCATATCCTCGAACTGCAGATCCGATATCCGCAGCGGTGATCCGCATTTTTTGAGACTCCAGGTCATCGTTTCGGTCGTGTCACCAAAGGTCTGTGTCCAACTGCCCGAAATGTTATTCGGATCTTTCGGATCGATCCGATCACGGCCGCTCGAATTCATCGAATTGCCCTGGACTGTGGTCGGCGTGTCAGGCATCGTGATCGACTTACCCTCTTTGGGCTTGCATTGGCCTGAGTATGACGACTTTTCAGAGCCCGAGATGATTCCTTGGATCGATTGAATACCGATGCCGACGCTGTACGTGCCGTCCGAATTTACCCCAATGTAGGCGAGTGCGGGCTGATTTCCGGCTTGGCCGCGAGCTTCGGTCTTTGTTTCGAAATTGCCCTTCATCACCTGCCACGTTTTGCCCTGATCGCAGGAATTCTTCTCTTCGGCGGTTGTTTTATCGATCGAAGAGAATTTGTGCTCGATCGAGGCTTTTCCGATGGTCGAACCGTCTCGTTCGGGAGCTTCCAGAACAGCGACGGACGCCTTGTAGCGGTAATTCATTTCCCACTTTTTCTTGTCCTTGCCGCGGGTACTGACCCGGTCGACGGTTTTCTCATTGCGGGACGAGATCCTTTTGGAATAGGTGATATTTCCGGTCCACGCACCCGAACAGGTCGCTGCCGCCGTCGGTTTTCCCGCCGTATTCGACACTGGTTTCTTCGCCTGTGCAAAGCTCGAAGCCGAAAGCGAAAGAGCTATTGATAAAGCCAAAAATTGCTGAAAAATATTGAATCCGCGTCGCATATTAGATCTCCTCGATATGCAAAGCGGATTCTGTGTGAAATAGGTATCAGTCCACGAAAAATTATTTTTTCTCTCTGCCGTCATGGCCGCCTTCGGCTGAAACAACGGGCAGCGGATAAGTTCCACGCGGGCCGGTCACGATGTGCGGTTTTATGAACTCGCCAAAATGGATCGGCTCGATGAGTTTGGGGTGAATGTCCTTGGTGATCGCAAAATCGTCGATGCCGAATTTCGCAGATTCTACCGAGACAAACCCATCGTTCCATGTCGGGCTTGCGCAGAGCAGCGGGACGGAATCACCGATGAGCGCTGAGAATTTCGTTCCTTTACGCTGCGTCACATATTGATTGAATCGAGCGATCTCGTCGGGCATCAGCTCTTTGGCAGTCATCGCGTAGCGGTCGAATGCATCATTCAGATTCAGCGAATCGGCGCACGGTACGCCTAAATTCGGAACGCCAAGCAGCATCAGGTGCTTGACGACGGGGAATCCGTCGGGCCACACCTCTTGCCGATGGACGAACAGCCGCGCGACCAGACCGCCGGTCGAATGTGCGAGCATATCGACGTGCCACGCGTTGTTGTCCCTTTGGATCTTTTGGACGTAGCTGCCCAGATTGTCGGCGTTTTCAAAGACAGACTTGCTCTTGCGAACCGGCCCCGGCGTGCCCTCTGTGTTGATCTTGCCTTTGCTCGAAATATCGATCACCCGTTCGGCTTTCCAGCCGTAGCTGTGCGAAATGGTGAGCAGGTTTTGATATAGCTCAACGATCTTAGGGTCGGTCCAGATGCCGCCTACGATGACCAACGGTTTCGGGCTGATCTTGAGGTTTTTGGTCATCTCATCTTTCTTTTTGAAATCTTCCCAGGCCTCGACCTTCACACGCTGCAAGTATCGCGGGCGGCCGTCGTCAAACCACGCGAAACCCTGCGTGTTCCATAAAACCTCGACCTCGCGTTCCTCGCCGGCCTCGAGTTTGATCGAGACCGATTCGTGCAGCGGGTAATCGGGCCGCGCACCGTCCCATTTGTCGCCTTTGTAGGTTTCCTTGAAGGTGATCTCGGCAAACTTCGATTCGCTTGAGAGATTTAGAACGTTTGCTTTGACCTTGACGAGATTGCCGTCGATGGTGCCGATCTCGTCGGTGATCTCGACGTAATTATCCCAGGTCGGGAACTTCATATGCTCAAATCGAACGTCGGTAACTAGCAATTCCGCCGGGCAACGTGTGAACCGCCAAGTCGCGGTATAGACGAAGCCTCGCACCTGTCCCTTGCCATCGTCGCCCCATGATTTTGAGCCCGAGATCTGGTCGGGTGTCTTCGGGTCGAATTTTTCGTAAACCGAGACGCTTTCGCCCTCGATCTTAAAGGGCTCGTTGGTCGTTCTGTCGTAAGGCTCGTTGTTCTTTGCCTGGCAGTGGCCGGTGCGTTTAACGTGTTCTTCGCGTTTGAAAGTGCCCGTCGCTGTCGGGAGTTTCACGTTAAAGCTGTAATTTCCGCTCAACTCATCGACCGTCAGGTTAAATGACGAAGCCGGACCTTCCACCTTCGCCTCGGTCATTTGATTATCGGTGCCCTCGATGATGAACCAATGGCCGCTCTCGCGGGAATTGCAGGTATCAAAAACCCGCTCTTCGCCCCATTTCTTATCGTCGTCAGTGAAGGCGACCTTTGCTCTGACGGTCGTATTTTTCGGGTCTGAACCGTCGATGATCGCCGTTCCGGTGTACGTGTATTTCCGCGAATCGACGTGCTTGATACGGTCGATATCCTTGCGAATGCCCGGCTCGTCGGACGAGAGCGAGTCGTTCAAAGTCTTTCTGATCCGCACAACTCCGCGCCAGCCGCCCTGGCAGCCTTGGGCTTTCGGCGGCCCCCAACTGCCGGAGCTGCCTTTGCCGGCCGCCTTTTTCTGGGCATCGATCGGGATCGCCGCGAGCAGGGTGACTGAGAAAAGAAAAATAACTGCGATCTTGCGAATAGATGTGCGATACATAGAACCCAAGTCCTCCGCAAAGAAAAGCGAAAACGCCGCCTGTAAGGTATCAGGCGGCGAAGTTATTTTTTGCGGTGTATGGATGGAATATGTAGGGCTAACTGAAGTGTATAAATTGAAGGCTAATGAAAAGATAACTTCGCCGTCTGTAAACATCCCGGAACGTCAAAACTGACCGCTCTCAACTAGTAATGCGGATTCCGCGATCAAAAAGTATCATCCAAGTTCGTACCGCCCTCTTACGCAGGCGGTTCGGTCTTATTCTTTTTCTCGCCGGTAGCAGGTTTCACCTTTCGCGTTTGCGAGGCAGATGTAAAGTTTGTCGTATTCGTCCACCTTGGTTCGCAGCTCATAGACCTCGGGGTCGAGAACGTAGTTCTTCTCCTTGTTCGATGCCGGCGAGCAGCTATATGTGTTTTTCCAGTAGTTCTTCGTCAGGTTCAACGTGAGCTGCGAGCCGTCGAGCCGCCAGCGGCCCTGTTTGTCGTTGAATAGATCGGTCTTGCAGCCATACATGGTGGACTGTAAATAGCCCACAAATTCGAAACGCCCGTCGGGTCTGAAAACGAATTTCAACGTATGTCCGTTGCTCGGCGTCGTGGAGCCTGTGACCGTATTCCGATCCGCAAGCATCGACATCCCGCCCGTTCGCCAAATTCCGACGAGGTCTGAGTTCGTGATCGTGTCCTGTGAAAAGGCGGTTATAACGCCGATAACAACAACAATAAATAAAGCTAAAACATAATCTCTAAGCATATGATTTCTCCTGGGTCAGAACCGCCTGCGTTAGCGGGCGGAACGGACGGGTATCGAAATTAACATTCTTGTCAAAACCGACGAGCCCCGCTCGACTTACGGTGAATTCAAGCCACCTCCCTACCGCCCGCTCACGCAGGCGGTTCCGACCTACTTTCCGATCGCGTCGAGGATCGCCTGGGCGGCCTGTTCGACGACGGCAGATACGATGTCGTCGCCGTCCGATTTGGCTTTCGCCTTGAACTGCTTCGCGAGCGGCGAGCTATTGTCGGCAGGCGACTGAAGCTTCAGATCGAGCGTGAGTTCGTCTTTTGATTTCACATTGCCAGACATAGACGTTGCGGTGACGATCGCCGTCGTTGCGACCTGTCCGGCGATATTTCCGGCGACGCTTCCCGTATGTCCGATGCCGGTCTGGCCGACGACCTGGCCGAGCACCTTGCCGAACCCAAAACCGCCGCCGCCGCCTTTTTTATGAGCTGCGGCTGCGTAAAGGACGAAATCGCATTCCTTTTCCTTCGCTTCGCCCGTCAGAGCCGCCGCGAGTTTTGCCTCAAGCGGAACGATCTCGATCTTCGTGCCTTTCAAATATGTACCGAGCGTATTCTGGATCGCCGCACTCAGATCATTTGCCGTGATGCCTTCGCCGACGGCAGTGGTTTTGACCGAGACTCCGACACGGATCGTTCCAGGTTTTTTTGCACCCACATTTGCCGGAGCGTCAGATTGCGGTGTCGGAACCGGATTTGATTTGGCATTCATGATGCTCGAAGTCATCCCAGACGAAGGTGCATTTACCTTTGCTCCGTAGGGATCGCCGCCATAACTCAACCCACTGCTACTGCTACTACTGGCGGAAGCGTACATCGCGGCCGCGTCGCTCACTTCGCGATAGTCGCTCGGGGCTTCGAAAAGTGCCTGGTCGAGCGTCGCTTTTGACAATTCGACGACCTCTGAAATGGTCGAGAACGATTCCTTGCCGTTCGCATCGAAGGATGTCATTTTCTGCCACACTGGATAACCCGATTTTGCCGAACCGATCGTTTTCGGCACGATCTTATCCTGACAGCCGCCTGATTTGCCGTTCTTATATGGCCTATAGGTTCGCTCGGTGGTGCAGCCCGATGCGAATTCGGCGTCAATGACCCACATGTCCATTTCCATTTTCGACTTGGTCGGAAGGCAGGCATCCGCCGATGTCTCGGTCTCGATCGTCTGCACGATGTGCCGTGCCGTAAAGCCGAACATCTGTTTGCGTTCGCCGGTATCCCTGATCGTCGTCGTCACGAACATCGTGCCGCCTTTTGTTACTTCGGTCGATTTCGTCGTCGTCGGCTCGGCTGGCTTGACTGGCTGTGCGTCTTCATAGGTGTTGACCATATAGGTCTTCATCGCCGGATTAAGCTGCAGATCACGCCCGATATCACACTGCGTGATCGTCACCATCACGCCGCCCATCATCTCGGTCCGCGTCCGCTTGCCCTTAATAGAAGTTGTATTTTCCGACGTCTGGCCGGACATTGTCTGTTTCGTCTTGATCTTGACGTCGGCAAAAGCCGTCGCCGATAAAGCTAGGATCACTGTTGCTGCGAATAAAAATAATTTTTGCATGATCGCTTCTCCCAATATATGAATTCCAAACAGCGATATCCGCCGTCGATAGTTAAGGCGAGAAGGACAGGAAAAAAGTATCAGAAGACTGGAGCGCGGGGCGTCCCGCTTGCCAACGTCGCGAAAGCGGCGTGAAGCGCTGGGGATTTGGCTCGACTGGTTTCGATAGAGTGCGTGGAACCCCGGCCAGTTTTTCGGGCTTTGCCCTCATGGCAAGCGGGACGCCCGCGCTCCAGTCGTGGCGGTCGCGGCGGAGAGGGGCGGACGGCGGCGGCGGAGCGGACGGCGGTGACGGGGGAGATCGGAGATGGAAAAGACGGGGAAGAGATGAATTTCAGGCCGAATTAGCTCTAAAAACACGTTTGACCAATCTCTCAAATACCTCTACCAATCTCGGTAAACTACTTCACCGAACACGGAAAACCGCTCCACCAAAGCATATAGAATTTTATATTCGGAGTTAACTGATGACGCGGATCCCGGCGCAGGCGGGATCGCTTTTTAGGAGCAGGCAAAATTGCGGGCAGCGAGACGAGTGGAAAAATATCTCGCGTGCTTTTCGGATTCGCCTTTTATGTAGTATTCGACAATGATCATAGCTTGATCGAACCCGCGTCAACGCATGGTTATCCCAACTGAACGCCGGGGCGTTCGATATCACAAAAAACCGCTTTCTATGCCAGCAAAAAACAGGTAATAAAGCGGAGATTCCTGAAAACATTTGGGGTTTCGCATTAAGCGAAAAAGTTCCGCATGCGTGGAAAGATCTGCGGTATAATTTGTGGAAAAGTATGAACCGACGAGATCTGATAAAAGGCGCAGCCGCCCTTCCGCTACTCGGACAAACAATGACGGGAAAGAGCGCAGAACGGCCAAAACTGATCAAACCCAAACGGCTCTTGCCGGGGGATGCGGTCGGGCTAATTGCTCCGGCTAGTGGGGTTACGGCTGAGACTTGGGAACGGGCTATCAAGAATATCGAGGACCTGGGCTTTAAGCCGGTAGTGGGGAAGTTTGCTCGCGGGATAAATGGTTTTCTATCGGGAACCGATAAAGAACGGCTCAGTGACCTGCATTGGGCATTCAGCGACCCGGCGATAAAAGCCGTATGGTGCGTGCGTGGCGGCGGCGGGGCACCGCGTTTACTGCCTGATATCGACTATTCGCTTATTCGCAAGAACCCGAAAATACTTATCGGATTCTCGGATATTACGGCACTTCATCTCGCGATCCACCAGAACTGCGGGCTCGTCACATTTCACGGCCCGGTGGCTTCTTCGCAGTATCCTGATTACACAAAAGGCCATCTGCTCAATGTTATCAGCAGACCGAGTTCGCCTTATAAAATAGGGGTTTCTGAGTTCAATATGGCCAAAGAATCGCCATTTTATCGAACTGAGGTCATCAACAAAGGCAAATGCCGCGGCCGTCTGATCGGCGGCAATCTCGCGCTCCTTTCCGCCCTCGCCGGAACCAAATACGCTCTGGCAGATCTCAAAGGCAAGATATTGTTCATCGAGGAGGTGAACGAACCGCCTTACCGCATTGACCGAATGTTGACGCAGCTCCGGCAAAGTGTTGACCTGCGGGCAGTTGCAGGCATCGCCCTCGGCGTTTTCGAAGACACGAGTGCGTCGGCCGGGAAGACCGCGCAACCGGTTCTGGATGTCATCAAAGACCGTCTCGGAGACCTCGGAAAGCCGCTTATTTACGGTCTCTCGTTAGGACATATTCGCGACAATATCACGATCCCATACGGCATCGAGGCTGAACTGGATGTTGATGATGCGACGTTAACGTATTTGGAAAGTGCAGTTATTTAGTTGATCGTGGTGCAATGAAATAAGAATAGAACACAGATAAAACGGATCGAACGGATTCACACGGATGCCATATAAATAAATATTATCCGTGTAAATCCGTTTTTATCTGTTCTAATCTGTGTGCTATTTCTGCTAAGAACAGAATTAGGCAACCAGTCCAGCATAATTCGCCGCGTACTTCGGTGGGAGCGGGGTTTGGAGGAAATTAGCCCAGTTTTCCGGAGTCGCAAGATTTTGATAGACCTCAGTCATCGCTGGTGTGTTGACCTCGAGCATGAAGCGGTCTTCGATCCAGAATTCGATGAGCTGGAAAATTCCGCCGCCGCGATTTGCGGTGAAGCAACGCCAGCCTTCGCGTTTGGCGATCGATTTGATCGTCTCTTCGTCAAGCGGGGAATTGATATTGACGTGAACCGAACCGAACAGTGATCGCTCGTTGCCCGGTACAAAGGTTCCCTCAAAGTCCTCGGTTGGCGTCCCCTGTGTAAAACCTTCCTCGTCGGGAAAGCCAATTCCTGGGACAATATGAACGTCCGAAGGCACAAGCTCGATCATCGTTCCGCGACCGTCATCCGCAAAGACAACAAACCCACCCGGACTCGGCGGAAAAGGCATAGCATAACCGCCCCAAAGCTCAGCAATAACATTAGCGACGTGTTCAGGGTTATTAACTCCGATAGAAACATGATTGATCATTGCAGTATCTCCTAAGTATGAATATCGAACGATTACCGTCCGTCATCTGTTAAGGCGGAAGTGCTTTGATTTTGGTATCAGGGGATCGCGTTGAAAAACGCTCTAGCTTTTCGTCAATTGGCCATAAAGCCATGCCTTTGTCATCTTCCAATGTCTTTTTATGGTAATAGAAGAGACGCCGAGGACTTCGGCAGTTTCGTCCGTGGTCAGGCCGCCGAAGTATCTTAGTTCGACGATCTGGGCTTTTACGGGATCCATTTTGGCGAGTTCGGTCAGGGCGTCGTCGAGTGCGATGAGGTCGGCACTTTGTTCGTCGGATGCGTCGATCTCTTCGTTGAGGGTCATGATGTGAAACTCGCCGCCGCGTTTTTGAGCGTTGTGATGGCGGGCATGATCAACGAGGATTCGCCGCATCTGATTGGCTGCAACCCCCACAAAATGGGCCTTATTCTGCCAGGACACCTGCGTGATGTCGATCATTTTCATGTACGCTTCGTTGACGAGAGCAGTGGGCTGGAGCGTGTGATCGCGGCGCTCGCGGCGGAGGTAGTTGGCGGCGATACGCTTCAATTCGTCGTAGATCAGCGGCAGTAACTCGTCGACGACCTCCCGTTTGCCATTGGACAATTCGATCAGCAGGTTTGTAACGCCTTGAGTGCTCATTGATTTAGAATATATTAGCTTGAGAGATACCTTAAAAACAATTTGCTATTACTTCGGAGAACGTGCATCATAATAAATGTTAATCCTTCTCTCGCGGCCCGCATGGGTTTCGCGCTTCGTCTTTAACGGTTTTTGGATAAGTTTGAGAGCAGGCCCAGTTAGATAAATAGAAGTTTTTGCTCTCTGATTTTTTGAGTATCCGAACCCGTTCTCGCGTATTAGATCCTATCTAACACAAGACCACTTGATTCGACGCTTCTTTAGAATTCCCGAAAAGGGAAAAAGGTAAATAAAACAATGTCAATGAAATTATACGTAGGAAATCTTTCCTTCGGCACAACCAACCAGGATCTTAATGACCTCTTTGGAGCCATCGGTGCAGTCGAATCAACAAACATCATCGAAGACCGCGAAACCGGCCGCTCACGCGGATTCGGCTTCGTCGAAATGTCATCGCAGGCTGATGGCGAAGCAGCTATCGCCCAGCTCAACGGTAAAGAAGTAGACGGTCGTGAACTTAAAGTCAACGAAGCTAAGCCACAGGAAAAGCGTGGTGGATTCGGTGGCGGCGGTGGTGGACGTGGTGGCGGCGGTGGCCGTGATCGCGGCTACGGCGGTGGCGGTGGTGGTGGATATGGCGGCGGCGGTCGCTACTAAATCTAATCGCAACGCGAATAGTTAAAAAGGGTGCTTTGATCGAAAGATCAGAGCACCTTTTTATTTATTTGACGCCGGCTAAATGGCATCAATATGGTGAAAACAAAATAAAATCAGGGCGAAAGCCGAAGAAAGTGCTATTCTGAGTTATGACATACAGCCCCCTTGCTATCAAACGCCGCCAAGTTCTGGCCGATCTCTACTCAATTTGCGATGCAGTTGAAATGGTTCCTGTACACCTCGACACACCTGAGGGGGAAAAAATTGGCTACGTAGATGAGGGCCTCGGCCATTACGCCGACGCATTTCTTTTTCACCTTCCCGAGGACGTTTGCAAGAAATTGTCGACTGGACATTATCTATACTCTTTCGATTACGACTACACGGATCCTGAATCGACTGGCCGTAATCGCCGTATAAAGATAAATTGCATCGTTCTGACTGGCCGCAAAGTACTCGATGCGGTGAGTCGTCAATCCAAAAAAGCGGCCGCTGCTCTCGAAGCTCTAGGAGCAGATCAGGTTCAGGAAACAGTATAAATTCGCCTCTAATTTAGCTATCACGATAAAGGGTCACGAACTGACAGGTTTGCGGCCCTTTTGATATTCCTATGTTACCTACCTAACACAGTCAACCAAACAAACCACCTATGATCTATATAACTACGGCCGCCTCGTGCGGCGTTTTTCTTATGATAGGTAAGAGTGAAGAAAAACCTTACGAACTGCGTTTCGAACATCGTCCGGCATATCTTTATGTTTCGCTTCGAGGAGAGGCGAACAATTACGAGATAGCAAAACGCTATTGGGGTGAGATAATCCGAATGCACAACATGCGTGAATATACGAGGGTCCTGATCGAGAAGCAGATATCACGATCGCTTGATACACAAGATGTATTTCGTATAGTCACGGAGGTTGCGTTTATGGCACGAACAGGAACGAAATTCGCTTTTTTCGCTCAACATTTTGATGCTGAGAAAAGTGAATTTGCGGAACTCGTCGCCAATAACCGAGGACTCAACCTGAAGTACTTCACTAGCTTACCTAGTGCAGAGCGCTGGCTCGCCGACTAGTTGATAGACACTGTCTCGCCGCCGGATCGAGGGTTGCGAGCAATTCCTCAAAGATCCTGACCATAGCGATCGTATCGAGTTCGCAGTATTTCTCGAGGTCCTCGAAGATCTGCTCTCTATCGGCGGAAGCCATGTGATCCCATTTTACGGCACGATACCAGCTTATCGTCGCCGTCAGGCCGTCGCCAATGCCGAGGTCAGTGTATTTCAATTCGGGAACAAGTACGGGCAGTATCTTTTTAATAGAACTCCTGCCTTTGAAATCTGGATGAATGTACAGTTTATCCGCAAAGATCTTCATCAGATCGTACGTCTTGGTATTAACTTCGTTAAAAAACTCGGCCAGATCGGGAAACATCTCGGCCATCTCGCTGTTTCGGGTCTTCTCAAACGCTTCATACCAAACGAGAACCGTCCCGATCCCGCCTGACATCGCGTCACGCAAGCTTTCTGCCATCGCCCTTGGCGGATCATCCTCACCGCGAGAAAGGAAGTAAGAATGCCTCGGAGCGGCGCCAGGGCGATCGATCGTGTGAAGCGAATATTGGAAGCACATCTGCTGAAACGGGCGAACGCCTTCGAACTGCGGTATCGCATAGGCAAACGTTTCATAATCCAGGAAATGGAGTGGATATTCCCATGCTTCTATGCGGTTCGCGATCTCCTGCTTATCGATCATTGTCTCTCCGGATTTTGCGGCGGAAACCTGGACCTGCTGTTTTTTTGATAGCGGGAAGTCGTCCGGGACGTCAGTGATAGCGACAATTCCCTGAGATAGCAATTCGCGGCGCTTGTCGTTCTTTAAGAAAGCGATGTCGAAGACGGTGTAATCAGGAAGATTAGGAAAGTTAAGCTTAATGAAACGGCAATCGAGTTTGTTATCAGTACAGTAATCTACGAGCGAAGCAACAGGCTCCGAATCAGCATACGCCCTTGCAGCCTTGATCTGATCTTCGGTTGTAGGAGCCAGGGCCAAGATGTCCTCAGTAACATCTTTGATGACAAACAGTTGCTCAGGATCGATATCGCCGTGGCGAACATATTCGCCATTCATTGTTATTACGAAGCATCGGCCAACCGAAAAGCCGCATCGTTCTGCAACGATCTTCTGAAATGAAACATCGTCCAGATGCTCGGGTTTGACCGAGCCAGAGCTTTTAATTTCATAAATGTCGAGAATGCCCGTTTCTTTATTGGTGACGACGATGTCGCTTTTGGCATAGAGGTCGTTAGTTTGAAACACCCGCTGAAAATCTACCGACCTTTCTTCATTTGGCTGAAATTGTTCCAGTTTCTTGACGTATCGCTCAACCGCGTAGCCCTGTTCTCGAAGATGTTCATATTCGAGTGTTGTTGGCGTTTGGAAAAGCAGCGGCATACGCAGCTTCAGCCAGAATTCATTCGGACATGACAAAAATCGGAGGAAATCGGTTTTATTTAGGCGGTCTTTCATCTTTTGAAACCTATAATGTTATTTTACGCTCAAGAACGAAATAAAGCATTTGGGGGAAAACAACGCCATGGCAAGCTCGGCATCAATATTTCGAATTTTCATTCCGGTAACCGATTTTGACCGGGCGGTAGCCTTTTATCAACGCCTTCTTGACGAGCAAGGCCGTGCGATCCATCGCGGTAGGCAGTATTTTGTATGCGGTGCAGTTATACTCGCGGTGATCGAGAATAGTGGGTCACCGATCAGCGATCACATCTACTTTTCCGTTGCGAGCCTTGAGACGTTTTTCACCCGGGCGAAGGAACTCGGATGTCTAGAACGATCAGATATCCACGGTTCTCCGTCCGATGAGATCCAAGTGCGGCCATGGGGCGAGCGGTCGTTTTATGCACGCGATCCGTTTGGGAATGGACTTTGTTTTGTTGACGAAACGACGCTCTTCACGGGCATTTGATAAGCTAGAAGAATGTTGGCTTTAGGTATCGAAAGCTCGTGTGATGAGACAGCCGCGGCAGTGGTTCGCGATGGCCGTGAGATCGTCTCGTCTATAATTGCTTCGCAGATCGAAATGCACCGCCCGTGGGGCGGAGTTGTGCCTGAACTGGCTTCGCGTGAACATCTCGAAAAGATCGAGCAGATAGTCGCCGAGGCGATCACACAGGCTGGGTGTTCATTTACTGACATCGACGCAATTGCCGTCACGCAGGGGCCGGGATTGATCGGTTCGCTGCTGGTTGGCGTTTGCTACGCAAAATCGCTCGCATATGCTCTCGATATTCCGTTCATAGGTGTAAACCATATCGAGGGCCACGTTTATTCAGTTGCATTTGAGAATCCACCGATCGAATACCCAGCACTCGCACTGATCGTTTCCGGTGGCCATACGAATATTTTCGAGATCCCTGAAGAAGGCTTGTACAGAGTTGTGTCGAGAACTCGCGATGATGCCGCCGGTGAAGCGTTCGACAAGGTTTCGAAGATGCTCGGCCTCGGCTATCCCGGCGGTCCGATAATCGAAAGGCTGGCTAAGGAAGGCGATCCTAAAAAGGTAAAATTCCCGCAGGCAAAGATCTCGGACGGACGTCTTGATCTTAGTTTTAGTGGATTGAAAACGGCAGTTGCCCGATATCTTCGCGAGAATGATATCAAACCGCTCGAGCCGGGCGAGGAAGCTGCGCAAGAGATCAAGGATGTGGCGGCCAGCTTTCAGGCTGCGGTTATAAAGGCGCTGGTGGGTACAATGGAAAAACTAGCCCGAGAGAATGAGCCAAAAACGCTGGTCGTCGCGGGCGGCGTGGCCTGCAACCTCGCCCTTAATCTAGCGGCGAACGAAGCCGGCAGAAAGCTTGGTTTGCCAGTCTATTTCCCATCAAAGCATCTCTCGACCGACAACGCGGCGATGATCGCTGCGGCTGGCCATTTTTACTTGAACAAAGGCCTCGCGGCAGACATGAGAATGACGGCGGACGTTACAATGCGGCTTCAGAATCTTGGGAATGATGAAGATATCCGCGGTCGTGGTAAGGTCAAATATAGGATGTGAATACGCTTGCACAACTTGTGGGCGAATCGTTACAATTAAAGCAGGTTAAACATGATTAAACTGCCAGCGATAGGTGTATTGTGAGACTTTCAGTTCCTTTATGGATCACCGTCGTGAACTATAAAGCAATTCAAACCTTACCGATACCAGACCCGACGACCTTTCGCCGAGACCGAACCAGGGGAGTAAAATGAAGAGATCAGGATCACTTTTTGTAGCTGCTTTTACGCTTTTCCTTGTCGTTTCGGGCATTTTTGCCCAAACGGTTCCGCCTATCAGACTGTTGCCTTTTATTTCGAGCGGGTTGAGTGCTCCGGTCTTTATGACCAGCGCTCGCGATGGTACGAACCGTCTCTTCATTGTTCAGCAAGGCGGCATTATCCGTGTTCTGCAGCCTGGTTCAACCACACCGACCACCTTCCTTAACATTACGTCACGGGTTCTATCGGGTGGTGAGCGAGGGCTTCTTGGGCTTGCATTTCATCCTCAGTACGCAACGAATCGCCGGTTTTTTGTGTATTACACTAGGCAAACTGACGGTGCGATCCAGATCGCCGAGTATCAGGCCTCGACGGCTGATCCGAACGTGGCTGACACGACCGAGAAGATCATCATAACGATCCCGCATCCGAGCTTTTCAAATCATAATGGCGGAACCGTTGCATTCGGGCCGGATGGTTACCTTTATGCCGGTCACGGTGACGGCGGCAGCGCGAACGATCCGTCGAACAACGCGCAAAATATAAATCAGCTTCTGGGCAAGATCATCCGTATTGATATCAACAACGTGCCGCCTCCACAAGTGCCTCAGTACAACATACCGCCGGATAATCCGTATGCCGGAGCGACGCCGGGAGCCGATGAGATCTATGCGATCGGGATGAGAAATCCGTACCGTTTCTCATTCGACCGCGGCGGTTCGCAGCAGCTTTGGGCCGCTGACGTCGGGCAGGGATTGACCGAAGAGGTAGATATCATAACGCTTGGCGGAAACTACGGCTGGCGGGCCTACGAAGGTACGGGCTGTACAAATCTAAACCCGGCGCAGTGTGCCGGCGGAGCCACGCCGATTCTTCATGCTCCCCCTATTTTTCAATACGGCCATACGGGGGGACGATGCTCTATAACCGGGGGATTTGTTTATCGCGGGACACTAGGAAACTTACCTCCTGGCAGCTATATATACGCCGACTATTGTTCAGGCGAGATATTTCTTTGGAATAACAATCAGCAGAATGTTTTGGTTGACCTCGCTTTCAGAATAGTTGCCTTCGGAGAAGATGAGGCTAACGAGCTTTATCTGGTCGGTGAGAACGCCACCATCCAGCGTATTGTACGAGCAGAGGCTTCTATCTCTGGACGTGTGCTTACACCTTCGGGGCTTGGGCTCAGAAATGCAGTTGTAAACCTGACGGATTCGCTTGGGCAAAGGCGAACAGCAACTAGCAGTTCTTTTGGCGTCTATCAGTTTGACGGGGTTGCGACCGGACAAACCTATACGCTGAGCGTTGCTTCCAAGCGGTACAGATTTGCAGCTCGCGTGCAGGATGTCTCCGGTCAGATAACCGATCTCGATTTTACAGGATTAGAGTAATTTCAATGCAGGACGGCTCGGGCAAGTGTGAAGACATTCACGGTTCCTGAGCCGTGTTTCTTTAGGGCTCTCGCACAGGAAGATGTGGTTGCTCCGGACGTCAGGACATCATCCACAAGCAGAATATTCTTGTCGGCGACCAATTTGGGCCTTAGAACTGTAAAAGCGTTCTTTACGGTCAATTCACGAGCCTTTTGATCCATTCCTGCCCGATGGATACGAGTGTTGATCTGTCGTGAAAGACTTTCGGTGTCGACAGGTTTTCTAATGATGCGGCCAATTTCGATGGCTATCAATTCTGCCTGGTTAAAGCCACGCTCTATCTTGCGTTGTTTTGAGAGTGGTACAGGGATGATAAGATGTGCCGCAAAAATTCCGGGCTCTCTTTCCGTTACACCTCGAATAAGTGAACGTATTCTGTGATCTAGATGAGGTGAAGTTTTTGCCTCAATTATGCTGGCAGCGAGGGCGTTTTCGTAAACTCCGGCTGCAAGAGCTCGCTCAAAATGATAGTCGTCGCACTTTAGGCATCGAACCGCCACGTCAGCAGCTTTCTCGCCCAACAAAGCTCCGCATTTGTTGCAAAGCATCTCCCGGCCTGAGAAGATTCGGGTATTATCCCAACATTCTTTGCACGAAACACCGTCGTTTAGATCGTCGACGCTGTTCGAGCATACTCTGCATTGCTGGGGATAGATCAGCGAAAGGAGGGAATTCTGTACGGACCTGAACATCGGTCAGAGTTTATTCTTCGTCAAGCAGTCCTTTTTCCTGAAGTTCCTGACAGTCGAGGCAGAATCGTGCTGACGGAAGTGCGGCGAGACGCTTCGGATTGATCTCTTTTTCGCAATTCTGACAGAGTCCATACTCGTCATCTTCGATCCGCAAGAGGGCTTCATCTATCAGAACGACCTGTTTACTCTCGTTTTCCGAGACGGCAAGCATTACGTTCTTGGAATAGTTTCTTACCGCGAGATCGACTGGATCAGGCGTTTCTGCATCG
Organism: Acidobacteriota bacterium; assembly: GCA_016703965.1. Lineage (NCBI taxonomy): Bacteria > Pseudomonadati > Acidobacteriota > Acidobacteriota bacterium. The sequence continues at coordinate 1,930,435 of JADJBB010000021.1, forward strand.
TCGACGGAGAGGTCGTTGCCTTTCAGCTTTTCGATCAAAAGCTCGCGTTCGGCGATCAGTTTTTCCTTGATCTCTTCTAAGTTCAATTTACTCATTTTTGGTACGGAAACCCCTTTATTATGGTATAGGCTCGATATAATTGTTCCAACACTAGCACACGAGCCATCTCATGCGTAAAAGTGAGAAACGATAACGATAGCATGGTGTCGGCTCTAGCCGCAACTTCGGAGGATGCTCCGTCGGCCCCGCCGATGACGAACGAGATCTCTTTCGTTCCCGTGTTCTGCCATTTTTCAACTTCCTTTGCCAGTTCGTGCGAAGAGATCTTACGGCCCAAAACATCGAGAAGACAGACAAAGGAGCTTTGATTCAATTTTTCGAGAATGCGTTTGCCTTCTATTTCTTTTGTTTCGTGAGGGGCCGAATCGCGGATCTCAACCACTTCGCATTTTACGAAATGCGAAAGTCGCAGCAGATACTCGTCCTGTAGCGACCGATAATTTTTATCCTTGGTTTTGCCGATCCAAACGAAGCGAAATTTCATCTGATTGTTTTAACGCAAAGACGCTAAGCCGCAAAGTCGCAAAGGTTTTTAGACTATTATCGATGGGCCAAATTCCTTAATTTCTTACTTTGCGTCTCTGCTCCTTTGCGACTTTGCGTTAAATATCTTCAGGTATTTCAACCTTACGAGCATCCAGCCAAAGTCGGGCGAGGTCGTAGAACTCTCGCGATTCGCCGTTGAAGACGTGCACGACAAAGTCGCCGTAGTCGAGCAGGACCCAATCGGCGGAATTGTAACCTTCGATGCGAACGGGCCGCGAGCCTAGTTCGGCTTTGAGCTTTTCGTTGATGTCATCGGCGATCGCCTGAACCTGACGCTGATTGGTACCGCTCGCGATGACGAAAAACTCAGTAAAACTCGTGATGCCTCGCAGGTCGAGTGCAACGATGTCGAATGCCTTTTTGTCGGCCGCACAGCGGATGGCGAGTTGGACTTCAGGGTCGAGTTCGGCGAACGGTGTGGGTTTCTCTGCAATTTCGATCTTGACCGCTTCACGCTGAAGCGATCGTTCTTGTGTTTCTTCCATTAGCTATAAATCTGATATTTTTCTATGTATATTGCAACCTCGCCGGGAACATCTTGCCGCCACGTCGGGTCGCCGTTTCTTATTTTCTTGCGGATCTCGGTCGCGGAAATGTTTTGATTTACCGCATCCGTAATGAAAATTGATTTCGGACTGCGGATCGCGGATTGCGGATTTAAATCTTTTTTCCGTTTCTCCTCGGCCGTCTGCCGAAGGTCGACAATTCGCTGCCGAATCTCGTCCGTTACATGGTTGAACGAGATGTCATACCCCGGACGATTCACGACGATGTGATTCGATAGCGTCAGTACCTTTTCCCATTCGCGCCAGGTCTTAATGTCCATCCACGAATCGGCGCCCATTACGAAAAATATCTCGTCGCTGGGCTGCTCGGCGTTCAACCTTGTCAAAGTTTCAACCGAATACGGCCGCTCCGGCATCTCGATCTCCATCTTGGATACAGAAATATGCGGAGCATCCGCCGTTATCAAACAAAGCATCGCGTATCGATCATACGCTGAGGTCGGTTTCAGCCGCACCTTGTGCGGAGCGTGAAACGCCGGGATGAAAACAAACTCATCGAGCCCAAACTGCTGAACCAACGCATTCGCTATCGCTAGATGGCCTTTGTGCGGCGGATCGAAGCTGCCGCCGTAGACCGCGATCCTTTTAGTTTTCAAACCAATATTCATCGGCCAGGATTACGGATTAACGTATGATGCACCGCTGCTTTCGCGGGCCGCTGCTGCCGCTCTTTCGGCTTCTGCCTCGTTCTCGGCATCCAATGCGGCGGATAGATGATTGACAAGCTCTTTTACACCGATGTTAGTCACGGCAGATATAGCGAAGAATGGCTTTTTATCTTTTTTCGCACGCTTCTTTAGAGCTTCTAGCCTTTCCGGTTCGTCGAGCGAGTCGATCTTGGTTGCGACGACGATCTGCGGCCTTGCCCCGAGGTTGGAGTCGTATTTCGTCAATTCCTGATTGATGATCTTGTAATCCGACAGCGGATCGCGGCCCGAAAGGGACGAGACGTCAACCAGATGCAGGATAAGCTTCGTCCGCTCGACGTGGCGTAAGAATCGATGTCCGAGCCCCGCACCGTCTGCCGCACCCTCGATAAGGCCCGGAATATCGGCAACGACGAACGTGCGAAAATCGCCCATATCGACAACGCCGAGATTGGGTTCAAGCGTGGTGAATGGATAATCCGCGATCTTCGGCTTTGCTGCCGAGATCACGCTGATGAGCGTCGATTTGCCGGCGTTTGGAAATCCGACGAGACCGACATCGGCGATCAGCTTTAGTTCGAGCTGCAGCTCACGTTCCTGACCCGGACGGCCTGTGTAGTGATATTTAGGAGCACGCTGCGTTGGCGTGGCAAAGTGTGAATTGCCCCAACCGCCTTTGCCGCCTTTGGCCGCACGGTAGCGCTGGCCAGCTTCTGTAAAATCGAACAAGAGTTCGTTCGTCTCTGGATCAAAAACCTGTGTGCCGACCGGAACTTTGACGATCGCGTCGACGCCATCTTTACCTGAGCGGTTGGAGCCTTCCCCATGATGTCCGCGTTCGGCTTTGTGTTCCGGATTGTAACGCAGATGAAGGAGCGTATTCAAACCTTCGGTCGCCTCCATCCAAACGCTCCCGCCGACACCGCCGTCGCCGCCTGAAGGCCCTCCGCGGGGTACGAATTTTTCGCGGCGAAATGCCGTCACGCCGTCACCGCCGTTACCTGCCTTGATCCTTATTTTTACCCGGTCGAGAAACATAACTTTTTATTATAGGCTTTTCGTTGGGCAAAGGGAATTCATTGCCAATCGCAGAGCACGATGTTCAGGGGGCTGAGTGGACGAACGGATCTCTTCGACTCCCCGTACTGGGGCGTTAATGTGGGAACGGATCCTCTACATTTTTCGCACATCGCACGAGATATTCGCTAGGGCCGCAAAAAACAAATGCGTTGCTTTGATCGCTCAAAACAACGCATTTGTTATTCCTCTGTAGCTCACCGAAGTGTTCTAAAAGGTTGGCAGCTCTCGCATGTACACGTTCGAACTGCCGTATTTTGTATTCCGAAGTGATCCTGCGGGGAACCCTCTCCGGTCAGCACCCAAATTGATTGCTCGCTCTGTGACGCTCTCGCGTCGTGGTGCCGTTAGGTTTTTGTTGTGGTGGCTTTTCCTCCACCGCCGGTTACGTTCCCGGCAACGAGGCTCATCTTTCTCCGAAGAGAAGTGAGCGGCGTGGCTCTCATTAGTTGATCATTTCCAATGAGTGTTCCTCGTTTTTATCCGAGCAACTCAGATCGTTCCTTTCGTCGCGATCCTAGCAAGCCTTTCGGCTTCGGCTCCGAGCGTACCAGGCAGCGGCATTCCGCTCCTTCTGCCCTCGAGCGATCGCGTCACCGCGTCCGCTCCACCTCTCGGTGCCGGTCAAGTTACCCGTAAGTAATCTCGACTATGTAACCATAGTACACCCGCTATTTTCAGTGTCAAGTAGAAAATACTTTAACTTTTGCCCAATAAACACGGGCACTCTGTGCATATACTGTGGAAAACTCTGTGGGAAAGATGTGGACAAAGATGTGCAAAATCCGGTAAGCGTAGATGCTGTTTAGTTTACCGATCGAGGCTGATCTGGGCCCGGTTTCGGCGGTGATTAAAAAAGAAAGAAAAATATGTTATGCTTCGTGAAAAAAAAGTTGCCCAACCAGCGTTAGACCAAGAAAAAGGGATGGAATCCATGTCGTAGGGGAAAAATGAAAAGAAATATTGCGAGTATTTTGGCGGTCGCGGCGATACTGGCTGCAGTCCTCGGCTGTGGCAAGAGTGAAGAAGAAAAAAAAGCGGATGCGGCGAAAGCTGACCGCGGTCCAAAGTTCTATAAGGCGAGGCTCGAGCTCGCAAAGAAACCGGCAAAGACAGTGCTTGTTCAGGAGCCGTTCATTAAGGGGACGGTCGTCGTGCTAACAACTACAGACGGTTCGGAACCTGTTTATGCGCCATATCCGCCAATGGAGTTTAGGTCGTTCGAAGCGAACTCACCTGAGGAACTGGGAACCGTCGTGCTCGAGGAATGCAAGTCATTTCAAAAAGGCGTTTATCGAACCCAGGAAAATCCGCCACGCGAAGTTCCGGCGATGGCGATAGACTGCGACGTTTCGCTGATCGACCGTCAGGCGGGAGCTGTTTATTTTACGAAAAGATTCGAGGGCAAACTGAATGAGCAAGCCAGTATATCTCAGTCATCGAACACCGTTTACAAGGGGCCGAACGATGAGATCAACAAATGGCTCGGGGCCTTGCCTCGGAAATAGATCGAAACGAGAGGTCGGCAGTTAAGTGAAAAAAGACATCGCTGAGATACCAAGGAGACAGGAAAAAATATGAAAAAAGTATCGATATCTATATTTTTTATAGCCTTTTTAGCGTGGTCAGCCAGTGGGCAATTAATAAGGCTCCCGAGACTCGGCAAGCCGAATAATCAGCCCCAGCCAAACCAGCCGCAGCCGAATGATGCTCAACCCCAGAGCTCAAACGTCAGTTCACCGAACTCCTCACGCGGTGCGAAACGTCAGGACGTCCTCGACGACGGTTTTACGTGGTTTGAAGCCGTGAACGGTGAGGCTCTCGGCGGGAACAACATTCCGTACAGCACCGGCTGGTATTTGAAGATGAACCTTAAGGTGCTGGGAGAATATCCCAATCGATCAGCATTCAAGGTCGTAGTTTCGAAGGGCGGAAAGGCAATCGCCACGACAAGATGCGAAGCCGGCCGCTACAGTAATACCACGGGAGCCCTTGACGAGAGCTATATGAACACCGTCGAGTGCTGGCGTAAAGATACGGCGACCAAGGAGATCGGGGTCTTTGATGTTCAGGTATTTACTGTCAATGGTGATACTGACGCAGAGAATCTGGTTCGAACATATAAGATCGATGTCCGCACGGTGAACCGCGTGCGATCCGGGCGGGAGGCCGGTTTGGCTCCTCCGCAGTACTATATTAACCGCCATAACGAAGCTCCTGTGAGTTGGCTTCATATGCGGCCTCGCGAATACACCGGATATCTGGCACGAGACAGCCGGCCTGAGCGACTTGGGGCAAATCAGGTCGAGTTCTATTTTAGCCTTTCACCGTCCGAGGTGGGTAAGAACTTGCCGCACGGATATATGCGATGTTCGGTGAACGGTAAACGGCTTACAATGCCAGGCCCAGAAGGATTTGCCGATCAGGCGCTCAGCAAACGCGAGATGTTTTACACGGTGACGCATAAGGACAGGATCGCACCGAAATACCAGCGAGGAACTGAATATCAGGACGAGATCGGATTCCACATGGTTCGTCTGCTCGCTCCCCTGACGTGGGGGGAACGCCGCAGTCGCTGGGAAAATCGTCTGGCTCTCGATGACCTGCCGGGCAACTGGGAATGCAGCCTGATGAACAACGGCGAAGTGTGGCGAACCTGGCGATTCGTTGTCGCGAACGGAAAACCGCAAATGCATCCGGAACAAAACGGCAATATTAATCTTGGCTACAACTCATATCTTCTAGATATGGAAATTCCGGCGAGCGGCAGTGCACTGGATAAAAGATTGAACGGAGCATCGACCGGTTTATTCTACGGATTGCCCTGGACAACCCCGGAAGGTAAAGCGATGGCGGGCCGAGTTCCAAAGGTTGGCAATCCGTTTCCGGTCCCGTCAAATTCGCCGAACGCGGTGCAGCAATGGTGGGAAAAGTAGGCGGTATAGTCTTAAGGTCACAGTGATAATGGAGGAATTTCGATGATAGGAAAAAACAGCTTTCTTTCTCGTGCTACGGCTTTGGAAACAAACATTCCAGGGATGATATTTTTTCCAGCTCTTGTCACGGTATTCGTGGCGTCAGTCTTTGCGTTTCAACCGACGGCGGCAGTTTCCCGCGGCGAGGTGGGACCGACGGCGACACCGAGTCCGCGAAAGATCCGAAACATAGCGGTCGGTGATGTGAACGGGGACGGCATGGATCCGGGCGTCAGGTCCGCAGCTTCGTCACCGGCAGGAACCGATCGATCTCGCTCGATCAGGAAGAAGAACCAGGATATCGAGGTCGAGAACGATGAGACGCATCGGGCAGGTTCGCCCGAACGCAGATCAACTCCGCGGAAAACCCGAACGGAGACGGTCAACAATAATGAGTCGATAACGCGTTCTGTGGGAAGCTCCCGTTCGGGCCATGCGTCCGGGAACAAGCGTGTCCGAACATCGACTGGTAACAAGGCTCCTCGGACGAAAGTAAATCGGGGAAGGCCGGCGACAAAGAGAAAATAGGGACGTGGAGCATAGGAAAAGGAGCAGAACGAAAAAGCACACGCCATACGGCGTGTGCTTTTGACGTAATTAGAAGTACTGTTCTATGCTGCCGCTTCAGCTACGACCTTAGGCGCCAATTCAGGGGCACCTTCGGCGTAAACGCTGATGAACTTGCCTTTCTGGCCTTTGTTCTCGAATTTAACAAAACCTTCGATCAGCGAAAAGAGCGTGTCGTCTTTGCCCTTGCCGACGTTGTTGCCCGGCTTCCATTTGGTGCCGCGCTGACGTGCAATGATGTTGCCGCCGAGAACGTGCTCGCCGCCGAATTTCTTGAGACCAAGCCGCTGTGCATTTGAATCGCGGCCGTTTCTGGATGAACCTACACCTTTCTTATGTGCCATTTTATTTAGTGGACAGTGATCAGTGGACAGTGGACAGTAAAGATCCGCTTCCAGAGTCGACTATCGATTAGTCTATTGTAATTTCTGTGAAACCTTGTCTGTGGCCTTGTTTGCGTTTGTACTGTTTACGGCGTTTCTTTTTGAAGACAATGATCTTGTCAGCTTTGCCGTGTTTGACGACGGTCGCCTTAACTGTACCGGCACCGAGAGCACCTTCAGCAAAAAGAGTGTCGATATCGACCTTCTTTCCTGCGTCGGCCGCGATCTTTGGTACACGAAGTGTCTGGCCGCTCTCGACCGCAAACTGCTTTCCGCCTGTTCTGATAATTGCGTAACTCATTATAGTGTTAGCTCCCTGTCTGACTGTACGAATAAGCGCACAAGTCGAAAAACTCAAATTATAGGGAAAAGTTGGGTGCAGGTCAATTCGGAATTAGGAAAAGTAACCACGAAATTACACGAATTAGCACTAAACATGAAAATACCGCTCATTTTCGTGATATTTCGTGTACTTTCGTGGTTCCAATCTTACGCAACTGACGGATCTTTCACTACACCGATAAACGGCAAGTTACGATATCTGCCCGCTGCGTCGAGGCCGTAGCCGACGACAAATTTGTTTGGGATGACAAAGCCTTTGTAATCGATGACAAGTTCCTTATTAATTCTCGGTTCCGGTTTGTCGAGGAAACTTGCGATCTTGATCGACGCTGCCCCGCGGGAACCCAGGATCTCGATCAAGCGTGTCAGCGTTAGGCCTGTATCGACAATGTCTTCGACTATCAGAACATGCTTGTCTCTGATCGGATTGGTCAGATCCTTGAGGATCTCGACGTCGCCGCTCGATTGTGTGCCATCTTTGTAACTCGAAACCGCCATGAAATCGATCTTAAGATCCAGATCGACCGCACGCATCAGGTCCGCAAGGAAAATGCACGAGCCTTTGAGGATCCCGACCAGTACGAGGTCTTTCCCGGCGTAATCTTTTGTGATCTGAGCGCCAAGTTCTGCGATGCGTACCTGGATATCACCGGCGCTGTACATCACTTCGAGATTTGAGTTAGTGAATTCAGTTTCAGCCATTTGCGTCGATTCGGCGGCCATATTTTCCTCGCTCGTTTGAAAGAATTTGTATTTAGAAATACTATTCAAACGTGGGATAAGATTCAAGGTGAAGCGCTTGAATTAAGTTAACGTTGCGTGATTCGCCCTTGCTAACGCGCGGGCCTTGGCATTTTCTTATGAGTGACGATAAACAGCAAACACGTGACCGCGTACGAGCGTTAGTTCGGCAAGTTCTCGCGACGGTTCCAACTGAAGGCGAGGCGGGTCAGCCGGCGCAGCCAGCCGGCGTCGAGCATGTTGTTGTGAATTCGCTGCGGGAAAGGATCGGGAAGGAGTTCGACAGAGATGAATCGTCGAGATCACTGATCACAGAGGACGATCTCCGTGGGCTTGAGGCGGGTTCGAAGCTGCGCGTCGCCGCAAATGTTAAGTTCACCGCTCTCGCCCAGGACATCGTAAATGACCGCGGCATTGAACTCATCCGCAAAGAATCCAGGCAAAACATCACGAAGGTTCGCTCGGTCGCGATCGGTTCGGATCACGGCGGGTTTAAGATGAAGGAGCAGCTGAAAGCATTCCTCACTGATTTCGGATTGAATGTCCGCGATTTTGGAACCAATAATGAAGACGCGGTCGATTACCCTGATTTCGCCCACGCCGTCGCGAGGTCTGTCAGCGGAAAACAAGTCGATATTGGGATCATTGTCGACGGTGCGGGCATCGGCAGTGCGATGGCGGCGAATAAGGTGCCTAATGTTCGGGCCGCAGCTTGTTATTCGACGGCTCTTGCGAAGAACTCACGAGAACATAACGGAGCGAACGTCCTGACGCTCGGTGCCGGCGAAAATTCGTTCGAGGAAATCAAGCAGATCGTAGAGGCGTTCGTCTCGACTGATATTTCTGAGGAACGCCACAAAAAACGCGTCGGCAAGATCGATTCCATCGACCGCAGCTACCGGAGCTAGAAGATATGCAGAACGGCAATTATGAAAAACTGATCGACCAGATCACCGATATGGTGCTGGCAAAACTCGGCGGCGACGAATATTGCCCGACCTTTTGCCATGCCGATGTTCAGCGGATCGTTGACGCAGGTGCGGAGCGTATCGGGATCGTTTTGGGTGAAACGGCGACCGCACACGATTGGGCAAGTCTCATTGATCACACGCTGCTCAAGCCGGAGGCTTCGGAAAGCGATATTAAGAAACTTTGCGAGGAAGCGGCGACATTTGGCTTTGCTTCGGTCTGCGTTAATCCCGGTTGGGTCAAAAAAGCGGCAGAGTTTTTGAAGGGAAGCGGCGTTCCGGTTTGTACCGTCATCGGCTTTCCGCTTGGCGCGACATTGCCTGACGTTAAGGCTTACGAGGCACGCCGTTCGATCTTTAACGGCGCCCGCGAAGTGGACATGGTCATTAATATCGGTGCCCTGAAATCAGGCGATGATTGTCTCGTTGAGGACGACATTCGAGCGGTTGTTGAGGCAGCTCACGAAAACAGCATTCTCTGCAAAGTCATCATCGAAACAGCCCTCTTGACCGACGACGAAAAGGTCCGGGCGTGTCTCGCGGCCAAAAATGCGGGAGCAGATTTTGTCAAAACCTCGACCGGATTTGCCAAAGGCGGTGCGACCGCGAACGACGTCGCTCTAATGCGAAAAACCGTCGGCAGCGAGCTTGGAGTTAAGGCTTCAGGAGGCGTGAAAGGAATCGAGGACGCGAGAGCGATGTTCGAGGCTGGAGCAACACGCATCGGAGCCTCAGTCGGCGTCAAGATCGCCCAGGAAGCGAGCGGCATCAAGTCTACGATCGTGGCGGGAAGTTACTAGAATGCAAAAGCCCGCGCGTAAGCAAGGGCGAATCCTCCAACTTGGGTGAATCGCCCTTGCTTACGCTCGGGCTTTTGCAATTAACTTTTCGCCGAAAGAGACTTATCAAACGTCTTTCTGAAATCCCGCCCGTCGATCAGGACAGTTTTGCACATCTCATACAAACGCGAACGCAGGCGTGTTCCTATTCTGTCTTCCAGGACCTCTTCACGGTCGTTGCGGCGGTCGTCTAGGTAATTTGTCGTGAAGATCGTCAGCTTTTTGTCGTTGTAGCGGCTGTTGATGATGTGGGCCATCGTGTCGCGAACCCAGTCGGTCGGCTTTGATCCGCCCAGCTCGTCGAGGACGAGGACATCAGCCTTTAAAACGGGCGAAAGAACGCTGAGTTCGGACGTCTGAGTGTTGGGATTATACGAATCCTGGATCTCCTTTAAGAGCGAGTGGAATTCGTAAAAAAGGCAGGTAAAACCGCGCTCCGTCAAGCCTTTTAGGATCGAAACAGCTAAATGTGTCTTCCCGACACCGACGCTGCCCATCATCAGCAAGCCGCGATCAATAGCGGGGAATTCCATGGTCAGCGAGGTCGCTAGCTTGAACGCCGCTTCCTGGGATGCGGTCTGCGGTTTGTAGTTGTGAAAATGAAATCCGTCGTACCGCCGCGGCAATCTCACCGCTTCAAATGAGCCTTTCTGTAACTTTTTCTTACGGCAGATGCATGGCCTCGCCCCTTTATCTTTTACGATCTCGAGCCCCGTCCCATAGCATATCGGGCACTCGTCGATCTCCGGCTCGGCCAGTTTAGGGACTGCTTTCAGGGCGTGTTCTTTAGTTTTCGGCTGCGGCATCGGCTTGTTTGTAAGTAGGATTATAGCATTCCAACCGATGGTTGCCGAAGCCCGCACGTAAGCAAGGGCGAAACACCCAACCTGAACGATCCGCCCTCGCTTACGAGCGGGCTTTCGCAATGATGTTCCTGACTTTGCGGCCTTTGCCAACTTCGCGTCTTTGCGGGAACGCCTCTATTGCAGGGCGGCGTTTCCCGCAAAGCTGCAAAGGATGCAAAGCACGCAAAGTAGGAATACATCTGATATGCTATATTGTCTGTTTGAACGACTTCGCGTTATGGGAATGATCCGCAGTTTGATGATAAAGTTTGGGCTCGCTGATCTGAGCTCGGATCGGACGCCGATCAGTGTGATGCTGCTCGACGACGATGAGCGAAGGCATCGCTGGTTCAAAAAGCGTTTCGACGGCGACGATCTTTATATCGCGGCGAACGTCGACGAGGCGAAAGAACTGCTCGAAGACGCCAGCTACGACGCCATCTTCCTGGATCACGACCTGCTGCCGCACCATTACGAATCGAACGACCACGACGATTTTCAATCGACCGGTTACGCGATCGCCGAATTTCTCCACGACCGCCCCGAACTCCAGCGGGCGGCGACGATCATCGTTCACACCAGAAACGCTGACGCGGCTGTCAAAATGGTCCAGAAGCTCCGCGATTCCGGCCGCAGCGTCGAATACTGTGCGTTTCCTTATCTCGATCTCAAGATCAAAAATTACTGGAAACGATAGTGCCCGTTAAGCTCTTAACCCTCGGATCAAAAGATCGACCAGCTTCCGCGTCGTTTTTTGCAAAACCTTTCGGTCGCCCAATTCGAAGGCACTGAGGCTGAAGGGAAGCAGCGAATTCGTGGCGGTTACGAGCGTTCTCGCTACATCGAGCGGATCGCCGGCATTGAAATCGTTGGCCGTTTGGCCATCCGCGATCACCTTAGCCAGTATTTTTGCCTCGTCCTCAAAATGTCGGCGACGACGCTCCAGCAATTTCGGGCGCAGATATCCGAGCATTTCATTCAAACTCTGGGAATAATGTTGAATGCTGTCGAAGCGGTGCAGCACTCGCGTGGTCAACATCTTACGCAGCTTCTCGGGCGGCTCGAGCGATTCATCTCCGACCTTGTGCAGCTTGTCCTTGAGCCCGTCGATTATGCGGTCGATGTGCGACAAGGCGATCTCTTCTTTGCTCGGGAAATGCAGGTAAATACTGCCTTTCCCGATGCCGACCTCGCGAGCGAGATCATCGATCGTCATTTTTTTATATCCCGAACGCTCCAGAAGCAAGTCAGTCGCATCGAGTATCGCGTCGCGAGTATTTTTAGGTTGTGCTGAGTCTTTCATTTAGACGCTAATGACCGTTTTCCCCTAACAGTCATCATAGGAATTGACGGTAGGCTTGTAAAGCTAAACTGCGAGTACCAAGATGCGAAAGCCCGCGCGTAGGCAAGGGCGAGTCATTCAAGTTGAAGGATTCGCCCTTGCTTACGCCCGGGCTTTCGCACCGAATGAGCATCCGCAGATCTACAGCCCAGCCAAGTCCCACTTTTTAACCGTATCGAGGATCAAGTTGGCGACTTTATCGGTGACCTTTTTATAATAAAGATCAGCCTTGGCCTGATCGAATTTTGGGTAGCCCTGATTTTTCTGGTACAGGCCGATCGAGGAGGGAAAGGGAACCGCCGACCACGTGCCGGCAGTCGGATATGCTGTTGTCATTTCGGGGCCGGTATATTTTTCAGGATGGACGAGCGTCGGATCGATAGCTTGGATGAAAGCAGTCTCATTCCAACCTGCGTGGCCGCCGTCTTCGCCAAAAACCTCTTTTGTCTCGTCCGAGGCGAACGACCACCAGTTGATCACGAGCGTCCGGATCTTTTTCTCGCTCGCGACCTCGGCCGCGACAGCATTTAAAACCGCCGTCTGCCCGCCGCCGTGGCCGTTGAGGATGATAATGTTGCGAAAACCGTTCTTAGCAAGCCCTTCTAGTATCTGCTTAACGAACGGCCGGTACGCCGCCTCGGTGATCTGAAACGCCCCCGGATACGCCTCAATCGAGCCCGTAATGCCGTACGGCAGCGTCGGAGCGATCAGGGCATTCGTTCGCCGTGCGATCGTCTTTGCCATCGCAAACGGAGCTGTATTGTCCGCACCATTATTGATCACCCCATGCGGCTCAAGCGTTCCGGTCGGGAGCAGAACGGTCGAAGTTTTGGACGGAACTACGCTCTTGAATTCCATCCAGTTTATGCGTTCCATCTCGCGGGTGGAGACGAAGTCTTTGTCAGTTTGGGCGGCCAAGGTTGTTGTCAGGCCGAGAATGATCGCGATGATTAATTGTTTCATTGATAGATTTGCTCCACATCCCACTGCCGCGTAGCGGCAACCTGAATTTAGCCGTGGGTTTCAACCCACGGTTAAGAGATAACAACGTATCCGTCGCGTAGCGACGATTGAAAAAGGCCGCGATTCATACGTCGCTGACGCGACGGGTTCGATGGTATTGGACTGACCGTGGGTTAAAACCCACGGCTAAATTCATAATGCCGCTACGCGGCCATTCAAATCGCACCTCGAAAACTAGAAATACTTCCGCCCTCGCAACGTCTCCGGCATCAGGTCGCCGTCGGGGTCGTTGCCTTCGTCCTTGCCGTAGCCGAGGTCTTTCATGAGCTTCGTCGGGGCGTTGCGGATCTTCATCGGGACGGGAAGATTGCCAAGTTTTTTGGCATCTTCCATTGCTTCGCCGATGGCGTTGGTCGCGGAACGGTCTTTGGCTGCGTTTGCGAGAAACCCGACGCCGTGGGCCAGGTTGTGGATGCACTCGGGCATTCCGATGGTCGTAACCGCCTGGAACACAGCATTTGCAACGACGAGAGCGGTTGGCTGGGCGAGGCCGATGTCTTCGGACGCGAAGATCACCATGCGACGGGCGATGAATTTTGGGTCTTCGCCGGACTCGAGCATGCGGGCGAGATAGTACATCGCGGCGTCCGGCTTACTCGCACGCATCGATTTGATGAATGCCGAAATGATGTTGTAATGCTCCTCGCCCTTTTTGTCGTAGCGGAGGAATTTTGACTGCAGCGTTTCTTTTAGAGTTTCGAGCGTGATGCTGTCGTAGAGCCGCGAGGTGTTCTCGATCATTGTGATCGCCTGACGAGCGTCACCATTAGCCATTTCGATCAGCCACTGCTTGGCCTCAGGGCCGAGTTCGAAGCCCGTGCGGTCGATGATCGCTGCCATATCGGCTTCCGTGAACTCATTCAACACAAAAACCCGCAGCCTCGACAACAACGCCGGAATGATCTCAAAACTCGGATTCTCAGTAGTCGCCCCGATCAAAACCAACTCGCCGTTCTCAACAAACGGCAGCAAAAAATCCTGCTGGGCTTTGTTGAAGCGATGGATCTCATCGAGAAACAGAACACGCGGACGGCCGCCGGAACGCAGGCTGCCAGCCTGCGAGTCTTCTTTATCGTCACCAACGAGCGGCAGATTGTCTGTGGTTTTACTTGCGGGAAGGACGCCGGCACTTCGGCCGGAAACGATCTTTCTTATATCTTCTTTACCCGCAGAGACTGCCGAAAGCTCGTAAAAATCTGCATTTATCGCATTTGCATAGATGCGAGCCAGCGTCGTCTTGCCCGTCCCCGGAGTTCCCCACAGCACGAACGAAAAAATATGCCCCTGCTCGATCGCCAGCCGTAAAGGCTTGCCCGGCCCGACAAGATGCGTCTGGCCGACGTATTCGTCTAGACTAAGCGGCCTGATCTGGTTGGCGAGCGGTTCCATATTTTGCGTACCTCAAATCTACCATATGGCGAGAGAATTAGTGAGTTCCCGGCCGACGCTCCCGGCTGAGGAATTGTTAGAAGTTTCGAGGCCAAAAAAACGTTTGACCAATCTATGCATTTACTCTACCTAACGACGTGTTTTTGAACGATCTGCGGGCGTTTCCCATTGACCAATCACGCTATTTTGCATAAATTTGTTCGATAAACAGGGCATTTTATTTGAAGTGTGAATCGATTCACACTTTTTGAGTCGAAAAATTGCCGACAAGTGTTTTTACACGAAAAGTTCTCGACTGAGCAGCGACTGGAGCGCAAGCGTCCCGCTTGCCAAGCGGTTAAAAACCGCTGACCGCGCCGAGTTTGAATTCAACTTGCGAATGAACAAATCCTGACGCCAGGAAGACCCGGCGTGGCAAGCGGGACGCTTGCGCTCCAGTCAAAGAAAAAAAGCCGCCCTTTCGGACGGCCGTGAGTGGCTCAGAGGAGACTCAGTTTATTTTGGTTTCTCAACCGTCATCTTCACGACGAGATCGAGCTTATTGACCTTCTGCTTGGTCGAGACGGCGAGCCGGACGCCGCGTTCTTCGCGTTCGCCTTTGTCAACCGAGCCAGGTTTTCCGGGAGCCGTGAGGACATTGATCTCGGATTTGGTATCGAGACCCTCAGGCTTGACGACGTCGACCTTTAACTGCGTGTCGCCGGGTTCGAAGATGAAGCTGCGGTCCGAGACCTTATTGATCTTCTGATCCGAATGCAGATAAGCCGTGATCGTCTGCGGCCTGTCTGTTTCGATCGAATCGGTAACCGTAAAGCTGCCAGGGGCCGCAAATGCAAAGTTTCTAGTGAATTTCTTCACACCCACTTCCGGCTCATAGGCAGCAGCCAGATCGGCTACGATATTCGCTGACTTATCGTCCATTTTTACGCTGACGAGGCGGATTCTGTTCATCCGTTCGTAAGGAACGCCGACGAAAACGTCGTGACCGCTGCCTTCCTTGTTCTGGCCTTTGCCGTCGAAGACTACGGCGTTGTGATGCTCGGTCATCGGCACGCCCGCGTAGCCGGAATCACCCGTCAGATACTTGCCATTCGCCCAGATGATAAAGCTACCCGCGTCAGGATGAGCGTGGCCGCTGGATAGACGCCATTCCGGGAAGAGGTTGATCTTCTCGGTCGCACCGTGGCCCTCAGGCGGGCCTGCCTTGAAGGCAAACGCGGTCGCGTCGTCATTCCAGCTCGAACGCCAATACGCTACGTCGTGATCCGAAAAATAATGCCATTTTTCCTGCTTCTCGATCGGCACCGACCTGATCGAAGGGTTGTACCAGATAAACGTCCAAAACTCTTCCGCATTCGCCTGGCCCTTCGATTTCAGCCAATCGGCAACGCCCTGTATCTCGCCGTCGCCGTAGCGGGTCGCTAGGTTGAACAGGATGTTGTAATTGGTGCGGAATTTGCCGTTTATGCGTTCGCGGTCGTAGTCGTCGCCTTTGCGTGAACGTGTGATCGGCCCGGCGTAGATGTCGCCAAAGTCAAAATTGAATTCACCTCCCGGTAACGTCGAATGGGCGACGTATTTATGTGCGTTCTTCAATCCTGGTGTTGTTTTGTAAAGATCCTCGCCGGTCGAATGCAGATGAGCGTCCATGTAATGGGCGATCCACGGCGTTGAGAATATCCAGTATTCCATTCCCTCGTAGTAATAACCGTCTTCGGAATACGTTGCTAAAACGCGGTCAAATATAGCTCGTGACGTCGCCGCCCACTCTCTTGCCTCGGGAACCTCACCCATCAAGGCGTAAGCGGTGATCGCAAGCCCGGAGATCGGAATAAATGTGTGATTCTGGCTGTAGGCATAGCTTTTGCCGGACTTTGGTTTGAAGAAATCATTGAGCAATTTAGCCTGTTTAACGAGCTTACCGCGATATCTGTCCCGTTCGGCGGCCGTGAGGTCGTTGTAAAGCAGATCGTATGCCCAACCCATTCCGTAGAGCAGATGACCGGCGGCTAGATCGACGTTCGGCTTGTTGTACGAATAGCCCCAAACGTCGTATGAAACGGCTGCATCCATGTACTTTTTAGCAGCGTCAAGGTATTTCTTGTCGCCGGTGATCTTGTAAACGAAAGCCGCTTCGGCGATACCAATGCCTACCTCGTTCTGGGCACGACGCGTTTCAGCGGGCGGTGGCGGCGGCTCGACCTTAAGGGCTCGAACGCTGTTTAGGGCGGTCTGCCAGAGGTCTTTTTGGCTTTTTGTTTTGTCCTTTAAGGCGTCGATCTCAGCTTGTGTAACAAAAACGCGGGGATGAACTCCTTCCAGCTCTTTTTTGAGAGCGGAAGTTTTGTTTTTCATTACGCTGATAAGTGGATGTTCGCCTTTCAGCCTGGCACTCGCTTCGCGCTCGGCCTTTAATTCCTGAGCGTCTTGAGCAGGCAGATTCGCAATAAACAAGAGAGCAATGACGAAGGTCGGAATCGTTTTTCTAAGTAAGAATTGCATGTATTTCGTATGGTTTTGGTCGGTAGCAGAGCCTTATCGAGTTCTACCGGTCTTTAGAAAGCGTTCGATCCAGTCGGTGAGTTTGTCCGTCTGTTCGGGTGAATTTGCATGGCCCATTTCGAGTCCGAGGAGCAATGTTTTCGGGGCCGTGATTATGTTGTATGCTGCGTAAGAAGACGTTGGCGGAACGGTCTCATCATTAAATCCCCACGAGTATATGCCGGGAACCTTAAGTCTGCGGGCGAAATTGACCGCGTCATAGTAAGAAGCCGTTTCGAGCTTCTCCTTTGTCCGGTTTTTCGGGTCTTTAAAGGCGTGCGGCCATCCGCCGGCTCGGTCTGCCAGATATCCCGTTGTGTCTGAGATCGCCGGATATGAAACCTGCAAAGCCTTAACACGGGGATCGAGCGCCGCTGTAACGATCGACAAAGCTCCGCCTTGGCTGCCTCCCATTACGGCGAGATCTCTACCGTTGTATTGCGGAAGGCTGGTAAGGAAATCATTCGCCCGCACACATCCAAGATAGACTCGACGGTAATAATAAGTTTCCTTATCGTCCATGTTGTAAAACATGTACCGGTTCAACGAACCTGCACGCAGGTCATCATAAACCGACAATGGCAGATTCACGGGCATTCCATGAATACCGATCTCAAGCGTCAAAATGCCGCGTTCGGCTAGTGCGACTTGACCGGTATAAGACCGAACTCCGGCACCCGGAACACGGAGAAGTGCAGGGAACTTCTGATTCGGATCCGTTGACTTAGGAACTGCCAAAATCCCGTAAATACGGCTCACGCGACTAATTCCGGTACCGACGTTTTGAAAGCTGACGTGATAAACATCTGCTTTCGAAGTGCTAAGAGTGGGAATCAATTCGAGCTTGGGGTCGAGCGGAATCGCTGCAAGCTGCGTCAGTCCGTCCTTCC
The DNA here is from genome assembly GCA_016703965.1 of Acidobacteriota bacterium. Taxonomy (NCBI): domain Bacteria; kingdom Pseudomonadati; phylum Acidobacteriota; species Acidobacteriota bacterium. Next base: position 1,948,176 of record JADJBB010000021.1, read on the forward strand.
AAAACTTGTCAAAATCCGCCGGGGCGCTCATCACAGGTGTGATCAGATCAGGTCGAAAGCCTGCAGTCGCGACGCCGCGATAGGTTTTGCCGTCCTTTTCAACCGTCGCTATACAACGGTAGAATCCCGGTTCCTTCATCGTTCCGCCGTCGATAGAAATGGGCGTCGAACTCGTAGTCACCGTTTTCACTATCACTGGCGGCATCGCTTCTGGGCCGCAGGAATATTTAAGTGGTAGCCCTGCGATTTGCGAGTTATTGAGCGTGACCGCGAAGGTAAATTTCGGGGTTTGATTCAACTCATAGACCCAATTTTCCTTATCCAGAGACACGCGTACCTGATATGTACCGATGCTTTCCTGTGCCTTCGCGATCGAAAGGCTCAGGAAAAGGGTCGTCAGTAAAATCGCTAATTTTCTAATTAACATTGAATTAAATATGTTTCGAAGGCCGACACAAACGACGGCCTTCGAAGGTTAAGGATCAGGGGCTAGAACGTCAGCCTGGCGCCGAACTGGAGTTTGCATATCGCCGGCACTGGAGATGACGCCGAAGGTGGTCGACGTGGTTCCGGCGGCGGGGACGGATGCGTTGGGCATATCGTAGTTGACGTTGTTGAAGATGTTCGTTCCTTCAGCACGGAAACGGACTTTGAATCGCTCACCGAAGCGGAAGTCGCGCGACAGTCCGAGGCCGACTACCTGGAAGCCGGGGCCGGTGAGCAGGTTGCGTGGGGACGTGCCTTCCGTGGCCACGCCGGTAACAACGAGGTTGCGCGAAGGCAGCAGTATTGAACCATCTGGCCGCCGTCGGATTGTCGATGTGCGGATCGCCGATGAGCTGGGCACGGTCGGTAGTAACCCCGTCAAGGTTAGCGTCGACGTTGGCATTGGTGACCGTGAACGGCCGTCCGCTGCGGAGCTTGAGGATCGGCGAGATGCTCCAGCCGTTGAGGATAGCCTTGACGACCTTGTTCGAGCCTTCATAGTAATCAGGCTGGAAGTTCAGGCTCATGCTGAAGACATGACGCTGGTCAGTATCGGCACGGCCCTTCTCGAGGTTGAGCCGGCTGTAGTTCTGTGCGAGGCCCTGTGTCGTGTTGTTGTGAAGCTGAACGCTGCTCAGGGTCTTGCTGAACGTATAGTAAGCGTTCATCGTGAACCGTTTCGCCATCCGATATGCGGCGGTAAACTGGCCTGCATGATAGCTCGCATGCTGATCTGACTGCAGAAGCGTGACCGCACCAAAGAGCGGGTTCGGGCGACGCGAAAGGATGTTCGCACCGGCTGACGTCGCCGTCGGGGTCAGGACCGGATAGTTGATATCACGGCCGAACGGCAGCCCGCCGCTCAGGGTTCCGACATATGCCGCACCGGCCGTCAGGTCCTTGGTCAGCTGACGCTGAAGCGAGACGTTCATCTGCAGTGTGTGCGGCCAGCCGAAGTTCTGTGCGACCGCAAATGCACTGCCGCCGTTAAGGAAGGCTCCGGTGTAAGGGAACGGAGGACCGCCGACAAAGGCATTGTAAGGATTGCTAAGCGAAGCTCCGATCGGCACACCGGCCGTCGTCGTCCGCGGATTGATGTTCGAGAACGTTAACCTCGTCGAGAATGGCTGCGTGTTGGTCTGCGTGTTCCACTCATTGCCCGAGATGCTGCCGTAGAAGCCGCCGACAGCAGCCCGGATCGAGGTCTTGCCATCACCCTTCGGATCCCATGCGATACCGAAGCGTGGCGAGAAGTGCGTCCAGTTGGTCGGAATGCCGCCGCGTTCGACGCCTTCGTCACCAAAGAACAGGATCCCCGGAGGTGCGTTCGGACGAACGACCGACTGCTTGCCCGCAATGTAGTTGGCAACACGGTTCTCAGGATCGGTCGGCGGTGTCTGTACATCCCAGCGAAGGCCGAGGTTGACGGTCAGACGCGGATGGACGCGGAAATCGTCCTGCACGAACAGGGCACCGTACCACGTGTCGGTGTAAGCCGTTACCGGTGAATCCTGCGTGACGGCACTGGGAATACCGAGCAGGAAGTTGCCGAACGCGTTGGTGGTAAGGTTCGTCGTATTGAACGCTGTCGACGCGTTAAAGGTGAAAACACCGTAGTTGTTGAGCAGCGTTTCCTGAATATCTTTATTCAGCGTAAGTTCGCCGCCAAGCTTGAGTGAATGACGGCCGGCGTTCCAGCTGAAGATATCACGCATCGAATACAGATTGGTTCCGGCTCTCGGGCCGCCGATGGCGTTGGTGAGCGAGAAGTAGCCGGTAACATTGATCTGTGGCAGCGAAGGCGTGCCCTGCGGGAAGAATGACGAGCCGAGGTCACGAAGCGAGGTGCTTGGGACATTAAGACGGCCTCCGAGGTTACGTCCATAAGTGACCCAGACCTGATTGATCTTGTCCGGGCTGAGAATCCAGACATCGCTCGCATTGAAGTTATGCTGCCGCCATTTGTAGTTCTGAGTCGCCCACGGCAGGTTGCCGCTGCCCGGGAATACGGTCGTGACACCAGCGGTCGTAAAGTACGAGAACGAAAGCCGGTGAGGCTCATTGAGCTGATGATCGAGCTTGATCAGATACTCGTTGGTGTCGAACGGGGTTGGAACGTTGCCCTGATAACCGGGCGTGCCGTTTGCATTGGTGATGTTGGAAGCCGGGAGATATGTGTCCACGATCTTCCGGGCGACCGGGTCGACACGGTTGGCACAGATGACATGTTCGACGCCGTTGCAGAAGAAGTTCTGCCCGGTGGCCGGATCTTTGGGCTTCGTTGCCGAAAGGGTAAAATTGCCTGCCCGCTCCAGAGCCGTGGGAAGGACAGCTCCGGCCAGAAACCTGTTGGTGAGCTGACGCAGGCCGGAATAGGAGAAGAAGAAAAAGCTCTTGTCTCGCTTGATCGGCCCGCCGATGGTCCCGCCGAACTGGTTACGCTTATACGGAGCTTTCTCCACCTGCGATCCCCATTCATTGGCGTTGAACTTCTGGCTGCGGGTGAACTCGTACAGCGAGCCGTGGAACTGGTTCGTTCCCGACTTGGTCAGGACGTTGATGATGCCGCTCGCGAAGCGTCCGTACTCGGCATTGTAGCTGTTGGTCTGGACCCTGAACTCCTGGATGGCGTCCGGGCTCGGTGTCGAGTTGCCGGTGTTGCGGAGGTTGGTCATGTTCGTACCGCCGTCGAGGAAGTAGTTGACCGAACCCGTGCCGCCGTCGGTACCACCGTTGATCAGTGTTCGCTGTTCCGGAAAACCGAGCGTGAGGTTGTTCGTCGCGGCCGATGCAGTTGCAACGCCGCTGTTGTTCGACTGCACACCCGGTGTCAGGTCGAGCAGGGCGTAGATGTTGCGTTCGACGAGCGGAAGGTTCTCGATCTCCTTGGTCTGGATGGTGCGGCCGAGTTCGGCATTGCTGGTGTTGACCTCCGCCGCTCCGCCCGTGATGGTGACCGATTCGGTGACCGATCCGACCTCGAGAGAGATATCGACCTTGGCCGTGTCATTGACCTGCAGGACGATGCCGTCGCGGAATGCCTTCTTGAACCCTGAGGTTGCCGTCACCTCGACGACGTATTTCCCGACCGGAAGGAACTCGATCCGATAACTGCCATCTTCACCGGAAACAACGGTGCGTTTCAGTCCCGTGTCAGCATTGCGGGCCGTAATACTAGCATTCGGCACCTGTGCCCCACCCGGATCCGTCACACTCCCCACGATCGTCGCCGTCGTACTCTGTGCCGCTACCGTTAATGGGATCGCGAAGAGAACCGCAAGGAAAATAAATATCCCCAACGTCTGCTTCAACCCATCCGTCCTTTCTCTCAACGTCATAAATCCGCTTTTCTCTTTCATTTCTTTCTTTCTCCTTAAGGTCTAATCCATTAAAAGACCGCCGTTGATCTCTATCGTCTCGCCGCAGAGATAGCTCGCGGCATCAGACGCCAGAAACGCGATCACGCTAGCAACTTCCGACGGACGGCCTTCGCGGCCCATCGGGATAGTGTTGCGGAGGTTTTGCATTACTTCAGCAGTAGTAAACGTCTCGTGATATGGCGTGTCGATCACACCGGGCGAGACCGCGTTGACGCGGATTCCGTCTCTCGCAAACTCTTTCGCAAGCCCCTTGGTCATTGTGAGCAGAGCCGCTTTGGCCGATGAGTAATGGATCGAGCCCGGGGCACCGCCATTGCGGCCAGCGATAGAAGTGACGTTGATGATCAGTCCCGAGCCTTTTTCAAGCATTTTGGGAATGACAGCCTTAGCGGCAAAAAATGCGCTCGTAGCGTTGAGATTCATCACCTCGTCCCAGCGTGATTCGGTCAGTTCGAGCGTTTTGAGGCGTTCGACGAGGGAACCGGCATTGTTGACGAGAATGTCGATCGGGCCGAGGCCTTCTTCGACCTCGCGAACCATGCGTGCGATCTCGCCGTCTTTGGTGACATCCACCTGAATGGCCATTGCTCGTGCGGTCGCAGCTCCAACCGCTGTGCCCGAACCGGAGCCCGTGGCCGAGCTGCTGTATGCGGAGATCGCTTTGACAGCTTCCTCAGCTCCTGCTCCATTTTTATGGTAGGTAAGTGCGACCGATGCTCCGCAGCGGCCGAAAAGTTCGGCAGTGGCGCGGCCGATGCCGCTTGACGCACCCGTTACGAGTACGACTTTGCCGGTAAAATCGAAGAAATTATCCATGATTGATCAGTAGTCTCCTTAGGTCTTAAGTGTTATCCGTTCGATGCGTCCCGCCACCAGGCAAAGCACAAGCGTGCCGATCGGGGCCAAAACTCCTGCCGTCACGAGGATCGGCGTGTATGAAAAATGATCGACCACCCAGCCGGTCGTGAATATGAATATCATCGAGCCGATGCCAGCTCCTGTTCCGCCAAGCCCTGCAACAGAGCCCACTGCATTCGACGGGAAGAAATCGCTCGGCAAGGTCTGAACGTTATTGATCCAAACCTGAAAGCCAAACAACACCACGCCGATCAGGCCAAGCGCCATCATCGCGTCAGGCGTAAAGGCGGCAAGAATGCCAGCGGGCATTAACGCCGCGGCAAAGATGATCACAGCCTTTCGAGCTTTATTCACCGACCAGCCACGGCCGATCAAAAATCCCGATAGCCATCCGCCAAACAAACTTCCGGCATCCGCCGCAACATAGGGAACCCAGGCAAACAAACCGATCTGTTTCAGATCGAACCCGTGAACCTGACTCAGGTAAAGCGGCAGCCATGTAATGTACAGCCACCAAACCGGATCGACCAGAAATCGTGAGATCACGATAGCCCAGGTTTGTCTGTAACGGAGTAGTTCGAACCAGCCGAGTGGCTGAACGGGCTCTGCAATCGGGATCGTCGAAGACGCGACCGACGAATCGGCATCCACATTGTCCGATTGCTTGCGGCTCGTAGTTTCGGCCTCGTCCTCGGTTATGATCTTGTATTCCGCGGCGGTGAGCCATTTGTGGTTTTCTGGGCTGTCGTAGACGATCCACCACAGGATAAGCCAGAGGAACCCAAGCATTCCCGTCACCACGAACGTCTGCTGCCAGTGCCCAAAATACGCTGTCAGCCCAACGATAACCGGAGGGGCAACGATCGATCCGATCGCCGCACCGCTATTGAATATCGCCATTCCTAAGGCCCGTTGACGGGCGGGGAACCACACGGCAACGGTTTTTGCGGCTCCAGGCCAGTTACCCGCTTCGCCGAGTCCAAGAACGAAGCGGAAAGCACTCAGGCTGCGAAGCCCGGTTGCAAATGCATGCGACATTGCTGCTACCGACCAGACAATGATCGAAACCGTAAAACCCTTCTTGATCCCGACACGGTCGTAGAGTTTTCCCGAAAGGCTCTGGCTGATCGTGTATGCAAACAAAAACCAGGTCGCGATCCCGCCGAATTCGGTGTTCGAAAGGTTGAGGTCCTTGGTGATCAATGGGGCTAGCACCGAAACCGTGAGACGGTCTATGTAGTTGATCAGAGTCGCCAGAAAAACTAGCCCGATGATCATCCATCGCAGGCCTGGAACCTTGAAACCCTCGGGTCGGAGCCCGGAATTGTCCGTAATATTCTCCATAGATCAAAAGTTTGTTACGATCGCCGCACCTCGGAAGCGTCCGTGGATCCGTAAAGATTGGTAAGACCAATTGCTTGCATGGATCACTAATGTGTTATCGTTACCAGAAAAAAGCAAAAAATACCGTCCATATCACCGGCTTCGTGATGTTAGGTCACCTGAGCTACGGTCGAATCACGCACTATTAATTCACAGTCAAGAATTCTCTCTTCGCGATCGATCACCGATTCGTTTGAGATCCTTTTCAAGAGCATTTCCGCTGCAAGCTGTCCTTGCAGCCGCATCGGCTGCCGAACCGTTGTCAATGCCGGCATCGTGTGCACGGCAAGCGGCGTGTCGTCAAAACCAACGATCGCAATGTCTTTCGGTATCGAAAGACCGGCTTCCTTTATCGCTGACATTGCTCCGACGGCTGTAAAATCGTTTCTGGCGAAAACCGCCGTCGGCGGATTTGGCAGCGAAAGCAGCCGCTTCATTCCCTCGTAGCCGATCTTCTCAGTTGAGTAGCCCGGCACGTCCGACGCCGATTCCTTGCGGCCAGTTATCAATCGCTCGTCAACAGCGATCCCGTGTACGTCGAGGGCTTTCAAATAGCCTTGCAGACGTTTCAGGCTGCTTCGGTTCTCGAATCCGGCACCTATAAATGCTATTCGGGTGTGTCCCAGATCGATCAGATGCTGCGTCGCTTCGAAACCACCGGTAAAGTTATCTGCCGACACGTGATCGACCGACTCATGGCGAAAATCACGCCCCACGACGACGATCGGCAGATTGCTGTTGGCGATACTCTCGAGCCGTGCGTCGCCTTCCGGATTAGCCCGCGTCGCGACGATTATGCCGTCGACGTTGTGATCTACCAGTGATCCGAACGCAGCGATGTCCTCCTTCGCGCTATGCTCGCTTATGCAAATAAAAAGGTTGTAGCCGCGGAATGACAAGCTCTCGCGGACCGCATTGGCAAGCTCGGTCGAATATGGATTCGACAGATCGCCGAGTACCAAGCCAACGGTTTCAGTCCGCTGACGCTTAAGATTACGAGCTAGGCCGTTGCGGCGATAGTTCATTTCAGCGACTGCCGCCTGGACTCGCTTACGCGTTGCTTCACTAACGTAACCGCTGCCGTTCACCACGCGTGAAACGGTCATTGCAGCTACGCCGCTGCGGGCAGCAATGTCGCTGAGGGTTACCTGCTTTTTCTTCAGCATGTTTGTCTACGAGTCGTCAATTTGAATAAGTTAACGTTAACTTAATATCACACACTTTTAACCAGTGCAAGCAAAATGTTCTAAACTGGACGAAAAATGGGCAATTTATCTTTTTGACGATCTTGTCAGGCGGATACCTGAGAGGATCGGATCGCCGACCTGTGGGGTGAATTCGATCAAAAGACCATTCAAAGCCGTAACTTTGGCCACGTACGTATACGGGCGGTTGAAACCGACGCGTGAGACGATATCTAGCTTTTCCAGGAGCATTTTCCCATTGGCCTTAACATCAAAGATCCGATTTCCGCCAACCTCAACTTTTCTCTCCGCAAACAGCAGCTCAAGATTATATTCGCCATCAGGTACGTCAAATCTGTATCCAGACAAGCCTTCCTGCATTGTCTGAAACAATGGATCGTGCACCGTTCCAAGAATATTCCTATCCGGAGGCTGCGAATATACAAACTTCGATCTTTCGCCAAGGAATCCCCAGGTTCCAGCGGAGTATGCTTTGTCCGCCAGCCAGACCACATTCCTCTCGTCGGTAAAATCAGCATTCGATCCGACGTTTATAGCGATCTCGTTTGACCGAACCGTGACAGATCTGAAATTGACGGTCGCAGTATCTTTGATGATCTTGCCTTCGCTCCGCCCGGTGGCAACGAGTTTGTTAAGGCCATTGCGAAGCTTGAGATCCCAACTCACTTTGTTTCCGCCCAAGTTTGTTTTCTTTCCAATCGACACGCCATTGAGCGATAGCTCGGCTTCGGGTATATTTAGATAGACATCGATCGTGTGCTGTTGGTCTGGCAGGCTGGAAAAATACCTACGATCATTTACGGCGATATGCAGGACGGGTTCCTTCGAGAAACTCGATTTGTAAAAGAAATGAATATCCTTCGGCACACGGTCGTAGGTGTACATTCCTTTTTGATTAAGGTGCGGGATCGTTTCGCCTCGCTGCTCGGCTCCGAAATCGAATTGATTCCAGATCGTGCTACCCGAAATGTACGGGCGATCATTGATCTGTTTCAAATACGATTCGTGAAAGAGTCTTTGGTACTCCGTTGTTGAATCAAACCTTCGAGGACTGGTCGAATGCAGCCGCTGGTCGCCGTTTGCACCATATTCGCTTATGAAATGTACTCGATCTGGATATTTCCTATGCTGCTCGTCCATGAACGATCCAAATTCCTCGATTGTTCCGCCATACCAGCCTTTGTAAAGGTTCCAGCCAACAACCTGAGCGATCTCGCCTAGGCCGTACGTGTTGTAAACGTCGCTGCCGTGGAAAGCGATGGTGGTCAAACGAGTCGGGTCTTCGGTCCTTGCGATAGAATCGAGGGTTTTGGCGAGTTCAACGGTCGCTGGAAAGACGCTTTTCGGAACGTTCGGCGGATGCAGGAATATTTCGTTCATATAGCCCCACATGATCACCGACGGATGATTGCGGTGCTGGCGGATCATTTCCTTTAGCATCGAAGCGGCGTTGTCAGTGAACGCCCGGGATTCTGTGACGTAGTTTACGAGCGGGATCTCCTCCCAGATCATCAATCCCAACCGATCAGCGGCCTCCAATACCGACGGATCCTGCGGATAATGGGCAAGCCGGACGAAATTGAAACCGGCGTCTTTCATCAACTCCATATCGCGGATGTGTAGCTTGTCGGGAACCGCATTTCCAAGGCCTCTGTAATCTTGATGGCGGTTCGTTCCTTGTAGCTTTAGGTGTTTCCCGTTCAGATAAAAACCGGTGTTGGCGTCGAACCGGAACCAGCGAAAGCCTAATGGTTCGGTTTTGATATCAACGACTTTGCCGTTTTGCCGGATGATGTTTTGCACGCGGTAAAGATAAGGATCGTCCGGCGACCAGAGATGCGGAGTTGGGATCGAGCTTGTGATGTGGTCGAATAGCTTTTCACCTTTTGAATCGACCGATAATTTAGAAACCGTCGATCTCACTTCACGGCCCTTTGCATCAAGAATTCGGCTGATCACCTCAACTTCTGCGGCTTTTCGGCCTGTATTTGAAACGGTACCGCGAACACGAACCTTTCCCGCCTTTTCATCCAATTCGGGCGTAGAGATCTGAAGCCCCGACGCAGCCATATCATCGATCTTGAAATGCAGATCGTCCGCTGCGATGAGCCAGACATCGCGGTAGATGCCGCCATACATATTGAAATCGCCGGAGAGCGGGGCGATGTCGGCATTGAAGCTGTTGTCCACGCGAACCGATATGAAATTGGGCTTCATCAGCGTGATGTCGTCCGTGATGTCGTATGCGAACGCCGTGTATCCGCCAATATGCTTCCCGACCAGGTTGGTGTTTACGTAAACCTCGGCGACCTGATTTGCTCCTTCGAAATACAGATACAGACGTTTGCCAACGAGATCCGCGCCAAGCGGTAGCTCTCGGCGATACCAGCTCGCGCCGCGTCGATAGCCGGGTTCATCGTCGAAAGTGTCCTTGTCATTCCAGGTGTGCGGCAAGTTGACCTTTTGCCAGCCACTGTCATCAAAATCCGCATCCTTAAAGGTCGGATCGTCATTGCCCGAGAAACGCCAATTAGCTTTAAGAGACAGGACTATCCGTTTGCCGCTGATCTGATTTCGCGGCTGAGCTAAGATAAAACAGAACGATCCAGTCAGTAAACATGTCAGGAAAACGCCAATTATATTTCGAAGCATAGTTGTATTTCCCTACTAGTCTTTATTACTTATTTTGCCGCACAAAGAGCGGGACAGACCACAGACGAAGCGGACGCCAACTAATGAGCCTCCTGCAAAGCCCACTGTATCAAGTCCTAACGGCCTTTTATCTTGAACGCATAACCAACCGAGATAATTAGATCGCCTGTTTTGCTTTTTCCGTCGGTAGCCGTATTCTTCTGAAGAGTTCTGAGGCCGTAGGCCGCTCGGGCGTCGACAAAAAAGTAGTTTTTCCCAATTGGGAATTTGATCCCTCCTCCGCCTGTCAGACCGAAATTAAATCGATTCAGGCTGTCAGTGACGTCGGTATCTGCGTCAAATGAGAGCGGCGGGATCGGTGTTCCAGCCGGCGGCAAAAGAAGCGGTGTTCCAGTTTTGTTCAAGTAAATAGTGCTCGTGCCGCGGGTTACCTGCGTTGCTTTGATCAGGAAACCGGCATAAGGTCCGCCGTTTACATAAAAATGTGGGCCATTCTCGCGACGCCAGGTGTATTTAAGAAGCACCGGGACTTCGATATATTCAAGTTTTGCGGTGTTCTTAAAATTGGCGTAAAAATAAGATCCCGCGGGCAGGACGGGAAGCCCGGGGATCACTTGCGTTATCGGCTGAATACCGTCACGTTTTCCGCCCTGCGGGGCGTAGTTAACCTCAGTTTGAATCGAGAGTCGCCGCGTTAACCCAAGATCGACAAATCCGCCGAAATTATAAGTGAAACGCGATTTATAATCACGTGTGATCTCTTCGGCTCCGTCGCCGACCAGATTGGGTATACTGACGCCTCCCTTAAGTCCTACATGAATGTCCTTTTCATCGCTTTGTCCAAAAGTTGTTGAGGTTACAGCCAAAGCTAAGCTAAGAAGAATGATCCAGCTGCTCTTTTGATTCTTATTACACATACGGGCCTCCGGGTTTTAGTTCGCAAGTTTTATGTCGGAGTTTTTGTGCTCATAGTTAAAGAATCAAGGCCTGGCGATGAACTAACTGCGAACTATTTCGCGCAATGCCCCATTAATTTCTCCAAACGCCGGAGTGCAGAATCTACCAAGCAGTTGCGTACGGTGATCAAAGCTTCAGCTTTACAACTTCCGAACCGGCTAGTAGGTAAGCACCCGCACCATAGACTTCCCAGCTTTCCGCCGTGAAGTTGCGTCGGGGGTCGGCACCGATCGGTTGGGTCCAGCCAACCTTTCCGTCTTCGTGCACGAGCGTGTTAAGTCCCGTCCATGCTTTTTTCACCGCTGGGAGGTATTTGTTCCTGTCGAGTATCTTGTTGTTGATCCCCCAAGCCATCGCGTACGTATGAAAACCGGAACCACTTGCCTCTCCGCCGGGAAACGAATCCGAATCGAGCAAGCTTGAACGCCAAAGGCCGTCCGATTGCTGAAGCGTCAGGATCTTCGCCGCCATTTCCTTGTACTGCGTGAGATAGAATTCTCGTTTAGCGTGATTACTCGGAAGTTCCTGCAGGAGACGAACGAGTCCGCCGAGAACCCAGCCGTTTCCGCGGCTCCAGAAGATCCGTTTGCCGTTGGCTTCGCGTCTTCCGGTGCCGTCGGAGGCGATCAAATATGATGCATCGCGGGCGTAGAGGTCTTCGTCTTTGTTGTAAAGACGATCGTAGGTTTCCTGAAAAAGGCGGTCGTTTAGGTCGAGATATGACTTATCGCCGGTGATCTTCGCAAGCTTCGCGAGCGTCGGCGGAGCCATGAAAAGGGCATCGCACCACCACCAAGTAATTCCGTTTTTCCTTACCTCGTTGCCGGTTTCCTTCTTAAGCCGTTCCACGACATCGATCGTCGGCTGGAGCATCTTTTTGTCTTTTTTCAACCGATAAAGATCGAGATAGGTTTGGTTTATTACGATGTCGTCGGCGTGATCAAAACGTGGCCCCGGCTTCCATCCGTTTTTCTCGCCCATCGCCATAAGAGCGGTCATGATCTCCGGCGATTTTGTCGTTTCGTAGGCGGCGAACACGCCTGCATAGAATGCCCCGTTCGTCCAGTCGTACAGTTCGTGCTTCGGATTAGCGAGCTGCCAGCGGGTCACGGACATCATTCTGGCCTCGATGTTTTTCCGCTTAAAGATGTCAGAGCTCTGGCCGAACGAACCGGCCGCCAACGACAAGAGGATCAGCAAAAGGCAAAGATGTCTAATTTTCATATTTACTTACCTTTTATATCAGGAAGACGTGCTTAAAAGCCAAATCTTAATTATCTAAGTTGGCAGATGTCGAGGACGTTCATGTCCGTGTAATCGAGATTTTCACCGCCCATCGCCCAGATGAACGCATAATTCGTCGTGCCGACGCCCATATGGATCGACCACGGCGGGGAAACGACCGACTGGTTGTTGTCCATTACGATGTGCCGCATGTTGTCAGGCTGGCCCATGAAATGCATGATCCGCTGCTTTTCCTTGAGGTCGAAATAGAAATAAACCTCAGATCTGCGATCGTGAAGGTGCGGCGGGCAAGTGTTCCAGACGCTTCCGTGCTTCATCACTGTCAAGCCCAAAAGTAACTGCGACGAAGGGCAGACGGCGGGGACGACATACTGGTAAACAGTTCGCTCATTCGCCGTCTCAGTCGAACCAAGTTCAAGCGGAACTGCCTGTTCAATGGAAATGTGTTTGACCTCAAACCGCGCGTGAGCCGGAGTCGAGGCGAGGTAGAATCGGGTCGGATTTGCTGCGTCAGCCGATTCGAAAGTTACGTCCTTCGAGCCCATCGGAATGTAAAGTCCGTCTTTCGGAGCAAGCTCGTAACGAACACCATCGACCGTGATAGATCCGTTTGTCGTGCCGACATTGATCGCACCCATTTCGCGGCGTTCGAGGTATGGATGATCTTTTACGGACGCTGGCTCGGCCTGAAGCGGCAGCGAAACCGGCGAATCGACCGGTGCGGCTCCGCCAATGACGAAGCGTTCGTAATGTAGGTAGTTAAGCCGGATTTCGCCGTCGACGAAGAGGTCGTTGATAAGATATCGCGACTGCAGATCCTCATTCGAGGTGCCGGCTAAAGATTGGGGGTCCGTTGCGTAGTAGGTTTTGGTGTACATATATTTATCAAAGCTTTGCACTCAGCCAACTTCGCGTCCTCCTCTGTGTTCTCTGCGTGAAATTGGTTTTTAACGCAGAGGCCGCTGAGTTATTCACAGAGAACGCTGAGATTAGCGTAATGCGTTAGAATTAATTTGTTCAATGACTTCATCAAACGAAAAAGAACCTTTTATCGTCGGCAGTGGCTCACCAGAGAGCGATCTCACCGTTGACGAAATGCGTCAGATCGTCGAGGAGGCCCTGACCGGAGTTCCGTCCGGTTCGCGTGTGCTCGCGATAATTCCGGACAAGACACGTGATGATAATACTCATATCCTTTTTCCGCAGGCCGCCGCTGCTTTGGCCGCAAATGGCGTCACGCAGATCGACGCTCTCGTTGCCCAAGGCACGCATTCGCCCATGACCGAGGCGGAAAAATTGACAAAGATCGGTGCCAAAAGCTTTGCGGATATCCCGAATCTGGGCCACATCTTCGACCACCGCTGGGATACGCCCGAGGATCTTGTAAACATCGGCGAACTTCCCGCCGACGAGGTCAGCCGCATCACTGCCGGTTTGTTCAACGAATCGATCCCGCTTGCCATCAATCGTCTCGCCGCTCCGAGCGTTTATGACGTGATCCTGATCTTCGGTGCCACCGTTCCGCACGAGGTTGCCGGATTTGCCGGTGGTGCGAAGTATTTTTTCCCTGGCATCGCCGGAGCACAGCTAACACACAAAACCCACTGGCTCGCCGCTCTCGCCACTATCGAAAAGATAATCGGCCGTATCGAAACTCCGACCCGCCACCTGATCGAGGCTGCGGCTGATCGCATTACGGCAAAGGTCATTACCTTTACATCGGTGATCTCGAGAACGAACGAAGACCGTTTGCGAACCCACGCCATTTTCGGCGGCGACTATCGTCCTTCGCTGCGTTATGCTGCCGAAGTAAGCCGTCACGTCCATATCAAATACACAGGCCGCCGGTACAAACGCGTGGTGGCTCTCCTGGATGAACATTACGAAGACCTTTGGCTCGGCGGAAAGGCGAGTTATCGGCTCGGAGCGATCATCGAACCGGGCGGAGAACTTATCATTTACGCTCCAAAACTCTGGTGCATTTCCGAAACTCACGGCCATGATATTGAACGCTTTGGTGGCTATGCTCCGATCGAAAATATCAAAGAGCTGGTCGCAGAATCCGTCGAGCTGCAAGCCAATCTATGCGTAGCCGCGCATCTTGCGCACGTTTCCTACGCCGGGCGAAGGGCGGACGATGGCAAGTTCGTCACTAAATACCGCATCGTCCTCGCCTCCCAGGTTGATGAACAAACGTGCCGCCGCGTAAATCTCGATTATCTCGACTACAAAACCTTCGACGCTGCCAATTTCAAAGACGACCCAGACACGCTAATTGTCGAGCGAGCAGGACGCGATCTCTACCTCGTCGAACCGTCCAAAGATTGACCGCGTCAGATGCGTGAGCGGTAGCGACTGGGTTCTTCATAGTCAACGATCGAGCAATACCGTCAGTACTCGCTATTTCAAAAAATCTTCCCGAATTGGCGAAAAGATGTCGATCAAGACGACCTCTTCGTCCATCATCGTCGCGCCGTGACGGTTATTCGGCGGGAAGTGCAGCACGTCGCCTGCCGAGACGATATTCTCCACCCCATCAATAAAAAACCTTACCTTTCCTTTGACGACCAGAGTCATCTGCTCGTGCGGGTGCGTATGCTCCGGAGTTACCAGAAACGGCTCGAACGTAAAGCGGCACATCATAACGTTTTGGCCGACTACCATTTGACGCTTAATGCCCGGAGCCGGTTCGGTGACCGTCACCTTGTTCCAATCGGTTACCAATGCAGATAGTTGAACTTCGTTTGCGATCATAAAATAGGGTGAATTTTCCTGTTTCGATTACTTTGGCTCGATGCTGATCTCCCAGCTAAATTTCTGGCCGGCGGCGAGTTTCATGTTAGCCTTTTCAGCGATGAGATGAAGCGGAATTGCTCCAAGAACGCCCTTGCTGAGTTTACCGTCACCGGCGGCAAAAATGCGAATATCCTGTCCGTCATTTAGCTGAAAAGTAACAATTGTGTGGCCTTCGCGACCGTCGAGGTTAAAAATGCGGGCATTGTTCTGCCGCGTTTCGTTTACCGAAGTTGCGGTTGAAGGAAAGACGAATTTCCATTCCCTGATCTCAACGTCGCGGGCGGCGGTTACTGTCTCGCGGCGGATAAGCACACCGTTCTTGATGTTGAACTCGACATCGCTTTTCAGGCCTGTATCGAATCTCTCGCCAGATTTGCTGCCGATCTGAGCCCATTTTGTATTTGAGAATTTAAGTGACCGGCCGTCTTTTCCCGGCGTGATCGAATCGGCTCCGTCGGCTGCAGCGTAAACCTTCTTGTCCGCGAGGGTAACAAACGGCACGAACGACGGATAGACTTCTTCAACCGGAGCCGAGAATCCTGAAATGCCGAAGGGAGCTGGAAGGTAATCCGCGATCGCTGGCTTCGTTCCGACCGTGATCGGCAGGGCAAATCTTAGATTGCCTTCGCGAAAAAGCCATACGCCTTCCTGCTTATCACCTTTTGCAAAGAACTCAAATCTGGCGACGTTTGGGAGCGCCGGCTTTGCCGGAAAGCTTAAGACTCCTTCCTTTTCGAGGATCGGCATGAACTCCGCGTGGGCCATGATGATCTTGCCGAGGCCGGTTCCGGTTTGCTGCCATTCGCGGCTGGGGTTGATATAGGCGTAATTGCCTCGGCCGAAATCAAAGACCCGGAACATATGCGTCGTGTCGTTATAATCCGCACGGATCCAACGCCACGCCTGGTTGTACAGGGCCGCGAGTTCGGTTAGAGGAGCCGGCCGAAACTCAGAGTGTTTTCCGAGAAACGCGACAATCTCCATCGTGTCGAGATAGCTGACAAGTCCTTGGCTGCGGCCCCAATTGTAGCCGTAGCCTTCAGGCGAGACCAGGTCCCACCAGAGCTTCATTTGGATCTTGAGAGTGTTTTTGAGCTTTGCCGTGATGTCTTTGCGGCGCGCGATCTCGGCCGCGTCCCAGCAAAATCTGGCGTATTCGTTCGAATACCTGTCATAGCGTCCGGTCGGTGGATTATCGTCGGCGTAGATAGCTCCATCCGTGAACTGTTTAGCAGCGCTTTCAACAACGGAATCAAGGAACGAGCGTTCTTTCAGCACGCCCATTTGATAGCTCATTGCGGCAACTCGAGCCGCTACGCCAAGGTAATTTTCGGGCAGGTCGATCACCTTTCTGGTTTTGGGGTCATAAAATCTAGTTGGGTCGAGCAGGGAATTCCACTCTTTTCGTTCGGCATCGTTCATGCTTTGCCAGACGGCATTTTTTGAAAGATCGTTCCCGTAGTGCCGAAGAGCGAGCGTCGAATAGAGTTGAGAGAATGATTTGCCGCCTTTGCGTGATTCGATAAGTCCGATCTCAGCGATCGCTCGCGCCGTGTCTTTACCGGCGATAATGCGGCTACCTCCGACATCTGCCTGAGCAGCAAGAGCTCGTGCAAAACTGCCCCACGAGAAATCGCCGACGGTCAGAGCATTGAATACTCGATCGGGCGGAGATTGCAGCGATTTGATATCGCCGAAATGTGCAGCGATCTCGCGAGCTAAAAACTCGCGGCCTTCAGCCTTTAGTTCGGCGGTTTTCACCGTTTGGGCCGACGCCTGAAACGCCAGAATTGCGACCACTGCGAGGCAGACGATCAACCGGCTGGTGGAAGGGTTTTTGCTAAACAGCATATGTATTAATTTCGCAGATACATTATAGGTCTGGCAATACAACCAGGCCTTCAAATAAGGTCAGAAAAGAGAGTATGAGTAAGCCGTTGGGCTTACTCATACTCTCTTTCAAGATTAGAACGTCAGCCTGGCGCCGAACTGGAGTTTGCGCATATCGCCGGCACTGGAGATGACGCCGAAGGTGGTCGACGTGGTTCCGGCGGCGGGGACGGATGCGTTGGGCAGATCGTAGTTGACGTTGTTGAAGATGTTCGTTCCTTCAGCACGGAAACGGACTTTGAATCGCTCACCGAAGCGGAAGTCGCGCGACAGTCCGAGGTCGACTACCTGGAAGCCGGGGCCGGTGAGCAGGTTGCGTGGGGACGTGCCTTCCGTGGCCACGCCGGTAACAACGAGGTTGCGCGCGAAGGCAGCAGTATTGAACCATCTGGCCGCCGTCGGATTGTCGATGTGCGGATCGCCGATGAGCTGGGCACGGTCGGTAGTAACCCCGTCAAGGTTAGCGTCGACGTTGGCATTGGTGACCGTGAACGGCCGTCCGCTGCGGAGCTTGAGGATCGGCGAGATGCTCCAGCCGTTGAGGATAGCCTTGACGACCTTGTTCGAGCCTTCATAGTAATCAGGCTGGAAGTTCAGGCTCATGCTGAAGACATGACGCTGGTCAGTATCGGCACGGCCCTTCTCGAGGTTGAGCCGGCTGTAGTTCTGTGCGAGGCCCTGTGTCGTGTTGTTGTGAAGCTGAACGCTGCTCAGGGTCTTGCTGAACGTATAGTAAGCGTTCATCGTGAACCGTTTCGCCATCCGATATGCGGCGGTAAACTGGCCTGCATGATAGCTCGCATGCTGATCTGACTGCAGAAGCGTGACCGCACCAAAGAGCGGGTTCGGGCGACGCGAAAGGATGTTCGCACCGGCTGACGTCGCCGTCGGGGTCAGGACCGGATAGTTGATATCACGGCCGAACGGCAGCCCGCCGCTCAGGGTTCCGACATATGCCGCACCGGCCGTCAGGTCCTTGGTCAGCTGACGCTGAAGCGAGACGTTCATCTGCAGTGTGTGCGGCCAGCCGAAGTTCTGTGCGACCGCAAATGCACTGCCGCCGTTAAGGAAGGCTCCGGTGTAAGGGAACGGAGGACCGCCGACAAAGGCATTGTAAGGATTGCTAAGCGAAGCTCCGATCGGCACACCGGCCGTCGTCGTCCGCGGATTGATGTTCGAGAACGTTAACCTCGTCGAGAATGGCTGCGTGTTGGTCTGCGTGTTCCACTCATTGCCCGAGATGCTGCCGTAGAAGCCGCCGACAGCAGCCCGGATCGAGGTCTTGCCATCACCCTTCGGATCCCATGCGATACCGAAGCGTGGCGAGAAGTGCGTCCAGTTGGTCGGAATGCCGCCGCGTTCGACGCCTTCGTCACCAAAGAACAGGATCCCCGGAGGTGCGTTCGGACGAACGACCGACTGCTTGCCCGCAATGTAGTTGGCAACACGGTTCTCAGGATCGGTCGGCGGTGTCTGTACATCCCAGCGAAGGCCGAGGTTGACGGTCAGACGCGGATGGACGCGGAAATCGTCCTGCACGAACAGGGCACCGTACCACGTGTCGGTGTAAGCCGTTACCGGTGAATCCTGCGTGACGGCACTGGGAATACCGAGCAGGAAGTTGCCGAACGCGTTGGTGGTAAGGTTCGTCGTATTGAACGCTGTCGACGCGTTAAAGGTGAAAACACCGTAGTTGTTGAGCAGCGTTTCCTGAATATCTTTATTCAGCGTAAGTTCGCCGCCAAGCTTGAGTGAATGACGGCCGGCGTTCCAGCTGAAGATATCACGCATCGAATACAGATTGGTTCCGGCTCTCGGGCCGCCGATGGCGTTGGTGAGCGAGAAGTAGCCGGTAACATTGATCTGTGGCAGCGAAGGCGTGCCCTGCGGGAAGAATGACGAGCCGAGGTCACGAAGCGAGGTGCTTGGGACATTAAGACGGCCTCCGAGGTTACGTCCATAAGTGACCCAGACCTGATTGATCTTGTCCGGGCTGAGAATCCAGACATCGCTCGCATTGAAGTTATGCTGCCGCCATTTGTAGTTCTGAGTCGCCCACGGCAGGTTGCCGCTGCCCGGGAATACGGTCGTGACACCAGCGGTCGTAAAGTACGAGAACGAAAGCCGGTGAGGCTCATTGAGCTGATGATCGAGCTTGATCAGATACTCGTTGGTGTCGAACGGGGTTGGAACGTTGCCCTGATAACCGGGCGTGCCGTTTGCATTGGTGATGTTGGAAGCCGGGAGATATGTGTCCACGATCTTCCGGGCGACCGGGTCGACACGGTTGGCACAGATGACATGTTCGACGCCGTTGCAGAAGAAGTTCTGCCCGGTGGCCGGATCTTTGGGCTTCGTTGCCGAAAGGGTAAAATTGCCTGCCCGCTCCAGAGCCGTGGGAAGGACAGCTCCGGCCAGAAACCTGTTGGTGAGCTGACGCAGGCCGGAATAGGAAAAGAAGAAAAAGCTCTTGTCTCGCTTGATCGGGCCGCCGATGGTCCCGCCGAACTGGTTACGCTTATACGGAGCTTTTGCGACCTGCGATCCCCATTCGTTGGCGTTGAACTTTTGACTACGCGTGAACTCATAAAGCGAGCCGTGGAACTGGTTCGTGCCTGACTTGGTCAGAACATTGATGATGCCGCTCGCGAAGCGTCCGTATTCGGCATTGTAGCTGTTCGTTTGGACCCTGAACTCCTGAATGGCGTCCGGGCTCGGTGTCGAGTTGCCGGTGTTGCGGAGGTTGGTCATGTTCGTACCGCCGTCGAGGAAGTAGTTGACCGAACCTGTTCCGCCGTCGGTGCCGCCGTTGATGAGCGTTCGCTGTTCGGGAAAGCCGAGTGTCAGGTTGTTCGTCGCCGCCGAAGCCGTGGCAACGCCGCTGTTGTTCGACTGCACACCTGGTGTCAGATCGAGCAGGGCATAGATGTTTCGCTCGACCAGCGGCAGGTTCTCGATCTCTTTGGTCTGGATGGTGCGGCCGAGTTCGGCATTGCTGGTGTTGACCTCCGCCGCTCCGCCCGTGATAGTGACCGATTCGGTGACCGATCCGACCTCGAGCGAGATGTCGACCTTGCCCGTGTCATTGACCTGCAGGACGATGCCGTCGCGGAATGCCTTCTTGAACCCCGAGGTTGCCGTCACCTCGACGACGTATTTCCCGACCGGAAGGAACTCGATCCGATAACTGCCATCTTCACCGGAAACAACGGTGCGTTTCAGTCCCGTGTCAGCATTGCGGGCCGTAATACTAGCATTCGGCACCTGTGCCCCACCCGGATCCGTCACACTCCCCACGATCGTCGCCGTCGTACTCTGTGCCGCTACCGTTAATGGGATCGCGAACAGAACCGCGAGGAACATAAATATCCCCAAGCTCTGCTTCAATCCATCCGCCTTTTCTCTCAACCTCATAAATCGGCTTTTCTCTTTCATCTCTTTTCTTTCTCCTTCTAAGCTATAAGGGTTCGCAATCCTGATCATTTTTAGCCCCGCCTTGATAAAACTCCAGGAACCAGATCTCTCTTTCTAAGCGACTTTTGGTGCGGCGAAGGCCGGTGCGGTTACGAGTGCCGCGGCTCCGCGCAGACGTGGATATTCGCTCGCAGGAACGATCGCGATCGATACGCGGCCCAGGTCAGTTGTCAACGTTCTCTCTTTGATCGCATCGCGAACCTGCTGCTCGATCAGATCCCAGGCTTCCGTTATCTCTCCGCCAATATAGACCCGCGAAGGGTCGACCGCGTTTATGATCGACGCTATGCCCAGGCCTAAATAGCGGGCGGTCGAACTAAGCGCCGTCAGGGCCTTGCCGTCATTGCCGCGAGCACGGAGTATCAGATCTTCGATCGTGAAATCCGCTATGTTCATATCTTGCGGGCCGCGCGTTGTGACATTGCGGCCGAAATAACGTGAAAGCGTCGCAGGATTTGAAATGTATGCTTCCCAGCAGCCGTTAGCTCCGCAGGAACATTTAGGCCCGTCGATGCTTAGCGGTACGTGGCCGAATTCACCCGCCGTATTATGCTTGCCTCGAACCACCTCGCCGTTTATGACCACTCCGACGCCGACACCATCCGATACGCTTACAAAAACAATGTCATTGAGTGCCGAGCCGTCACTTTGCGGGGTCCATATTTGAGAAAGGGCACAGGCTTTGCCGGAGTTTTCCAGATGCACCTCGATCCCGTTGAATTCCTTCTGGAGCGGTTGCAGCAGATTTACATTTCTCCAGCGCAAAGTAGGGGCGTGCAGAACAATGCCATCGGTTCGGTCGAGCAGGCCGGGAATAACTATCCCCATTCCGCTGCATGTTGCGTCCGCAGCAATAGTCTTTAAAGCCTTGCGAACCTCCGAACCGAGCGACTCGATGAACTTGTCGGGCTCAAGAGCCGTGGCAAAACTGACGATCTCGCCAAGCTGTCGGCCGATCGAGTCGGTGATCATCATGTACGTCCGCGAAGCCCGCACGTCAACGGCGACCGCGCAGCTTTTCTGAGAATTCAGATAAAGGAAAGTCGGCTTGCGGCCGCGAACCTTCTGCTCGCGCTGTGCTCCTTCTCGGACGAGATTCTCCTCGAGCAGTTCGTTAACCAGGAATGTGATATTCGCCCGATTCGTATCCATCAGACGAGCAAGGTCGGCTCGCGAAACCGGTTGATGGGTTCGTATCAAGGTCAGAGCGATCTGCTTGTTTATACCACGCGACGTGCCCCGGGTAGCGAGTGTGAATTCACGTGGATTGATCTTACGCATATTGTTAAATGACTTAACAAAAAATCTAAAGAGAAGTTCCAACGAAAGCAGGAAATACAGATATCCGCTCAAATCATTGGGTTGTGCAGGCCCGGTCTTAAGATAAAGTTACGTTTTATCGGAATTTGTTAGAACATTTGACATATTACACCCAAAAAGTTTTTCGTCAAGACAGAAACGACAAAAAATGCGGAAAAATCAATAAATGTCGGGGAAAATTGGCGGCTGGAGGGAAATATGTCAGGTTAATCGGTTATCTCCAAGTTCGCCGAATCACTAGAGAAGCCGACGCATAGATCCGATAGTGGAGGAGTGAACTTTGAAATATCTCGCGATTGGTAAGACCAATTTAGATGATGTTCCTATTGCGGAACAACTGGTTGCGAGTCGATCTACAGGAAATCGATCAATGCGTGAAGTTATCAAAAACGATTGTTCCAGCTTATTCGCTTACGACGAAAATATGCGTGGAAGTGGATCAGATCTTTGCCATAGATCAAAAAAATAGGCGGGAAAACCGTGCGAACATTTTTGGTGTGGATGTTCAAGGTGTGAAACGATTCTCCCGCCAGGGTCAAGCCTATCCTAACTTGCCCTACTGCTGCCGTTCGGTACGGCCGCAAACAAAGTGCATAAGATCTATGCGTAGCTCAATTCCAAATAACATGTGCAGGCTGATTTCTTAACCCGCTCGCGGTTGCAGATCGAGATCCCGCCGCGCGAATAGTCGATAAGCTTCATTTCTCGCAATTCTTGAGCGATACACGTAACGCTCGGCCGATAGACTCCCAATGTGCGAGCGATCTGCTCGTGCGTCAGCTTAAGTGTGCTGCGGCCGGAGCGGTCCTGGAGCATCAGAAGCCAAGTGCAGAGCCTCTCTTTTACGGAGTGATACATGTTACAGATAGCCTTCTGAGAGATCTGTTTTATGTATAGATCGACGAACTGATTCAGGCCGTTTCGGAGCGTGTCGTTAGACCGAAGTAGCTTTCCAAAAGTTATCGCATCCAGTTTCAGAGCCATTCCCGCCTGTGAAACCTGCGTAAAATTCTGGGAGGTTTTTGTTTCTGAGAACATCAACGAAAGCCCTATAGCCCCCTCGTTACCGGTAACTGCTATCTCAACCGCACGGCCGTCTTCGAGCATTTTGAACTCAGAAATGACGGCGGTCACCGGAAAGTAGATGAAATCTATGCGATCACCTTCTTGATAGATAAACTCCTCTGCCCGCAACATTACCGGTTTTAGCGAGGGAGCAAGTGATCTGCTCAGCTCAACCGGACATGAGTGAAGAATTAAATTGGACGGAGCCGTCTCGACGTCTTGAGTTTTATAATACCGAGGAGCTGCAACCTTTGAGCCGCGATAAACCTCATCGCTGCCAAAAAACTGTGATCCACCTTCTCTGAGATCCATTTGGTTTATCCTCCTTACCTGAAATGTTTGTGGGCTGGTCAGCCTCAACTCGTTGGCCCTGAATTCCCGGGATACGTCCAAGCTTTTTGCTTCATGGCGGCAAGGGATCACATCCTGCGATCCCTTGCCCCTTCCCCTTGAAAATGTCGGATAGGCGACCCCTTTTTCGTTTCGCCGCTCCATCACTCGCGACTACACTGCCTATCCGATGAGATAAGTATGGATGAAGCGAAGAAGAGATAAAATCGGGAAAATAGGGAATGTGTCTAAGGGAAAACCCTTAGTCTTATGGGAATAGGGATCATGGACCGGACCTAATTATCCTTAAGCCAGTCTTGTAGTATTGCGTACTTTACGATGTCTATCCGGCTGGAAATGCCAAGTTTGCGCATTGCGTTCGCCTTGTGGGCTTCGATAGTCTTGACGCTAAGAGCGAGTTTTGCACCGATCTCCTTGTTGCTGTATCCGAAAGAGATCAACCGAAGGACCTCAGTCTCTCGATCCGAAAGCTCACCTTTAGTTTCGCCTCGCATTGACGATGCCCGGTTGACGTATCCGCCCATGACCTTTCTAGTCAGGCTTGGGTCGAGATAGGCATTTCCGGCAGCAATAGTTCTGATCGCGTTGATAAGTTCGGTTGGAGCACTCTGTTTTAAGACGTAGCCGCTGGCACCCGCACCGATGAGCTGCTGTAAATAGCCGTCATCTGTATGGCGCGTAAGTATCAATATTTTAATGTTAGGCCTAACCGAACGAAGTCTCTTTGTTGCCTTAAGCCCATTTAAATTCGGCATGGATATATCCATCAGAAGGATGTCGGGCATTAGTCTCGTAGCTTCTTGGATCGCCACCTCGCCATCGCCTGCTTCACCGACAACCTCCATATCGGGCTGCGAATCGATCAAGAGCTTAACGCCTTCGCGGACGGTCTGATGATCCTCTGCAATTAAAACTCTGAGTTTTGGGTCCATTTTATCCACGGATCTCAATTTGAAATAGGAACACACACGAAGATCGTCGTACCTTTTCCGGGAGAAGACTCGATCTCGAGTGCTCCACCCGCGAGTATGGCCCGTTCGCTCATACCGATCAGGCCCAGCCCCATACCGGATTCTGCCGAGGCTCGCGAGGCGTTGCTATCGAATCCCCAGCCATCATCCTCGATGATCAAGATCATGTCATTAAGGCGTTTTTCAAGCATAACCGTGACCAAGTTCGCCGCAGCATGCTTCAGGATATTATTCAAAGCCTCTTGAGTGATCCGATAGAGGTGCGTCTCCGTATCGTGATTCAGCCGGACATTAGAAAGGCCGGCAGAATGAAAGTCGGCTGGTATTTCGTAGTGTCTCGACCATTCGTTTACGAACGCACCGACGGCATCTACCAGCCCAAGATCGTCAAGAGCCGTGGGCCGAAGCTCCCACGCCAGGAAGCTGACCTCCGCATCGAGTCTTCCGCCGATCTCCTGCAAACGTTCAACCCTTGCCGATATCTCGTCGTGGCCGATCGAAAGCTCTTTTAGCGACGCGATCTTTAGTCGAAGAGCTGTCAATCGCTGACCGAGTTGATCATGAATGTCGCGAGCGATCCGCCGGCGTTCAACTTCTTGCCCAGTTACGAGACGGCCAAGAAGATCGATACGTTGGCGTTCAGCAGCCTCGCGAACCTCCATTTCCTGAATGAGCGCCAAATTTGCTTCCGCGAGTTCTCTTGTACGCGCCTTTACCCGATGTTCCAGTTCATCGTGGGCTCGCTGAAGTTCGTCCGCTCGCCGCTGCTTTTCCGTTAGATCGCTCGCAATTTTTGCGTAGCCGGTCAGCATCTCGCCCACCCGTAGAGGCATCATGACCCCACTTGCGTAAAAACGCGTTCCGTCTTTACGGATATACCACCGATCGTCCAATGCCTTTCCTTTCTGTCGAGCTATGCGCATCTCCTTGAGTGGTATGCCGCGAGCAATGTCGTCGGTGGTAAAGAGTATATCGCTTGACCGGCCTATTACTTCGGCCGCCGCATACCCAAAAATCAATTCAGCGCCTGTATTCCAACTGTCGATCAAGCCGCCGTCGTCCACCGAGAAAATAGCGTAATCAGCAAGGTTCTCGACCATTAGGGCCATTCTCTCTTCAGTCGACCGCAGTAGGTCTTGTGAACGTTTAAGGTCGGTGAGGTCGTTCGTCAATCCATAGTAGCCATAAACCGTCCCGTCAACGCCAATGTCGGGCATATAGGAAATATGCACATAACGATTGCCAACCGCCCGATAGTTTAATGATGTTTCGAAAGTTACCTGATTTCCGGCCAGAGCCTCATCGATCCGCGGTTTCAGCACGCGATATGCCTGAGTGCCGAAAACATCACGAACCTTTTTTCCCACCAGATCCTCAGCCGCATAACCGAACCACTCATTAAACTGCTGATTTACAAAGCGGTACCGCTCGTTGCTGTCAACATACGAGATCAACGCCGGGACTGCGTTCGTGACAAGGCGCAGCTGATTCTCGCTTAATTTAATTCGCTCCTCGGTATCCTTTCGGTCAGTGATGTCGAGGTTCACGCCGTATATTCGGGTTGCTTTTCCATCGTCGTCGCGGGTGACGCTCGCAATAGACTCCAGCCACCGGATCTTTCCATCGCGTTTTATGATCCGGAATTCATCGTGAAATCTGGTTTCATTCGACTCGAGCGTCTGCGTAATGTTTAGTTTTACGCGCTCCAGGTCGCTCGGATGGACGTGGGAACTCCAATAACCCTCGTCAGGGTTCACATCACTTGGTTTCTCATCGTAGATGGACCACATTGTTTCGGACCAATATGTCTGATTCGTTGCCGCATTCCAGTCCCAAATACCTACACGACCTGCTTCCTGAGCGAGTTTTCTTCTTTCCTCGGAAGCTCGAAGTGCATCGTCGCTTTTTTTACGGTCGGTGATGTCGCGGATGATCGCCATCACCAAACGCTCGCCGCCAAAATCGGCACCGTTCGCATTAACGTCAACCGGGAATTCGCTGCCGTCTTTTCGGACATGGATCGACTCAAAATGGACGCCAGTTTCGTCGGCTAATCTGAACTGTTCCTTCAGATCGGCGAGTGTCGATGGATGCCGAATATCCGCGATGTTCATCCGTAGAAATTCTTCGCGGGAATAACCATAAAGTTCAATGGCAGTCTGATTCACTTCGATGAAGCGGAGATCCGGGGTCAGAAACCAGATCACATCACGCGATCTTTCGGAAAGCAGTCGATAGCGCTCCAGGATTCCCTCAGACCGCTTTCGTTCGGTGATGTCGCGATTGCTTTCAAGGACGATGGTGCGTCCGCAGGATTCTATTATCTGTTGACGGCTCTCGACTATCAGCTCCCGGCCATCTTTCGTTGTGTGCTTAACCTCGCCCGACCAAGATCGATCTTCGAACAAACGCTTCTCGAACTCCCCGAGACCTTTGGGGTGCAAGCTTCTAAGCAGTTCATGATTTTGCCGGCCGACCGCCTCATCGCGACTGTAGCCATAGAGCTTCTCCGCCCCCATATTCCAATCGATGATCCCAAATCCCGGCTCCCAGGCGAATATTGGATCGAGGGACATATCAAGCATGGCAGCCTTCTGTCGAAGAACTTCCTCAAATTCCGCCGCGGGTCGCCCCTGCCCGCGAACGTGCATAGGTTGGCTCGCTTTTAAGCCGTTGGTTTCTTCTTCATTACTGGTCTTGGTCTTTTGCATTCAAACAGGAATACCGCTCCAACCGGGTGAAGTGTACGGCAATAGATACAATCTATATGGCATTGGAGGTACGCGCAAAAGCGAGACCCCCAAATTGCGTGCCTGAATTAGCCTCAAGTTAGCTCCTGAATTTAAAAAGGGTGCTCCTCTCCAAAGGAACACCCTGAACGCACGTTCGTGCCAGTATGAAAGGAAACTATGAGTCAAGACCATAATATCGAAGACTTTCGCAGGTTTCTGTATTCCGGAATACACAAGCCGGAATTGTTGCTTTATTGGTCAGTGAATGTTGGGTGGGGTATCAATAACTTACGGGGAAACAACGATCCGACGAGTCAGATCTCGATGCGAAGTGGAATATGCGATTGTGCTATGGTTTGCTACGGCCGACGGCAACTGGGGCAGGCCCCGATCTCAAACTCTCTTACGTCAAGATACTGGTCTCTTATCTCAAAGACATGCTTCTCACAAAGATTTCGATGAAGGACAGTGTAGTTTTGATCTGGGGCGGGCAAAATATCGTGAACGCCAAATGTTCGGTTGCCGAATCGTACGTGCTTAGTCGCCATTGCTTCGCAACGGCTCCAGCTGCATTTGATCTCGAAATGTTCATGCATAAGGGTTCTAAACAAAGTTTAACCTCGAGCTGGTCAGTGAACAAGGCCACGATCACGTACACGACATAATAGAATTGGCTACACCTTATAACTCCGCGAAAAAATCCACGCACCGGCCGCTGTCGAGTGCGTTTTTTCACCGCTTTTTCCGGAATCATCGAGCCCGATACGCTGAATCTGCTTATTTTTCAGTTTTGAAGCGGTGGAACGAACCTTGCATTCCGGAAAGCGGGCACAAGGTGCCAAAACAACTCTGGTGATTTTGGAGGCATTATGACACTTGAGGTAAAGAGAGCTGAATGGAAACCATTCTTTGATAGCCTGAGCAGCGAACTGGCAAATTGGGATACGACAGTTCATGTTTTGGACGCGGCGAGCGGTGCCCAGTTGCTTACGGATAGATTGCCTTTTCATGGGCTTACTCTAGAAAGTATTGGTGGTCGTGAAACGATCGGGCTTTCGGTTGGATTCGATAAAGACACTCATCAAACTCACAGCATTCTGTGGCCTACCAAAGTTGCCTACGCTGAACGCGGACACGGACCCGCCGGAACTTTGGATATCGAGGACGCCGCTGGTACAACTACATTGATCACTTTCATCGAACCCCATAGGGAACTAATGGAACGCGGCCCGTCCGATCTCGCCGGACGCGGATAATTTGTAAAGGAGGCCAAAATGAAGATATTGATCGCTACAGACGGATCTGATTTTAGCAAAGTTGCGGTTGACGAGAGTTGCCGTATGGCCATTCGTCCAAATGACGAAGTTTTAATTGTTTCCAGTTATGAGGATGCATACCCGGTGTCGGCAGAGCCGTTTGCCCTGTCTGCGGAGTATTATCAGAAAATGGAAGACGCGATGAACGAACTCGCGGAAGGCTTTACAGCTGATGCCCGGAAATCGATCGAGGAGACGCTCCCCAATGCAAACCTCACTATTTCGACTGAAGTACTGCGTGGATCGCCCCAGCAGAGGATCGTGGAACGGGCGGAAGAGTGGGGAGCAGATCTCATCGTCGTAGGCTCACATGGACGCGGATTCTGGGGACGGCTGCTGGGCTCTGTATCGAACAGCGTTGTTCACCATGCTCCATGTTCCGTTTTGATCGTAAGAAAACCAAAGGATCAGTGACAGGCGTCGGCACCAAAGGATTAGTTTTTCGCGCCCTTTCGGTCTGGATTCTAATCATGGCCGTCGAGACGGTTCACGGCATTGTCCGCCGACTTTTTCTTGAACCTCTGACCGGCGATATCAGGGCGCGGCAGATCGGTGTTTTGATAGGCACCTTGCTCATCTATTCGGTCACATACCTTACCATTCGATGGCTCAGGGCCTCACAGATCGTTCACCTCGTTGCGATCGGTTGTATCTGGGTTGTTTTGACGATCCTGTTTGAGATCGGCTTGGGCAGACTGGCAGGACTATCGTGGGATCGGATCTTGTCCGACTACGATCCCAGATCGGGCGGATTGATGCCGTTCGGGCTTATCTTTATGTTCCTAGCGCCTTGGCTCACGGCCAAGCAGAGAAGGATCGTGTGACCGCAAGTTGTTCCCAGCTGACCCGATCTGGTTAAGAAAAAGCAATGAGCGGCAAGCCGTCAAATCCCCAAAATCTCTAAACGACGGCTGAGAAGTACTCTATCCTTGTGAATCCGACCAGCAGATCGATCGGCTCGACGAAGCGGATCAAGGTCTTTGTTCCATCCGACTCTTCGATATCGACAACATCTCCGCGATCACCGTCGGACGCGAGAAATGCAACCCGCGTTGGATTGACGATAATATGCGTTTGATGCTGTTCGGTGTTTTCGCCCACAGAAATATCAAGGGTTGTCTGCTTGCCCGATTCTTCGAGGGTAATTCCATTGAACGGGAGGGCTACGTTCAGGGTCTGATCACCGATGTTGGGGCTCAGGACCTCGATCTCGGTTTTCCATTCGTATCTCCGTTTGCTAAGCGTGTCAAAAAATCTCTTCCATTCCTCTTGTTTGATCTCGTAACTCATAATTCCTCCTGGTTACTATCTGTTCCGAGCCTGCCACCAGGCGTCATGGGCTTCTTTCGCCCAGCCCCACAATCTTCCTTTTTTGAGGCGGTACATCGAGTCGTCCCATATGCCGTAATGTAAATAGATCGAATCCGAACCGCCGGCATCGATGATCGTGGCGATCTCGTGATAGTAGGCTTTTTCCGGCTTTTCTCCATTGATCTCAGAGATCAGATTTGCGGCTGCGACCTCGGCCTGCCGGACGGCCATGTGGGCAAATTTGGGCCCCGAAAAGGCAACGATGTCACCCACGGCATATGCATCCTCCTGGCCGCTGATCTTCATAAGGTCATCAACCTTCACAAAATCGTGTTCGTCTGTGAAACCTTCGCTCCTCAGCGAGGCGTTTCCGCGAAATGGCGGAACGAGCATTAGCAGGTCGTAATCGATACAATGTTTTTGACTTGAAAGAACTGCACTTGGAGTGATCTCGGTGATCGGTATCTGGTAATGAACGCTAATATTGTGGTGCTTGAAGGCCGCCTCAAGTTCTGAATGCAGAGAAGCTCCGCCAAATGCGGCCTCTAGCGAGTCCGGGAAGATAACCGACACGTGAACACTGCCGTCAGCTATTTCATTCTTAAATCTTTTTGCCAGAGCGAATGCAGTTTCACAAACTGGTACCGGAAGTCTTGCCTCCGGACACAGGCCGATAATTATCCGGCCGCGTTTGAAAGTCCTGATGGCTTCGCCAAATCTTAGAGCCGCTCCCGTACCGAGCAGGTGATTAGAGTATTCGAAAAAGCCGGGAACCTTTTCGGTTGCGAGCCGCCGGCCGAGAGCTATAACTAAATAGTCATAAGAGAGATCGCCATTCATCTCTTCCCCGGCGATCCCAACTAACTTGTTGAGTGAATCGATTCGAATCATTTCGCCCTGCACATAGCGGACGCCGATGTCTTTTAGTTTCACCGATAGGTCAAAGGTAATATCGTCAGGCTCACATTCGCCAAAGGCAAGGTGGACGAGGCCCGGATAGAAGGTGAATTTTCGATTCGGTGCAACAAGTGTTATCTGGTGCGAATTCCCGAGAGCCGAAGCAAGCCGCTCGGCTACGATCAGTCCGCCAAAACCGCCACCCAATATCAATACATTTGCCATGTCGCCTCTCCTTATTCAACGGCCTGTGCCGCAGCAATGTCCGGTGACCGGACGATAAGCACCGAGCATGGAGCATGATGGAGCACCGCATTAGAGACTGAGCCCATCATCGCCCGTTTCCAAAAACCATATCCGTGCGATCCGAGGATTATTAGATCCGCTCCCCAACTTTCCGCTTCTTCAACGATCGCTTGCTCAGGAGGTCCTATTAGCAGCTTGGTCGAAAGATGCTTTGCAAGACTCGGAAGCCTATTTTCAATTTCCGTCCGGGCATCGGCGATGTTCGATTCGGTCTCGGCTTGGGTCTGATTATCGATCCTCTGAACATATTCTGCCGAGACGGCGAATGGTTCAGTTGGTGGAAGCATTCGCTCCATGGCCGATACGATACGTATCTCATTCTGATCAGAATTTCCCAGTACCTTGCAGCAATAGTCTATCGCCGCTTGGCTGAAATCGGAGCCTTCAATTGCTAATAAGACGTTCATAATATTCCCGCACTCCTACTGGATGCTCGTACCCGCTACTAATTCTTGCAATAGATGTTCCTCGACGCTGTCCGTTCCGAAGGTCGATTTTTATTCGGTTTTGTACGATCTTGTGCAGCCGCGGAGTTCGGAAAATCTCGCGCATATCTAAAAATATCCACGGAAAAAGGCTCGCTAAGCTAGCGGGTCTCAGTCAGGACAGAGGTAAGAGTTCCCAGCAGCTTCTCAGCCGTAAAGGGTTTGGAGATGATGGCATCAACCTTAAGATCTAATAGTTCGGATGTCTGCCCCTCGCTGAGCAGCCCGCTCATTGCAACTATCTGTATATCGGGTTTTATCTTCTTAAGGGCACGGATGAGAGCGGCTCCATCCATGTAGGGCATCGCCATGTCCGTCAAGACCAGCGAAATGTCATTTCTCCGCTGCGAATAGACCGCGAGTGCATCAGTTCCATCGACGGCCGCTAACGCTTCATAGCCGAACTTCTTGAGTGTGGCGATCGTCACTTCGCGAATATTCTCCTCGTCGTCAACCACAAGTATCAACTCCCCGTTGCCCGCGGGGAGCGAGTTCTTGACTTCCTCGGCTGTCGTCGTTATTTCTGACTCAATTGCCGGGAGATAGATCGAGAATCGCGTGCCCTTTGAAGGTTCGCTATAAACGTTGACGAATCCACCGTGGCTTTTGACGATGGTCATGGTTGTTGCCAGGCCCAATCCTGTTCCTTTGCCAACCTCTTTCGTGGTAAAAAATGGATCGAAAATACGCTTGACAATATCGGGTGACATGCCGGTTCCGGTGTCGGAGATCGTCATTAATACATAATTGCCGGGTTCGGCATCGATGTTCATACGGGCGTAGTTCTCATCGATCACAAAGTTCTCGGCGGTGAGCGTAAGCGTGCCGCCCATCGGCATTGCATCACGAGCGTTGATGCAAACGTTCATCAGCACCTGGTGCATTTGTGTCGGATCCGCTGAGATCGCCCAAAGATCAGTGTTCAGATCGAATCGGAGCTTGATCGCTTTTGGCAGGGTTTCATTCAACACTCCGACGATCTCTTTGATGATGTGCCTCAACTGAACACGAACACGTTGGCCTGACAGACCGCGCGCAAAGGTCAGGACCTGTTTCACCAGTTCCGTACCGCGCTCCGCATTTTCCTTGATCATCTTCAGCCAGCGTGTTGTCTCAGCGTCGTTGTCGTTTAGCCTGAGCATATCGACTGACATCATGATCGGCGAGAGTATGTTGTTGAGATCATGAGCGATGCCGCCGGCGAGAGTGCCAATCGATTCCATTCGCTGAGCGCGGAATAGATGTTCTTGCGTGCGTTTCTGTTCTGTTATATCGGTGTTGATTATTAGGAAATAATCCGGTACGCCTTTATCGTTTCGAACGAGCGTCCAGCGGCTTTCGATCGCGATCTTTTCGCCTGTTCGTTTGGTGTGTGTTGTCTCAGCTTTCCACTCATCTGAGGTTTCAAGAGCGGTTCTGGCTCTCGCAAGGTAATCATGCTCATTAGCACCGATCAATTCGGCAATGTTTCGGCCTGCCGCTGCGTCGGCGGACCAGTCGTAAATTCGTTCGGCTCCTTTATTCCAGTAAAGGATCTGGTAGTTGAGATCACATACGAGGATCGCGTCCTGTGCCTTGTCGAGAAGCGATGCCTGCTGCCTGATGCGTTCCTCACCCAGCTTACGTTCCGTAATTTCATACCTGATGGCGGCATATTGAAACGGTTTTCGCTCGCTATCGAGAAACGGAACTATCGTTGTGTCAACCCAATACAAAGAGCCATCTTTTGCTCGATTGCGGATCTCACCTCGCCAGATCTTGCCGTTTGCGACGGTTGTCCAAAGATTCCGAATGAACTCTTTAGGATGGTAGTCGGAGTTGATTATTCGATGATCCTGGCCCAGAAGCTCTTCGCGGCTGTATTTCGAGATATCACAGAATTTATCGTTGATGTAGGTTATGCGTCCGCGTTGATCTGTCATCGCAACGATCGCAGATTCATCAAGCGCATGTTTGAGGTCTGTTAGTTCCTTCAGCAACTCGTGATTTATCTCTTTTTCGCCTTGATTGATATTGTCTTGGGCCACAAATGTTGTAATTCTAAGTTTCCGTTTCGTATCCCGCTTTTCGGAGCTTATAACGTAGTTGATCTCGTGAGATATCGAGGAGTTTTGCGGCGCGCGTCAGATTTCCACCGGTACGCTCAAATGCCTGTTTGACGAGCTCAAATTCCACCGTTTCCAATGGAATGCCGTCAGTAGGAAGCGTGAAAAGAGAGCCTTGTTGAATAGAGTGGCCGGAGTTAGTGCCGAGCATGTCTGCCGGCAGATGTGCAGACGTTACCGTGTCCCCGTCTTCGAGGATAGAAGCTCGTTCAATGACATTGCGCAGTTCACGGACATTTCCGCTCCAGCGGTAGTTAATAAAGATCCTTTCAACGTCAGGTGATAGGCCGATCAAGGATTTTCCGCGCCGTTTTAAGTTCGCCTTGTCGATGTAATATTTAGCCAGCAGCAGAACGTCGGTGCCTCGATCTCTGAGCGGCGGAATGTCAACCTGTATGACGGATAGGCGGAAGTAGAGGTCAAGCCGGAAATTACCGCCCTCACTCTCCTGCTTGAGGTTTCTGTTAGATGCGGCAATGATGCGAGCGTTCAGGCTGATATCTTTAAGCCCGCCGACGCGTCGAAATGATCCTTCCTCCAAAACCCGTAATAACTTCGCCTGCAGAGCGAGTTCCATCTCGCCTATCTCGTCAAGGAAGATCGTGCCGCCATGAGCCTGTTCAAAAAGGCCCTCCTTTTTCTGCTTTGCATCTGTAAACGCCCCCTTTTCGTAACCAAAGAGTTCCGATTCAATAAGATTTGCCGGAAGTGCCGCACAATTTATGGCGAGATATGGAGCTTCAGATCTTTCAGAGGCAAAGTGTATCGCCCGGGCAAAGAGGTCTTTGCCGGTTCCGGTCTCGCCGTTAAGCAGAATTGACCCAACGTCGGATACAGCTACACGGCGAGCGAGGTCGATGGCTTTTTTCATCGCGTCAGACTCGCCGATTATTTCTTCGAAGCTGAAGCCGCGTTTGTTTGCAGAGCGAGCCTGGCTGACCTCGCGACGGAGAATTCGCGTTTCAGCTGCGTTGCGGAGTGTTACTCGCAGCTCCTCGATACGAACGGGCTTACCAATAAAATCATGCGCACCGCCGCGAAGAGCCGCGACAGTATTCTCTACATCGACATTACCCGTGATCATAACCGCGATCGTGTCTGGGCTTTGCTCTTTAATGTCCCTCAGGATGTCGAGTCCGGAACCGTCCGGCAGATCGATATCGAGCAGCACGATCGCCGGTTCTTCCTCGGCAAATGTCTTTTTTGCGGAGGCGACGCTGTCGGCTTCGACGATGTCGTATTGCCAGCTTTTCAATGCCTCACTCAGAGCCATCCGAACGAACCGGTCATCATCAACGATAAGGACTTTTCCAACTGCACTGCTCATAGGCGATTCTTATGCCGAGATTAGATATACAAACAGTATAACTCCAGCCTCTAGATTTTAGTAACCGAGTGCGAAAATTTCCGCATTCAGTTGGGCAATATGTCGCTGAAATTGTTGTCGCAATGGGGATTATGCGAGTTTTTTGTGGCACGCTCATTGCACTTGGTTGGTGAGTCGGTCCTACGGCCACAGATCATTATGAAGATCCTTATTGCATACGATGGCTCTCACAGCGCCGAAGCGGCGCTAGATGATCTGAGCCGTGCCGGGCTTCCGTTGTCAGGTGAGGCAATGGTTGTAACCGTGGCTGAAGTTTGGCTGCCGCCTCCGGATTCGACCGAGAAGACGGATGAGTTTCTTGAAGAGATCGTTGCCAGACACAGAGAGAAAGGCCGTCGGCTTCTCAACGAAGCTGAGATCAAGGCAAATCACGCCGCGACGCGTGTACGACGAATTTTACCCGGATGGACGGTCAAGCAGTTAACCACCTATGGGTCGTCTGCCTGGGAGATCCTAACGGCCGCGGATGATTTTCTTCCCGATATGATCGTAACCGGGTCGCAGGGGCATTCAGGTATCAGCCGCCTGATTCTTGGGAGTACATCCCAAAAGGTACTGACCGAAGCTCGTTGTTCGGTACGGATCGGCAGAGGCAAGGTCGAAGTTGACCCTGCACCAGATCGTATCATTATCGGATATGATGGTTCGACCGGGGCAGATGCCTGCATTAAGGCCGTTGCGGCTAGGAACTGGACTGATAAGACTGAGGTAAGACTTATTACCGCGGCCGATTCCGTAGCTCCAACCGCGATCACAAGGTTCATCCCTTCAGTAGCCGATCGCTCTGACGATGAAGCGAAGGCTGAACACCAGTGGATCGAGCACATGCTGGAAAAGGCGGCGTCCGAGCTAGCCGCAAAGAACCTTCTCATCACCACGCAGATTTTTGAAGGGAACCCGAACGAAGTCCTCGTACGGGAGGCGGAGGATTGGCATGCAGACTGCATTTTTGTGGGAGCCAATGCATTGGGCGGCCGTTTTGAGAGATTTCTTCTTGGCAGCACCTCGTCAGCCGTAGCGGCAAGGGCGGGCTGTTCTGTTGAGGTTGTCCGATTTAATAAAAAGTAGCGGCTAGCCGCTACTTTTTTCCACCTTTCTGAATATCTTCCTTTAGTTTAACGATCGCTTCGTTTTTCGGGTCAACGCTTTCAAGCTTTGTGAGAGTCTCGCTTGCTTTTGTCATATCACCTTTCTTGGTGAACGCAACAGTTAGATTCTGCAGCGCCTGAATGTGATTCGGATCGATCGTAAGAGCTTTGGTAAACTCCTGAATTGCCCGGTCATAGTTCGGAATATCGCGGAACACGAACGTCAACCCAAGGTCCGTACGGACGTTCACGTCGTCCGCTTTTTTGGCCAACGCGGCACTGTACCATTTCTCCGCTTCGTCGTATTTCCCGGCGTCGAAGTTGGCGTTCCCCAGATGCACCGTGATCTCGCGATCGTCAGGCTTTAGCTTATTTGCGGCTTCCAAATAGCTGATCGCTTCGTCAAACCTTTCGATCTGGTAGTACATCTCAGCAGCTTTGACCTGCGCGTCGAAATCATTTGGCGATTGTTTCGCCTTTTCGATCGCCGCCTGGGTCTGCGGCTGCATTCCGCCCGTGGTGCCCGAAGTTCCGCCGATGTCCGGATGTCCGGGCGGCATATTTGAATTAGCCTTTATCTCGGCGGATACAGGAGCGACGGTCTTTTGGTTGACCGAGTTAGCAAACATGAAGCCGATCAACAGGCCCGCCACCAAACCGACGATGCCGAAAAGAGTATTTTCTTTATTCATAAAATTTATGCGTATGAGTGTAATCCCGGGAGCAGATAGCTGACGCCCAGATAGGTAAAGATGACAAAAAGGAAAGCGACCACGGCGAAATAGGCCGAACGGCGTCCGCGCCAGCCGTATGCGATCCTCGAATGAAGGAATCCGGCGTATGTAAGCCAGGCGACCAGGGCTCCAACCTCTTTGGCGTCCCAACCCCAATAGCGGCCCCACGATTCGTTTGCCCAAACGGCTCCGGTCATAAGAAGCAGTGCGAGGCCCGCAAACGCCACGCCTGCAAGTTTATACATTAGGCCGTCAAGCGTTTCGCCGGAAGGCAGCATCGCGCGGATCTTTTCGGTTTTGATACCGAAAAGAACGACGAAGAACGTCCCGGTAAAAGCCGTTATAAGTGCGGCGAGCTCGACGGGGTTTGCATTCAGGCTAAGGTGAAGCTGCGAGCCGTTCTCCATGATCCACTTATTAGCGATGTCATAAAGTTGCTGCTGGCCCATTAGGTTTATCTGAGCCTGGGGCATGTCCTGCTGCTGGAGCATCCAGCTTGCAAACTTCGGATATTGCGATGGGCTGATCAGCGCGACCACGTTTTGCAATGATTTAAGCTGGTAGACGAGCAAAGAGATCCCTGCTCCCTGTACTAGCAGGGCAGCGTAGAGAAAGCGATTGCCCCATTTGCGGGCGTTCTCATCGTTTTTGGAAAAGTAGGCAAGGTGGCCCACCGTCGCAGCGATAAGTAGTCCGGCAGCGGCAACGATCAACCATCCAACGTAAGGAATGTCTGCACGCAGGCCCAGGGCCATTCGTGACGTGCCGACAAAGGTCGATGCGGTATAAGTTCCAAATGTGCCCGGAGCAAAAATACTAAACTTACTGATGGTCACAAATACCCCGATCGCGAATGCGGACGTCCAGAATGCCATCCTTTCGACCTTCAGGCCGTCCTTGAGCAGGTATAAAACCGCTACGGCGAAGCAGACCAGTGCAATGCCATAACTGAGCGAAGCAATGCCGACGTGGATCGGGCGCCAATAGGAATCGAGCACCGGCGGCAGATCGATCAGTTCGCTGCCGATGAATCGGGCAAGTACCAAAATGATAGCGGCGAGCGGCAGCGAGAGTGCTGCGACGATGCGAAAATGTTCCCGCCGCATAACCAGCAATGTCGTTATTCCGGCCCCAAAAGCGAACGCAAGGCTGAGGTCATAGAGATTCGCGAACGGTACATACCTGAAAACCCAGGGCATGTCGGCCGGACTCGCTCCCTGGCTATTAAAGATCGCGAGTTCGCGATCGTAGGCTGCAACCCAGCGAACCAGCCAACTCGAAAGGTTGAACAAAACACCGAGCGTCGCGGCCCACATACCGAGCTTTTCAGCGAACCGGAACGGCGCGTACATATTTGTCAGGTGAAAGACAGCGGCGATTAGATATGATGCCAGTGCGAGCATCATCAATGCTCCATCGGAAATAAAGCGTTCGCCCCCGACGTTTATTCGAAGCAGTACCAACGCGAGCGACCCAAAGATAGCGATCGCTGCCGGAGCGTACGTCATTAAGGCTCCGGTAGAGGGATACTGCGTCGATCTATCCGAGATAATAATTGGATTATTTAGAACTTCCTGGCTCATATTTGTTTGGTCTCCAACTCATTTACAAAGCGTTTGAATTTCTCATCGAAAGCTCCGAGGCTTCGATTGGCATTACCACCGAATACTACGTGACTCATGCCTTCTTTTCCGGGCTCGATCGCGGCCCATACACGTTGGTGTGAAAAGAAGAACACGGCGACGAGCGTTATGAATAGCAAAATGAAACCGACGTAGACCACCGTGGCTCCCGGATCGCGTTGAACCGAGAGAATATGCTGGTCAGCGACTTTCTCAAAGTCTTTTAATTGGAATGTATAACCGGCGACTGGCTTGGCCGCGATTGGTATATTTGCCATCTGCGGGCCAAAGGCATAAGCGGTCTGGGGAGGGGTTCCAGGCTGCGTTATTTGCAGCACAGCCGCCGGATTCGGGTACGCGGAGGTGTCTTCGTTCGGGTCTTCTTCACCGATACTGAAGTTTCCGCGGAATTCACTGAACTTAATATTTGTGCCGTCAGCCAGGGAAGCTGATCCGTCGCGTGGGATCGTTAAGATCTGAGCTTCGCCGCCATTTGCCGGCTTGGCATTGACGGTAATGTTTCTTGCTCTGCCTATTGGTGTGAAGCTGGCCTGAAAGAAACGGTAACCGCGAAAATCAAACGGTTTGTTCATTTGAACGGACGCATCATGGGTGCCAGTCTCATCCGTGATCGTGAATCGCGTCATCCAGTCGATCGTGTTCATTGCTGAGATCGACTCGTCTTTTTTGATCAACCGCTGCTGAATGTCGATGCATGTAATATCGAATGGCAGCCGATTTGTCACCTCGGTCGCTTTATCGAGTTGGACCTGGGTTCCGAACATCAGATTCGTTTTCTGTCCGGGCGTCAGCGGCAGGTTGCCGGTCGAACCTAGCTGGGCCGTTAAGAATCCGCCCAAAAAGATAGTCAAAAGTCCGACATGAACCGCATAAGCTCCAAAGCGGTTCCATAAACCGGACTGGCCAAAAACAAACGTCCGGCCGTTCTTTTCGGTTACCCGGACCTTTCGCCAGCCAATTTTCTTCATTGCCGCGGCGGCTTTTTCAGCAAGCTTGGCAGGTTCGCCTTCTATCTCGATCTCCGCATTTTGTTTTTGGTCGCGCAGCCACCTGACCGGTACGGTTGCGTTCGGTTTCGAGACGAAAAGCCATGTCTTTGGAAATCGATCGATCGAGGCGAGCACGATGTTCATAGAAACAAGGAACAAGAGTGCATTGAAGTACCAGGAGTGATAGATGTCGAACAACCCAAGGTTGCCGTAGACAAGCCGCTGAGCGGGTGTAAGCTCGGCAAAATACC
The DNA here is from genome assembly GCA_016703965.1 of Acidobacteriota bacterium. Lineage (NCBI taxonomy): Bacteria > Pseudomonadati > Acidobacteriota > Acidobacteriota bacterium. The sequence continues at coordinate 1,987,453 of JADJBB010000021.1, forward strand.
GGGCAAAGCCATCAACGCTCTGCTGCATGATGAGCATCCCCACAAAACATGCTAATCCTAATAGCACTAATAAGGTCACGCCCAAGCGGACGGAACAAAGCAGTTTGAGGAACCTCGAAAAAAACGACTCACCGTACCCGGTTTTTGCCGAAGTGTTTGGGGCATCTTTAGTTACGATCTGTTCTAGTGTAGACATAATTTACAAACTTAATCGCCGTTCCGGCTCTATCGCTCCATTGGCAATAAGTATGCCGTGGAGCCAAAAGGGCTGTAATTGCAGTTGTATGCTGATTATTAGGTTATGTTATATTAATCGGGTCCAAACAAAGACAGGTTGTTAGAGCCGTGAGCCGTGAATAATTACTTCACCTGCCGTGTATTATTTCGCAAACAGGACCTGGACGCAGTTGTGATACCAGTCACATCGCTAGGGGTGAAAGGGGAATAAAATGCTTCGTGAGAGCTTATTTTATAATGGCACCGACTAATAGAAAAAATTTCACCCGGGTACTGATCGCTGCATTATTTGCCGGCTTTTTTGCGGTCGGGGCCTTGTACCGGCCTTCCTCGCCGGTAGTTGCTAACGGTGGTGCAGATCCAGAACCAACACCGCGAAAGGCGAGCACTCCACGAAAGGTGAGCACTCCCCGAAAGGTCAAATACTCTGAGTTCCCGCATAGCGTAAAAGCTCACAAGGTGGAATGCGCAACCTGTCATAAATTCCCATCGGATAACTGGAATAAGGTAAGGACTGGCGACGCCGCGTTTGCCGATGTGACCGAGTATCCAAAACATGACTCTTGCCTGAAGTGCCATACGCAGCAGTTCTTTATTGGGGCCAAGCCAGCAATTTGCTCGATCTGTCACACGGATCCTTCGCCCCGAAACTCCGCCCGGCATCCTTTCCCGAATCCCCGCGAGATCTTTGATCTGTCGCCGAAAGGGAAGACCGCTGAATCGGACTTTGTAGTGGGATTTCCCCACGATAAACACATCGAGATAGTGTCTCAGACGGGCCCAGGCAATGCCTCGTTCGTCAATGCCGCATTTACCGGTCGAGAACGTCGTCGGGCGGGCGAGGAGAGCTGCTCGGTTTGTCATCAGACGCAGGCACCTCAGGGTAAGTCGGAAGATGAATATTTAACGCCGCCGCCGGCTAAGCTTGGCGAAGCGTTCTGGCTTAAGAAAGGAACATTTAAGTCGGCCCCGATCGGGCATACGACTTGTTTTACGTGTCACTCGGCCGATTCCGGCATGCTTCCGGCACCGCAGACTTGTTCGGCGTGTCATCAACTGAAGCCCCCGATGCCCTCAGCGGATTTTGATGCAAAGCTTGCCGCTCCGATGAAGGTCGAGAGCAAAGTGATGATGGATTCGTGGCGTAAGCGTGATTCGTCTGGGAAATTCGCCCATGAGTTTTTTGCCCATGCTGAATTGAGCTGCTCGACTTGTCATAACGTGCTGACGATGAATACTGCCGATCCGAAGACGAAAAAGGTAGAGATCTCGTCCTGTGCGACGTGTCATGCCACAGCGACATCTGACGATGGCGGAGCGTTGAACTACGAAATAGATATGCGAAAGAAAAGCGCATCATTTGAATGCGTTAAGTGTCATATTGCATTTGGAAGATCGCCGGTTCCGGACTCGCACACGAAAGCGATCGCGGCGGCGGCAGGGAAATGAAAATGGCAAGGAACCATAAAAACCCAGGAGCGATATCAATTACGAAGCGGCTTCAGATAGTTATCCTACTGCTTAGCTGCGTTGCGTTTGGCTACGCCTATACGATGTTTCCCGATCCCGCAGCCGTCGGGGAATCGGCACCCGAGATCACCCTCGCCGAGGCAACTGCGGCGGAGCCCGTGGAAGATTATTCGCGATTCACCCATTCAAATAACGCTCACACGCAGCTGCCGTGTCTCCTTTGCCACAGACGCGATGACAACTCGCCTCGGTTAAAGCTTCCCGGAAAAATAAATCACTTGCCATGTGCCGGATGTCACGTCGCTCAGTTCGAGGATCAGGCGAGCCCGATGTGTACGATCTGCCATACAAATCCCCAAACGGGTGCGATGAAAGGCTTCCCAACTATTAGAAGCTTTAATATTAAATTTAATCATGGCAAGCATTTGAGGCAGACAAATTGTGCGACCTGCCACAAGCCGGCGAGCCGCGGGGTCGCTCTATCGGTTCCCAAGGGATCAGCCGCCCACACAACCTGCTTCCAATGTCATACAGACCGAACTCCGATCGGGTCATGCGACACATGTCATTCGCCCGGACGCCCGGTTAGAGGATCGGAATGGGCCAAGGCGTTCAGCCTCAATTTCAGCCATCAGGAACATACCGGTAAGGGGAATATGAACTGCGCGACGTGCCACTCAGTCCTCGCTGGCGGTGTCCGCGGCCGGCAGGTTACCGCACCGGCACCGTCAATGCACTTTCCACCGGCACGAGGCCAGAGCTGTGCGACGTGCCATAACAACAAGCGAGCGTTTGGCCCGCCGGATTTTGCGGACTGCAAACGCTGCCACGAGGGGAAGACGTTCAAGTTCTAGAGACCCTGACCGCGGAAAAGTCCGCACCGGTTGCGAGGATTGGCACCTGCGAGGCGGTCGAAAAAGGCATTTGTGATCTCTAGTGCAATAAAAGTGGGCATTCTGCACTGAAGCAGAAGTGGCACGCCGGTTGCGATACATCTTAGCAAGAGCCACGGGACATTGGTCCGTACTGGTTCGAATTTTACGCTAGGAGTTGAACATGAAAACCAATTGGACAAAACTGACCGCAATTATTTTTTTCGCAGTACCATTTCTCCTATTAATGATCTTTAAGGTTACCCCGACCATGGTCGCGGCGAGTGCAGCGGACGATCCGGCTACGGTTTACAAAGCAAAATGTGCCGCATGCCACACGCCGAAAGCGGATAAGTTCTATAACCCGGCAATGCCTGAGGCAGAACAGGTTCAGGTAATACTAAAGGGAAAGAAAGGCGAGAAGCCGCCCTACATGCCCGGCTTCGAGGCAAAAGGCATGACCGAAGATGAAGCCAAGGGATTGGCTGCTTATATGAAAGGCTTAAAGACGCCTTAGGAACGAAACGAACTAATCTTCTGTTAATGCCTCTTGAGCCCGGGCCGCCCGACCAATAATTCGCAGGGTTCCAAAGTGGAAGCGAATTATTGATCGAGCGGCCCGAGGTTTTTTTTGAAGGTTGCCAACGTTGCAAGACCCCTAGAGAGGGATAATTATGAACGACGAAACCGAGACGAAAGAAGAATTTCCGAACGAGGTCAATACGAAAATGCGTCCGCCGAGCCTGCTGAGAAATTACGTCAGCTTCGTCGGAATGGCTATCGTTCTCGCGGCCGTCACGAGCGATCTGCTGCTGTTTTTCATCGAGATCACCGCGTCGGCCGAGAATGCGTATATTGGAATTCTCACGTATATTCTGATGCCGTCGGTCATGATGTTTGGCATTGCTGTCGCGATCGTCGGCATGATCATGGAAAGACGGCGGCGGCGGAAGCAAGCACCGGATGATGTTATGGCGTATCCGATGCTCGACCTGAATAACCCACATACGCGGCGCACGTTCATGGTTTTCATGGTCGGCACCTTAGTGTTCATTTCCGTTAGTGCGTTCGGCAGCTACAAGGCCTTTGAATATTCAGAATCCGTCGTTTTCTGCGGAGAAACCTGCCATACGGTAATGAAACCCGAGTATATGGCGTATAAAGCGGGAGCTCATGCCAGGGTCCGCTGCGTCGATTGCCATGTCGGTTCCGGTGCTGACTGGTATGTGAAGTCAAAGCTGTCAGGAGCATACCAGTTATATTCGGTAACCTTTAACAAATATTCACGGCCGATAACCACACCTGTCCACAACCTGCGCCCGGCGCCGGATACCTGTGAACAATGTCACTGGCCCGAAAAATTCTTTGGTGGTCAGATGAAAGTATTCAACCGGTACGGGAATGACGAGCAGAACACTCTTCACCAAACCAGGATGCTCCTCAATGTCGGCGGCGGTAGTCCGATCACGGGGCAGGTCACCGGTATTCACTGGCACGTAAATGCCGCCAATGAAGTTAAATACATTAATACCGATGAACAGCGTCAGGTGATACCGTGGGTCAGTATAAAGGATAAGGACGGAAACATTACCGAATATTTCGACCGGAACAATCCGTTCCCTAAGGATCAGGTCGAAGCGGCATCCAAGCGAAAGATGGATTGCGTGGACTGTCATAACCGCCCGGCACACAATTACATGCCGCCCGATATGGCTGTAGATACTTCTCTCGCCGCCGGAAAAATAGACGCGACTCTTCCTTTCATTAAACGCCAGGCTATAACGGCTCTGACCGGCAAGTACGAAACGACGCCCGAGGCGTTGAATGCCATCGACACGTCCATCTCAGATTTCTATCGAACTAACTACAAAGACCTGCACGCTCAAAAAGAAGGAGATATCAAAAAGGCTGTCGCGGAACTGCAGCGGATATTCCAGAACTATGTTTTCCCGGAAATGCGTGTCGATTGGAAGACCCATCCAAACAACGCCGGACACATGATCTCGCAGGGCTGCTTCCGCTGCCACGACGGCAACCACGTCAGCAAGGAAGGCAAGGTCATCACGAACGACTGCAACGTCTGCCACACTGTGCTCTACGATTCAAAAGCACCGCCGGAGCAGAATACGCAGACCGGCCCGTTCAAGCATCCGGTCGACCTTGGATCGCTAGCAGATCGCAACTGTACGTCTTGCCACAAACCTGACCAGCCGTTCAAGCATCCGATCAATCTTGGTGACATCTCGATGTTTCAATGTGCGGCTTGCCATAAGAAAAAGTAAGGGAACCTGACTGGGATTCGACTTGAAAAAGAGGCTGGTGACAGCCTCTTTTTTGTGTCTGAAAGGGAAGATCTTGTGTCGAGCAATTGGTAAAGTACTTTTTGAGTAAAAACGTTTGACCTATCCGTGAAATAACTCTACCAATCGAGGCTTATATAGCCGACAAACCATGTTGCACGTTTGACCAGACCGCCCTATTTGCGTTTGATAAAGCCGTAAACAGGGCATTTTGCTTAAAGTGTGAATCGATTCACACTTTTGAAGGGGCAAACTGGATCGCGAATTGAAAACGCATTTTCGCCCGGAAATTGAAAAAAGGCTGCCTTTTCAGGCAGCCTATCTTTCGATCGCTTTTGGAAACTTAGTGCCGCGACAGCAGCGTCCAGAAGATCGCGATCACCATGATCAAACCGGATATGTAAGCCACGAAGCCAAAAGTCTTTGAGGCGATCCTCGCGAATCGGGATGGTGGATCGGTCAATACGGTATCCAGTTTGCCTTCGGCTACAAGGCGATCGTACTCTACCGAGCGTTCTTCCTTGAATCGCGATAAGGTCATCTTGCCGGTAAAGATCACTGTGTCCATAGGGAAGTTCTCCGGCCGCAAATGATTATGGAAGAAGTGAAAAGCGAAAATGAACGCCGTCGCGAGCAGAGCTTCCTCGCCATGAATGATCATAGCCAGATTTAGCACCACGCCGGGAAGGAATTCAGTGACCAAAGTCGGGAACCACAGCATCAATCCCGAAAGCCCGATGACAGGAACGCCCCAGAATACGGCAAAATAATCAAATTTCTCCCAATAGGTCCACCGATCGAGCTTCGGTCGAGGCCCGAGGTAGAAGAACCAGCGAAACATATTGAGTACGTCCCAAATATCCTGCACACGCGGAACCATCGAATCAGGCCCGTACAGGATCGAATATTTTCGCTCCAGCACCGCCTTGCGGAACACGTAAATGATGTGGATAAGGGCATAGATCAGTGTAATAACCGCACAAATGCGGTGTATGACCCGCGTGACTCCGAGTCCGCCGCCCATTTCTTCAAGCGCACGTCCCCAACTGGTGTAGTAGTACATCAACGGCAGCCCGGTCGCCGCTAAAAGGATAAAACTGATAACGATCAGAATATGCGTTAATCGATGGACCTTTGCAAAACGAACCACATAGACGTCGTCATCCGGCGATTTCTCGTGCTTCTCACTAACATAGGCGACGATCGACCTCTGGATCCAGAGGATCGTATGAATACCGAAGAAGCTGAAAACGCCGATCAGCAGCCATTCCATAAAATGGCTGACGTAATAAACAAGCGCCGATTTTTCCGGATCATTGGGCTCCGGATGCGGGCTATACATTGCAAAATTTGCATTTACGTTCGTATGGCACTGAGAGCAGGTCTGAACTAAGTTGCTCGTATGAACCGATGAAAGTGGATTGCTCGCCGGAAGGTTCTTATGCGGCGTATGACAATCGGCGCACGTCGCGGCGAGCTTGAAATCGAGGGCCGTCGCCTGGCCGTGGAATGTGTCGCGGTAACTTGGAGCCTGCTTAGTGTGACAATTGCTGCAGTTGTTGACCATCTGCATGTTGAAATCACGAAGGCTCAACGGGGCTTGCAGGTGCGAGACGGCGGTGTGGCACGATGTGCAGGTCGGGGCTTTTGGGTTTCCTTCCTTGAATGCCTTTCCATGACTGCTGAGGTCATAGTCTGCCACGTTTTGGCTGTGACATTTCGCGCACATTAATTCAGCATTGGCCCGATTCATCGTCGACGCTGATTCCTTTACCGGCAAAATACTGTGCGATCCGTGACAATCGGCACATGAAGCAGGCCTGCTATCGCCGCTGTCGCGACGACCGCCGTGAATGCTCAGGTGAAACGACTTTGCCGCGTCCTCGTGGCAGCCGCCGCAGGTCTTTGCCATATTGGCACGGTTTACCGTCGATCTTGGATCTTCAGCCGGCAGGACTGTCGTCATGTCGCCGTTGACAGCATGACAATTTACACAGCTCGGAGCTGGCTTCCCGTTTGCTCCGGCCTTTGCGTGAATGCTGTTCTCGATGGCACCGTGCGAATCTTTATGGAACTGCACACCAGCTATGTATGGCAGAGTCTTACCCGCACCGTGACAGCCGGCACAATCCAGATTTACGTTCGTCGGAAATTGACCCGCTTGCTGATTAGCTGTTAGGTAGGGCTCTTTGGGTACGTTCTGGGCCTGTGTTTCGAACGAACGGTAAAAAGAAAAACCTACCCAAACGAGTAAAAAAAGAACCAATATTGAAGTCTTAATGTTAGGTCTCATCGCAATCCCCGCTTAACCCGGTATTTCAACTTACTTATAACTCTTTTGGCGGCAATAAACTGTGATAATGGTCACTATTAGAATCGGTGCTTCATATTACATCGAAGTCGGCTATTAACCAAGATACTGATCTGCGATATTCATAAAAAACGCCGGCGAAATTCGATGATCTCGCCGGCGTCAAATTAGAAAGGGTTAGAACCCCTTAACGGTCTCCCGCCCTTCCTCCGAAGTAGAGCCTCAGTGAGGTGTAAGGCAAATGAGACTTGTAGTTTTGGGTAGACGTTTGGATATCATCGTACTTGTAGTACTGATAGCCTACGTTCCAATCCACATTTCGACTTAGCCGGATGGCCGCCCGGACCTCCGGGGTGTTGAAACGCATTGGATACGACCCAACTATGTTCGGGGAGCCAGATGGAGGGGTAACTCGATCGCCTTGCCCATCGTCTTTATTGATCCGGTAGGTTGCATATAAAGAAACCCTGCGGTGCGGCTTGGCAGCCATTTCTACATAGACATACCGATCTTTAACATAGAATTCACTCAGGCCGAGCGTCCTAATTCCTGATGAAGGAACCAAACCAATCCACATATATATCGGTGTTTTTGCTTCCTGGTTCCGATGAGTGTAGCCGCCCGAAAGCCGGAGCTTGTCGTTCGGATTCCACTCGACGTCGCCACTGAAAGTTCGACTTTTAACATCTGTACCAAATGGAAGTCCCGGATTATCTACAGTTTGTGATGGATTGGTATTGTTCTTTGTGATTCCCGACACATTTACTGTAAACGTTTTGTATGACCAACGGCTCCTGACTCTAAAATTCGTGAAATCATAGTTTTCGAGTCGAGTGAAAACGTTGTCAGAAGTTCCATGCTCTACATCCGCAAAAATAACCCAGCCCTTGGTTGGCTTGATCTTTGTTCCGGCGATGAATGTATTCGTGCTGTTTTCTTCAGTCTAATCTATGGTCAGCGAACTTACCGAAGGAGTCGGCTGCGGACTCGGAGTTGGGAGGATCGTATTGGTAGTCGTTGATCCCTCTAATCCAAACACGTGATCTCACGCCTCGTGTGACGCCATCCTGCGTGGATCGAGAACTTGTTGCTGAATTGATAGTCGGCTTCAAGCAAATTCGAAAGACGATTAAAATCGTTCACGCGATATGCGTACGATGCGATGCTTCGATAAGTAGTAATGGTATTAGCTGCGTTACGGAAATTGAAATATTCCTGCAGATTTTCACCGCCATTCACCGTGAACCGGTCGTACGATATGGTGTTCGAAATCCGGAAATCATCCGTAGCACGGAATGTGAATCCGAGATCAGCCCGCATCTGAGGACGCTTCGACTTACCGTTGATCGTGAATTGATCGAGATCAATGAAGTTATTTTGGTTGTCCCGTCCTCCAGTGAATGTCTCAACAATATTTGATCTGGACTTGGTAGTCGAATACATGATACGTCCCGTGACGTCAAATTTATCGGCAAATGTACGATTCACATTGAACTGTGAAAAGCTGCCATTGCCAACAACCGGATAGTACTTGCTGTACGCATTGTAAACGGTAGTATCAGTGGTGTTGTTACCGGGGTTAGGGCCGGCAAGAAGATAGTTCGACCCGTCATTAAATACGCGGAAGCCATGATTCAGGCCCCAGTTGAAACCCCAAAGTTTGCCTTCCGCTCCGATACGGAAATCTTTCGCAGTAAACTTGGTGTTGTTTGGAACTGGGAAATCGTCACGATATCCGCGGGACGTCCACAATCCGTCTCCGGTCGTTTCACCGAACGAACCGCCAAAAGTCAATCTTAGCTTCTCGCTCTGCGGGAAAAGCGTGAAGTCCATGTCCGTCAGATCATGCTTCCAGTTCTGGGTATGCTGGCTTGCTCCGTTGACGGATACGTAGTTCGACAGATTATTAAAGTAGTTGATCCGTCGGGTGCTGAGATTAGCCTTGAAGAACCCGACCTTTTCCATATTCAGGCGGAAGTAACCGTTTGGATCAGCTCCCCAGCCTGAGTTCATAATGAGAAGGGAATCGAACCAACGTCCGTTTTCTTTCTCAAGAAAAATATTTGAATCGAAGAACCGGAATCCCTGTTTGTAATTCAAGTCGCTTCGGTACTTGTTCTCGTTACCATCGAGCGATCGCCAGCGCCATCCGAACTCGGTCGTCGCAGCTACGCGGTAGCCGCCGTATGTCTGTTCTGGTGTCGAACTTGGGGCCGTTTGGGAATATGCTGCGCCGGCAAATACCAGGACGACAGCCGCCGCGATGAACGAGAGGCGTGCGATTATGGCTCGTTCGCTATTAACTTTGTAATTAAACATGTTTCCTCCTGTCCATCATTACTTGAAGTAATATTTGCTTGCATTTGAACCGTGGATCCGCGCGTGGCAGATGGTGCAGTTCATGTACCGCGTCGTCGTTTGATTATGCGGTGCCTGCGGTGCTCCTGGGTCCGCGCTTGTGATGGAGCTATGACACTCCATGCAGAGCTGCCTCACCGAACTTCGGTTCAACATCTTTGGATTGCTCGATCCGTGCGGGGCATGGCAAGCTGCGCATCCTTCGGTCTTGAGTGGAGCGTGTTCGAATGCGAACGGGCCCTGTTTATCGCCATGGCACTTGATACAGGAAGCATCGCCGCCGAGTGCGAGTTTGGTCTGTTTCGATTCAAATCCACCGTGTGCATTGTGGCAGTCGCTGCACTTCATCACTCCCTCAAGGACTTTGTGATGGAACGGCTTCGTGAACTGTGCTTTGGTTTCCGTGTGGCAACTCATACAAAGTTGCGGCTCGCTCTGTTTTAGCATTGCTTTATGAGCAATGCCGGGGTTCTGGTTGCTAGTTCCGGCAACATAAACGGTCGAGTCTGGACCCGCATTCGGCAACTCCGTACCGTGCGAACTGTGACAATCAGTGCAACCTACATCGTTACGCCAGTGCTCGCCGCGACGGAAATTATTATGGCTCTCTTTGCCGGAATGGCAGGCGAGGCACGTTTCCGATGTCTGCTTAGAATTCTTTCCCGCAAATGAAATGATCTTTGTCTTATCGCCGCCGCCTTCGACGTGAGCCTTGCCGGGCCCGTGACACGATTCGCAGCCCTGGGCTTTGTCTTTCCAGCTGGCTACGTCTTTTAGTTTTGCATGTTTAGTGCTTTTGAATTTTTTGAATTGATCCTCGTGGCAGGTAGCACAGGTCTCACTGCCTAGGTAGTCATCTGGACTCGCGTTCGCGATGAGTTCGGGTACCGGTGCCGGTTCGTCCTCTGCCGCTACTCCGAGAGCCGTTGAAAATGTTGACGAAATTACCCACGCAAACACGAGTATGCTGAATGCCGTGAGCATCGCCACCTTAACAATTTTAGTTGAAGCCATGATCTTGCCTCCGTATTAGTTCGAATAACTTACTATTCGCGCCATCAGGTTATCGAACATCGCACGCTCCTTATGTGCGCGATGTCACAATTTGAAAATAAACGTAAAAAAGAACCAAAAATATTGCTCAGTCAATGCGATCGTAATTTCTCGATTGCCTGACGGTACGAACGGCCAAGCTTCTCGGCTAGCCGATAGGAAACGCTAGGGTTTTCGCGGAGAAATTTAAAAAAATCAGACCGCCGTACAACGCAAAATGTACACTTTGTAACAGTTTTCATGCCCGTCTTGTGGGGCTTGTCAGATAATGCCTCGATCAGGCCATAGATGCGGGTTTTGCCGGCATTGGCCGTGTCGATCGCGAGATACTCTGAGAGGTCTGATATTTGAACCAGATGGCCCGTAAGATGCAGATATATTTTGTCTACCTTGTCTCCGAACGCATAGACAAGGGTATTCGCTCCCAGATCCTCTTCTTTCTGTATTTGCTTAAAGGCTGCTTGTGTTTCGAGAGATGCTCCGCTTAACAACTGTTCCGCTGTCAGCAGGCCGTCGATCGAAATGAGTATTCCTTCGTCCTGGAGCTGCATCAACATTCCTCCGGATGAGTGAATAGTCTTTATGAAGGGGACGTTCATCGAAAGGGCGTCTATCACACGCATGGGTGACGGATATCACATCTGAGGGGTTTCGCCTCAGGAATTTCCGATCGCTGCCCGCAGCCGGCGGCGGTCGTGAATAATAAGCTCTGAACCCTTGAGGGTCACCAGATCGCATTCGCGAAAATGTTTCAGGGCCCGGGTCACAGTTTCCCGCGACGCACCGATCATTTCGGCTATCTCTTCGTGTGTGAAGTAGTTCTTGATCTTTACTTTGCCGTCGCCGCCCGTTCCGTTACCGGTCCAGCCGAGAAAGAGTTTCGCAAGCTTATCCGCAGCCGAATCAGACAGGCCGAGCGAGCAAATTTGCTGATAAGCCGTGAGGTAGTTGCGGCCCAGTTGCTTAGCAGCATTCAGGCAGGCTTGAGGATTGGCCTTAAGAAATCGGAGAAGATCGGGCGTCGAAACAAAATTCACCTGGCAAAGCTCAAGGACTTCAGCTGTAGTCTCATGCTCAAGGCCGTTAAGAGCTGCACTAAGTCCGAGAACGTCTCCCGGTTCCGCGATCCCGAGGATCATTATCTTTCCGCCTCGCGAACAGGTTGAGAGCTTTACTCTGCCCTGGCAAAGTATGTACACGCCGTGCGTTGGCTGGCCTTCAATAAATAGATTTGCACCCTTCGGATAGGCCTTTGTTACTTTGATCGATTCAAAATTTTCAAGCTCTGGGGCGGGGAGACGGCAGAAGGACATTTCTTGCTGCAACTGGCAATTCTCGCACTTGTGTTGGATACGTAAATCGTTTGTGGTTTTCATATTCCTAAGTCATGCTGCTGAGTCTATTGCAAGCAGCTTCCGCCAGTAATATAGCAATTCATATTCCTTACACCAGCACCTTAAAAATGCTGCAAACAGTAGACTTATGCCTGATAGCGAAGAACATATTATGCAAACATCGCGACTTTTTGATCCGCGCCGCGAAGAATTTCACGGACACTACTTATCCGACCGCGCCGCCCACTTGAAAACGAAGAACCGCCGTTCGTCCTTCAGCGTCAGTAACGTCGAGGCCGTCTTCGTCGCCGGCTCGGCTGAAAACAAACTTCAGCCCGGTCGCGTCGCTGATCGTATGGTTAAATTCACCCAGTGAGATCTGTATCGTAGCACGATCTTGATGCGTGTCAATGTCGACCCCGCCTAACGGCAAACCGCTCTCTAGCCAGTAATCCATTACGTTTTCACCGTGGCGCTCGAAAACTGCAAGTCGGGTCGGCCGTCCGGCATTTTGTTCAGAAAAGAACTGCAGAAATTTTGTCCACTCATTGATCCTTTTAGGGTTTTTCATCTTGAGCACCTCTTTCGTCCGTCGAAATTACGGCCGATAATTTTTCTTCAAAAAGTTTTGCTGACACGGTCAGAAAATCGTAGGCCGTGACGAGACCGACCAATCGGTCATCCCTAAGAACGGGCAGGCAACCTATGTTGTTTTCGCGCATAAGTTCGAGTGCGTCGAGCGTGTGCGTTTCAGGAGTGACCGTGATCAGGTTGGTCTTCATTACGTCGCGGATAATGATCGGCCCGGTGGCCAGACATTTCCCGTTCGCCATCAACTCGATCAGGTCCCGATGCGAAACGATACCGATCAGTCGGCCGGCGTCATCCTCGACGGGAACGTGCCGCACGTGTTTCCAGTGCATCAAACTGGCCGCTAGGTCGATTATGTCGTCTGGCCGGACGGTGTAGAGGTCAACCGCCATAAACTGCTCTACGGTCTTATAATTGTCTATCCACTCTGAATCGGACGGGATATCCGCCAACTTCCATGTATGCATGGCTTCGCTGCTTTGTTCCTGATGTGCTTTCATCGCAGCTGTCAGCGTCCGCAGCCGGACGTTTGGTTTTGCTCGTTTATCCATCGCTTCGTAAGAATCGAGCATCCATTTGGCACCCGATTTTTCCTGCGTAACCCGCGTTTCGATAATGTCGAGCAATCGCTGACTATCAACATCATCAACGCCGGCACGGATCAGGCCTCTTCTTGCTCGCGGCAATAATTCTTCCAGGATTATCCGCCCGACACGCCTACTCTGGCCATCGAGCCCTTTTATTTGCCCATTTAGCCCATAACGCGCGGCATTGTAGAAATTGTTTCTCGCGTCGTCGAACGTCATAAGCTTACTGATGTCGCCGAACTCCTCGGGCAGCTCGGTCATCAGGCCTAAGAAAAAAGCAGAATTAGCCATCTCATCCGCGACGGTAGGGCCGGCTGGTAGAAACCTTGCTTCGATCCTCAAGCCTGGTTTGCCGTTGACAACGCCGTAGCACGGACGGTTCCAACGCCAGATCGTCCCGTTGTGGAGCCGCCAGGCCGACAGGCTGGGAATACCTCCGTCGGCCAGAACCTTTAATGAATTTTCTTCAACCGCCTGCGTCAGCAAAATGCGGAATCGGATCGCATCCTCGCGAAGCACTTCGAGGATCGAATTCTCGACCCACCGGTCGCCAAAATTGACCCGCGGCTTCTGGTTTCGCTGTTTATGGGTAAGCGAGCGCGTGTCGGTCGACTGTCTAAACACCGCAAGCCGTGTTTCATGCCAAAGCCGATGATTTAGAAGGAATGGTGAGTTTACCGCAGATGCAAGCACCGGGCCTGATATCGCCTGTGCCCAATTATAATAGCGAACGAATTCACTTATACCGACCTGCAAATGAACCTGAAAACTTGTGTTACAGAACTCAATATAGGTGTTCTGAAGTGTCAACTGCAGCTCGTCGAGGCCCTTGATATGGATCACGCGATTATCACCATGGAGTTGAGTAACGATCCGGTTGATCTCGTGATACCGCGGGTTGGGGGTGAGGTTTTCGATCGTCAGATCGGATTGCTGTATTGTCGGCAGGATACCAGCAAGGACGACGCCTCCACCGAACTTCGCGGCTGATCGCCTGACTATATCAAGGGTTTCGTTTAGTTCGTCCTCCATGAGCCGGAGGCAATTGCCGCCAAACTCGCGTGGGGTGAGATTAGCTTCGAGGTTAAATAGGCCGATCTCCGTTGTAAGCCGACCATCCTTAGCATCGTCGATGATCTTCATCGCGAGTGGTGCGGGGTGCATTGAAGAATCAACAAGAAACATCTCCTGTTCGGCGCCGATGCGGCGAACGTCTTCCTCAAACATCCCGCCATCGAGCATGAGCTCAATGGCTTGTAGGTCATTTAACACCCCGAGTGTAAACGCGCGCATTTGCGTATCGTCGTATTCGCTCGTTACTTTTTTATCTCCCATTTGTTTCGCCCTTCCATTTGAACGGGCCGCTCGTATCGTGTTTTCGGCGGCTCACTACCAACTTGTTTCCTTCCCAACGCCGGCGGCGAAATCCCAGAAGGTGAAATATTTGCAGTGGGAACAGGCGGGCAACGCCTGTGTCGACCAGCAAGGTCGACGGGTCGCCGGGCATTCGGCTCACGCCGGGAAGAATATGGATGATCCGCTGTATTCCTATCCGGCGAACAACACCTGAAAGCCAGAGCCAGAAGGGCGAGATCTGACGCCCAATAAAAAAGCCGTCCTCGCCAAGTTTCTGGTATAAGGGCATTAGTAGAAGCCCTGTTTCAAGAGCCGTAACCGGACCCGAACTATCATTCCCGAGGACGTCGCCTTTCCTTATCGGGTCGAAATTATTAAAGCCGGGCTTCATTTGAAATGTATTCTCGGGCACGATCGCGTGCCGGTGGCGAACCTCAAAGATCCGCGAATCATATTTTCCGGTGGAAAGCAGATCGCGATCGACATTCAGGCTCGGAAGCTTTTCCGCCTTCAGGATCCCGGAATTGACCAGCGCGAGACGGACCATCGCTTTATGGGTTTCTATAGTCTTGGTTGAATCGTGCTGTCCGCCTTCAAATCCGAGAGTGACGGCTCCGGCGTTGTTGAGATACTCAAGCATTGTGCCGTCGAGTTGTTCCTCAATACCGAGCAGGATGGTTACGGGGAACTTCTGAGCGAACTCGCGGTTTCGGAGTGTATCACCAACGGTCGCAAACGGCATTCCGTCCGCAGATGTCGAATGCAGGTCAAGAACAAAGACTTCGTCCATCGCGGTGATCAGGATCCCGTCAAGTTCTTGATCGAGCTCCGTGAGTTCGATACCTTCCGAGGTTTTTTGGAGCTCGGCCGACCCGACGATCGACATATTGTGCGGCGTCCAGTGCCGGTTCAGATCGCTGTCAATAAACCTAACTTTCTTTGAGATCGCTCGCGTATTCCCAGCCATAAAATACACTCGGCCATCTAAGGAATCCCGCAGGTCAGAAAGCTCGTCAACCAGTTCCAATAGTGCAGCTGCTCCTGCATATTCATTTCCATGAAGTCCTCCGACGACAACTAGGGTCGGACCGCTCCCTCTGCCGATAAAAGCCCCGATCAGATGCTCGCCTGCCGATATGTTCATGATCGAGTGAGCGCTGTTTACGGGCTGGCAGATGTCAGGAGCCTTTGTGCTTTCGCTTATATGAAGGGTATTCATCACTCAAGCGATAGGCAATTGGCGTTCCTGTTTGACCAGCACGGGAGGATCAGGAAAATGCAGTGAAAATCGGAGCGACACCAACGACTGAGGACTGAGGAATGCGGGAGTTTTTATGAAGTATCGCGGAAAACTTCGCGCTCGAAATGGAATTAAAATAGGCGGGCCAGGCCATAGCCCGGACACCGCCTATTATCAACAAGGGCTGCCGAGTGAACTCTCTTACCAGTAAAGCCCGGAGCGTGCTTGTTGATTGTCTCCAACAAATCAGCAATCGCTAAGAACTTCCACAAACACACAAACTGATTACCAGAGTTCGATCTTCGGAGCCTAGCGGGACATGAAAAGTTCCTGGGTAAAGCCAATGTCGAAGACCATGAAGATACCGAATCCGAGGCTAAAAAGCCCCGCACCGCCTCGTAAGAGCCATTCTGCCAGGCCAAGGCGTTTCGCCGTGAAATGGAACGGCAATCCGATCAGAGCACTCATAAGCATCATCCCGCCGATCGAACCAATTCCGAAAACAAGAATATAGATGGCCCCAACCACCGGGGAAGTGATGGTCGAAAGGATCAAAAGCATCAACGCCCCGCTTCCAGCGAGTCCATGGATCATCCCTACGATGAGCGGACGAGGACTGAGTTTTAGCCCGTGATGGCTTTGTGTTTCAAGAGGTTGAGAGCTCGAATGGACGTTTGCCGCGTCATGAGTGTGGGGATGGACATGAACGATCCCGCCGTGGCGGTGGACGTGCCAGTGGATCTGGCCGCCGCGGACTGCTTTTATTAATGCGTCCGATCCAAGGGCAATCAACATTAGGCCAACCCCGAATTCGAGGGCAAGAGCCATTCGTGGCCCGATCTCGAAATGAAGCACGATCACCAAGATTCCCGCGATCAACAAAGAAATGGTATGGCCTACGCCCCAAAGTCCGCCGACCAAGAAAGCGCTCCAAATGCTCTTGCGTTCGCTAACGATCGTCGAGACCGCTGCCAGATGATCGGGCTCTGTCGCGTGCTTAAGACCAAGAAGAAAGCTGAAGAGTAGGAGCGATGCGACTGAGAGAATGGCCATTTTTTTGCGATTTAACAAATTCGCGGAAGCTGCTCGCCGGAGAACATGTCGACGATCCTCGTTGCGCCGATCAAGCTCTTGACAGTAACCCCGCCGCTCTTATTAGCCGAGACCGAACCGATCTGCGCAGCGCTGGTATCGACAGAATGTGCGTTTATCACCGCGATTGCCAGGTCGGCCTCGCCGGCCGGTACAAACGCGATAAAACGGCCTTCGTTGGCGAGGTACATCGGATCAAATCCAAGTATCTCACAAGCTCCCTTTACATCCTCGCGAACATCGATCCTTTCTTCGATGATATTGATGTCAAATCCGGAGGCCTCGGCGATCTCGACAAGAGCGCTGGCCAGTCCGCCGCGTGTTAGATCCCGGAGGCAATGAACTTCAATACCGTGAGCAAAGAGATCCCCGACCGTCAACGCCAGAGGTGCACAGTCGCTTTCGATCACTGTTTCAAACTCGAGTCCTTCACGGGCTGCCATAATAGCGATCCCGTGACGGCCAAGGTCGCCGCTGAGGATTATTGCGTCACCGGGACGGACGCTGTTCGGCGAAATAGAAAGGCCATGTTCTATAATGCCTACACCGGCGGTATTTATGAATATCTCGTCGCCTTTTCCACGGTCAACCACCTTCGTGTCGCCCGTTACGAGGTCAACGCCGGCGGCATCCGCCGCGGCCTTCATCGACTGAACGATCCGCCATAGTTTTTCTGTTTCCATCCCTTCTTCGAGGATAAACCCCGCGCTCAGGTACAGAGGCCGTGCGCCGCACATCGCAAGATCGTTGACGGTGCCGGTGACTGAAAGGGAACCGATGTCACCGCCTGGGAAAAAGAGAGGTTTTACGACGTAAGAATCCGTCGTGAAAGCGAGCCGTGCATCACCCACGCCGAAAACGGCACCGTCGTGCCGAACATCCATCATTGGATTACGAAATGCGGGCACGAAAACCTTTTCGATGAGCTCGTGCATCAATATTCCGCCGCCGCCATGGGCCATCATTACTCGCGGATAGTTCGATATTGGCAAGGGGCAAACGGGGGCAAATGCTGCTTTTTGATTCATGTTTCACCTCTCACGCGGCCTGCTGCCGAGCTGCATGCCGGCGATAGCGGTAATAGGCGGCGCAGGCTCCCTCGTTCGAAACCATGGTCGCGCCGAACGGATGTTCCGGCGTACAGCGAGTACCAAAAGCCGGGCAATCGTGCGGTTTCTTGATCCCCTGAAGCACGAGCCCGCTAATGCATTCTGCGGGTTCTTCTGCTGTGTATGACGCGAGAGCAAATCGCTTCTCGGCGTCGAATTCAGCATATTCATCAGTTAGGCCGAGGCCGCTTTCAGGAATTTCGCCCACACCGCGCCACTTTCTGAGTACTACACGGAATACCTTTTCGATCAGATCCTTGGCAGGCAGGTTACCCTCACGCTGTACGTAACGAGCATATTGATTCTCCACCTCGCAGCGGCCTTCTTCGAGCTGCTTTATTGCCATATATATACCCTGAAGAATATCAACCGGCTCAAAGCCCGTGACGACGATCGGGACGTGGTATTTCTTCGCGATAGGTTCGTATTCGGTGTAACCCATTACGGTGCAAACGTGACCCGCTGCTAGGAACGCCTGAACGCGATTTTGAGGTGATGAAAGCACCGCTTCGATCGCTGGCGGGACGAGAACGTGTGAGACGAGTAGCGAAAAATTCCTAACACCGAGCTTTTTTGCCTGATAGACCGCCATGGCATTAGCCGGCGCCGTTGTTTCAAATCCGATGGCGAAGAATACGACCTCTTTTCGTGGATTATCGAGTGCGATCTTTAGCGCGTCGAGCGGGGAATATACGATTCTCACATCGCCGCCGTTCGCCTTGACCATCAACAGATCCTGTTCCGATCCCGGAACCCGAAGCATATCGCCGAACGAACAAAATATGGCCTTTGGTCCGGAGGCGATCATTATCGCTTTGTCGATCAATTCCAGCGGCGTGACGCATACCGGACAGCCGGGGCCGTGAACGAGCGTGATCTTATCGGGAAGGAGTTCGTCAATGCCGAATTTGACGATCGAATGCGTTTGCCCGCCGCACACTTCCATAAGTGTCCAGTCGCGGGTCGTGATACGTTCTATCGCTCTGCAAAACCGTGCCGCTTCCTCTGCTCCGCGATATTCATCAACATATTTCATGCGAAGCCCTCCGTCAGTTCACCGAGTTCATCCATATCTCTAAGGTATGTAAATACCTTTGTTGCTTCTTCTTCATCGACTATGGTCAGGGCAAAACCAACATGAACGAGAACGTAATTGCCGACTTTCGCCTCGGGAACATAGGCGAGGTTAACTTCTTTGACGATGCCGCCGAAATTGACCCTGCCGGTACGAAATGTCGGATCAAACCCGTCGATGCTTACCAATTTTCCCGGTACGGCTAGGCACATAGTGCTGTCCTCCTATCGTTGCTTGCTCTCGTTTTTTCAACCTGCCGCACATATCGAGCGGCAGCAATGGTCTGTCCGAGTGCTATACCGCCGTCGTTTGTCGGCACTCGCTGATGCCAGTACGGCCGGAAACCCTCTTCCCGCAGACGATCCACAGCACGCTCGAGCAGATATTTATTTTGAAAACACCCACCCGAGAGGGCAACGGCATTTTCTCCAACACGTTTCGCGACGCTAATGATCGTCTCGACCAGCATATTATGAAACCGTGCTGAGATCAGTGCCCGGCAGACGCCGGATTGTGTGTCAGCTATAATATCGGAGATCGCTCTGCCCCAATCGACGACGAGACAGCCGTCTTCGCCGGTGGTGAGACTGCAGTCGTAGCGTTCGTCCGGATGCAGTGCAGAGATAGCAAATTCAAGCTCCATCGCCGCCTGGCCTTCGAAACGAACCGTTTGCCGAAGACCAATTATTGACGAAACAGCGTCAAACAGGCGTCCGACACTCGACGTCATAGGTGAATTGATGTGTTTTACAAGCATGCTCTTTATCAGTGCAAGTTCTGAGGTGTCAAACGACTTAACCGGGTGCAGGTCGTCCATCGAAAAGACGTGATCGCCCAACTCTTCGAACAATATGCCGAGTGCTACGCGTCTTGGTTCGCGAACCGCTTTGTCGCCGCCAGGTAGTGGAAATGTCCTGAAATGGGCCGCTCGAGTGAATCCATCGGCATCGACGCGGAGAAATTCTCCGCCCCATATAGTTCCATCGCCACCATAACCGGTACCGTCCCAGGCGATTCCTAAAACCGAGCCTTCGAGATCATTTTCTGCCATGCACGATAGGATGTGCGCGTAATGATGCTGCACGGCGATCCTTGGTACCATTTGGCTGCGGGCATAGCGGGTCGAAAGATAATCAGGATGCTCATCACAAGCGATCAACTCGGGCGAAATGTCGTAAAGATCTTCGATGCTGTCGATGTCATTCCTGAAGGCGTCCATCGCCTGCGGCGTTTCGAGATCGCCAATATGCTGGCTGAGAAAAATCTGATAGCCCGATGAGGCGGCTACAGTGTTCTTTAAATGGGCCCCGACGGCGAGCGTTGGAGCGGATCGCTCGTTTACTGTGATCGGAAGCGGAGCGAATCCGCGTGACCGCCGGACGATTGATTGACGTCCGGCCATGATTCGAACAATTGAATCGTCCACATGGCGAACGATCGGGCGGTCGTGGACGAGGAATAGATCAGCGATGCCATGGAGACGTTTTACCGCTTCGTTTTCATCGATACAGATCGGTTCGTCGGATAGATTGCCGCTTGTGGCGACGACAGGGAAACCGAGCTCACGCATCAGTAAATGATGCATCGGCGTATAGGGCAGCATACAGCCGAGATAAGGATTACAAGGGGCCACAAGATTCGAGATCTCTTTGTGAAGGCCTTTTCGTTTTAGGATGACGATCGGTCTTTCTGGTGATTCGAGAGCTCGCCGTTCGAGATCAGAGACTTCGCACACGGTTTCAACTGAGGCAGTTGAAGGCATCATAAGCGCCAGTGGTTTTTCTTCACGATGTTTGCGTTTTCGAAGTAGCTTGATCGCATCGGAATTTGCGGCGTCAACCATCAGGTGGAATCCGCCGATGCCCTTGACCGCGACGATTCTGCCGTCTCGAATAGCTTTCGCCGCTGCAAGTAAAGCATCGTGGCTTACCGCGACAGATTTGCCGTGATCGTCCCAAAGCTTTAACTTTGGCCCGCAAGCCGGACATGCGTTCGGCTGAGCATGAAAGCGTCGATCAAGCGGATCACTATATTCAGCCTGACAATCCGGACACATGGTAAATTGTCGCATCGTCGTATTCGGACGATCGTAGGGAAGCGAGGTGATGATCGAATAGCGCGGTCCGCAGTTTGTGCAGTTTGTGAATGGATATAAATAACGTCGATCCAACGGGTCGAATATCTCTCGCAGGCAGTCGCGGCACGTCCCGATGTCGGGCATCACGACTGCCGTTTTCGAACCATTAGACTCGCTTTCGCGGATCTCAAATTTCAAGAAACCGATCGGATCCAGGAACGAACTTTCGAGGCTATGAATGAAAGACACGGGTGGCCGATCGCTTTCGATCCGAGATAAGAATGAATGTAAAAGGGTTGGCGAACCTTCAACCTCGATGTTTACGCCCTGCGCGGAGTTGTTAACCCAGCCGGTCAGGTCCAACCCTGTAGCCAACCGAAAAATAAATGGGCGAAACCCGACGCCCTGCACAGCTCCGCGTACATTGACGCGAAGTCGCTGAGATACGTCCTGGTGCTTTATCATTGGTGGTTTTGACGACATATTAATCGGCTAGTCAACACCGGCAGCGGCCGTAAGTGATAGCGGTTCGATCTTTTCTCTGAGCCATCTGACCCAGGTATCAACGCCTTCGCTGGTGCGGCACGAGACCGGAAAGATCGGAGCGGTCGGATTTACGTCCTCGACATTCTGCACGAGTTCCTCGATCGAAACGCCACTGTATGGCAGCAGGTCCATCTTGTTTAGCACGACAGCGTCGGCCTCATGGAACATCAGCGGATATTTCTTTGGCTTTTCAGCTCCCTCGACCGTGCTAAAAACCATCACTTTAAGATCCTCGCCGAGGTTGAATTCGGCGGGGCAGACGAGGTTGCCGACGTTTTCGATGATCAGCAGATTGAATTTCGTCACATCAAAACCGTGGAGTGAGTTGTGAACCATCTGAGCATCCAGGTGACATACCGAGCCCGTGGTTATCTGATATGCCGGTACGCCCAAAGCGGCAATTCTGTCCGCATCCAGCGTCGTAACCAGATCGCCCTCGATCACGCCGATACGATAGTCGTCCTTAAGCTGACGAATTGTGGCCTCAAGCAGGGAAGTCTTGCCCGCGCCGGGAGCGGACATCAGATTTATTACGTATAGTCCGTGGGTATCGAAAAACGCACGGTTTTCCGCCGCGGTCTCTTCGTTCCCTCCCATGATGTCTTCGCCTATCGGTATTTTGTGCATATCATTCTCCCTCGTCGAGATCGATGTAATCGACCGTCATATCGCGGCCCGCAATTATATTGAGTTCGCAGCCACATATTTGGCAGGAAAGTTTGAGGTCGCCTAGTCTGCATTCCACTTCTCCGCACTCGCCGCAAACAGCTTTGAGCTTTATGACCTCGATCTCGATCTCGGCATTTGAAGCAGGCGTATCTTTTTTCAACACTTCGAACGCAAAATCAAGCGAGTCTTTGACCGCACCGCTGAATTCGCCGATCGAAAGCTTGATCTTTCGTATCTTTGCAGCCCCGTGCTTGCTCGCCTCGCCAAATGCAATATCGAATACACTCTGTGCAATCGCCATTTCGTGCATATTCAGTGAGCCAGGAAAGCTTCGTCCAAAACCATTCGAGCGACTTGCGGCACAGCGGCCTCGAGTTCGGGTGAAAGTCCCATTTCCATGTCCTGTAGGTCAGAGATAGACACTGCAAAGAGCGTAACGTCAGGCACTTTGCCCATTAAATAAAATGCGTCGAGCAGGTCTTTGAGCCCGATGTCATGAGCGGTTAGCGTATTTGGATAATCGGTCGAGAATTTCGGCCTCAGCCTCCGCACGCTCCCAGCTTTCTGGCCGTCAATTGTCGCGTCGATCAGGATGACGCGTTTTGCATCCTGCATTGGTTCTAAGAGGAGAAAGCTGCCTACGCCGCCGTCCAATAATTCAGTGTCCGCCGGCAAGGCAGATTTCTCCAGGCTATTAATAACGTGGACGCCAATACCCTCGTCGCCCATCAGAATATTCCCGATCCCGAGGATCAGGGTCTTGGGTCGATTAACGGTTGAGTTCATCATCTTTTTCAAATTTCCATCCGCCGAGCATCGACGACATGTCGCCCCGGCCTTCGACGTAGTCGTGGTAAAAGACCAGGTATACATGAATAATCGAAAAGACCGCGAACGCCCACATGACCATGTGGTGCCACACTCTCACGTTAGCGTCGCCCCCCATTAACGGAATTATCCATACAAAAAGCTTGGGAATTAACGAATCGCTCATGCTCGCATAAAGTCCGAACCCTGAAATAACCTGGAAGAGAAATACTAGAAATAGGCCAACGTAGGTCAGGCTTGCAAGATAGTTGTGGCCGATCGAGATCTTCCCTTTGAGCTTGAGCTGCAGGATATCGATCCTGACCGTTTCCCACATATCGCGGAACTGCTCTTTATTTACCGGAAAAAAGCTCGACCAACGGGCGAACTGGTTCCCAACAAAGCCCCAGTAGAATCGAAAAAAGAAATTGAAAAACACGATATAGCCGGCCGCAAAATGCAAAAAGCGGGTCCAACCGAACCAGTACTGCATATATGCTTCGTTTGATCGCATCAAGACCTGTGGGTTACCGATGAGAAAACCGGTAACCATCAGAACGAGGATCGCGATCGCGTTGATCCAGTGAAAGATGCGTACGGGCAATTCCCAGACATAAACCCGGCGATAGGACATTGGTTGAGCTGTTGCCATGGTTCACCTCCTAATTCACCGTTACCTGATGGATATGTTTGCCATCAGGGTCATATAGATGCACCGCACACGCGAGGCAAGGGTCGAACGAATGGATCGTGCGGATTATCTCGAGAGGCTCACCCTCTTTTGCGACCGGCGTTCCGATCAGTGCTTCCTCATAGGCCGAGCGCTTGCCGTTCGTGTCACGCGGCGAGGCATTCCAGGTGCTTGGGACGACGAGCTGATAATTCTCGATCTTCTTGTCCTTGATCTTGATCCAATGAGCCAAAGCGCCGCGTGGAGCTTCCGTCAGGCCGACGCCTTCGCATTCGGCTTTCCACGACGAGGGATCCCATTTATCGCCGTTATGCGTATTCATCTCGCCCGATTTGAGATTGCCGATCAGTTCGTTGTAGAACTCCTGTATCCAGCGAGCCACCAGCCGTGTTTCCAATCCCCGAGCCGCAGTTCGGCCGAGGGTCGAGAATAAAGCCGCGACTGGCACTTCCAGCTTCTTGAGAGCTTCGTCAACGACCTCTTTGATCTCGGCATTCCCGCGAGCATAGCCAACCAGAAGACGTGCGAGCGGGCCGACTTCCATCGGGTTCTCACGCCATCTCGGTGTCTTAAGCCACGAGTATTTGCCCTCGACGTTGAGGTTCTCGTATGGCGGCTGCGGGCCGGTGAAATTGAATTCCGTTTCGCCCTTCCAGGGATGCAGGCCAACGCCGTCGCCGGCTTCGTACTTGTACCACGAATGCGAGATATATTCCTTGATCTCGTTCTCATCTTTTCCGTTGACTTCATAGACCTTTGTCAGGTCCCGGTTAAGGATGGCGCCACGTTGGAATTTGAACAGATCGGGATAGGCGTAACCTTTCGTCGGCAGGTCGCCGTAAGCCAGATAGTTTGGCAGGCCGCCGCCGACGGCTCCCCAGTCTTTATAGAAACTCGCGATCGCCATAAGGTCGGGAATGTACACTTTTTCGACAAATTCGACCGCTTCTTTGATGATCCGGGCGACCATGTTCAGCTTTTCGGTGTTGATCGCGTTAACCTCGTTCAGGTTGAACGAGCAAGGAACGCCGCCGACAAGGTAATTTGGGTGCGGGTTCTTGCCGCCAAAGATCGCGTGGATCTTGACGATCTCCTTCTGCCATTCAAGAGCTTCGAGGTAATGGGCGACGCCGATAAGGTTCACTTCTTTAGGTAGTTTGTAAGCTGGATGTCCCCAGTAACCGTTAGCAAATATCCCCAACTGGCCGCTGTCCACAAAGCTCTTGAGCCTCTTTTGCAGGTCTGAAAAATATCCCGGCGAAGTCTTTGGCCAATTCGACAGCGAACGAGCGATCTTCGATGTTTCCTCCGGGTCTGCTGACAATGCACTGACCACATCTACCCAATCCAAAGCATGGAGATGGTAGAAATGGACAACGTGGTCCTGAATGAACTGCGTGCAGAACATGATGTTTCGCACCAACTCCGCATTTTTGGGAACGCTTATCTCTATCGCGTCCTCGACCGCACGCACGCTCGCGAGTGCGTGAACAGTCGTACAAACGCCGCAAACACGCTCGACCATAGCCCATGCATCGCGCGGGTCGCGACCCTTGAGTATTTTTTCAATTCCACGGACCATCGTTCCGGCACTCCAGGCGTCGGTAACCTTGCCGCCCTCGACAATGGCCTCGATCCTGAGATGTCCTTCGATTCGCGTGACCGGATCTACAACTATTCTCGTCATGATGCGTCACCTCCATTTTTCGGCTCTTGGGTTGCTGCCGGGGCATCGGGCTTGTTCGGACTAACCGATTCCTCCATGTTCTCCTGACGAACCTTTCGTTTTCGGATCGATGATGTGATGCCGTGCAGGGCGACAGCTCCTACAGCAGCAACCGCTGCCGTGGCACCGATCGTGTCGGCCGTAGATTCGATCCCAAAGCCGGGGAATTTGCTCAGATGTTGGTAGAATGGTCCGTTATCCCAGAAATCCTTTTCGCTGCATCCGATGCATCCGTGGCCTGACTGTATTGGATAGCTGAGATTGCCATTCCATTTGGTTACCGAACATGCGTTGTATGTAACGGGTCCGCGGCAGCCCATTTTGTAAAGGCAATATCCTTTGCGCGCGGCGTCGTCATCCCATGATTCGACGAATAATCCGGCGTCGTAATGCGGCCGGCGATAACACGTATCGTGAACACGTCGTGAGTAAAACTCCTTCGGTCGGCCCTGCGAATCTAGCTCCGGAATCTTTCCAAACAGCAGCACATGAGTAACTACACCCGTCATTACTTCGGCGATCGGCGGGCAGCCCGGGACGTTGATGACTGGTTTATTGATCAATTTGTGGATCGGTGTAGCAGTGGTCGGGTTGGGTTTCGCCGCCTGAATGCAGCCGTGAGAAGCACAGCTTCCCCATGCTATGACGGCTGCGGCCCCTTCCGCTGCTTCTTTAAGAATGTCGAGGGCTGATCGACCGCCGATCGTGCAGTACGCACCATCAGCGCCCATCGGAACCGAACCTTCGACGAGCAAAATATATTTGCCTTTATTGTTTTTCATGGTGTCATCGCGGGCCTTTTCAGCCTGAAAGCCGGACGCAGCCATTAGAGTTTCTGTGTAGTCGAGCGAGAGTGTGTCGAAAATGACATCGGCAACGATCGGGTGAGACGAGCGGATAAATGACTCACTGCAGCAGGTGCACTCCTGAAAGTGCAGCCAGACAACCGGCGGACGTGCCTTCTTTTCGAATGCATCAACGACCTGGCCAAAGGCTGAAGCGTTTATTCCTGCACTCGCTACAGCCACCCCGCAGAAATACATGAATTCTCGACGGCTGTACCCCTTCGCTTTCATGGCACGCCAGACCGAGGGAACATTTTTGTCCATAAGACCTCCCTTTGAGGAGAGGCTTCTTGCGGAGATTATCCAGATTGCCGAGCTGCTAGTTAATAGATCCTATGTCAATCTTTGGGTACTCTTCGTATATTGCCTCTCTGAAAAGAACAATAAGCGTTCTGCAACGCCCTGTGATCTGAGTCGATCCCTACTTTTCGTGATTCTGAGAGCAGCCTAAGGTCATATTTGGCAAGTAGCGTTCCAGAACGTTATTTAAGCGATTTGTATATGTCTGGAATTTAATAGATGGCTTCAAGCCCTTCGGGTGCGTATAAACTCACGCTTATGCTCGGAGCGCGCGAACAATCTCACGGATGATCGGATCCTTGGGACATTCATTGGAAGGCAGGATTCAGTTATCAAATGATTGGCGATCAGCCATTTTGAGGTACGGCCAGAGCATATGCGGAGGGCTAGTGGAGAGCTTTTGCCGCCAATAACCTCTCGGTACAGTTCGTGCGTTGGGGTTCAGTATTGCTTCACAGATCCAATCGTTTTGGAAGGTTTGAAAATGTGCTGAACGCGCCACAAAGATGTCTGCCAGAGAGCGGTTAGGGACTTAGAGTTTCATTGCCGTCCTGGCGTTTGCTCTCAGGAGGTGTAAGTACCATGTTAAGGAATAAGTCCGGGCCAGGACTCAGTAGGGGCCGGCTAGTAATCTATTCGATAATTATCACGACAATTATTTCAATGACCGCCGCGGGCTCAGGCTCCGCGGCTTTTTCTTTTCTCGGAGATATATATGGATCTCTCGATACTAGTGCCATAACAGGAACTGTTGTGC
Source organism: Acidobacteriota bacterium (assembly GCA_016703965.1). Lineage (NCBI taxonomy): Bacteria > Pseudomonadati > Acidobacteriota > Acidobacteriota bacterium. The sequence goes on from JADJBB010000021.1 coordinate 2,014,856, forward strand.
ATGCCCAGCCCGCACCAACGTGCGTGCCGCCGCCGCCGAATATGATCAGCTGGTGGCCTGGCGATGGCAATCCCAGCGATATTGTCGGAACGAATGACGGCACTCTGGTAAACGGTGCGGCTTTCGCACCGGGCATGGTCGGGCAGGCATTCAGCCTTCAGGCTTCCAACGACTATGTCGATCTTGGCGGAGGATTTAACCTAACCAATATGACTTTGGATGCTTGGGTTCTGATAGATCCGGCAACCAACACCGGAAATATACGTGTAATAAGCAAAGACAATTATCAACTTCCGGGTGCGAGAAAAACATTTATTCTAAAGTCCAGCGCTCCAGGTAGCGGAGGAGTGGATGGCGGGGCCCTGTTCCAGGTATTAACCGACGATGAAGGATTCGACGTTGTGGGAGCACCGTCCGCATTGACTGCTGGATGGCATCATCTTGCCGGAGTAAGGGACGTTTCAGCAAATCGATTTGAACTTTACGTTGATGGAGCAATGGTCGCAAGCAAAACTCCGACCGTACTCGGATCGATCGACTCTGATGTTCACACCGTGATAGGTACGATGAATCCAAGTTTGCTTGGCGAGAATTTCCTGGGGCTCATCGACGAAGTCGAGATCTTCAGCCGTGCCCTCACTTCGCAAGAGTTGGCATCGATCTACAACGCCGGGAGTGCGGGAAAATGCAAGACGGGGGCCTGTACGCCGCCGCCGCCGAATATGGTCGCCTGGTGGCGAGGCGAGGACAATGCCAATGACGCGATCGGTGCAAATAATGGAGCGTTGCTCAATGGAGCCACCTTTGGCAATGCAGTCGTTCATAAGGGCTTCTTATTAGATGGAGTAGATGACTATGTTCGATTTCCTGCTTCAACCAGTCTCGACGTCGGTTTAAGTGACGGACTCACGGTCGATGCGTGGATCAAATCGGCGAACTCGGACGTGGGTGAGCCCTTGAGACCTATACTCGAATGGAGCGGCGAACCAGGCGATCCGAACGGGTTTGGTTCACATTTCTATTTATCCTCGGGACTCGGCGTATTGTTCGCGAACCTGGTCGACACCAGTGGTTCTTTCCACGTTTTAGAATCTGCCCCGGGTGCGATACCCCCAGGTTCCTTCAGTCACGTTGCTTTGACCTATAACAAGACAACGGGAATCGCGAGGATGTATCGGAACGGCGAGATCGTCGCCAGCGAAAATCTCGGTTCTTTCACACCAATGACATCAAAGAATCTATACCTCGGAGCCAGGGTTACTGACGTATACGGTGATCCCGGATACCGGTTTGCCGGAGAGTTCGATGAAGTAGAGGTATTTGCCCGTGAGCTCGCTCAAAGCGAGCTGCAAGCTATTTTTAATGCGGGGAGTGCCGGTAAGTGCGTCGCATCCTGCACCCCGCCTCCGCCCGATATGCTCACTTGGTGGCCGGGTGACGGCAACGCGAACGATATTCAGGGGCCGACTTTCGAAAACGGGGTGACATTTAACGGAGTAACATATGCTCCGGGAAAGGTTGATCAAGCTTTTAGCTTTAACGGAGTTGATTCGTACGTCCGAGCGAATAACACGATAAATATCGATGGCGGGACACAGGCGACTTACGATGCCTGGGTATATCCGACGGCGGTCCCGGAAGCCGGTCTTTATTTTGGGATTTTGGGTGCAGGTGATTCGACCGTGCCCACCTGGACGACGCAACAATGCAGGATTCTCTTCTGGAATCAGGCTGGTCCTCCAACAGGAACACAGGCTCTGATCGCACAGGCAAGATTTTATGTCGACTGCGGCCTTGATGATAACGAGAACCGAATTGGCCGCCTCAGCTCTCAGAACTACCCTATAAACGCCTGGCATTTCGTCGCGGCGACCTTCAACAACGGATCACTCGATCTGTATGTTGATGGTGTGCTGGATAACGGAGATTTGACCGGTACAGGCGGCAGTTCTATCAACACGAACGCACTCGATTATGTTTGGATCGGAGCTCATGTCAGGAATGACAGCTCACTCGTCACCGTCCCGTTCGCGGGACTGATTGATGAGGCGGAGATCTTCAACAGGGCACTTGCCCCAACAGAAATCCAGGCGATATACAACGCGGGCAGTGCCGGTAAGTGTAAGACCCAGAGTTGTACCCCGCCTCCGCCGAATATGGTGAGTTGGTACCGAGCAGAAGACAACGTTGACGACACCATCTCCGGTTTCAATGGGAACGCGCAGCTCGGAGCAAATTTTGCTGCCGGAAAAGTGGGACTTGCTTTCAATTTTGATGGGCAGAATGATTATCTGACGATCCCGCATTATGTTGCCCAGAACACCGGTGCTCAGATAACTATCGATGCATGGATCAATCGGGAGTCGCCAAGAATTGGTGCTACCATCTTCCAAAAGAGATCGCCTGATAATATTGGCGGATATGTCTTCGAAGTTACCGGTCAAGATGAAAATGCACTGCAGTTTGTGCTGATGATCGACGGAGTTTACCACTTCGTAACTAGCCCGCCGATATTGTCGGTCGGGGTTTGGCAGCACGTTGCTGCAACCTACGACGGGCAAGCAATGAAGATCTATATTGATGGTTTAGAGGTTGCAAATGAACCGCTTCAGGGAGTGATCGATCCGACCGAAGATCCGATAGTTATCGGGCGGAATGAGGTAAATAACGGTTTTGCATGGCATGGCCGTATAGACGAGGTCGAACTCTTCAATAGGGCTCTTTCACAAAACGAGATCCGGGCAATATACAATGCCGGCAGTAACGGCAAGTGTCTGCCTTCGGTCACGCCGACGCCGACTCCAACCCCGACGCGAACACCAACTCCATCACCAACACCGACCCCGGGCGTGTGCATCACGGATCCTGTCGTGGTCAACGCCAATAATAGCGGGCCCGGCAGCTTGAGACAGGCAGTTCTGGATGCGTGTGATAGCAGCTTGATCACGTTTGATCCCGCGATCACTTCTATCGACCTCGAAAGCGAGATATTTATCGATAAAAGCCTGACGATCGATGGCGGGAATAATATGGTGAGGATCTCAGGTCAAGGCATGAACCGGGTGTTCACGATCGGGCCGCTGATCGGCAGGGGTGATTCTCCTGGCGGCGTCGGAATCTACGCGACGCTCAAATCACTTACGATAACCGACGGCTTCCGATATAACGGGGGATGTATAGCTAACCTCGATGGCTCGACCCTGAATATCATCAAGTCAGCCGTAACCAACTGTAACGCAGCACCGTTTCCAGATTCTCCCGTAAATGGTGGCGAGACTAGGCCAGCTGCCGTAACCGTCTCGGCGGGCGGCGGTGCCGTTTTCAACCAGGTCTTTGGAACGGTGAACATTACTGATTCGACGATCTCCGGAAACTCATCGAATGGAGCACCCGGCGGCGGAATCTACCACGAAGGTGGCCAGATGACTATAACGAGGTCGACTATTTCCGGCAACAGGACGAACGGAGGTGACGGCGGCGGCATTTATGTAATGAGTATTCCGCTTCCACGGCAAAATCCGGGGCTTGCCCTTGAGCCGGTCTTGAATGTTGCCAATTCAACTATCTCCGGTAACTCCACCGCTATCATGCCGGTCGAGACGGTTCCGAACCCCCTTGAGTCAGGTTCCGGCGGCGGTATCTATGCTGGTTACGGCTCTATCGTGAATCTCTTGAACGCGACTATAACGAACAACTCTACGCCCGGCAGAACAGGAGCAGGAGTTCGCCTGGATAACCTTTTGATGCGACCGCGGGAAGTAATACCTTCTGGGACCAGCCCCGAAAATGGAGTACCTGTCGGTTCGGTTCGAAATACGATAATTGCCGCGAACGGAGAGGCCATAGACGTTCGGGGTGCCTTCTATTCAACGGGTTACAACCTGATAGGCAACGTAGGCGATGCCACTGGCTTCGGTTCGATCGGGGATCAGATAGGTAATCCCAACCTGCCGATCAACCCGCTTCTTGGACCCCTTGGTTCGAACGGTGGTCCGACGCAAACACATGCCTTTCTTGCCGGCAGCCCGGCGATCGATAAGGGCGGCACTGCTCCCGATCTAAACACCGATCAGCGAGGCGAAGGCTTCCTCCGGGTTGTTAATAACAGCGGAGTGCCCCCTGCCCCGGAAGGCAATGACTCGGATATCGGCGCTTTTGAGGTACAAGCAGTAGCACCGACTCCAACGCCGACGCCAACCCCGACGCCTACGCCTACCCCGACGCCGACACCAACGCCGACACCAACGCCGACGCCGACGCCAACGCCGACACCAAGTCCGACACCCAGTCCGACACCAAGTCCGACGCCAAGTCCAACACCGAGTCCAACACCGAGTCCGACGCCAAGTCCAACGCCGACGCCGATCCCTGTTGGACCTTTGTTCTCAGTGAATTCGGTGACACGCAACGAGACGAATGCGGGTACCACCACGTTCAGCTTTGAGGTGATCATTACTGAACTGCCGCCACTTGGGGCTCCAGCCAGGACGGTAGATTTCACAACAGTTGACGGAACCGCCACGGTTGGAAATAACGACTATGTGCCTCGTTCGGGAACCATAACCTTCGCGTCTGATTCACCGACGCTGCAAAGGATCGATGTTCTTGTTAACGGCGACATAACTTTCGAAGCCAACGAGGTCTTCTATATCCGCCTTTCAAATCCGGTTAATGGCACCGTTTTAGGGAACGACGGGGTGGGAACGATCTTTAACGACGACGTTGAGCCTTCGTTCTCGATCAATGATGTTTCAGCTAATGAAGGTAATGCGGGAACGACGGCGTTCACGTTTGCTATCACTCGTTCGGGCAACCCGACGTCGTTCAGTTCGCTGGTGACCTATTCGACGGCGAACCAGACAGCAGCGGCACCGGGCGATTACACTGCGGTCTCGAACGGCACGGTCACATTCTTACCAACCGATACGTCGAAGACGGTCACGGTTCTTGTCAACGGCGATACCGTTGTCGAGCCGAATGAGACGTTCCTCGTCGACATGACGACCGTTTCGAACGGCGTCATCGGCAGAGCGACCGGAACCGGAACGATCCTTAACGACGACGGCGGAATAACGCCGACGCCGACGCCGACGCCGGCCGGAACCCCGACGCCGACACCGACACCGCTTCCAACGCGGCCGGAAGGCGACGTGGTCGACGGCAGCGGCGGACCGCTGGGCGATAATCAGGTCCTGTCGAACGACGTTTCGTACATCCGACAGGTCGTTCTCGGCAACCTGCCGGCGATCCCGGCGGGAGCTCAGTTCCAGGCAGCGGACGTCAATCTAGACGTTCCGGGAGCCTGCGGAAACGCCCAGATCGAGGCCGGCGACGTGACCGTCATCCGCGGCTACAACCTCGGCGTGCTCAACGGCGTGCCGATCACGACCAAACCAGTCTGCGGCCCGACCGCTCCGGTGACGACCTCGCCCGTAGAGCCGAACGCTCGAACGGCTTCACCTGAAGTTGGGCGAACTATTCGGGCGGTGAACACTCAATGGAACTTTACGCCGACGGTAACCGTCGATCTCCAACTTGATGCCATAGGCGATGAGGCATCGACCAGCTTTTCGTTGAACTGGAATCCTGCGATCTTCACGTACGTGAGTTCTAACATGGGAGGAGGTACACCGGCGGGCACGAACCTCGGCCTCAATACAAACCAAACCGGGCAAGGACGTCTCGGTGTGCTGCTGGATGCAACGAATACCTACGGAGCAGGCCCTCGGCAGCTATTGACGATAACGTTCTCAGTTGCTGCTAATGCATCGCCGGGTGTATATCCAATAACGTTCTCTGACACTCCAACCGCTAAAAGCGTTTCGAGTGCTCAAGGAGCATTGCTTCCTACGACGTTCGAAGCGGGGAATATCGTCGTCCACCCGACAGCGGCTGGCGTCTCAGTCTCAGGCCGCGTCATAAATGCAAACGGCCAAGGCGTGAGAGGAGCAACGGTCGTTATCACCGATCCGTCGGGCAACCGACGGGCGGTAACGACAGGCTCGTTCGGCTTCTACAGCTTCGATAGTATTGAGGCGGGCCGTGCCTACATCGTGAGCGTCAGATCAAGCCGTTACCGCTTCTCGGCGAGAACGGTCACGGTACGAGATACGCTGACTGATATTGACTTTGTTGCACAAGAATAGGGATCTTGTGCAACTCAATATTCTACGGGCGGCTCACGCGAGCCGCCCTTTTTAGTTGGTTCAATCGCGAACCCATCGATTTGCTTGACATAACCGACCGAGGTTGTTGTTGCTTTCCCAAATCACTTCTAGAAATGCCCGACAAGAAATCGACTTATGTCGCAGACCGAAGCAGTCATAGGAAAGGAGAAAAGGTATTCGAGCCCGGAGCCTCAATTCGGCGAACCCTCTGACGTCAGCTTTCCCGATAAAATTGAGGATTTGATTACCAATATCGTTGAACCGGCAATAAAGGTGATCGTACGGGACCGCCTTGGCGTTAGTCTCGCCCGGACGATGAACGGCAGATGAATTGCGACTGTTGACCTGGTCAGTGAGGTCAAGACCCATATCGTAGCTCTCGAATAGCCAATTTGGAGCGACTATGAATTAGGTCGGGCAGACGAAGCCGGCTAGGGCATTGCGACTTCTTCAAAGAGCCCTCGATCTGCTCTTGGCCCCGCCAGACCGGCGGGGCCTTTTGTTGTCGAATTCATTTCGGGAGAAACCTTGTTCTCCCGTTTTGGATCCATCGTGGCTATTGCACAAAAATTTCTCAAACAAACAGAAAGGAATTATGAGAAGATCCGTGAGTATCAGCGTAAGCCGATCCACCCTGTGACATAACCAAAAACGGGGCTGTTAGATTCCGACGTAATGGCCGATTATCAGAGCAAGGATCGTCAAGGTGCCATATATGACTTCGCCTATGCCGATCTTTGTTGCTTTGACTTTCTTGCGATAGGACGAGAGTCCGATTGCAGAGCGGACAAGAAGTATCAGGAACATCGGCACAGGCAAATACGGTGCTAAATGATCGATCGCGAGAACTAATACTAGGCCCGCTGCAGCCGCGTGAGCACTGATCGGTACTATCCACGAATAAGTTTTGCCTTTTTCAAGTCTTAAACGGTTTCGGACGTAAAGGATCGATGGGATCAGCCTCGCCGTGATTATTGCCCACAAAGATAATGACTTTGGATAACCCCACCCGGCGGCGAGAGCGATAACCGCGATCGACGCAGTAAGGGCAGTTGAACCTAAGAGCTCGGCGAGCAAGCTGCGGGATTTCCGGTTGGCATCGCAATAGATCTGATATACCGCAAATGGGAGGACAAGTGCGAACGGGATAAAACTCTCAGGCCGCGTATTAAAGGCAGCCCCGACAGCCCCGACACAAAATATCGAGAAGAAAGCTGCCGCAAATTTAAGGGCCAACGTGGTTTGAGGCAGGCTTCTTCCCGCCAACCCGCCAGAAAGGATAACTTTTAGAGGTTGCCGAAGCAGGAACGCGCCGATCACCAGAATGGCGATCCATGGTGCGGCGATCGAAGGGGCGATCGCGATCCCGCCAACCAACGGTTCCAATAGAAAGCCCCAAGATCCGTGCTCTACCGGCAATGCGACGGCTTTGGCTCGGATCTTGGGGAATCGATCGATCGGAGGTGCTTCTAATAACATTCGCACTAATTAACTACGGGTGAGAAGACGATCTGCTCCATTTCAATAGCACGCGGAAACAGCAAGTTATTTTCCAGATGGATATGCTGATGCAAGTCGCGTTCGAGCTCGCCGAGACGAAGGTAAAGTGCGGTAAAGCTCGGGCAGGCTTCTGCCGGCAGCGTGTAATCGTTCGTTACCGCCCGCATCTTGGCCAATAATTCCCCGACCTCGTCGTGTTCTATCTCCATCATATTTACTGGGTGCCGAACCGTCCCGAAGGGCGGATACGATACATTTAGATGATTCGCATAACTATATTCGAGTTTTTGAATATATGGAAAAAGCACCATTTCCTCTTTCATCATATGCGGAGCCAGATCTTCGCACAGCGACTGAAAAAGGCCCTTTAGCTCGATCAGGTATGGGTTGTGCTCACCATGCCGGGTCGCCACCTTGGCCATCAATGGAGTGAGATGGTACGTTTCATCCTTTGTGTAGACATGATGTTTGTCAAGAATGTGATCAACGAGATCGCTCAGCCGCATCTCGGCAAAGGAGTCCTGGTCGCCCGCGTTCGGCAGATCCAGAACGCCGTCTATCTTCTGGATGACGGTTTCCGGATTAGCTCCGACATTCCGGCATGCCTCCTCGAACGGAGTATTTCCGTGGCAGCAGTAGTCGATCTTGAATTCCTCAAAAACCCGTGTTGTCACAGGCATAGCGAGGGCGATCTCGCGAACCGTTTTACCTTCAACATTTATCATCAATTTTTCCTCCTAACCTCAAGCTTCAAAAAAGAAGTTTCGTCGGTTTGATCTGTAATAAATATGATTTGGCTCATGTTCGCAAAAATAAACGGTATCAGCTTAGCCATTACACCCTGCCAAAATCGCTCAATTTCCGGCTTTGACGCACAAATGCTAAAAAGGACTTACGAGATAACTCGTAAGTCCTTTATTATCTGGTGGCCAGAGACGGGGTCGAACCGCCGACACGCGGATTTTCAATCCGCTGCTCTACCAACTGAGCTATCTGGCCGAATTTCGCATCTAAGTCGAAGCAGAACGCGAATTTGTAAGTGTAAATAAGCCGTTTCGCGATGTCAAATCATCGGTGTTAACCTTTTCTTTACGGGGTAATAATTATGCTAAAGGATCTATCCATTTCTGTCTTGATCTTTCTTGTTTCTATTGGTGCGGGCTGCGGCGGTTCGGCGGGTGTTCCGGCAGGGAATTCCGCGAACAAAAATGGGAACGTGTCGAATGCGAATGCAGCAACGCCGGTGAACGCGGTTCCCGCGAACCTACCTGCCGGGGTCTCGACCACGCCTCTGTCTCCTGCGAACGCAGCAAATGTTTCGGCGGCAAACGGAGCAACGCCTAAACCGGTAACGACACCCGGCATTCCGAGTCCCGCGGAGTTGAAGAAACAGGCTAAGCCCGGAACGACTCCGACGCCCGGAATTCCTTCGGCTGACGAGATGCGAAAAGCCTTTTCAAAACCGGCTGCAAATGCGAATTCGGCTTCGCCGTCGATGATGAAGGAAGTTCCAATGATGAGATCAACGAAGCCGGCGAATAAACCGTAAGGTTATTTCGCGGCGGTTACTGCGGTGACCGTTGCGAAAACGTTTTCACGCTTGGCTTTGATCTTAAGTTTTGGCGACCCTCCGTTTGCCGACGGATCCATCGCGGAGCGAAAGGTGACGTTGTAGGCGGAGCGCATTTGCAGGACGATATCTTCGTAAGCCTTTTGGATCTGGCCGATCTGCGTTATCGGATAATAGACGCCGCCCGACATCTGAGCTAGTTTTTCGCCCTCGCCCTCACTCTTGGCGGTGAGCGACATGTATTTTTTCCGAAGGGGATCGATGTCGGCATTCAAATTCTGCGCGGCGAGAGCTATCAGTCCCGACGGAACGTAGAGCGGATATATCAAAGCACCGCTTTCCTGGATCGAGCCCGTAAGGGAATCAAATGCAAGAAAAGACCGGTTGTCGTCGCCGTCTGTGAGCACCACAATTGCCGTCCGTTCGCCTTTGAGAGGGCGAAGCGTGTCGGCGATCGTGTAGGCAAGGGCATCGTAATATGCGGTGCCGCCGCCCGCGTCGAAAGTGTCGAGGCTGGTTGAGAGTTTTCCTTTATCCGTTGTGAAGGTCGAGAGCAGCTTAACGTCCTCGTTAAAAATAACGATCGCTACCCGATCCTGAGCCCCGACCGTGTCGACAAAATTCCGCGCCGCCTTTCGAATGAAGTTAACGTAATTTTCTACGCTTCCCGAAACGTCCAGAAGCAGCACAAGATTGAACGGAGCTTCTGACCGCTCGACCGAGATGATCTCGCGGGGCGTTCCGTTCTCTAAGACCTCAAAATCATCAGCGTTCAGGCCCGGGATGGAGCGGTTCTTGAGATCGGTCACCCGAACGAGTGCCGTTTTCGTCTCGGCATTTACTCCGGCTGCCCGATCTGATCGCGGTGCGAAACTTGGTTCGAGTCTCAACGGCGGCAGTGTTCTCGCGTAATCGCCGAAATACTTCGGCGACGCCCTACGGATCGCTTCCATCAGCAGGGAATCGCCGCTGCGGATGATCGCTTTTGCCGCGTTCGTCAGCGGCCTTTCCCTGAGGTCGCTCAACACCTCGTTTGGGGGAACGTTCAGCAGAATAATGCCGCGAGCGGTCGTTAGATCCAGCGAAACGGTTTTTGGCTTAGAAGCAGCTCCAGCGGGAGTGTTCTCTTCTTCTCCTATTTTCTTCTTCTCTTCCGCCTTCACGTGAACGCCTTTGATCTCAAAACGTCCCGCGGCTCGCTCTTTTACGGCGGCGATCTCAAAATCGGCGAGGTATCTCGGACGTGATTCGGTCCATTGCAGCAGATATTTGAGGTCGTTTGCCGGAACGTCCATTGCGAGCGTTCCAGTGTCGCTTTTTGCTTCGATCGAGGCGAAATTTCCGCTGACCTCGATCGCTCCGCTCAAGGTTTCGATCTTAAGATCCGTGCGTTCGGGAAGCGTGACAACGAGGTCGAGTTTCGCCGTCCCAGTTTATCGAGATCGTTTATCTTCCGCCCTGACCATTATCTGACCTCGGACGCCGACACCCTTTTGCGGACGAGGCAACGATGCCAAAGCCGGAAGGTGCGGTTTTCACGGTTACACGTCCATTTTTATTGACGATCTCGACGGTCGAGCCTTCGGCAAAATTCAGAGCGCGCCGTAGATCCTGCGAATATGCCGAACAGCACATCGCGATCACAAAACTGCATGATATAAAGAACTTTTTGGCCGAAAAGGTCATCTGCTCGGGTTGCTTGAGATCCGGCCGGATTGGATCAGGCGAGCCCTGACGCGTTCCTGCCACTTTTTCTTTGGACGCCCGTCGTCCTCAAATCGTTCGATGAGATCGTTCATCGATTCACCGCCCGCTAGCCGGGTCTTCAAATAGAGCAACGCTACAATGATAGCAGAAAACGAGATGGTAATGAGCTGGATCGGTAGCCAGATTATCTGGATAAGCGACTCCAGTATCGTCCGTTTTACGCGGGTCCGCATGTCCATTTTTCCGCGTTCGCGGATCGGTGGACGGCCGCTGAGACTGATATTTATCCCGTTTTGACCGTCTTTTGTCTCTGCATCAGCGGGCGGAGCTGTACCTTCAGCGTTGGTCTCGCCTTCCTGTTGCTCCACCTTGACGTCATCTTTCTTAGGCGTGGGATCGAATGCTTTCGCCGTCACGTTCACAAAGAATGACAACGTTCCCGCAAGCAGCATCGGGATCACGAACATAAATAGCGAGGCTCCCAAGGCGGTTGTAAATGCCCGTCTGGTCAGTGCCCGGGAACGTTTGAAGCCCTCGCGGATGCCGAGGTTCTCCATCATTGCGACGGGCGTCATCACCATACACCAAACATATGAGGTGAAAAATGCGGCAGTGGCGGCGATCGTTGATGCAATGCCGCCGACGACCTGATAGTAAAGATCTACGCCGATGCCCATCGAGATAAGTGCTGCTCCGCCGCCAAACACCGCGAACGCGAGAGCCGCTGCAACAGCCGCGAAAACAAAGGGTGTAAACGCCGCAGTCGCTCCGCTCGTGAGGATCCGCTTCCATTTTCGGCGGGCTTCGCCAAGTACCGGGCGAAGCCGGATCGGCCTTAACGGTACCGATAAATACTGCGTGACGAGCCACACGATCGACCCCACTATCAAGGTCGCGCAAAAGGCGCTTACTAGGGTGAGGACCAAAACGACCACGCCAATAAGGATGTTTCCCGTAGCCTCGGGAACCAAGTCGCTGACACGAAGAAATCCCACTATTATCTGGAGTGCGGTAAGCAAGATCACCGGCAGCTCAAAGATCGTGGCGAGCAGCAGAAATTTCGGCAGGTGCTCGCTGTATATGACGAGCGCTCGCCGGAGCAGGGCAAAGATGCCTTCAGATCTGGAAACGAGTTCGCTCGCGAATGCTTCGGCGCTTTGCGGCCGATGTTCCGGCTCTTTGGCCAAAGCGGAGTGAATGACCCGCTTCATTTTCTTTCGCACCTTCTTCGCATCCAGTGGTTTTGGGGCGACGTTTTTGTGCGATTCCATTACGTCCTTGAAATCGCCCTCGAACGGCGGTGCTCCCGAGAGCATCTGATACGCGATCACGCCGAGGCTGTAGATGTCTGAGCGGGGATCGAGATGTTCGCCGCGGCATTGCTCGGGCGACATGTAAAGCGGCGTTCCTAGAACGGCTCCAACACGCGTGAGTTCGGCTGAATTGTTCGATTCGTAGAGCGAGCGAGCCGTCGTTTGGGCATTCGTCCCGGCGGCTTCGGTCGGTGCTCGATCATCGATCATTCGGGTGCCGACCGAGTCCTGAAATTCACCTGAGAGATCTCCGTCGTTAAAAACCGCGGTTTTGCCTTCAGATGCGATCGGTTCTAGATGCAATGTGCCGGCCTCTGAGACCAATGTCTGCTGCTCTGCGGTACCTGAGATCGTATTTCCGTCGGAAATATGCGTTCCTATCGCACCGGCTTTTGTTCCCTCGGGATCCGTCCCGCCAAAGGTCGTGTTTGCGCCCGCGATCACGGTATGCGTCGAGCGGCGATATTCCTGCGGAATTTCACCGCTTGCCGGAATATCAACATGATCCTCGAGCTTTGCGATACCGAAATCCAGCACTTTGACCGTATAGCCGCCGCGCTGATTTGGTTCGAGCCAGATGTTGTCGGGTTTGAGGTCGCGGTGAATAATGCCCTGATCGTGGGCCTCCTGAACGGCCGAGCAGACCTGTTCGAGGATGTCGAGTGTCCAGGCGACAGGCAGATTTTTTTCTTCGTCGAGGATCTCGCCGAGCGTGCAGCCGTCGAGATATTCCATCACAAGATAAGCGACCTGGCCTTCCTTTGTCTCGGAAAATCCAAAGTCAGTGACGTTTACCACATTCGGATGCCGCAGTCGTCCGGCAGCTCGGGCTTCGCGCCGAAATCGCTCGACAAATTCCGTCCGCTGCATGAACTGGGGCGATATGATCTTCACCGCCACAGGCCGCTCGGTCCCAAGATGCGTCGCCAGATACACCGTTCCCATACCGCCGCGGCCAAGCTCGCGTTCAATATGATATTTACCGTCCAGCGTCTGGCCTGCGAAATCGAGAAGATCCATAGTGTAATAGAGCAAACTCTAACGGTTTTACTGCTAACTATGCAAGTATTTACGACCCGCAGGCCGGATTAGTTTTTGCTTTTAAGTAAGGAAATGTAAATTGCAGAAGTGAACGAGACGGTCGCGGAGATATGAGGCCCCCGGATCAGCCCGAACGAGTTCGAAAAGCAATTCGAAATTTCAAAAAATGAAAAGGCAGGCAGATCAACCAGAAACGGTAGTTCGCGTGAGCGTCGTGTCCAGTTTTACTTGACCATATCAAACCGGTATCCATATAATCCTCATAATTCAAATTGTGTTTTTTTATGAATTGAATAGTGACTAAGTTTAACAAAAGTAACTTCTTATGGCAGTAGTAAGCTTAAACATAAATGGTAAAACGTTAAAGGTTGATGCTGATCCCGGAACACCTCTATTGTGGGTACTGAGAGATCATTTAAATCTTGTGGGCACAAAATTTGGCTGCGGCATCGCACAATGCGGTGCATGTACCGTTCACGTAAATGGCAGCGCTGTACGTTCCTGCGTATTACCGGTTTCATCTGTAAAAAACAATGCCGTTGTTACCATTGAGGGGTTAAGCGAAACAGGTGATCATCCGCTGCAGCAGGCATGGGAAGAACTGGATGTTTCTCAATGTGGTTATTGCCAGGCGGGCCAGATCATGAGTGCAGCCGCATTATTAAAACGCAACACAAAGCCAACAGATAACGATATTGATAATGCGATGTCGGGAAATATCTGCAGATGCGGAACACATGTCCGTATCCGTAAAGCAATTCATTTAGCGGCGAAACAACAAAGCAGCAAATAAACTAATCATGCCAACAACATATTCAAGAAGAAACTTTCTTAAGGTATCTGCTTTATCTGGTGGAGGTATGCTAATCAGTTTTAGTCTATTTAACCTGCCTGCCGAAGCAAAAGTATCGGAGGAAATGGTTTTTGCTCCAAATGCGTATATCAAAATTGCTGCTGACGGCACCATTGTGTTGTTGGCACCGAACCCGGAAATTGGCCAGGGTGTAAAAACATCGTTACCCATGATCGTTGCCGAAGAATTGGGTGTTGATTGGAAAAAGATCAAGGTCGAATTAGCACCATTAGACGGCAGAATGGGCCGACAAACAGCCGGAGGTAGTGGATCAGTAAGAGGACGGTTTACAGAGTTGCGTACAGTAGGAGCAACAGCACGTGAAATGTTGACGACTGCTGCAGCGAAAACATGGAATGTTCCTGTAACTGAATGCACGGTTGAAAACGGAGAAGTGATCCATAAGGTAAGCGGAAAAAGATCGAGTTATGCATCGTTGGCGTCTGCAGCAGCAAAACTCGAAGTGCCGGCCAAGCCAACGTTAAAAGACCCGAAGGAATTTAAGTTGATCGGCACAAGAGTTAAAGATGTAGATGCACATAAAATTGTAACCGGTCAGCCGTTGTTTGGAATCGATACAAGAAAAGAAGGAATGCTTTTCGCCATGGTAAGCCGTCCGCCGGCTTATGGAAAAACATTAGGCGAAGTGAACGATGCAGCTGCCCTGAAGATCGATGGCGTTAAGAAAGTAGTAAAGATCAAGAACGCAGTTGCCGTGCTTGCAACCTCTACATGGGCTGCAAGAAAAGGAAGAAATGCACTGGTGATCCAATGGAATGCAGGTGAAAAACTGGAGAACACTTCCGAGCATTTTGCAGCGTTTAAAACTTTGCTTGATAAACCTGCACCAACAGAGCCCGCAAGGAATGACGGAGATGTTGATGCAGCGAAACAAGGTGCCGCACAATTTCTTGATGTAACGTATGAGATACCTGCACTCGCGCACGGACAAATGGAGCCGCTTAATTTTTATGCGAATGTGAAAGATGGGAAGGTGGAATTGTTTGGTCCAACACAAGTACCCGGGGCAGTAAGAACCGAAGTATCGAAACAATTAGGAATTGCGGAAGGAAATATAACCATTTCATCGCCCCGCCAGGGTGGGGGTTTTGGCAGAAAGTTAATGACCGATAATGGCGTGGAAGCCGCATTGATCTCTGCAGCGGCACAATGTCCAGTGCAGGTGCAATGGACACGTGAAGATGATATGCAGAATGATTTTTATCGTCCTGCAGAAATGTGGAGATACCGGGCAGCACTTTCGGTTGACAATTTATTATCCTGGCATCAATCGGGTGTTGGTATTGGTCGTGGTGTACGTGGTGACAGTTATGTTGCAGGAAGTATTGCAAATTACCGTGCCGAAGGACAAGGCTTTACAAGCAATACGCCAACAGGTTTTTGGAGAGCTCCCGGGGCAAATACGCTTGCATTTGTTGCTGAAAGCTTCATGGATGAAGTATGCACCGCATTGAAAAAAGATCCGGTAGCATTTCGCCTGGAGTTGTTGAAGAAAGCAAAAGAACAACCTGTCGGAAGGATCAATTATGACCCGGAGAAGTATAAAAGTGTGATCGACCTTGTCGCAAAGATGAGTAAGTGGGGTACGAAAACACCCGGCGTATTCAGAGGTTTCTCAACATGGTTCTCGTTTGGCTCTTATGTGGCGCAGGTGGTTGATGTGCAATTGGTAAATGGACAACCGAAGGTTAAGAAAGTTTTTTGCGCAGTAAACTGTGGCCGTGTAATTAATTTGAGCGGTGCAGAAAACCAGGTGCAGGGTTCAATTGTCGATGGCATCAGTCATGCCATGTTTCCGAAAATTACTTTTGTAAATGGTGCTGTGGCCGAAACAAATTTTCATGCCTATAAGTTTTTACGCATGAAAGATGCTCCAACCGAGATCGATGTGCAGTTTGTTGAATCGAATGAGGCACCTTCAGGATTAGGTGAACCGGCTTTGCCGCCTGTTGCCGCAGCTCTTGCAAATGCGATCTTTGCAGCGACCGGCAAACGATTACGCAAGTTGCCATTCGCCGACCAACTGGTTTAGATCAGTTTGATATGGTCAAGTAGAAATGGATACGGCCAGGGGCCGAGTGGCAGACGGTCCGTCCGTAGAAGCCTTCGATACGACTGAATGGTTCGCTTCGGACTTCTTCGACCTTGCGAAAAGCACCGCCTTCGAGCAGTTCGGTTTTCAATCTGGCCCAGAAACTCTCTGCCTGAGCGTGATATTAACAATTGCCTTTTTTCTGCTCGGCGGAGCGTCGAAGCAGAGAATGGCGACGCGATCCCACGCCCCTAATTGGTCAAAGAACGAACTGCCAAAAAACCTTCGACCTATCTGCCAAATACCTCTACCGATCTCGCTCTTTTGTTAAGACAAACGGGCGGACTCCTTCGAACAATCTGCCCTGCTTGTACATATTCATTCGATAAACAGGGGTGTTTTGAAAAAGTGTGAATCGTTTCACACTTTTTGAGCAAAAAAGTTGGAGCACATCGAAATGCAAAATTTGGGGGCGCTATTTTTCGTGTAATTGGGCACTCGTGGGATGCTCGAATTCGGCGGAGAAGTTTCTGTTGATATTTATCTCCATTTCCGCTAATATTTGGGGAAATTCAGCGACCAGCTAACTTTTTTCATCATTTCTCATATTCTTTGAGAATTTACGTGTTTTATTTGTGAAACGCGGTCGCATTTGTGTTAGATTATTTTTATCGAAGTAATTCGGTTCATGGATTTGCAGAAAATTGGATGGGAGAACTAGAAAATGAGCTTAGATAAAGGAAAAGCGATCGAGTCTGCGTTGATGCAGATCGAGAAAAAGTTTGGCAAAGGGTCGATCATGAGGCTTGGCGAGCGGCCACATGAGGATATCGGAGCGATCTCGACAACGTGCCTCAGCCTGGATGCGGCGATCGGCGTCGGCGGATTTCCGCGCGGCCGTATCATCGAGGTTTACGGGCCTGAGAGTTCGGGTAAGACGACGTTGGCGTTGACCGTGGTCGCTTCGGCCCAGAAAACGGGCGGCGTTTGTGCTTATATCGATGCCGAACACGCGATGGACCCGGAATACGCCACAAAGCTCGGCGTCAACATCGACGACATGTTAATCTCGCAGCCCGATTCCGGCGAGCAGGCTCTCGAGATCGCCGAGACGCTTATCCGTTCGAACAGCGTGGATGTGATCGTGATCGATTCGGTCGCGGCCCTTGTTCCGCGGGCTGAGCTTGATGGCGAAATGGGCGATTCGCTGCCTGGACTGCAGGCACGGCTGATGTCGCAGGCACTTAGAAAGATCACAGCGATCGTTTCGAGTTCAAATACGTGCTTTATCTTTATTAACCAGCTTCGCGAGAAGATCGGCGTGTTCTTCGGCTCACCGGAGACAACGACCGGCGGCAAGGCGTTGAAATTCTACGCCAGCCTTCGCCTCGATATTCGTAGAATTGGTGCTATTAAAGATGGCGACAAGGTCGTCGGAAACCGCACTCGCGTTAAGGTAGTGAAGAATAAATGTGCACCGCCGTTTCGTGAGTCGGAGTTCGATATTATGTACGGAGAGGGAATCTCGCGGACCGGCGATCTGCTCGACCTGGCGGTAAATCACAACATCGTCGATAAATCAGGAGCATGGTTCTCGTACAAAGGTGAACGCCTCGGCCAGGGCCGTGACAACGTCAAGAACATGCTGAAAACGAATGTCGACCTTCTCGAACGTATTGAAACGGACGTGAAGGCCGAACTTGGTTTTCCTGACTCTACGGCAGCGGCCACCGCGTAATTAGGGCTTCGTTGCCGGTTTCTTGACCGGCGGTGGAGGTTTGGGATAGACGATATCCTTTCGATCAACGGTCGGTGTCGGACGTGGCGGGTCGGCACCGATCGGAACAACCCAAATCTCGTAATTCGGCTGTTCTTTGAACCCGCCGTCGATCGCCGCAACCCGGTCATACGGCGTACCGGCTTTAGTTATATACGCTTTCATCCGTCGCAAGACATCGGCTGCGTAGCCGCGGACGTTAGTTCGGCCCGCGTAACCAATGATATAGATACGGTCGGGAGCCTGAGCTAAGTAGGTTACGATACTGTCGAGTTTTCCCGCTTCGTCTTTTTCGGGAAGGTCACCGAATTCATCCACCTTTTTCGCTGGTGCGGCTACCGGAACGGTCACGGTAGCGCGGTTCGTGCATTCGAATCCATAGCCACCGATCAGCAGGTCCGCAATGATCTGACGGTCATTGCCGGCGCCGGTCGAGTCAACCGTGATATTGCGAGTACCCTGCCCTGAAGTGATCGTGCCGGAGGAGATGGACCAACTGTAGATCGGCTGAACGCTCGGGTCTCCGCCACCAATATTTGCCGCCACGGTAAGTTGCTCACCATCCTTTAACGGACGGTTGGGGCCCTGGATCTGGATCTGAGGGCACGGGATCACGGCAGGCGCCGGCGGCTGAGTGTTCGGCGGCTGGTTGGTTGCCGGCTGATTGGGTGCTTGAGGATTGGGCTTTCCCTGTGGAGGAGTTTGAGCGATAGCTGCGACGGTGCAGAGCCCAAAAACCGCCGGTAGTATGCTGATAACCAGTTTTTTCATAATTTAAGGCCTCCGTTTAGATTTGGGTTGCCAGATTATAACACGCTTTGCGATCAAAATTTGTTCCCCGTAAGAAGCTCAAACGCCTGAATATACCTTGCAGTCGTAGCATCACTGACATCATCGGGCAAAGGCGGAGCCGGCGGTGTTTTGTCCCAGTGGAGTGTCTCGAGATATTCTCTGACGAACTGTTTGTCGAATGATGCTTGAGCTTTGCCAGGTGCGTATTTGTCGGCTTCCCAGAATCGGGATGAGTCAGGGGTGAGAACTTCATCGATAAGAAGTATATTGCCATCCGCGTCCGTGCCGAATTCGAACTTTGTGTCGGCAATGATGATTCCGCGCGTCAAAGCGTAGCCTGAGGCTTCTTCATATATCTTCAACGATCGTTCCCGCAGCAAATCGCCGGTTTCTTTACCTACGATAGAGCAGAAGGTGTCGAAGTTGGTATTTTCGTCATGGCCCGTTGCGGCTTTTGTGGCCGGCGTAAAAAGCGGTTCCGGAAGTTTGTCGCATTGCTTCAGACCCTGCGGAAGTTCGTAGCCGCAGACTGAACCGGTAGCTAGATATTCCTTCCAGCCCGAGCCTTCCAGATAGCCTCGAACTACACATTCAACCGGGAATACATTCGTACGCCAAACCAACGTCGCCCGACCCCGCAGTTCATCATGCCGCCTGATCGATTGCGGCATCGCCGTGAGATCAGCGGAAATGATGTGGTTGGCTGTTATAGGAAGAAGGTGGTTGAACCAAAATAGTGATATTTGGGTAAGTACTTCACCCTTCCTTGCGATCAGGGTTGGCAGGACGCAATCAAAGGCAGATATGCGGTCAGTTGCAACGAGCAGCAGGCGTTTTTCATCGACCTCGTACACATCGCGAACCTTGCCGCGATGGAGCAGATTCAATTCGGGTATGTCAGATTCGGATATCTTGGTCGCAACGGTCATAGCTCAACTTTATTATGGAGACCGCGTTCTGGCAAAACAAAAAAAGGTCAATTATTTCTGGAAGATGCCTAGCGTTGAACTTATTTGAACACTGTTGAAAAATTTAATGACAAACAGTTTAGGAACATGCATAATAATAGGTGGCCCGGTTAAGATTACCGGACACTCTTTTACCTTCCGGACCTTTACTCTTTTTGGATCCCCGTCGATAGTTGGTCCGCAGAGTTCCTACATGTACCGTCTTTTCCCAATGATATTCCGAATTACCTCCACCGCATGCGTGGCGGCGGCTTTTGGTTCGTCCACCCTTGCCCAATCGGCCCAGCAGCAAAAAGTGATTGAGCAATCCGGTGACAGCGGCTGGTTATGGATGATCCTCATCGTTGGCCTCCTGTTGGCGGGAGCCTTCCTTATCTGGCGAAAGTATAAGGGAACGTCTTCATTGCTGGAGGCAAGTGAAGGCCGGGCTACCAGCTTCTACAATAGCAACGAAAGCTACGAGATGGACGGACTAGACGTCGACAAGGAGTTGGAATGGCTAAGAAAGTCTAAGAAATCAAAAGCAAAAGCACCTGTGGCCTCAGGAACCGCCGCCCGATCCAAGGCGGCACTTTCTGATCCTCCGCCGAGACGAGCGGCAGCGAGCGCCGACATAGATACGAGAGCATTTCAGGAGAGAATGCGAAAACTGCAATATTCACAGCTGCCGATCAACTCCTTCATGCATTTCACTCCCGCCAAGCTGTATGAGCCGCTGCCTGTTTTGGACGATCCATCGCTGTTGAACGCGATAGAACAGGCAAATGAAGAATATGAAGAAGATGAATCCGTCCGCGAGTTAGCGCTTAAGATCCTGACGGCTTTCCGAACCCGGAATTCCGTCGATGCGCTGACGCAGATCGCTCTGTACGACCTTTCGTCAAACCTTCGGTCAAAGGCCGTGTCCACGCTTACCGAGTTTGATCATCCGTCAGTTTTTGAGGCGATCCTGCTTGCGTGCGCCGATCCTACGCGTGAGGTCCGAGCCGCAGCTGCACGAGGTTTGTTCCGGCTCAGTTTTGACCGGGCTGATGCCTGGAAACGGCTCATGGAGACCAACGACGAGTTTCGCATGAGCCACGCTGCAAGGGCTGCGATCGAATCGGGAATCGCGGTAAAGTCTTTTGATAGGCTCGTCCACGAAGATCTAAAGGTCGCCTATGAAGCGTTCTCGCTTGTCGCGTTCATGATTGGTTCCGGCGAAACCGCTGAGATCTTTAAGGCGATCAGAAATCATCGAGACGAGCGGGTGAAATTTGCGCTCCTCCACGTTTTAAAGGTCCAGAAGGACGAGAGAACGATTGAAGCACTGGAGCAACTACGAACGTCCGGGTCACTCTCCCCGGACGTTGCCGAGCGGATCAAAGAGACAATCGCCAGCTTTGAAAAAGTAACGGCGTAGTAATAGTAGTAATAAAATACAAGGGGGACAGCCCAAAGGTTATGCCAGCATTGTATGTTGATGGAACGGGCGTCGGCGTGAAAGTCGGAGCTATTGCTCCCGATTTCACGCTTAAGACCAGTACAAACGAGGATTGGAAACTTTCTGACCACTTGGGCTCCGTCACTGTTCTGCTCTTCTATCCTCAGAACGAGACTCTTGTGTGCACGAAACAGCTTTGCTCAGTTCGTGATCACTGGGAAGACTATCTTGCGACAAAAGCGACGATAATCGGCGTTTCGCCCGCTGATCCTGAGGAGCATTTTCAATTCGCAAAGCGGCGCAAGCTTCCGATCCCGCTGCTTGCGGATCCGGGCCGCACCGTTACCCGCATTTTTGGTCGGCATTGGCTCTTTCCGATAAGTTTCACCAGAGCCGTAGTGGTAATCGACGCAAAGGGTATGGTGCGGAACTGCGACGTGATGCTCCGAGCATTCCGACCGCTGGACGAGAAAATAATCACCGATATCTACGCCGCACGCGGTGACGCCTTCAACGATAAATACGATCAGATTAGGCAGCGATCTCCGATCCGGGACCTGGTCCGATAGCCAAGTCACGACTTTCGCTAATAGGGAACTGCTGTTGTCCGCTCAATACAACAAACCGACATTGGTAGTATTCCAGCACATCTGTCCGCTTTCGCAGCCAGTAGTTTTTTGATACGATTGAGGTGTGCAATTTCGTCTCATTTCTGAAAATACGCCCAAGGGAGATCAACCCGAGGCGATCAGGCAGATCATCGAAGGGCTTAACGATGGCGTTAAAGATCAGGTGCTGCTCGGCATAACGGGCAGCGGTAAAACCTTTACGATCGCAAATGTGATCGAAAAAACGCAGCGCCCGACACTCGTCCTTGCTCACAATAAAACTCTGGCTGCCCAGCTCTATCAGGAATTTAAGACCTTTTTTCCCGAGAATTCGGTCGAGTATTTTGTCTCATACTACGACTATTATCAGCCCGAAGCGTACGTTCCGGCCGCCGATCTGTACATAGAAAAAGAAGCGACGATCAACGAAGAGATCGACCGGCTGCGGCTCTCGGCCACCCGTGCGCTTTTTGAGCGACCGGATGTGATAGTCGTTGCGTCTGTTTCTTGTATTTACGGCCTTGGCGATCCTGACGCGTATTTTGGGATGCTCATCTTCATTGAGCCGGGCATGAAGATAAAGCGTGAGGAGTTCCTGCAAAAGCTGGTCGAACTGCAGTACGAACGCGTCAACATAGATTTTGACCGCGGCGTTTTCCGGGTTCGCGGTGATGTGGTCGAACTTTATCCGAGCTATCAGGACCAGGCATATCGAATTGAGTTTTGGGGCGACGAGATCGACGCGATCTATACGATCGATCCGCTGCTGGGTGAGGTTTTGGCGAAGCACGAAACACGTATCCCGATCTATCCGAAAACCCACTATGTAATGAGTAAAGCGACGGTTAAAAGTGCGGTCCAGACAATCAAGGCCGAGCTCGAATCGCACGAAGAATATCTTGTCAAAGAAGGTAAGATCGTCGAAGCCCAGCGTCTGCACCAGCGGACGATGTATGATCTCGAGATGATAAAGGAGATGGGGTTTTGCCGCGGTATCGAGAATTATTCACGCCATTTGACCGGCAAGGCTCCAGGTGAACCGCCGCCGACTTTGCTCGATTATCTTCCGTCAAATGCCCTGATGGTCATCGACGAATCCCATCAAACCATCCCGCAGCTGGGAGCGATGTTTAAGGGCGATCAATCACGAAAGGGAACGCTTGTAGAATACGGTTTCCGGCTGCCGAGTGCGAAAGACAACCGGCCGCTTAATTTTCAGGAATTCGAGGAACGTGTGGGCCAGACGATATATGTATCGGCTACACCCGGCCCTTACGAACTCACCAAGGTCGAAGGCGAAGTGATCGAGCAGATAATACGCCCGACCGGGCTTCTGGACCCGATGGTCGAGGTCCGTCCGGTGAAGGGCCAGATCGACGATCTGCTCGAGGAATGCCGCCTCCGTGCAGAACGCAATGAACGCGTTCTAGTGACAACACTGACCAAGCGTATGTCCGAGAATCTGACCGAATACTTCTCCGAGGTGGGCGTTAAGGTCAGGTATCTCCACAGCGATATTCACACGCTCGAACGCATCAAGATCCTTCGCGATCTGCGTCGAGGCGAATACGACGTTCTCGTCGGAATCAATCTATTACGCGAAGGGCTCGATCTGCCTGAAGTTTCGCTTGTTGCGATCCTCGACGCGGACAAAGAAGGTTTCCTGCGTTCGCAAAGCTCGCTCATTCAGACAATGGGGCGAGCTGCCAGAAACTCCGACGGAAAGGCCATCCTCTACGCCGATAGGATCACAAAGTCGATGGAATACGCAATCTCGGAAACGATCCGCCGCCGCGAGATCCAGGAGGCTTACAATACTGAACACGGGATTACGCCAACCACGATCATCAAATCGATCGACGCAACGCTTGTGACAGCTTACGAGGCCGATTATTTCAAGATCCCGCTCGACTTGGATTCGTACGAAGAGTATTCACCCAAACAACTGAAAGAGACCATCCAGCAGATGGAGGCCGATATGCGCAACGCGGCCAAGGAAATGAAATTCGAACAGGCTGCCGAGATACGCGACCGGCTGAAGTATTTGAAGGAAAGGGAATTGGTGGTTCGATAGCGTCAGTTTCATAGTCGTTCTTGCATCCTGTATAATCGTGTTTATGCAAGTCAAAACGCAGCTTGACGATCTGCAAAGCTATCTCAACGATGCCAGCAACATGCCGGGAGGCTATGCAGAGAAGCTGTTTGTCCCGGAATCGGCAGATGAGATCGCTGAGATACTTCGCGAAGCGAACGAGAACGGTACGTCGGTTACGATTTCGGGAGCCAGAACTGGCACCGTTGGTGGTGCAATCCCGTTCGGCGGCGTGATCGTCTCGCTCGAGAGATTTAACAAGCTCGAAATAAATAAAGGATCTCGCACTGCCATTGTCGGCAGCGGCGTGATTCTCGGCGATCTGCAAAAAGCGGTCGATGCTGATGGCTTATTCTATCCGCCCGATCCGACCGAATGGAGTTGTCAGATCGGCGGCACGGTCGCGACAAATGCTTCGGGTGCGAGAAGCTTTAAATACGGTGCGACGCGTCGCTATGTGAGACGGATACAAGTCGTATTGGCCGATGGCCAGATCGTGGAGATCGAAAGAAATAGCGAAAGCCATTTCGTAAATAAGGGCGAATCGCCAGAGTCGAATGGATCGAACTTTCTTGAGCTTGGACAGCTTCCACAATTGACCTACGATCGTCCAAATGTTCGCAAAAATGTCAGTGGCTACTACAATCAGGCACCGCTTGATCTGATCGATCTTTTCATCGGCAGCGAGGGAACACTAGGTGTGATCACTGAGGTGGAACTGGCGTTATTGCCTAAGCCTGAAGGATTTTTTAGCGGGATTGTTTTTTTTGCGAGCGATTCCGATCTCCTCTCCTTCGTCGACGAAGCCAAGGCTCTTTCGATCTCAAGTTTCAGATCCGAAATTTCAGATGGGATCAGAGCTTCGCTCATCGAATATTTTGACAACCGGGCCTTGAGGTTTATATCGGAGAAATTCCCTGAAACGCCGAACGGCATGGCGGGAGCAATATTCTTTGAACAGGAAACGACCGCGGATAATGAGGATGCTCTCCTAGAGTCGTGGAACGAACTTTTTGAAAAGCACGGAGCTGATCTCGAGCGTTCATGGTTTACGACGAATGAGCAGGATCGCGAGAAGATGCGGGCATTTCGCCACGTCTTGCCGGTTTCGGTTAACGAGCGCGTGGTTAAGAACAAGCAGCGAAAGATCGGGACGGATATGGCGGTTCCGGATGAGAACTTTGCCTCGTTCCTTCGATATTACAAAGAAACTCTCGACGCGAGTGGTCTCGATTATGTGATCTTTGGGCACATAGGCGATTGCCACCTGCACGCTAATATGCTGCCTAAAGATGCGGTTGAGGCGGAGAGGGCACGGCATATCTATGGCCGGTGCGTCGCCCAAGCGATCATGCTCGGCGGAACGGTATCAGCAGAACACGGCATTGGGAAGCTGAAACGAAAGTATCTATCGGCAATGATGGGCGAGCGGTATTTGAATGAGATGGCCGAGCTCAAAAAGGCGTTTGACCCGAAGTGTATTCTGGGACGAGGCAACATTTTCGACGAAAGTTACCTATAATTAGAGGGCGAGCATCTTGCCCGTCCAAAGTTGAATTTGAGTTTAGTAACATGCGAGCAAAATGCTCGCCATCCAGTGAATATGATCAAAGCAATTTTAATGGACTTCAACGGCGTCATTATCGATGACGAACGGGTGCAGATGAAAGCTTATCAGGAGGTTCTGAAAGCCGACGGCATCGACCTGACGGAGGAAGATTACTTTTCCTCTCTCGGAATGGATGACAAGACGTTCGTCGCAAACGCTTACGCTCGGGCAGGACGATCAGTCGAGCCTTCGCAAGTAGAGGAACTCATCGCGGCAAAATCTGCAAAGTGGAAGGAAAGCGTTTCCGCCGATCTGCCGCTGTTTGACGGGATTCCCAATTTTATCGAAAAGATGTCCCGAGAATTTACCCTCGGTATCGTGAGCATGTCGCGGCGCCATGAGATCGACCTTGTCCTTGAGAAAAGTGGGCTGGCCAAGTTTTTCGCGACGATAGTAAGCGCCGAGGATACCTCTAAGTGCAAGCCCGATCCTGAGTGTTTTCGTAACGGTTTTCGCCAACTCGATGCGATCCGCACCGCGGGCGGCCATCTGCCGATGACTCATTCCGAATGCCTGGTCATCGAAGATTCGCCTCCTGGGGTTATTGGTGGCCGCCTGGCAGACCTTCCGGTTCTGGGCGTGACGAACACGGTTTCTGCCGAGAGACTCCGCGAGGCAGGAGCCGGTGCGATCGCTAAGGATCTTAGTGACTGGATGCCGGAATCGATCCGGCGGGTTTTTTAAGTCAGAACCGCCTGCGTTAGCGGACGGATCGTCGGTTAGCAATTTTGCAGCTATTTTTACAGCGAATTCCTCGCTGAAAGGTATTCAACTAATACACCGCCCGCTTACGCAGGCGGTTCTGACATATGGACCATTTCATTTCACAAGACCAAGCCGAAAACGGCCTTCTCGATTGTGCGGCTTTTCTCGCCGAGCGGATCAAGAGCAGTGACGGCCATGCCGAGGCGATGAATACCATCGTGCCAATGTACCTCGCAAAGGGTGATGTAGACCTTGCTGCCGAGCTGGCAAACGCTGTCGATGATCCTTTCTCAAGGGACAAGCTCTTGATCGCGGTCGCTGTGAAATGTGCTGAGATAGATGACGAAGAGTACGCTCTCCAATTGGCCGATGCCATCGAGGATCACGGGCTGCAGTCACAGGCATTTGAGCGGATAGGACTCGTCCTGGCGGGTAAGGGCAAGGCAGAAAAGGCAGCTGAGGTTGCCGATCTGATGGGACATTCCGATTTTGTTTACGCCGGCATCGCCACCAATCAGGCAGCCCACGGTAATGATGCTGGAGCTGAGAAGACCTTAGAAAGCATCGAGTTTCCGTCCGCTCGGGTCGCTGCTCTGCAGCAGATCGGAGCTGCACAGATCGACGCCGGGGAAACCGAAAAGGGGATCGCAACGATGCAGGAAGCGGTCGCTTCGGCGGGCGAGATCGAGCACGACGAGGAACAGATACGGGCCCTTTGCGAACTCGGCAACGTATTCCTGGACGCAAAAGCGAATGACAAGGCGATTGAGACCTTTGATATTGCGAAGTCGCTCGCCGAAGTGCTCGAGAATACACATCGGGAAACATTCCTCGTAAATTGTGCGATCGGATTTCTGCACGCCGGGAGCACAGACCTGGCGGACCGCACATTGGATCTAGTCACAGACAAGACGCAGATCGCCTCTGCGATGCTCGGCTTTGCTCGCGATCACTGGCGAAAAGAGGAGAAAGAAGAAGCGATCGATGCTCTCGAAGAAGCGTACGCGATACTAAGATCCCAGCGTGAGAACGAAACGCGGGACAGCCGTTCGCGAAACGCTCTGTTTACAACAATTGCCACGCAATTTGCCGGTTTCGGCAAATCCGAGCGCGGCGTCGAGATCGCCCTCGAGAATTCCGACCCTAACGAGCAGATGAACGCTCTCGCCCAGATCTCTCAGATCCTAACTATTCAGAAGGAAGACGAACTTGCTCGCGAGGCACTAAATCTGATCGATGAAGATGCCAACCGCCTGTTCGCTCTCGTCGCGATAGCGGACGGGAAACGAAAACTGGACGAGCCCGCTGCGGCGGTAGCTGTTCTGGACGAGGCTGCGACACTCGCGGAAACTGTTCCGCAGATCTCCGCAAGGTCCGAAGTACTCATTGAAATAGCCGACGGTTTTGCGAGCCTTGAGCAACCGGAAAAAGCACGAGCGACGTCGATCGAAAACCTGTCGATCATTTCTCAGATCCGCGACGAAAGCAGCCGGGCCGTCGCATTAGCTAATCTCGCGGCCGTCTATTCGACGGCCGGCATCGAGCCGGAAGAGCGGGAAAAAGCCGTAATGCGCGGCTTGGCGAGTTCGGTGGCGTACTAACTCTATTAACTTAGTAGATATCGTTATTGATCAGATCGCCGAATACATCTCGCTTTCGGATCAACTCTGAACTACCGGTTTCCTTAATTAGAACAACCGCAGGCAGAAATCGGCCGTTATACTGCGATGCTTGGGCAAGTGAGTACGCTCCGCAATTCAACAGAGCGAGCAGATCGCCCGGCTTAAGGTTTGGCGGCAGAAGCCGATAGTCGGGCAGACGGCCTTCGCCCTCGATGTCGAAATAAACATCTCCGCCGTCGCAGAGAGGTCCGGCGAGTTTGTATGGAAATGCAGGTTCATCGTCGGCACGTTCGGCTGAGATAACATGGTAGTACCATTTGTACGTTTCCATTGAGAGCAGGATGTTGAAACCGGCGTCGGTGAGCAGCCAGTGTTCGCTCGTGATCTCTTTATCTGCAAACGATTTGGCTACCTCGTAAATGCCAAATGACACGCTCTGATGGCCTTTTTTCCTGTCCTCCGCATCTTTCTCCAACTTTTTCCGTAGTGACTGACTCGTCGCCTCATTGATACTCGCAAGCGGTCTCTCCTTAAGGTTGCGAACCGAGGTCAAACAGATCCCGGCATCAGCGATGATGCTGCGACCAGGTTCGAGAAGAACCGTCAGCTCCTTGAGCAAGTGTTCCGTACCGGTTACCTCGGACTTCATGCGGACTTGTTTCCAGGCCTCGGAGATTGCGGAATATGGATCATATGCGGCGGAGACCTGTTTCTCTCGCAGCGATTTCTTAAACTCTTTTGGGACGGGGCGGTGTACTATAGCTCCGTCAGGACGAGTGCTCTCGAAATATCCCCTTTCGATAGCTTCGTCCATTCGCTTTTTAGCCTCGTCCGCGAGCTTTTGCATTTCCGCTGGCATCGGCGGAAGTTCTTTGCCTCGTGAATAGTTGACAGGGAAGCCGCCGCCGATATTGATATGTTTTAGCCGGATGCCGGTCTCCGAATTTATTTTGACCAGATTGTCGAAGAGCATAGCAAGAGCCTGCGTATAGACGATCGGATCCGGATTTTGCGAGCCGACGTGCAGGTGAATGCCGCAAAGGTTGAGATGTCGTGAATCTTTGTGATCGCGAAACGCCGAGAAAGCTTCATCCGGCATCATTCCGAATTTTGACGTCACGAGAGCGGTTTGCAGGCCGGAATGCGTGTCCGACTCGATCTCGGGGACGGGACGGAGGCTGACGTTGGCGGATCTGCCGAGACGTTTGGCGGTTTCTTCTATCAGTGAGAGTTCGTAGAGTGAGTCGACCTGGATCGCGTAGATCCCCGCATTTATTGCGTTCTCGATCTCCCAAACCTCTTTGCTGGTGCCGTTGAAAATTATCTGGTCGCCGTTAAATCCGGCTTCCAGAGCTTTCCACAGCTCGCCGCCCGAATTGACCTCGATATCGCATCCGGCGCCTTTCACGGCTTTCAGAATGCCCATCGTGGACATCGCTTTGGCGGCGTAGCAGACCTTTAGCGGGCAATCGATGGCGTTGCCAACTCGCTGCAGGCGGGTGATATTGTGACGTAAGCGCTTCTCGCTGAACACGAAGAGCGGCGTGCCGTATTCGCGGGCAAGGTCGACTGCGTTGACGCCATCGATGTGCAGCTCGCGATTTCTAATGTCGAGGAAACCCTCGATCTCCCAAGATTGTGTCATAGGAAAAGTAACAACGGATTAACACAGATCTACACGGAAAGAAAGAATCTGCGTGAATCCGCGTTAATCCGTTGTTTGTTTTTTAGTTAGCTGAATGCCCGTTCCGCGTAGATAAAGCCCGGGGAGCGAGATGGGCAATTTGCCGGTGATGTCCTGCGTGCCAAGTAACGCCCGTGCCGATGCTCTCTGCAGACTCGGCATATCGCCATACGCGACGAGGTAGGTTTTCATTTCGGGGAAACCGCCCAAAACGTATGGATTGCCGAAGCTAATGCCGATAACTTTTTTGTTCGAGGCGAGCAGCTCTTTCAGTATCGCCGCTCCGTTTTCCGGAATGCCGACGCTGTTTTTTGCTCCAGATCTTACGCGTCCGTAAAGGCCGACAATTACCGTGTCCGCTTCGTTGACCGCTTTTCGGGCAGCCGCGACCTGATCGGCGAAAGAGTTTTCCTGAAGGTATGCAGACGAGAACCTCAGTCCGCCGCCTCGAAGGGAGTTGACCAAACTGCTCATCGTCAGCGGTCCGTCAATGCCGTTAGAAAGACCAAGAACGGCGATCTTTGCATTCTTGTTGATCGGCAGAAGGCCCTCGTCATTTCTTACGAGCGTTATCGCTTTTGTTGCGATCTCGTCGGTAAGGAGCGTACTTTCCGCTCCAGAAATAAGCGTGTCTATCTTGTCTACCGGGGTTAGTTTTTCCTTGAACAATCCAAGCTCATGCTTCCAGGCGATCTGGCGTCGAACGGAATCGTCCAGCCGTTCCATAGGGATCCGGCCGCTCTTGACCGCGGCGGTCAGGCCCCGGAGCATTACATCAACATCGGCGGGTTTTTCGAGAATGTCCGTGCCGGCGAGGAACGCCCGAACCCCGGCTTCTTCCTGATCGAAATAAAGCGTCAGCCCGCTCATACTCATCGCATCTGAGACGATAAGCCCTTTAAAATCCATTTCCTTTCGCAGGATCTCGGTTTGAAATTTTGCCGATAGAGTGGCGGGAATCGTTGCCTTTTCCTTGACGATCTCAGCCCCGGCCTCGGCGTCTCCGCCGCGATACTCCTTAAGCGGCTTTATCTCTTCGTTGTCTATCTGCGGCAGGGCGATATGGGCGATCATTATTGAACCGATACCGCCATCGATAGCTTTTTTGAAGGGCACGAGTTCAAGTGAATTGAGCCGTTCACGCGGCAGATCAATTATCGGCAGGCCCCGATGCGAATCGATGTTTGTATCGCCGTGTCCTGGAAAATGCTTCGCGGTCGCGATGACTTGCTGACTTTGAATACCTTGTGCGAAAGCTGTTCCAAAAGTACCGACATCCTCAGGATTCTCGCCAAAACTGCGAACGTTGATCACCGGATTTCCGGCATTGTTGTTAACGTCCAAAACCGGAGCATATACGTGGCGAATGCCGATGGCCTTGGCTTCGCGTCCAGTAATGACGCCCATTCGGCGGGCAAAATCAGGATTTCCGGTTGCCGTAACGGCCATTGCCCATGGGAAATTTGTCGCATCCTCAAACCGCATCCCGATGCCGGTCTCGGCGTCGAGCGACATCAACAGCGGCGTTTTTGCATTCTGCTGCATGCGATTGGCAAGGATCGTTGTTTCGTAGATCGGAGCTCCGAAAAAGATTATGCCGCCGAGCTTGTTTTGCACGACGTGACGCTGCAGGTCTTTGAAGAACGCACTTTCCTGATTCGCAAATTTCGCGTTGATGCCAATGTGCACAAGCTGGCCGACTTTTTCCTCGACCGACATTTTCTTGACGTATTTCGCCGCGAATTCTTCGGATTTTTTTGAAGGCCAAAATCCACCCGAAGGCTGTGCCTTTGCCGGAGCCGCCGCGTTAAATAACAAAACCAAAACAGTTAGAGAGCTAAATAGAAACTTCATCATTTTTTGTCGGAATTATCATGCTCGCGATGAATGCGACCACAAATGTCAAGATACTCCCGATCAGGGCGTACCACGTCCACGCGATCTTGGTTGCGAGCAGGATGTAAAGCATCACAGAAATACTAACGACCATGCCCGTCAAAGCATGGACCTCACGGGCCTTTTTGAGGAAAGATCCAACCAGAAACACGCCAAGAACCGGACCGTTGATCAACGACGCGACTGAGAGTGCGAGGCCGAGTGCCGACTCGCCGCTTTTCATAAAGGCGATAGCGACAATGATCTGAACTATTCCGACGATCACAGTTAGAATTCCCGCATATCGAACGAGCTGCTTGTCAGTTATGTCTTTCTTGAAAGGCTTGTACAGATCATTTATCGCAGTAGCTGCGATCGAATTGAGTGACGACGAAAGAGCGGCCGCGAAAATGGCCGCGACCACCAAGCCTGAAAGCCCGGCGGGCATGTGTTTGGTAATAAAATCCGGAAAGACCTGATCGCCTTTTAGGAAAGGGAAATTGGCTGAAATTCCCGAACCGGCGACACCAGCCTGGGCATAGTCTGCCGAATTGAACGGTGCGTAGAATGCAAAAAGCAGAACGCCAATGAACAGAAAGCCGATAAATTGCCCGAGCACGACCGCTCCTGACGATAGCAAGGCGAGCATGGCCGACGAAGGCTTTTTGGTGCAGAGATATCGTTGGACGAGATATTGATCGGTCCCGTGCGTCGACATCGTCAGGAAACAACCGCCGAAGAGTCCTGCCCAGAACGTATAGGTTTTCGTCATGTCCCAGCCGAAATCGAAAAGGCTGAACTTATTGAATTGCTCGCCAAGAGTCATCGCCTGTGATAGGCCGCCGTCGATGTTCTGGATCAGCACGACCGCCGCCGCGATCGCACCGCCGATGTAGATGACAAGCTGCACGACCTCGACCCAAATGACCGCTTCCATACCGCCGTAAAACGTGAACACGATCATCACCACGCCCAGCAAAACGATCGAGGCGATAATGATCGTCGTCGGATCGGTGCCGGGATTGAATGAGGTATAAACTGCCGCCAAAACGATCGCCGTCAGCAGCAGCCGAACGCCGTCAGCCACATTCCGCATCACGACAAACAGTGCCGACGCTAGCATCTTCACACGGTTTCCAAAGCGGTCGCCGAGTAGCTGATAAACCGTCTGCAGCTCGCCCTTGAAATACATCGGAATAAAGATCAGCGATATCACGATGCGGCCGAGCATGTAGCCGAAAACAAGCTGCAAAAACTGAAAATTCCCACCCTTGGCGAACGCAATTCCCGGCACCGAGACAAACGTGATCGTACTCGTCTCCGTCGCCACGATCGACATCGCGATCGCCCACCAAGGCACATTTCGACCGCCGACAAAATAGTCCGCCGTCGTTTCCTGCTTACCCGAAAACCAAATGCCAAAGGCCGTAATGCCGATCAGATAACCAAAGATGATGATGAGGTCGAGTGTTTGCATTTAGTTGAGGGTCGACAGAGCTTTCTCCACCACAAAGTCCGAGTTGTTAAGAGCGTTTAATGCAACATCATAACCGACTTTTGCTCGTTCCATAACAAGAGCCACTCTTAAGTCGTTGTCGGATCGCCCAAGTAAATCGTTCGCGGCTTCTTCGTCCAATCCCGTTTCCGCCATCAAAATACGCAGCGATCGCTCTTTTAGTTTAATGTTGGACGACTTAACATTAGTCATCCTATTACCTTTGACGTAGCCGAGGCGGATCATCGTGACGGTTGAGATGGTGTTGAGGACAAGCTTTTGAGCAGTCCCAGCTTTCATTCGAGTCGAACCGGTGAGTGCTTCGGGGCCGACAACGGGGACGATCGCGATATCGACTGCTTGTGTGATCGCAGAATCGGGAACGCACGTGATGCAGGCCGTAAAACAGCCAAGTTCGCATGCATAATCTACCGCTCCGATCGTGTACGGCGTTCGTCCGGAGGCCGCGATACCGATGACGACGTCATTCGCCGTCACGCCTCGTTTTTTCAGGTCCTCGGAACCGGCTTCGCGGTTGTCTTCGCTCGATTCGGTCGCTTTGTAGAGGGCATCGTAGCCGCCGGCGATGATGCCCTGAACCAGATCGTACGAAACCCCAAATGTCGGGGGTATCTCCGACGCATCGAGCACACCGAGCCTTCCGCTCGTGCCCGTCCCCACATAAAAAAGCCGCCCGCCGATTTGCAGCCGATCAACGACCTTGTCGATCACCGCCGCGATCTCAGGCATAACCTTTTCTATCGCCAAAGCAACGGTCTTGTCTTCGTCATTGATCAAACGCACCGCTTCAAGTGTCGATGCTTGGTCGATCGCGGCAGTTTTGGGGTTTTCTTGTTCGGTTACGGGTAGCATAGCGAATGACGTTCTTGCGGCTTCGCCGCTCTACTTGCAGAAAAGCTATGCTTTTCCGACGCGCTTTTTCTCCTGTTACGCGGCTGTGCCGCCGCTCCTGGCCGAGAGAATGGCGGCATAGCCGCAAAGCCAAATCAGGCAGTATCGGCGAAGCACAGCTTCGCCGCAAATAGACGGGCATAGCCCCGGAATGATTCTTCGACTCGGCTTCTATTTATTCCCATTCTTCATCGCCATCAACGCCGCCGCATGGGCGGGCAGCATTAGCGGCTCGATCAGATATGCTTTTGAAGCGACTTTGCTGATAATTTCCGTCATTGGTCCGGTCAATAATTCTCCCGCTTTGAAAACGCTGCCGACACAGCCGATCGGAATCTTCTTTTTTGCGAGGCCGAGTTTTTGGATGACGGCGACCGCTGCGATACCGAGCTCGTGTCCGGCATCCTGCAATATTTCGACCGCGACCTTGTCGCCCTCAGCCGCGGTTTCAACAACCAGCTTCGCAAAGCCGGCGATGCGGCTGTTGTCCATTTGCGGGGCGTAGATCGCGCCTATCAGGTTCTCAACGTTTGATGCACGGAAGTACTCAGCGGCTCGCTCGCTGAGTTTTGTTAATTCACCGCGACCGTCCGAGGCTTTTGCAACGGCGTGAAGTGCCTCGCCCGCAATGCCTCGGCCGCCGCCTTCGTCACCGGCAACCGGTCCCCAACCGCCGGCGATGAACTGCTCGCCCTCATCATTGACGCCTATGCAGATCGAGCCGGTTCCGGCGATGACGACAAGGCCGGCCTTGCCGAGCGTCGTGCCGTAGAGAGCGATGTCGGCGTCGGTCGTGACCAGTGTTTTGCGCACCCGGAAGCGAGTGACAAAACTCTCACGCACGCGTTCCCGCATATCCAGCCGCCTAACTCCGGCGAGGCCGAGCGTTGCGGCGACGATGTCTCCGCGTGAGACTCCGCCGCTGTCGCAGGCTGCGTCGATGGCTTTTGCGATGTTTGCGACAGAGGTTTCGACGCCGACTCGAAGAGGGTTCGACGGACCACCCGAGCCTTCGGCGACGACCTCGTGAGCCTCGTTCATCAGGGCGACATTTGTTTTTGTACCGCCGCCGTCCACGCCCAGAAATAGCTGGTATAGTTGGCGTTTGCGTCCTCTTTGTGGCTCGGTTTGCGGCATCTCGGAAGTCAAGAGACGAAAAAATTACATCTACATTGTTCGCGCATACTTGACTTATAATCAAAGTTAGTGGATTTTATGTAGTCAATAAGATATTCTAATCGCACATCCCCAGGTTGGTTTGATCTATGGAGATACGACAGCTCAAAGCTTTTCTGGCTATCGCCGAAGCTAAAACTTTTACAGCAGGTGCGCGGCGTGTGAACGTCACGCAGGCGGCTATTTCGATGCAGATCCGGCAGCTCGAAGACGAGGTCGGGCTGCAGCTATTTACCCGCACCCCGCGGCGCGTGATCCTGACCGAGGCGGGCGAATATCTGCTCGACCGGGCCCGAAAGATCCTGCGCGAACACGACACGGCCCTCGCCGAGATCGCCGAACTCGGCGGCGTCGAACACGGCCGCTTGCGTATCGGCTCGGCATCAGCGGAATTTGCGACGCAGCAATTACCGCAGATATTGCAGGGCCTTCGTGAGAAATTCCCGAATTCCGAGCTAAACGTCAGCGCCGGGACGAGCCAAATTTTGGTCGACAAGATCATGCACGGCGAGATCGATATTGCATTCGTATCTTTGCCGGTCGAGAATTCGTCGATCACGACAGATTTACTTTTCAGTGACGAGATCGTGGCGATCGCACATCCGAAGCATCCTCGTGCCAATGACAAATTTATCAGTGCGGCGGCCCTCGCCGGCGAAAGGCTCATCCTCGGCGAACGCGGAGGAAACACACGGCGAATGATCGATGATTTTTTTAACGCCGCAAACGTTCGTCCACACGTCGTGATGGAGCTTTCACGTCAGGAAGCGATCAACCAGATGGTCGAAAACAACCTCGGCGTCGGCACCGCCGGAGCCAAAACCATCGCCGACGAGATCCGCGAAGGCCGCCTCGTCTCCTGGATGATCGAAGGAGCCGAGATCAACTGGGAACTTGGCCTCGCGCGTCTACGCGGTGGCTATTTCTCGCCGATAGCAAAGCAGTTCGTCGCACTTTGCAAGGAAAGCTTCGTCGTGCGAGAAAAAGAATTAAAGGCCAGGAAATAAATTAACCACAGATAAACACAGATGGACACGGATAAGAATTTGTTAAAGCCGCAGTACCTCCGCAACCGTTTCAGCCCGATAAGACTCGCGTTTATTACAAACGCCATTCTTATCTGTGTCTATCTGTGTTCATCTGTGGTCAATTCTTCCGGCCAAGGATTGCCCGTCGCTCTGCCTCAGGCCGTCGGGATGAATGCGGCGAAGTTGAATCAGATCGACGCGATCGTTGAGGCTGATATTGCGGCCAAGAAGCTGCCCGGTGCTGTCGTGCTGGTCGGGCACAAAGGTAAGATCGTTTTTCGCAAGGCTTACGGCAACCGTTCGCTTGTGCCGACAGTTGAGAAGATGACGGTCGATACGATCTTTGACCTGGCATCGCTCACAAAGCCGATCGCGACCGCGACGTCGATCATGATCCTCGTCGAGCAAGGCAAACTGCGGCTCAGCGACACCGTCGGGATGTACATCCCCGACATCGACGACCCGAACGCAAAACGTATCACTATCCAACAACTCCTGACGCACACCTCAGGCTACGCACCCGATTTCGACCTCAAAGAAAAATGGACCGGCCGCGAAGGCATGCTTGCCGCCCTCAAAAAAGAAAAGCTGCGAACCCCGCCGGGGACGAAATTTGTTTATTCGGATATTGGGTTTATCGTGCTTGGGGAGATTGTTCAACGACTAACTGGAAATGAAGTTGGACCAGGAAGTTTTCTTTTTACGGGGGACTTACCCCCGTCGACAGGTGGCTTTGCAAAATCGTTTGGGGAATTTGCTTACCGCGATGTCTTTGAACGGATTGGGCTCGTTCAGACGAAATTTAGACAGCCAGGGATAATCTCGCCACAAAGCCTCACTGCCAAGGCCAACCCTAACCCGAGTTTTGCTACAGATCCGATTACATTTCAAACCATCGCCGCGACTGAGAATATCCGAGGACAACTCAGTTACTTAGGTAGCGAGTTTAAGGGCAACGATGGATTAGGTAATGTGATACTCAAGGGATTCGTCCACGATCCTACATCAATTCGAATGGGCGGAGTCGCCGGCCACGCGGGACTTTTCTCAACCGCGGATGATCTCGCACGCTACTGCCAGATGCTCCTGAACGGCGGGACGTTGGATGGGAAGCGGGTGATGTCGGCTCAGACTATTTCGCGGATGACTGCACCGATCGTCGTTTCGGAGTCGGGCGATGCTCGCGGGCTTGGGTGGGATATTAATACTTCGTTCTCGTCGAATCGCGGCGATCTGTTTCCGCTTGGGTCGTTTGGGCATACGGGTTTTACGGGGACGAGCGTATGGATCGACCGGGTTTCACAGACGTTTGTCGTCTTCCTCTCGAACCGCGTTCACCCCGACGGCAAAGGCGATGTCGGGCCGCTTCGGGCAAAGGTCGCGACGGTCGTAGCTTCGGCGGTTGAGGATACGCCGAGAGAGAAATTTGAGCAGGCCGAGGCACAGTTTAATACGGCGGTCGCGGCTCAGGTTCCGCGATTTAGGGAATCTGTTGCGGCGGCTCGTCCGGCGGCACCGGCATCGGCAGCCTCGCCGGTGGCGAGCAAGCTGCTCGCCGCTCCAGTCATGAACGGAATCGACGTTCTCGAACGCGATAAATTCAAACAGCTCGCGGGCCTTAAGCTTGGCCTTGTCACAAACCATACCGGCCGCAATCTCGCTGGGAAGCAGACGATCGACATTCTGAAGGAAGCTCCGAATGTGCAGCTCGTTTCGCTCTTCGCACCGGAGCACGGTATTCGCGGTGAACTTGATCAGGACAAGATCAACGATTCCAAGGACGAAAAAACCGGCCTGCCGATCTATTCACTCTACGGCGAAACGCGACGACCAAAGCCTGAGCAAACGGCGACGATCGATGCGTTTGTCTATGACATCCAGGACATCGGGGCGAGATTTTACACCTACACCGCGACGCTCAAAAACGTGTTGGAAGAGGCCGCGAACGCCGGGAAGCCTGTCTTCATCCTCGACCGTCCAAACCCGATAAACGGCAATTCCGTCGAAGGCTCACTCGCCGACGAAGATAAACTTTCATTCATCGCCGCCCACACGACGCCCGTCCGTTACGGCCTGACCATCGGCGAACTCGGCCAAATGATGAACTCCGAGCGAAAGATCGGTGCCGATGTCCGCGTCATCAAAATGGAAGGCTGGTCGCGTTCGATGTGGTTTGACGAGGCGGGGCAGACCTGGATAAATCCGTCGCCAAACATGCGTTCGCTGACCGAGGCCACGCTCTATCCGGGAATCGGACTGCTTGAGACCACAAATGTCAGTGTCGGCCGCGGCACGGACACGCCGTTCGAGGTTGTCGGGGCTCCGTACATCGTCGGTCAAAAGCTCGCGTCGTATCTCAACGGTCGAAACATCAAAGGCGTTCGTTTCATCCCGATCCGCTTCAAACCCAACGCCTCGGTTTTTAAAGACGAACAGCTCGGCGGCGTAAATATCCTGATCACCGACCGCAACGCACTTGATTCGTTTCACTTGGGAATCGAGTTCGCCGCCGCTCTGCGAAAGCTCTACCCAACCGAATGGCAGGTTGATAAATACGCCCGTTTGCTCGTCAATTCAGAGATCCTCGACCTGGTAAAGCGCGGAGAAACGCCAGAGAATATCGAAAAGGCCGCGAACGTCAAACGAGACGAATTCAACCGGCGCCGCACCCCATTCTTGATCTACAAATAGCATTCCGCTTCCGAAAAAGCGGTTAACCAAAATAAATAATATTCCGGAACTCGTTGGGCATCATATTTGCCTTATTAATGAGTAGTTTAGAGTCATGGACGACTCATAAATTCACTTTTTCGTAACAACCTGTTTAATATCAACGGTTTCGCCAGATCCGCCGTATGCCGTGAATCTCGTGCGATAACGAAAATTTGAATAAATGTCCATTAACGTAAATAATTTTTATGGATTGCACTGATCAAATTTCAAGAAAAACCCAAAGAGGAAAAGAGAATATGCGCATTAGAGCTTTGATCTCCGGTCTGTTAACCCTTGCTGTCGTCGCTTGCCTTAGCACCGCGATGATCGCCCAGGAAGTCACCGGAACTATTGTTGGAACAGTCAAGGACGCGAACGGAGCTGTTGTTTCCGGCGCCACAGTCGTGATCACGGATACCGCTAAGAAGGTCGTTGTCAGAACGATCATGACCAATTCGGATGGCGATTACTCGGCACCGAATCTGTCGCCAAGCGAATACTCGGTATCCGTCGAGGCCCCGAACTTCAAGAAATCCGTACAGACGGGCGTCAAACTCGATGTAGGCCAGCGTAGATCGGTTGATATCAACCTTCAGGCCGGAAACGTAGCTGAGACGGTCACTGTTGAAGCTGATCGGGTAGCGATCGATTCGACCTCGGCTACGGGCGGCACGATCATCTCAGGTGATCAGGCTCGTGAGATCCCGGTCAATAATAGAAACTGGGTCCAGCTCATTACGCTCGCCCCTGGCGTTTCAAATGATCTCGCCGATCAGGTTTATGTCGGTACGACCAATCCTGACGGTCAGGCAAACACGATCAACATCTCGGTCAACGGAGCCCGCAGCAGCCAGAACACGTTCACTGTTGACGGTGCTGACGTAACCGACCGTGGTTCCAACATCACGATCCAGGCGTATCCGAGCCTCGATTCGATCGGTGAATTTAAGGTCCTTCGCTCGCTCTTCCCGGCAGAATCGGGCCGTAGCGGCGGCGGTCAGATCAACGTTGTCACGCGTTCGGGCGGCAGCAAATTCAGGGGAAGCGCATTCCTTTTCTGGCGTAACGAACAGTACAATGCGAACAATTACCTGGTTAATTCAACTACTGGAACTCCGGCATTTGGACGAAACTGCTTCCCGGCTGACGGGCTTCCGAATTCGGACGAACGCTGCCAGGCCCGCCGAGCACCTTTCTCCTACTATAACTACGGCGGCACGTTTGGCGGCCCAGTCTATTTCCTCGATTTTGGCGAACGGGGACCCGGCGAACCATACTTCAGAAAGTATGATCGCACCTTCTTTTTCTTTTCGACTGAGCGTCGCCGCGACCGAAGATTTACATCACCGATCACCACGACTGTTCCGGACGCCTTCCTGAAGAATGGTGTTTTTCCAGTACCTGTTTGTATCAACCGAACATATCTTAGTGAAACCTGTACTGGCTCTAACATTCTCGCGGCGGGCACACCGATCCCAGCGGCAATGATCAACCCGGCAGCTCTCGCTTATCTCAACGGCGTTTACAGAAAGCTGGCAAACCCAAATAACCCGAGTGTATCAAATCCGTTCGCTCTCGTTGACCAGATCCCGAACGAAGCTGATTTTCGACAGGAACTGATCAAGATCGACCACAGCTTCAACGACCAGTGGTCGATGTACTATAGATACCAACAGGACAAGATCCCGACACTCGACGGTAACTCGCTCTTCTCGAGCGGAACTGGATTGAACGGTGTTTCAACGACCTCGACGAACTCGCCGGGCAAGACGCATACCTTCCAGACAACGTATGCCGCCAGCCCGACGCTGATCTTCGAAGGCCGTTATAATTATGGTTACGGAGCGATCCTTAGTCAGAACGTCGGACTTTTAGCCCTTTCGAACACGCAGGTTCCAGTCACTCTGCCGTTCGCAAATCAACGCGACCGTATCCCGTCGATCAGCGGAAACGGATTTACCGGCCTCGGCAGCTTTGGCCCGTATGACAACTTCTCGTACAAGCATAACTTTACGGGCACGACCACTTGGCTTTCGGGTAACCATGCCGTTAAATTTGGCGGCGTGTATTCAATTTATCGCAAAAATGAAAATGCACTTGCCGGCGTCAACGAGGGCAGTTTTACTGCTTTCCCGGCGACGCGTCCGGCAGGCACTACCCTGCCGATCAATTACACAACTCCAGGCGGTGTCGTACTTACAAACGCTATCACGACAACGGTGGCTGACAACCTTCAGCGTTGGGCTAGTTTCCTGGTAGGAAACGTTTCAAGCTTCTCGCAGGCGAGCTTTGATTACACGGCTGATCTGCGTCAAAAGACTATCGAGGCATTCGTTCAGGATGAGTGGAAAGCCAAAAGCAACATGACCATTTCAGTTGGTCTACGATATTCGTATTTTGGTGCTCCGTGGGATAAGAACGGCCGCCTTTCAAATTTTGATCCTGCAATGTTTAGCGCAGCGAGCGCTCCGCTGGTAACCGGCGCGGGAAATAGAATTGTCGACCCGACAAGGAATTTCTGCAGCGGTATCTTCGTAAACGAACAGAATTATGCGACGGCGGCTAATAACTGTACGCCGACGCTTTCGCCTTACGGCAAATATGTCATTGACGTTTCGAAAACGGATTTTGCTCCAAGAGTTGGCATTGCGTGGGATCCGTTCAAGAAGGGCAAAACTTCGGTTCGTATGGGCTACGGCATGTACCACGAGCAGGTCTTGAACGGAACATTCCTTCAGAATATTGGTGTTAACCCTCCGTATCAGATCACTGCAACTGCATCGACCACGAGCCTAAACAATCCGGCGGCGAATTCGGCAGTCGCCTCGGGCGTCACATCGCAGAGCTTGCGGGCAGTCCAAGCGGATTGGAAGACGCCCTACATGCAGCATTGGACGCTCGATGTCCAACAGCAGATCACGAGTAAGACTGTAGTTACGATTGGTTACGCTGGTTCGAAGGGCACCCACTTGCAGGGACTTACTGAATTGAACAGTCTTCCAGCTGGAAAGGCTCTCGCATCAACATGTGCTCCGGGCAACAACTACACTGGTCAGGCAGCAGCCTTCACGCCGGTTGCCTGCCAGCAGGCCGGTTATGCGTTTCGAAACTCAGCGACCACGGCGGCTCAGGGAAATACGAACGTTGTTGGCACGACGGCGTTCAACGATAACCTGATCCTTGACCAAATCCGTCCATATCGCGGTTACCGTTCGATAGCGATCGTTCAGCCTCGGTATGATTCGAACTACCACAGCCTTCAGATGTCGGCAACCCATCGTCTCGGCGTAGGTTCACAGATCGGAGCAAACTACACGTGGTCCAAGAATCTGACGACGAGCATCAACGACCGCTCCACAGCGCCGCAGAATGCGTATGATATTCGCAGTGAATATCAGCTGGCTGCGTTTGATCGCCGCCACATTCTTTCCGTCAATTATGTTTACGAACTTCCGTTCTTTAAGAAGCAGCAGGGATTCGTGGGCAAGATGTTTGGCGGATGGCAGTTCAACGGGATCGCGACTTATAACTCAGGGTTGCCGTTCACGGTGACGACCTCGTCTTACGATGCTGCCGGTCTTGGAATCCTGAATACGAACCCGTCAGCTCGGCCTAATATTACTTGCGATCCGAATCAGGGCGGAGCCCAGACACTGCAGCAGTGGTTCAATACGTCGTGTTTCACCACCAACCCCGCACTTGTCACCGGAGTCTTCACTCCGGTACCGAATACGGTCGGTAATACGGCGAGAGGAAACGTCACGGGCCCGTCAACGGTCAGATTTGACCTGACCGCAGTCAAGAACCTTCGTTTCGGCGAGACCTTCCGGATTCAGTTGAGAGCCGAGGGCTTTAACATTTTCAACAATGTTAATTTCCGAGGTTTGAACACGAACGTTTCGCTCGCGAGCTTCGGTACTGTCTCAACGGTACGCGATTCGAGAACGATGCAGTTTGGTGCCAAGGTCTTCTTTTAAGATCTGAGAATGTTCTACTTTTGGCCCGCGTCGGATCTGTTCGACGCGGGCCATTTTTATTTGATAGATTGAAGGTTATGAGTTCAAAGCGATTGAGAATTGATGGGCAAGATATTGAGGTTGCGAATGGGCATTTTGTCGCGGCGAATGGTAACGCAAGATTGGCCCTCATAGAGACATCCGGTTTGACTGTTATTCCAGGCTTCATCGACGTTCACAATCACGGGGCGGTTGGGATCGATGTGAATGAGGCGGACGTGGACGGGCTGCTCCAGGTCGCGGCGTTTTTAGCGACTCGCGGGGTGACGGCTTGGATGCCGACGCTGGTGCCGGATTCGGATGAGAACTATCGGCGTGTGATCGGCGCGATCGATGAACTGATGATCGTGCAGGAAGGGAAACCGGTCGCACAGGTTGTCGGTGTGCATTACGAAGGCGTTTTTGCGAACGAGAAGATGTGCGGGGCTTTGCGGCCGGAGTATTTTAAGAGTGGGCAGCGGGCTCCCACCACCCCGTCAGCCGAAGCGGCTGCCACCCCTCCTCAGGCAGGAGGGGAGTTTTTAGGCCTTCCCAAGCTCAAGAGCGGCGTTCACATGACGACTTTGGCTCCGGAGATCGACGGTGGGATCGAGTTGATCGAGGCTTTGGTGGGGGACGGCTGGATCGTTTCGATCGGGCATACTCGGGCGGGACATGAGACTTTGGATCGTGCGTACGCGGCCGGTGTGAGGCACATAACGCATTTCTTTAACGCCATGACCGGCGTGCATCATAGGGAAGTCGGTGTTGCCGGCTGGGGGCTTGCGAATGAAGGCGTGACCTTCGACATCATCGCGGACGGTATCCATGTTCATCCGGACATGCTCCGCGTCGCGTGCCGTGCGAAATCACCGGACAAGGTTTCGCTCATCAGCGATTCCGTCGCTCCGACGGGGCTCGGCGACGGCGAATTCCAGCTTTGGGGCGAAACGATCTCGGTCGTCAACGGCCGTACCCGCAACGAACGCGGCAGCATCGCCGGTTCCGTCATCGCCATGGACGATGCGGTGCGAACGATGCTCTCGGTTGGTTTTTCGGCGAACGAGGTCTCCCAAATGTCATCCACAAATCCCGCCAAACTCCTCGGGCTCGACAACACCCGAGGAACGCTCGACATCGGCAAACGAGCTGATCTTGTCGCTTTGGATCAGGACGGAAATGTCGCTTTCACAATGATCGGCGGAGAAATGGTCAGCTAACGATCTTATCGAAAACCTCACGGATCGCCAGACGGTGAAATGTCAGCTGCTCGAGCAGATCAGATTCGGAGTTAAGCTTCATTCGTCGGGCTATGTTTGCCAGAGCGGTGTGATTCGCCAACGGAACGCGGGTCGTGCGGCCAACCGTCAGCCGCAGATCGTGGTCGAGGGCGGAGAGAAATTGATAACCCGCAAATATCTCCCGGTGCATCTCCTCGCTGAGCGATCCGTTAGCCTTCAGGCGTTCGAGCATGTGCGTGGTCGAGCGGTCACCGGCTTCGTCGGGGACGTTATCTCGAAGCTGCAGATACCTCATAGCAAAGTAAATATCCAGCATCCCGCCGGAACCGTATTTGATATCGACCTCCGAGCCTCGACGGAGATTCGAGCGTTCGTTTTGCAGAGCGAGGCGAACCCGCCGGGTCTCTTTCTTGAGC
This sequence comes from Acidobacteriota bacterium, assembly GCA_016703965.1. NCBI lineage: Bacteria > Pseudomonadati > Acidobacteriota > Acidobacteriota bacterium. The sequence continues at coordinate 2,059,190 of JADJBB010000021.1, forward strand.
TCATCAGGGTCGAGATCCAACGCCCGGGCATGTATCAAGCGGCGGGTCTCGTTCTCGACCGTAAAGCCAATGCTTGTGTCGCCGCCGACCGCACGCAGCTTTACGAAAGCCAGCATTTCCCATATCGCCGCCGTTTCCGACATATAGCCCAGAAATGCGTCGATCGACATCGCACTCATTCCCTTCGAGCCGAACGGGCGTAGCCGCAGATCGACCCGATAAAGATTGCCCTCGCGGGTCATCGACGAAAGAGTCGTCGAAAACAGTTCGACCGCCCGGCTGTAAAATTCCGCCGCCGTGACGTCTCCCGGAAGCAATCGAGCCGATTCGCGCGAAACCCGCTCAACCTGTGGGTCAAAATAAACAACGACAATATCCAGGTCGGAATCGTAATCCAACCCGCGGCCGCCGAGTTTGCCGAGTGCCAGGATCGCCATATCCAGGTGAAGGTCGGAGGCTCGATAGCGGTTCGCCATTTCATCACGAACCACGCGAAGCGCCGCCGCGATACTTGCTTCCGCGAGAGCAGTTTGCAAACGCTTTGCCTCGCGGATCGTGATCTTCTCAAAAATATCGCGGACCACGATCTCCAAAAGGCATCGCGACCACGTTCGCCGCATCGCCGAAAGGCGACCGCCAAGTTCACGTTCGGATTCGACCGCGTCCATCATTTCGCTTACATAGTCGGTCTCGTAAAACTGGGATTCGGGGTCGGGAAGCTCGGCGGCGAGGTCAGGGTTAGCCGCAACCATCGCCGAGAAATGGGGTGAAACGGCGGTTAGGCGATCGAGCACTGTCACGCTCTGGCCGCTCGTATCGAATTCAACGTCCGATTTCTCGATCGAAGCCATCACGTGCGACAGGGTCCGTTCCTGAATGTCCGGCACCTCGTTCATTTCGATCTCGTTAGCGGTCCCGTCGTCGATCTCGCCAAATACGCGTCCGAAAATACGACTGACATTAGATGTGTGGTTCTTGAGTTCGGCTTCAAAATCACCGCCGCCGCCCGAGAACATCACCCGGCGGGCAAGCACGCCGCGTTTCTCAGGATCATCGGGAATGGTGTGAGTCTGCACGCCGTTCTTCATTTGGAGCACGTGTTCCGTGCGGCGAAGAAATTCATACGCGGCTGAGAGTTCGGTCAACTCGGTATCGCTGATATGCTTTCGATCGGCAAGCCGAGCCAGGCTGATGAGTGTGTGCGGGCTGCGGAGCCAACTGTCGCGGCCGCCGTAGGCGAGCTGCAAAGCCTGAGCGAGAAACTCGATCTCGCGGATCCCGCCGCGTCCGAGTTTGACGTCAAATCCACGCTTGTTGATGTTTTCGAGATCGATCCGCTCCTTCGAACGCCGAACGTTTGCGAGCGCAGTCGAAACGGTCTCGCTTCGCGGGAAGATCAGATCCTCAACCTCACCGTAAAATTGCTTGAAAAGCTCGACGTCGCCCGCACTTCCACGCGAACGGATCAGCACCTGACGTTCCCATGCCCGGGCTTCGGTACGATAGTATTTGACGGTGTCGCCGATCGAGAGTGCGAGTGAGCCCATCGAACCGTGCGGCCTCAGGCGGAGATCGACGCGATAGGCCGCTCCTTCGCCGGTCTGCTGGCCGACGAGTTTGACGATGTATTCCGAGAGTTTTACAAAGTATTCCCGGTTCGTAACCTCGCCTTTCGAGCCGATGCCGGAGGTTTTGCCCTCGTCGGAATACAGGAAAAGAAGATCGATGTCGGACGAATAGTTCAGCTCTTTTGAACCGAGTTTTCCGAGTGCCGCGATGCAGAATCTGGCTGTGATCGAGCGGCCCTTTTCATCCTGTTCCTGCGGCATCCCGAAGCGGTTGTCCATCTCACGCCGGGCTTCTTTCAGGGCAGCTTCTAAAATGGCGTCGGCGAGATTTGAGATCTCTTCGGTGATCTCCGCGATGGTCGCGAGGCCTCGGATGTCACGCAAATATATCCGTATCAGCTCGCGGCGGCGGAACCGCGCATACAAGACCTGCGGCTCCAGCTGCGAATTTGTAAGGGCGAAGCGGGCGAGCGACTCTAGCAGTTCGTCTTTTCCGCGAACACGCGAATCTATCCTTTTACGGTTAAGCCACCAAAAATAATCTGGATTTTGTAGTAGTGTGGTCGCGAGCAGAGGGCTAAATGATACGAGCGTAAGGATGTCCGAAAGGAGGCCTTCGCTTTTGGTCAGCTTGGTCGCGGCCGCAGGATTTGCATCGGTCAACTGCCCGAGAAAGCGCCGCGCCGCCTCGGGATCGGGCAGGTCGCGGATGAGTTGTTCGGTTCTGGGCATAAGATCCAATGCAAAAGCCCGCGCGTAAGCAGGGGCGTGATTCGATCCGGCGCCTATGATTCGCCCTTGCTCACGCGCGGGCTTTGGCATCCTGAGGCCGCATTTATCTGCGGAATCGTTTCGGATCGATCGTGTACTTTCTTATTTTATAGCCCAAAATGCGTTCGGTCGAATCGAGCATGATGGCAGCCTTGGCAATGTTGCCGCGGGTTGACTTTAAAGTGTCCTGGATCAGGTCGCGTTCGAATGCCTCGACTGCCGAGGCAAGCGTCATTCGAGTTTCCGTTCCACTGATCTCAGCCGTCTGCAAAGTCGGCGGCAGGTGATGGCCGTGAATGACGTTCGAATCGCAAACGATCACGGCCCGCTCGATCACATTCTCGAGTTCGCGCACGTTTCCGGGGAAATGATACGCCGTCAGCATGTCTATCGCCGGCGTCGAAATTCGGCGTACCGCCTTTTTGTGCTCGCGTTCGTACTTCTCGAGAAAATGCTCCGCCAAAAGTAGAATGTCCGACTTTCTCTCACGCAGCGGCGGCAGAAAGATCATAAAGACGTTCAGCCGGTAAAAAGATCCTCGCGAAATGCACCAGATGCGATCTCTTCCTCGAGATTCTTGTTGGTCGCCGTGATAATGCGGACGTTGATCTTAACCGTTTCGGTTCCGCCGAGCCTCTCGAATTCGCGTTCCTGGATTACGCGAAGCAGCTTGACCTGCGTCTGGACCGGCAGATCGCCGATCTCGTCCAGAAAAAGCGTTCCGCCTTCGGCGAGTTCGAAACGCCCTTTCTTTTGCTTCGCTGCTCCCGTAAATGCACCTTGCTCGTAGCCGAAAAGCTCACTTTCGATGAGCGTTTCAGGGAGGGCCGCACAGTTTACCTTGATAAAGGGGCGTTTCGACCGCAGGCTGTTGTAATGGATGGCGTGGGCGATCAGCTCTTTTCCGGTGCCGCTCTCGCCGCGAAGCAGGACCGTGGCATTCGAGCGAGCGACCTGTGCGACCTGATCGTAAACCTGCCGCATCGGGCCGGAATTGCCGATGAGATGGCTAAAATCGTACTTCTCACGCAATTCCTGTTTGAGGTGCGAGTTTTCCTCGAGCAGCTTGCGGCCTTCTTCGCTGACGATGCGTTCGACGCGGATAGACTGAGCAAACAGAGCGGCGATGGCCTTTAGAAGCTTGATCACCGAATCCTCGGCAACATTCGCCGCAGGCGGAAAGCCTACCGCCACTAGCCCCACCGTCGAACCCTGCAAAACGATCGGAACTGCTGCCAGCAAACGGGTTCCGGAACCGAACGCCAGAAAGCTTAACACCGGATCCTCGCTCAGATCATCGATAACAAATGGTGACGACATATCAAGTATTCGCCACAAGCTGCTCTTGATTATTCGTTCTTCCAGCCGTCGAAAGTCCGCCGCTCCGAGTCCGCGTGAGGAAACGATGTCAGCCAGATCACTGTCCCGGCGCCGCAAAGCAACAAATCCGATCTGTGCGGTCAGGGCACGCGCCACGTGTTCGATCACAACACCAGATCCGCCGCGAAAGCCCTCGGATTCGGCCAGCGTGGAGGCTGCTTTTGATATGAAATCTAGCTGATCAACTCGCATTGTTACAAAAATGTAAGAAATATTCGGCTGTTTGTTATCGACGCGTTGATTATATAGTCAAAACTACTCCAAAACCAAGAATCACCCGTTCGCTCAGTGACAAAAACGTAAGTTAACCGCATAAATCTTACAAATATGTCTCAAAAATAACTCCGGAAACCGCTCCAAAACTTGAGTAAAACACAATAAGACCAGTAAAGACAGTGTTTACGGCAATTAGCGTGCCGATGGCATAGCTTTTGCACTTAAAGGGCAAAACACACTTATGTATACATTTAGCAATCTATATCGCAACTCCCCGAAATTCCTTTTGGCGGCGTCGGCATCGCTGCTCTTGTTTTCGCAGACAGCATCGGCGGACGAGGTTGCTGATCGGATAGCGAAACTCGAGGCGGCGGCAGCGACCGCTCAGGGTTCGGCGGACAACGCCTGGGTTCTGATGTGCAGTGCACTCGTGCTGCTGATGACGATCCCGGGGCTTGCATTGTTCTATGGCGGGCTGGTTCGTCAAAAGAATGTGCTCTCGACGATGCTCAAGAGCCTGATCTCGGTCGGGATCGTGACCGTTATCTGGGCGTTCTTCGGCTATAGCCTGGTCTTTTCGGAAGGGAATTGGTTCATCGGCGGGCTCGACTTTGCATTTCTTCGAGGTGTCGGAGCTGAACCGAACGCAGATTATGCCGCGACCATTCCGCAGCAGACGTTCATGATCTTTCAGCTAATGTTCGCGATCATCACTCCGGCTCTCATTACAGGAGCGTTCGCCGAGCGAATTCGATTCCCGGCCAAGATCGCGTTCACATCGCTTTGGACGATCGTCGTTTACCTTCCGCTCGCGCATATGGTGTGGGGCAAGGGCGGATTTTTGAATGCGGTGCTCGGCGGCAGCATTCCGGCACTCGATTTTGCAGGTGGCACGGTCGTACACATTTCGTCGGGCGTCTCGGCACTTGTTTGTGCTCTATATCTCGGCAAGCGGCTCGACTATAAAAATGAACCGACAACGCCGCACAACTCGGTGCTAAGCCTGATCGGTGCCGGTTTGCTCTGGTTCGGATGGTTTGGATTTAACGCGGGAAGTGCTCTTTCGGCAAGTTCATTGGCTACTAGTGCATTCGTGACAACGCACTTCGCAGCGGCAACTGCGATGCTTGCGTGGACGGTGATCGACTGGTTCAAGAGCGGGAAGCCAACGGCGATCGGTGCGATCTCGGGTGCCGTCGCGGGCCTCGTCGGCATCACGCCCGCAGCGGGATTCGTTACGCCGATGTCAGCCCTGCTGATCGGCCTCGCATCCGGAACGATCTGCTACATCATGGTGGCAAAGGTCAAGCATATCTTCGGTTACGACGATACTCTCGACGCATTCGGCATCCATGGCGTCGGAGGAACGGTCGGAGCATTGCTCACCGGCGTTCTGGCGACCAGCCTGATCAATCCGATATTCAAAGACGCGGCGGGCAATCCGCTTCCGGTCGGCGGCATCGAGGGCAACTGGATGCAGGTCGTCAACCAACTCGCCGGAATCGGCATCGCTGTCGCTCTCGCACTGGTTGGAACATTGATCGTATTGAAGATAGTCGATCTTGCGATCGGGCTTCGCGTTACCGAAGACGACGAGATCAGCGGCCTCGACGTATCGCAGCACGGCGAGATCGCCTACGCGTACGAGCCGGATTCATATCCGCCGAATATCATTGCTTCGTACGAAGCACAAGAGGTCTCCATTGAGAAGACAATGGTCGCGACGCCCGGCTAAGATCGGCTCTTATCGGGAAACTCCTTAATAGAGGGAAGGCGGGAATTCGCCTTCCCTTTTTTTACGCTACAATTTAGGTGTGATCGAACGCGTAGAAATAGTTGTAGGCCAGCCGCATTTTAAGATGCGTTTAGAGGATTTTCTTCTAAACCATTTCGACAGCCTCAGCAAAATGTATCTCCGCGACCTCGTGAAAACCGCCGCGTGCGAGGTGAACGGCCGTCACGAGAACATCGGCTACAAGCTAAAACCGCAGGATTTTATCGAGATAACCGTCGACCGCACCCGCGGGACCGCGATGCGGGCTGAGAAGATCGATCTCGACATCGTCTTCGAAGACGACGACCTCATCATCGTCAACAAACCCGCCGGAATGCTCGTCCACCCATCCCACCGCGAAAATAGCGGCACGCTGCTGAATGCGTTGGCTCACTATCTGAATCAAGGATTTTTAACGCAGGGGCGCAAAGACGCAAAGGGGCAAAGCACTCAGGAAATCGAAGGCTCCCGACTCCCGACTCCGGTCTCCCGTCTCATCAGGCCCGGCCTGATCCACCGCCTCGACAAACAAACCTCCGGCCTCATCGTCGCGGCTAAAAACCCGCGTGCTCACGCCAAGCTTTGTAATCACTTCATGAAGAAACGCGTCGAAAAGCGCTACCTCGCCCTCGTCGACGGCATCGTCGAGCAAGACGAAGGCACCATCAACGCCCCGATCGGCCGCGATGCAGACCTAAAACTCTGGATGGTAAAACAAGACGGCAAACACGCCGAATCCCGCTTCTGGGTTCGCGAGCGTCACGCCGACACAACCCTCCTCGAACTAGAACCCGTAACCGGCCGCACCAACCAACTCCGCATCCACTGCGAACTCCTCGGCCACCCCATCGTCGGCGACGTCCAGCGTGGCGGCCGCGAATTCGAACGATTATGCCTCCACGCCTACAAACTTGGCTTCCAGCACCCATCGGGCACGGGGCAGGTTAGTTTCGAATCAAAACCGCTCGGTTTCTAATGAACTGAATAGACAACTTTCCGTGCGTCAACCATAATCGTGTCCATGAAATTCCAAAATTCTGGTTTTAGTCGCCGGCTTGCGACTTGCTTCGCAGCTCTATCTCTATTTGTTTCCGTTCTGGCAGCCTCAGTGCCGATCAATGCGTCTTGGCGAGAGCCTGTCAGGGGCAAGAATGCGATGGTGGTCGCAGATCAGGAGATCGCGTCGAAAGTCGGTGTCGAGATCCTGAAGAAAGGGGGCAATGCCGTTGATGCGGCGATCGCCGTCGGCCTCGCTCTTGCTGTGGTTTTTCCCGAGGCGGGAAATATCGGCGGCGGTGGATTCATGATGATCCGGACTAAGGACGGAGCGGCTCACGCTATCGATTACCGCGAGATGGCCCCAGGTGCCGCGAGCCGTGACATTTATGTCGACAAGAACGGCAAGTTGATCACGGGTGAAGGTTCATCGCTAATCGGTTACCGGGCCTCGGGTGTACCGGGAACACTTGCGGGATTTGAGATCGCGTTCAAGAAGTACGGTTCCGGAAAGCTAACATGGCGAGAACTCGTCGAACCGGCGAGGCTGCTTGCGGTGAAGGGATTTCGACTTGAATCCTGGCAAGCGGGCGATCTCGGTTCGCCCAGATCGGTATTGGCCAAGAATGATGAGAGCAAGCGGATCTTTCAGAACAACGGAAAATATCTGGCCGAGGGCGATCTATTGGCGCAGCCGGAACTTGCGCAGACTCTGGGGAGAGTGCAGCGTCTGGGAGCCAGGGAATTCTATTCAGGTCTAACAGCAAAAATGATCGCCGCCGATATGAAGGCTCACAATGGCCTGATCACACTCGACGATCTAAAAAACTATCAGGCAAAAGAACGCACTCCTCTTATAGGTAATTATCGCGGGCATCAGATCATAACCATGCCGCCGCCGAGTTCGGGAGGTGTAGTCATACTCCAGATCCTTAACATGCTCGAGGCTTACGATGTTCGTGCGATGGAATACAACTCTGCGGCAAAATATCAGGTGATGACCGAGGCGATGCGCCGCGGCTTTGCGGATAGGGCTGTGTACATGGGCGATCCGGATTTTTTTGCGTTTCCGGTGGCCCCGCTGATCGACAAAAAGTACGCTGAAAAGAGGGGGGCGACGATTGATCTTGTCAAAGCTACGCCGAGTTCAACGATCGGCCCGGGCGAAGTTCCAGGCTATGAGTCGATGCAGACGACGAACTACACGGTTGTCGATTCGGCGGGCAACATTGTCGTTAATACCTACACGCTAAATAACGGATTCGGTTCTGGTGTCACAATAAAAGGCACGGGCATATTGATGAACAACGAAATGGATGATTTTGCCGCCCAGCCGGGCAAACCTAACGGTTTCGGCCTGATACAAGGCGAAAGGAACTCGGTTCAGCCCAGAAAGCGGCCGCTTTCATCCATGACGCCCACTATAGTTCTTAGAAAGGATGGAACACCCTGGTTTGGGCTTGGAGCACAAGGTGGGCCAACCATAATATCGGCGATACTGCAGGGAATAGTGAACGTGATCGATCATCAGATGAACATACAGCAGGCGATAGACGCTCCGCGTATTCATCATCAATGGTATCCGGATCAGATACTTTACGAGCCATTCGGGATCTCGCCGGACACCAAGAAACTACTGGAGAGTTATGGGCAGAAGTTTGTCGGTCGGCCGCAGTACTTTGCAGGAGCGACAGCGATCATGATCGGTGAAGACGGTGTACGCCTCGGAGCCGAAGATTCGCGTTCACCGGGTGCGGCAGTTGGTTATTGAGGTGCATCCCTTCAAAGCCCGGAAGCATGCATCCCGTTTTGCGAATTGATAGTTCAAAGTTTGCCGGCCATTTAAACCTTTGACCAATCTCCCAGATACCTCTACCAATCAGCGTCTTCTTGCTCGACTGGCAGGGCGGTTCCTTTGACCAAACCGGCGGTTTTGGGCCGAAAAACGTTGAAAATACGCCTGTTTTTGAAAAGTGTGAATCGATTCACACTTTAAATTGACAAAAATTGGCGTCAGGTGTTTTTACACGAAAAGTTCCATTTCAGAACTTCAGATCTCTAGTCGATCTTGCCCGGTCCGTAGAGTGCGCGGCCGGGCATTTTTGTGGTCATTCGGCTGCCGTCAAAAACGACTTCGCCGTTGACGATGACGGTTGAGAATCCGACGGCGTATTGATGCGGCTTTTCGTAGGTGGCGGGATCGCCGACGGTGTTTTCATCGAAGATGACGAGGTCGGCGGCGAAGCCTTCGCGGATGAGGCCGCGGTTTGTCAGGCCGAAGGTTTGGGCGGGGAGCGAGGTCATTTTGCGGATGGCATCCTCTAGAGTGATGATCTTTAGTTCGCGTACGTAGCGGCCGAGGATGCGGGCATTGTTGCCGTAACCACGCGGATGCGGCATTCCCTGGCCGAGGCGTTGAACCCCCGCGTCCGCCGCGATCATCGTGAAAGGCTGCCGCATAATGTTCTGCACATCCGCCTCCTGCATCCCGTGATACACCATGCCCGAACCGCCATTTTCATACATCTGGAGGAACTGCTCGATCTGAGCGTCGAGGTTATCCTTACCGCGTTCGATCTTGGCTATCTCCTTGATATTCTTGCCGTTATATTCCGGCTTGGTTCGATAGCTGGAGACAAATGCGTAGCTGAAATCCTTGAATTTCTTTTTCTTGAGGTCCTGCTTAATTTCCTCGGCAACCTGCTTCCGAACTGCCGGATCGGCAAGGCGCTTTTTGCCCTCGGCACGTCCGCCGGCATTGACCCAGGTCGGGAGCCGCGAGTCTAGATTAGTTGACGAAGCCGTATAAGCATACTGGTCAACCGTCACCGAAAGCCCGCGTTTTCGCGCCGCCTCGACGAGCCCGATGGTTGTCGGAGTCTTGCCCCAAAGTGCGGGAACCTGGATCTTGAAATGCGAGATCTCGACCGGCATATTCGCCTGCTCGCCAATGTTTATGGCCTCTTCGACTGCCTTGACGACCTCGGTGCCTTCGTCGCGGATGTGGCTGGTGTAGATACCGCCGTATTTTGCTGCAGCCTTTGCCATCCCGACGACCTCGTCTGTCTTGGCGTAAGTCCCCGGCAGGTAGATCAGCCCGGTAGAAAACCCGACCGCACCGTCCTTCATCGCCTGCTCGACGTACTGGTCCATCCGGGCCTGTTCTTCAGGCGTCGGAGCACGGTTATCGAGGCCGACTACCTTTGAACGCACCGTATTATGGCCGATGAGGCTCGCGATATTGACGGCGAGCGGCGTCGTCCTTGCTTTGCCGAGGAAAGCTCCAATGTCGAGATCCGATCCGCCGCAGTTGCCGGTGACGAGCGATGTCACGCCCATTCGGATGAAATTCTCAGCCTTTGGATTCGAATATATGTCCTCGGTGTGAGCATGAACGTCGATAAATCCAGGGGCCACGATCTGATTTTTGGCGTCGAGCGTGCTCGTTCCGGCGGGAACCTCGAAACGGCCGACTTTCGCGATCTTGCCGTCCTTAATTGCGATGGAGCCGCGAAACCAAGGGTTTCCGGCTCCGTCGATGATACGGGCGTTTGTAATGACGAGATCGAATCTTTCGGTACTTTGACCCAGTACACCGCTAACTGATGAAAACAAGACGGATATGATCAGGAGTATCGAGATCTTTGACATTCTATTTTGCCTCGGGTTCTGTTTCTATGGCTTTGGCCTCGTCCTCGTCAGAAAAACGATTGTGCAGATGAACTGGAGCTGCTTTCTTACGCAGCCGAATATTCAGCATCTCAACAAAGACCGAGAATGCCATCGCAAAGTAGATGTAGCCCTTCGGAATTGTCTGATGAAACGCCTCGGCCACGAGCATTACGCCGATCAGGAGCAGGAACGAGAGCGCCAGCATTTTAATGGTCGGGTGCCGCTGAACAAATGCCCCGATCTGCCCGGCAAAAAGCATCATCGCGATGATCGAAATAACTACGGCCGCGATCATTATATAGATCCCGTTCGGGCCATAGGTCGTGCTGATCATTCCGACCGCAGTTATAACCGAATCGAGAGAAAATACGATGTCGAGCAGGACGATCTGTATAATTACACTGACAAAACCGGCATAGGTTTTCTTAGAACCTTCGCCTTCTTCTCCCTCCAGGCTGCCGTGAATTTCATGGGTGCTTTTAGCTATTAAGAACAGGCCTCCGAAGAGCAAAACAAGGTCTTTACCGGCAAATCCCCATCCCCAAATAGAGAAGAGCGGCGCGGTCAGCCCGATGACCCATGACAGAGACATCAGCAGCAGAATACGGATACCCAGTGCCAATGCAAGCCCCACATAGCGAGCCTTAGCCCTTTGTTCAGGCGGAAGTTTGCCCGACAGGATCGATATGAAGATCACATTATCGATCCCGAGGACGAGTTCTAATACGGTTAATGTCGCAAACGCGATCCAGATCTGCGGGTCAGAGAGCCATTCCATTGGGTTATTTTAGTTTCTATTCGTTAGATTTGCACGGCTTCGAGATCGCGGCGTCCGCCAGTTTTCGGGCCTTTTCATTCTGTTTGGCTCCGGGCGGAACGACGTCCGTCACACACGACTCATTTTTGCTGATCTTTGAGATCATCAGGTACGACGTACCCTTCTTAATGCCTTCCGGATCTGCAACCTCATAGCGGGCGATCAGAGCCACCGGCACGCCAGCCTTTGTCCGCCACTCGACTTTCTCGCCGATCGACGAAAAGGCGCCGTAGAAATGCCAAAAATTGAGCTCAAATTTCTTTTTGGCAGGCGTAATGATATCGATCGTCTGCCTGATGTCGCCCTCGATCAGGCGGATCTTGTACCCGCCAACGCCCGGACATTCGCCTTCGTATGAGCCGGCGTCCTTCGAACTCGATTTTATCGTCTTACAGGCGGTTGTTTTCGTGCTTGTGTAGACGGACTGGTTTTGGGCAGTTACGGCAAATACCGAGATCGTAAAACAAAATAGAGTGAGTAGAAAAGATTTCATGTTTTTCCTAATTATCGGCGATAAACGATCCTGCCGCCAACTATTGTCGCGACCGGTCCTCCAAAAAATTCCCAGTTATTGAACGGTGAATTTCTTGATTTCGAACGCGATTCCGATGACTTGTAAGTCCACTGCAGATCAGGATCGATGATGGTGATATCCGCGATCGATCCCGGAGCCAAAGTCCCACGTCCAGCGAGCTTAAATATCCGGGCCGGATTGGCCGAGCACAGCTCGACAAGACGAGCGAGGCCGATCACGCCTTTGTGGACGAGTTCATTAAAAGCGAGGCCGATAGCGGTTTCGAGGCCGGTGATCCCCATTGGAGCACGGTCATATTCGAGAGCCTTTTCGTCGGCGTGGTGCGGGGCGTGGTCGGTTGCGATGGCGTCGATGGTTCCGTCGCGGAGGCCTTCGATAATGGCAGCGAGGTGCTCTTCGCTGCGAAGCGGCGGTGCCATTTTCGTGTTCGTGTCGTAGCCCTCGACCGCTCTATCAGTCAGCGTAAAATGATGCGGCGTCACCTCGCAAGTCACGTTCAAGCCTTCATTCTTGGCCCGACGAACAGCCTCGACCGCACCTTTGGTAGAAACGTGAGCGATATGTAAATGAGCCCCGGTCTCTTCGGCAAGTATGATGTCGCGAACCGCGTCGATATCTTCGGCAAGTGCAGGCATGCCTTTAAGGCCAAGTAAGAGTGAGATCTTTCCCTCGTGCATCACGCCGCCGGACGAGAGCGATTTGTCTTCGCAATGATCGATCACCGGCAGGTCGAAATCGCGTGCATACTGCATAGCACGCCGCATAATTCCGGCATTCGGCACCGGACGGCCATCGTCCGAGACAGCAACGGCTCCGGCAGCTTTCATCTCGCCCATCTCGGCAAGTTCGGAACCGTCGGAAGATTTAGTGATCGCCCCGATCGGGAAAACATTCGCCAAACCCGCACGCTCCGCCTGCTCGATCATGTAACGCGTGATCGCGGCATTATCATTGACCGGATTCGTATTTGGCATCGGGCAAACGCTCGTCCAACCACCCGCGACCGCCGCCGCGCATCCGCTCGCGATCGTTTCTTTATGTTCCTGCCCTGGCTCACGCAGATGCACATGTATGTCGATAAAGCCCGGAGCGACGAGCATTCCACTCGCATCGAAAACCTCACAGCCTTCGGGGACGCCTTCCCCGGGTTTGATCCATGCGGTTACCTTGCCGTCCTCAATGAGGACAGACATCCCAGTATTTTCTTGTGCGGCCGGATCGATGAGATGGCCGTTTGCGATCAATAACTTCATAAGAACTAACTGCTAACTACCGAGCCGCCCGTCGCGAGATAAAGAACCGCCATTCTGACCGCCACACCATATTTTACCTGATCCAAAATAAGCGAACGCGAGCTGTCGGCGACTTCTGAAGCGATCTCGATCCCTCGATTCATCGGACCCGGATGAAGGACGATCGCGTCTTTTTTTGCCAGGTCGAGGCGGTCGTTTGTTAGGCCGTAGTGGATCGAATATTCACGGAGCGTCGGAAAATATGCTGAGTCCTGGCGTTCGCGTTGGATGCGGAGGATCATGACGACGTCGGCTCCGGCGATGGCGTCCTCGACGTTCGGGCAGACCGTGAGGCCACTTTCGACGAGATATTGGAAATCGTTTGGAACCAACGTTCCGGGGCCCGCAACCCGGATCTTCGCACCGAGTTTGGTCAGCAGATGGATATTCGACCGAGCCACTCGACTGTGCAGAATGTCGCCGACGATCGCGATCTCGAGGCCGTCGATCTGGTGTTTGTGTTCGCGGATCGTCATCGCGTCGAGCAAAGCCTGCGTCGGGTGTTCGTTCGCTCCGTCGCCGGCGTTGACGATCGCTGCACGGCTTACTTTTGCGAGTTGGTGCGGCACGCCGGCACTCGAATGACGCACGACGATGCAATCCGGGGCCATAGCGTCGAGGTTCAGGGCCGTGTCGAGCAGCGTCTCGCCTTTGGTAACGCTTGACGACGAAACGCTGATATTCACGGCGTCAGCCGAAAGGCGTTTGGCGGCAAGCTCGAAAGATGTGCGGGTTCGCGTCGAGGCTTCGAAAAAGAGATTGATGACGGTCTTACCGCGAAGCGCCGGAACCTTCTTCACCTCACGCGTCGAGATCTCGCTAAAATTCTCAGCCGTATCGAGAATGCCGACGATCTCGGCCGCTGAGAGATTGCGAATTCCCAACAGATCTCTTCTCTTGAATGGTTTTTCCATCTAAACGGTGGCAAGCGGGACGCTTGCTCTCCAGTCATTAAAAAAAGCAAGGCGTTAACCTTGCTTAGCAATTATTCACTCGGCCGTTCAAAAATGCCCACGGCCTCAACATCGTCATATTCTTTGAGCATGACCTTGATGATCTCGGTTTGCTTGGTCGGGACTTTTTTGCCGACAAAATCGGCCTGGATCGGCAATTCGCGGTGTTCGGTGCCACGATCGATGAGGACGGCGAGCTGAACTTTACGCGGACGGCCAAAATCCATTAGCTGATCCATCGCTGCACGGATCGTTCGGCCCGTGTAGAGTACATCGTCAACGAGCACGACGATCTTGCCATCGATATCATGCTCAAGTTCGGTGCGATTGACGATCGGATTTGCTCCGACGGTCGAGAGATCGTCGCGATAGAGCGTTATATCGAGGATGCCGTATAGCGGACGCTCGCCTTCGATCGCCTCGATCTTATCGACGATCCGCTCCGCCAGCGGTACGCCGCGGCGGCGGATGCCGACAATGTAGAGGTCTTTCGGGCCGTGATTCGATTCGACGATCTCGGTCGCGAGCCGCCGAAGGGCACGTTTCATCGCCGCCGAATCCATTATTCGCGACTTTTCTACCAAATTTATTTCGTCAGCCATTGCTGGAGAATCGTAACAAACAGCGGTTGAAAGTTCAAAGTTTGAGGCCAAGGTTTTGATACAACGTGTCTTGAACTAGAATCTTTTCAGCGATGACAACAAAATTGTGGCAAAAATTACTTCGGCCGGTGATGTTTGGTCTCGATGCCGAGCGGGCCCATGAACTCGGGATCGAAGCTCTGAATCTGGGGCTTGTGCCGGTCGGTCCTAATTCTGATGAGCCGAATTTTGGATCGATCGAGAGGTTTGGCTTGAAATTCTCAAACCCGCTCGGGATCGCTGCCGGCTTTGATAAGAATGGCGTTGTGGTGAATCAGCTCGAGAGGCTTGGCTTTGGCTTCGTCGAGGTCGGAACGGTTACCTTTCAGCCTCAGCCGGGAAACCCAAAGCCGCGAATGTTCCGTTTGCCGCAGGATTATGCTCTGATCAACCGACTCGGTTTTAATAATGATGGTGCCGTGAAAGTAGCCGAACGGCTCAAACTGTTAAAAAGAAACTGCGTCGTCGGTGTGAATATCGGGAAGAACAAGGATGTTCTGATCGAAGAGGCAGCTGAGAATTATTTGAGCAGTTTCGACTTGGTTCATCCCCACGCCGATTATGTTGCGGTGAATATCTCGTCGCCAAACACGCCAAACCTACGCGAATTGCAGAGATCGGACAGCCTCGATGAACTCTTGGGAGCATTGCAGAGGCGAAATAGAGAGTTGAGCGGCAAAGGGCCGATCAAGCCGCTGCTCGTTAAGATCGCTCCCGACCTTGCTGCCGGAGAGATCGAATCGATCGTCGATATCGCCCTTAGATATGAGCTAGCTGGAATAATTGCAACGAACACTACCGTCTCGCGAGACGGTCTGAAAACCAGGGACGCAGCAAGTATCGGTTCCGGCGGATTAAGCGGACGGCCTTTGACGGAAAGATCAACGGAGGTTGTTTCAGCTATATATAAATACTCCAAAGGCAAGATCCCGATCATCGGGGTTGGGGGAATATTCGATGCTCAGGATGCATTTGACAAGATCGCAGCCGGAGCATCATTGATCCAGGCTTACACGGGTTTTGTATATGGCGGACCGTATTTCGCTCGTGATGTGAATGCCGGACTCGCCAACATTCTGAAAGACCGCGGATTTCGCTCGCTCGATGAAGCGGTTGGATCCGCGTCGAAATGACGCAATTAGAGGCATTTTATTTGACACGTCACTGATAGTCGCTATAATTAAGGTTTTGCCTTCGCTATGGTTTTTGAGGCGGCGGCAACGATTGATAAATGATCATCGATTTAGCCAGCGTTGGGACGACCGCAAAGCGGATCGAAACTGAGTTCGATCCCTCGGAAATAGACCTTGAAGGCGAACCGGTTCAATTGCGTGGCAATACGGAGCTTTTCGGTGAGATCGTTCTTGTTGATGCGAAGGCTCAGCTGAGCGGAACGGTGAAAGCTCACTTGGTGCTTGACTGCACACGGTGTCTTGATGTCATCGAGCGTGATCTCGAATTACCGTTTCGAGCTATATTCGTTGATTCAAGTGGTGACGATCCAAATGTCGAAGCCGAGGTCAGCGAAGATGCCCTCGATGAATCGCTCGTTCCCGACGGCCATGTAAATATGGCGGAGGTAGTTCGAGAGCAGCTTTTGCTCTGGCTGCCGGAGCAGATCTTTTGCAGGGATGACTGCCGAGGGCTTTGTCCTAAATGCGGTGCTAACCTAAATTTGATAGATTGTAAGTGTGCCGACGAAGATGTTGATCCTCGCTGGGCTGCTTTGAAGAGTTTGAAAAAGGCGTAGGCCGTTGTTCTTAAGTTAACGATCGTGAATAGCAGGGAAGCCCGCGATAACACGATCGGCAATTTATGGATAGCTGTTTACGAGAAAAATTATGCCAAATCCTAAACGACGACATTCACATTCCCGTACGCGGACCCGCCGTGCCCATGATGCCCTGAATACGCCACAGTTTTATCTCGATAAAGATACCGGCGAAGCCAAGGTGCCGCACCGCATCGATGCAAAGACCGGCATGTTCAAAGGCCGTAAAATAATCGACGTTAAAGAAGCTGAATAGTAGTTTATTGTGTTCGTTGAGTGAATGATCGTCCTGCGGTTGAACCTGCCGGACAAACTCGCTACACTCAAAAACCATTACTTATGGCTAACGCGGGAATTATCGGGATGGGACATGCTTATCCGGAGGGCATCTTAACGAATGCCGATCTGGAGAAACTTGTCGACACTAACGATGAATGGATAACCTCCCGCACGGGGATCAAGCAGCGGCACAAGGCTGAAGCGAATGAATATACTTCGCAATTCGGCTCAAAGGCTGCTCTGCAGGCGATCGAACGTGCCGGTTTAAGACCTGAGGACATAGACATTATCGTCTGTGCCACGACGACACCCGATCAAATAATGCCCTCGACCGGTGCCCTGATACAGGCTCAGATCGGGGCTGTTAATGCAGCCGGAATGGACGTGTTTGCTGCGTGTTCCGGCTTTCTTTATGGCATTACGATGGTCGAATCGATGATCCGTACCGGTCAGATCAAATACGCCTTGGTCATAGGGGCTGAGGTTCTGACAAAGTATGTTGATTATACCGACCGCGGGACGTGCGTGATCTTCGGTGACGGCGCCGGAGCGGCAGTGCTCGGGCCAGTTCCGGAAGGGAAAGGTATTCTCGCCACCAAGATCAGGTCTGATGGCCGCTATGAGGAACAGCTTTATGCTCCGGGCGGCGGCACCAAACTGGGTACGACCCACGAAACCATAGATAATCGAGAGCATTTCTTCAAGATGAAAGGCAACGAGCTTTTCAAGGTTGCGGTGCGCTCGATGGCTGATATTTCGGCCGAAATGCTCGAAAAAGCCGGATATACAGTCGATGATGTTGATATTGTTATCCCGCATCAGGCAAATCAGCGGATCACTGACGCAGTTGCGTCGCGTCTTGGCGTGCCCGAGGAAAAGGTTTATTCGAATATCGCGGAAATGGGCAACACATCGTCAGCGTCAATCCCGAT
The DNA here is from genome assembly GCA_016703965.1 of Acidobacteriota bacterium. Classification (NCBI taxonomy): domain Bacteria; kingdom Pseudomonadati; phylum Acidobacteriota; species Acidobacteriota bacterium. Next base: position 2,076,787 of record JADJBB010000021.1, read on the forward strand.
CGCCATGGATGAATGCATCCAATCCGGACGGATCAAAGAAGGAAGTTTGGTTCTGCTTACTGCATTTGGCGGCGGAGTGACCTGGGGCGGAACGGTGATTCGATTTTAAGGTCGTTTAAACGCAAAGACGCTAAGGTGCTAAGACGCAAAGCCTTTGGTCTGTTTAAGAAAAAACCTTGCGTCTCTGCTTCTTTGCGACTTTGCGTTAGATTGTTCTGATGAGTAAGACTGCTTATATTTTTCCCGGACAAGGCTCGCAGGCGGTGGGCATGGGGAAAGACCTGTTTGATAATTTTACGGCGGCACGAGAGGTTTTTGAGGCTGCAGATGATGCACTCGAATTTTCGCTGTCGGAAATGTGCTTCGACGGTGACGAGGCTGATCTGCAGTTAACGGCGAATACGCAGCCGGCTATATTGACGGTGTCCGTTGCGGCTTTTCACGCTGCGATGGCTGAAGGATTGCCGGTGCCTGATTTTGTTGCCGGGCACAGCCTTGGCGAATATTCGGCCTTAGTGGCCGCCGGTGTTCTCGATTTTGCGGAAGCGGTGCAAACCGTTCGCAAACGCGGAACTTATATGCAGGAAGCGGTTCCGGTCGGTGTCGGCGCAATGGCGGCAATACTTGGACTAGACGCTGCGACGGTCGAGGCAGGATGTGCGGAAGCTGCTCAAGGCCAGGTTTGCAGCCCGGCGAATATCAATTCGCCGTCACAGGTCGTGATCGCCGGCAATGCCGAAGCGGTCGACCGTGCGTGCGAGATATTGAAAGAAAAAGGAGCAAAGCGGGCGATCAAGCTGAACGTCTCGGCTCCTTTTCATTGCGGTTTGATGATGCCGGCCCAGGAGCGGCTCGCTTTGGACCTTGCGAAGCTGGAATACGGAGCGTTCGAGTTTCCGATATTTCACAACGTTGACGCGGCGGCAAGCAGCGATACTTCGCTCGTCGCGGCAAAGCTCACGCAGCAGGTTTCGTCGCCGGTTCGCTGGCTGCAGACGATCGAGAATATGCGGGCTAACGGTGTCGAGAAATTCATCGAGATCGGGCCGGGAAAGGTTTTGACAGGGTTGGTTAGACAGATAGATAAAGAAGCGGTCTACGCCAACATTGAAAATACGGACAGTTTGAGAAATACTTTAGAAACGCTATAAAACAGGAGATTATATTTATGTCAGAAGTACAGGATAAGATCAAACAGATCATCGTTGACGAACTCGGAGTCGACGAAGCAGAAGTTACTGAAAATGCCCGGTTCATCGAAGATCTCGGCGCCGATTCGCTCGATCTCGTCGAACTCGTGATGCGTTTCGAAGAGGAATTCGATATCGAAATTCCTGATGAGGACGCAGAGAAGATCCAGGGCGTTCGTGACGCTTACGCATACGTTGAACAGCATAAAGCTGCTTAGTTTTGATCGTTGATGGTTGACCGTTGATCGTTGTTCGTTGCGTGGTTTTTTCCAACCATCATCGAACAACGATCAACTAACTATTTATATGAAACGTCGAGTAGTAGTTACAGGACTCGGTTCGGTTACGCCTTGCGGAAATGATGTGCCCACGACCTGGGGCGCTTTGATGAAGGGCGAGAACGGGGCTGATTTTATTTCCAGGTTCGACACCGAGAGGTTTTCCGTAAAGTTTGCGTGTGAGGTAAAAGGGTTCGATCCGCTTAGTTTCCTCGATAAAAAGGAAGCCCGGCGGATGGGGGCATTTACCCATTTCGCTCTCGCAGCCTCGGATGAGGCGATGAAACATAGCGGACTTGTTATCGACAGCTCGAATGACGAAATGATCGGAACATACATCAGTTCCGGCATCGGCGATTTCTGGGCGATCGAACGTGAGCACGAAAAGCTTCTGAATCAGGGGCCTGATCGCGTTTCGCCATTCTTTATTGTCTCCGCGATCGTAAATCTTGCTTCCGGCAACGTTTCAATTCGCCACGGTGCGAAAGGCCCGAATTCGGCTACGGCGACCGCGTGTTCCGCAGGTGCTCACGCGATTGGGGACAGTTTCCGTATCATTGAACGCGGTGACGCTGACGCGATGATATGCGGCGGTGCGGAAAGTGCGATAACGCCGATGTCTGTCGCGGGGTTTGCGTCAATGCGGGCTCTTTCGACCCGAAATGACGATCCCAAACACGCCTCGCGGCCGTTCGATCTTGAACGAGATGGCTTCGTTATTGGCGAAGGTGCGGGAATTCTGATCCTTGAAGAGCTTGAATTTGCCAAGGCTCGGGGTGCCAAGATTCTTGCCGAGATCGTCGGATATGGTATGAGCGGTGATGCGTTTCACGTAACGATGCCAGACGAAACAGGTTCGGGAGCGATCCGTGTGATGCAGCGTGCGTTAAAAGATGCCGGGCTCGATCCAAGCCAGATAGGCTACATCAATGCCCACGGAACGTCGACGCCGTATAACGATAAATTTGAGACACTCGCGATCAAAAAGGTCTTTGGCGAAAACGCTTATAACATCCCAGTTAGTTCGACAAAATCCATGACCGGTCACGCACTCGGTGCCGCCGGCGGGCTCGAAGCCGTATTCTCGGTCAAAGCCCTGATGGAAAACAAACTGCCGCCAACGATCAACTACGAATTCCCGGATCCTGATTGTGATCTCGATTACATCCCAAATCAGGCCCGCGAAGCGAAGGTCGATTACGTGCTTTCGAACAACTTCGGATTCGGCGGAACCAATGCTTGTTTGATATTCAAACGATACAGCGAATAGTTTCAACAGAAAGCGTCTGTGCCCGTTTTGAGCATTGGCGCTTTTCTTATATCCTACAAATGAATGACCATTCATTTTTAATATGAAAATTATCGTACTAATGAAACAAGTCGCCAATAAAGATGCCGTACTACGCATCGCGGGCGATGAAAAATGGATCAACGAGGCTGATATCTCGCAGCAGACCAATGAGTCTGACGGATATGCTCTCGAGGAAGCTCTTCGGACCGTCGAAGCTAAAGGTGCAGGCGAGGTCGTCGTTTGCACGCTTGGGCCGCAGACCGCGAAGACCGTTATCAAAGACGCTCTCGCTCGTGGTGCTGATCGAGCGATCCACGTTGTCGTGGACGACAGCAAGAGCCTTTCGCCGTATCAGATCGCGAAGGCGATCGCCGATGCGATCCGCGAAGAGAATGCAGACCTTATTTTTACCGGGCTGCAGTCTGACGATGCGAGCCATGGGCAGACGGGCGTGATCCTGGCAGAATTGCTCGGCATTCCGCACGCGACCATTGTGATCGAAGTTGACCGTGCTAGCCTCAGTGACACGCTCCGTGTCAAACGTGAACTCGAGAGCGGCTGGTATCAATGGTTTACCTACAAGATGCCGTCATTGCTGACGATCCAGTCGGGCATATCGCAGATCCGTTACGCTTCGCTCAAAGGCATCATGGCCGCGAAGAAGAAAGAGATCCGCGACGTCACGCCGGCGATCGAGGCATTTGCATCGGCTTCAAGAGTTGAAAAAGTTTACCTGCCTCTTAAATCCAAACAGACCCAAATGCTCGGCAATGGAGATGCTAAAGCCGGTGCGGTCGAATTGGTTGAAAAGCTCAGAACGGAGGTTCGCGTCATATGATCTTAGTATTTATCGAACACAAGGATTGCGTCCTCAACAAAACCTCGCTCGAAGCGATCACCGCTGCTCAGGCGATCGGCAAAGACCTCGGCCTTAAGGTTGCGGCAGTTCTGCCGTGCGACAAAGATTGCTCGCTCGCTCAGGAGATCGCCGGTTATAACATCGAAAAGGTCATCGTTGCAAAGAATGAGAAACTTGGCACCTACACACCCGACGGCTATGCGGATGCTTGGGAACAGGTTGTTAAAGCGACAAATCCGCAATACGTCGTGATGTCGCACACCTATCAGGTTCGTGATTTCGCTCCGAAAGTTGCGGCGCGTCTCGGTCGCGAGGTCGTTGGCGACTGCATCCGCTACAGAGCAGATGGTGGTAAACTAACGCTCACACGCCGTATTTTCCTTGGCAAGCTTGATGCTGATGTCACTATCGGCGGTGATGCCCCTTATTTCGTCACTTTCCAATCGGGCTCGTTCCGCGGTGACAGCGCCGAAAAGGGAAGTGCTGCGGTTGAGACGATGGATGTGAGCGTCGGCGAAATACGCATGACGCCCGAGGCTCCCTTCCAAGAAGCAAAAGCCACGGTCGATCTCAGCAAATCCGAGATCATCGTAGCGGTTGGCCGAGGTATCAAATCGCAAGAGAATATCGCCCTTGCCCAGCAATTGGCTGACGTTCTCGGTGCTGACCTTGCTGCCTCACGTCCTATCTGCGACAGCGATTGGCTGCCGATCGACCGCCAGATCGGTTCGTCGGGCCAGACCGTCGCTCCGAAGGTGTACATCGCTCTTGGCATTTCCGGTGCGATCCAGCATATCGTCGGCATGAAGAACGCCGGAACGATCATCGCCGTCAACAAGGACGCTGAGGCTCCGATCTTCGACATTGCCGATTATGGCATCGTCGGTGACCTGTTTGACGCGGTACCGGTGTTGATCGAAGAGATCAAGAAAGCGAAAGGCTAGTCGCCAACACATTCCAGTACGTTAAGCACGGGCCGGGAATTTCCGGTCCGTGCTTTTCTTTGCGCTCTTTCCGGCCTCCTCCAATGATCAACAAATAAAAATAGCACTTATGATTGAAATCATTTTTTCCACGCCGCTCCGCTGATAGCTTTGTTTGTAGAAAAGGAGTAAGAATGAACAACATACAACTGATCAAAGAGTTTCAGGAGGCGGATGATCCTGCGGAGGACAAGAAATTGACTGAACTGTACAACGGGCCGTTTCGCCGTATTGTCGAAGTTCGGCTCAATAATAGTGCTGTTCTCTCGAGGCACAATGCCGCCGAGCCCATAACTGTTTTTTGCATTTCGGGAACCGGAACGTTCTTTGCCGGCGAAGAACTGGACGAGTCAATCGCAATGCAGACCGGAACACTGATAACCCTGGAGCCTGGCGTTGTACACGAGGTCCGGGCCGAGCCCGCACTCCACTTGATCGTCAGCAAATTCAAGAGTGCGTGAAATTACATTTGGTAAGCAATAGTCAGCGACGATTGGTCGCGAGGAGACAATGAGATGAAGAGGCTTTGGTTGATACTTGGAGCGGTATTTGTTTTTTCATTCGCAATTTTGGGATGGGTCGGAACGGAGATATTCAGGCAGGCCCCGCCGATCCCTAAAGAGGTTGTAACCACTGACGGCTCGCAGTTAATAGCGCCTGAACAGGTTTCGAATGGCCAAAACGTTTGGCAGGCGATGGGCGGAATGCAGGTTGGGTCGATCTGGGGGCACGGCTCTTACGTCGCTCCTGATTGGACGGCCGATTATTTGCATCGCGAGTCGGTATTTATCCTGAATACGTGGTCGAACGCGGAATTCGGAGGCAGTTACGACAGCCTCGCTAGCGAAAAGCAGGCTTCGCTGCGTCAGCGGCTGCAGGATCTGATGCGGAAAAATACCTACGACGAAGCGATCGGCCGCATCACCGTCGATCCGCTTCGAGCTAAGGCATTCGAGGAGAATCTTAAACATTACTCGGACGTTTTCGCCAACGGAAACAAGGATTACGCAATACAGCGAAACGCGCAGTCCGATCCCGCGAAGTTGCGAGATCTGACATCCTTCTTCTTCTGGACCGCGTGGGCATCTGCGGCGAATCGTCCGAACAACACGATCTCTTACACCAGTAATTTCCCGTCAGAGCCGCTCGTCGGAAACGTGCCGACGAGTTCTGCGATCGTGTGGACAGGGGTGAGCGTGATCATGCTGATCGCGGGCATCGGAGCTATGGTCTGGTTCTACGCGGGCTGGCGAAAGGAAGGCGACGCGTCGATGCCGCCGGATTCGGATCCGCTCATTGGTGAGACCTTGACGCCCTCGCAAAAAGCGACCGTCAAGTACTTTTTCGTCGTCTCGCTCCTTTTTCTCTTGCAGATCGTGATGGGAATAATCACGGCTCACTACGGCGTCGAGGGCGGTGGATTTTATGGAATTCCGTTGCAGGATTATTTGCCATACGTCGTGACGCGCACGTGGCACACGCAGCTCGGAATATTCTGGATCGCGACCGCATGGCTTGCAGCCGGACTATTTATCGCACCGTACATTTGCGGCTATGAGCCGAAAAAACAGAAGCTCGGTGTTGATCTTTTGTTCGGAGCTTTGCTCATAGTTGTTCTCGGTTCGATGGGCGGGCAATGGATGAGCGTCATGCACAAGCTCGGCAATGGCGATCTCTGGTTCTGGTTCGGCCATCAGGGCTACGAATACGTCGACCTCGGCCGTGTGTGGCAGGCCGCTCTATTTGTTGGGCTTCTGTTGTGGCTGGTTCTCGTTGGCAGGTCAGCGATCGCGGGACTCAACAAAGCAGGGAATAACAAATCACTCGTGTTGCTCTACCTCGGCACGACGGCTGGCATCGCCTTGTTTTACGCACCGGGATTATTCTGGGGAATGAGGTCAAATCTAACCGTCGTCGAATATTGGCGCTGGTGGGTCGTTCACCTCTGGGTCGAAGGCTTTTTCGAGGTTTTTGCGACGGTCGTGATCGCGTTCTTGTTTGCCCGGCTTAAAGTTATCAATGCCGAGCACGCCGCGCAGGCATCCCTATTATCCGGAGCAATCTATCTAAGCGGCGGCATCATCGGCACGATGCATCACTTGTATTTCTCCGGCACGCCGACGATCGCATTGGCATTCGGATCGGTATTCAGTGCACTCGAGATCGTACCGCTGGTATTCGTTGGCTACGAAGCCTTCGACAACATTCGTCACTCGAAAAAGAAGCCATGGCTCGCACAGTACAAATGGGTCGTGTATTTCTTTGTTGCAGTGGCGTTTTGGAATCTGGTCGGTGCCGGCATCTTCGGATTTATGATCAATCCGCCGATCGCTCTCTATTACATGCAGGGACTGAACACGACCGCAACTCACGCTCATGGAGCACTTTACGGTGTTTACGGAACGCTGGGCCTGGCACTTCTATTGTTCTGCATGCGTGCAATTGAGCCGGAGCGTAAATGGAATACAAAGCTGCTCAGCTTTGCATTCTGGGCGATCAATATCGGAATGCTGATGGAGATATTGCTCAGCCTGCTGCCGATCGGCTTGCTGCAGACTTACCAATCGGTTTCGGTCGGTTATTGGTCGGCACGCAGTCCTGAATTCATGCAGACGGCATTACTCCAAAACCTGCGATGGATGAGGCTCTTTGGCGACTCGGTTTTTGCTCTCGGAGCATTGGCTTTTGTTTGGTTTGCATTAAAGTTGATGCTTACCAAAGGCGAACGAACCGAACTTCCATAGGGTAAAACGTTGAAAATAGTGCGGCTCGTCACAAAACGGGCCGCATTTTCACAATACTATTAATTCGCCATGAAAACAGATATTCAAAACCGCGAGGATATCGATGCCCTGATGAAAATGTTCTATTCGCGGGCGATCAAAGACGATGTCATCGGCTACATTTTTACGGACGTTGCCAGACTCGACCTTGACCGCCACCTTCCGATCATCGGAGATTTTTGGGAAACCATCGTTTTTCACACCGGCGATTATCAGCGTCATGGCCGCCATCCTTTGCTGGTTCATGGTGAACTTACTGAGAAAACGCCCCTTTTACCCGAACATTTTACACGCTGGCTTGAGATCTTTACCGAAACGGTCGACGGTACATTTTCAGGCGAGAGGGCGGATTTTATTAAGGTCAGAGCTAGAGCGATCGCGGACAGGATGCTGCACTACGTGGGCGAGATCAACGAGCGGCTAGCTATCCCTCGAGATAATCCTGCAGAGGTCGACGCTCTTCGACGACGATCTTGCCATGAGAGATCGTAACAACTCCTTTATCAGCAAGTTTGCGGATCGAACGGATCGTAGTTTCGGTCGTGAGCCCGGCCATTCGGGCGATATCCTGACGGCGATGCGTTATTCGAACCGGGCCGTCACCGCATTCTTTGAGGGCGAGTTTAAGCAAAATGCTCGCCACGCGATGTTCAGGCGAAGCGGTAGCGAGATTGTGGATAGTCGCCGTTTTTTCCCGCAGCATTCCGCACATCCAATCGATCACCGTAAAGGAGAATTCGCTCGAGGTCCGCAGCGTATTGAGAAAATCATTGCGGGCGATCAGCAGCAGGCGGGATTCTTCCATAGCGATGGCGGTCGCGGGATATTTACCTCCATCAAAGACCGGCGGCACGGCGAACATCTCGCCCTCCTGAAAAACTCCGATGATCACTTCCTTGCCCGGTTCGAGAAAGTGGATCATCTTTACCCGCCCTGATAAAACAATAGGCAGAAAAGCGGCATCGTCGCCGCCCGCGAAGACTTCTTCGTCCACGCCAAACGTCCTGACCCGCCCGCATTTGTGCAGCAAGTGCGACAGGTCGGAACTGATCGATGAGAGAAGTGGTTTCATTGGTCGTTATCTTAGACGGCGATGATCCTCGCTCGCGCTTATCGTAGCGGCGAGACGTGATATCCGCGTTTTTTCCTGTTTCGCGTCCATTATATGATGGATCATTATCTTTTGATACGACGGTGCCTGCGAAGTGAAAAACGCCCAAGCCTTCTTGTTATTGCGGAACTGCTTTTCAAATTCTGACGAAAGCTCACTCGCTTCTTTTTCATAAGAATAGATCGCCGACCTCTTTTCAGTTCGCTTTTCGAAAGCCGCGATGCCGGCAGGCTTCATCACCCCGGCATTTGTAAGCTCTTCGACCTTTCGAATATTCACCCCACTCCAAATACTGCCCGCTTTTCGCGGTGTGAATCTGATCGAATAGCTTTCGTCATCGATGCGCCTTCGCACGCCGTCGATCCAGCCGAAGCAGAGAGCCTGATCGACCGATTCGGGCCATGTCATGTTTGGTTTTCCGCTGCCGACCTTGTTAAATCTGACCAGAAGCTCGGTCTCAGTCTCGTGGTTCTTTTCGAGCCACTCACGGAATGGGTTTTGGTTAGGGAAAAATTTTGGAAGCATTCGTAATGATAGCAAACATTACAAAAGCTTCGACTTGGCTTCCAGTTCGGCGGCCTTTTGTTCGTCGGCTTCGGCGAGTGGGATCTTTTTAAGGAGGCGGTAGGCGGCGGCGCGATTCTTGTAGGCCTCCGCGAATTTGGCGTCGATCGCGATCGCTGCTGTCAGATCAGCGACGGCTGCGTCGAGATCTTTCAGCAGCAGCCGTATCTTTCCGCGATTCGCTAAAGCCTTTGCGTGCTGTGGATTAAGCTCGATGACCTTGCTGAAGTCGGCTTCGGCACCCGTGAGGTCGCCTTTGTCGCGGCGGGCCGTTCCACGATTGTAATACGCCGACGTGCTCGACGATGCGAGGCCGATCGCCCGCGTGTAATCGGTGATGGCGGCGTCGGTATTTCCTTTCAATTTGTAAACAACGCCGCGATTGAGATACGCACTCGCTAGATCCGGATCGATCCTAAGAGCAGCCGTTAGATCCTTGATCGCTCCGTCGAGGTCGCCCTTGTTCTTGCGTACGATGGCACGGTTAACGTAAGCGTCGGTGTCGTCGGGAGCGAGTTCCAGAGCCTTAGTATAATCCTCGATCGCCCCGTCCGGGTCACCATCTTTCTGCCGGTCGACCGCCCGATTAAAATAAGCGTCCGCCGTCATCTGTGCCGAAGCCTGCGTGGCAAAAATTCCCACAGAGAACATCGCGAAAACGAAAAGAAAAATAGAATATCTCATTCCTTACCCCTCATATCACGATAAAAAGACCGATTCAGACGCATCTTTCGGATAAATTGGCGTTTAGCCGGTACGATAAACCGGTGAGGTTGCTCCGCTGGCTGGATCGAGAGATCTTTTTATGATCGTTCTCAGTACTTGTGATTCTCTTCCGGGTAGAGTTTTTCGAGGGGGTCGGGGAGTTGGTCGGATTCCATTTGGCCTTGGTAGGGGCGGAGGAGTTCTTCGTCGCCTTCGGTTAGCCAGAGGTTTTGTTCGTCGAGGTTGGTGAAGATTACGGGCATGGCTTTTTCGTGGATCGGGCGCATGAAATCGTTCGGTTCGGTGGTGAATACCGTGAACGAATACCGCGTCTGGCCGTTCTCGAAATAGCGGCTCCAGAGGCCGGCGAGGGCATACGGTGTTCGGCCTTTTACAAAGATCTCGACGGGCGGCAGGCCTTTGCCCTTGATGGGCCATTCATAGAAACTGTCGACCGGGAACAGGCATCGCTGGCCTTTCTTGAGCAACGCGGGCCAGAGTTTTTTCTCGTGCATCGTCTCGACGCGGGCGTTGAAGGTCGGATATTTTGCCTCGAATTTGCCCGCACCGTCCCACTGGCACCACCAGCGGGCTTCGAGCGTTTTGATCAGCCCGTCACCGCGGCGGGCGACGATGAACGCCGGCTCGGTCGGCCGCAGATTTCGCCGCTCGACAAATTCGTCGGGCGTTTCCCAATAAGAAATGTACTTCTCATACCGGCTGACGTGGACCTGTGAAGCTCTTCCGCACATATTTCGATTGTATCAGAAGAATTTCCGGGTGTACCGAATGTGAATTCGCGAAAAAGTGCGGTCTTCTAAAGAATCGACTCGGAATTCGCGAAACTTTTTCGTCGATGTTAGTGTATTATTCATTCACACTTTCAATTTCGGCAGGGTAGCCGGGAAATTTTATCAGGAGAATCTTTAGGGGAAGACGGGAAGGCTGCGGCTTTGCCGGGCTGTTTGATTATGAAGAAATACAGATCGTTACATATCGCGGCAGTGGTTTTATTGCTGCAGTCTTTTGTGATGCCGGCGGCAATGCTGGCGCAGGATGCTAAACGGGACGAGGTTTACGCCGCGATCCGCAAAGAGGGAATGGAGAATTCGAAAATAATGAACACGATGCATTATTTTACCGATCTCTACGGCCCGCGTTTGACCGGTTCGCCAAATCACGTGAACGCCGCGAAATGGGCGGCCCGCGAAATGAAATCGTGGGGCTTTGATTTTGCGGATCTCGAGGCGTGGGACTTCGGGCATCCGGGTTGGGTCAATGACCGCAACACCGGCGTCATGCTCAAGCCCGTTGCCGACACGCTGACATTCGAAGTGCTCGCGTGGACGCCTTCGACCAAAGGCCCTGTCACGGCAGAGGCTGTAAGCATGGTCCTTCCGTCATTCCCGGCAGCGGCGAATCCGCGTATCATGCAGAATCCGACCCAAGAAGAGCTGACGGCTTATTTTGACAAGGTAAAAGGCGACATCGCCGGTAAAATCGTGCTCGTTGGAACACAAACTTTCATCGACCAGTCGACGCCGCAGGCACCAAAACGTGTCGACGACGCCGTTCTCAAATGCCGTATGGACCCGACCAAAACTCCGGCTGATTGTGCCGCCCTCGGCGGCGGAGCAGGCGGACCTGGCGGCGGGCCTCGCGGCGGCGGTCCGGGCGGACCGGGCGGCGGCGGACAGGTCACACCGCGTCCGAATGCTCTGACCGGAGCTCAGATCAGCGACCAGCTCGATAAATTCCTGCTCGACAACAAAGTTCTGGTTCGCGTCAATGAATCACAGCTCGATCGCGGCCTCGTTCGTGCATTCAATAACCGCACGTTCGACGTTACCAAGGTCGTCCCGACGGTCGTCATGCGTACCGAAGATTTCGGCCGCATCTATCGCCTCATCCAGCACAAAACGCCTGTCACGCTCGAATTCGACCTTCGCAGCCACACCGTGCCCGATGGCGTCACAAGCTACAACGTAGTCGGCGAGATCTGGGGTTCGGACAAAAAGGACGAAGTCATCATGCTCGGCGGCCACCTCGATTCGTGGCACTCGGCAACCGGTGCGACCGACAACGCGGTCGGCTGCGCAACGATGATGGAAGCCGCACGCATTCTGAAAGCCATCGGCGTCAAACCTCGCCGCACGATCCGCGTCGCCTGCTGGGGCGGTGAAGAACAGGGACTGCTCGGCTCGGCCGCGTACGTCAAACGCCACTTCGGCACGTTTGAAAATCCGACGCCCGAATACGCCAAGTTCGGCGGTTATTTCAACATCGACAGCGGAACCGGTAAGGCTCGGGCACTTAATGTTTTCGGCCCGGCCGAAACAGCGACTGTCCTGCGCGATGCTCTGGCACCGTTCCCCGATCTCGGCTTCGCCGGCGTCAACACGACCAAGAGCCGTGCGACCGGTGGAACAGACAGCACGTCGTTCAATTTTGCGGGCTTACCCGGAATCGGTACTCAGCAGGACCCGATCGAGTACTTTGCGGGCACATGGCACACGAATATCGATACCTACGAACGCATAATCGAGGCCGATGTGAAAGCATCGTCGATCATCTTCGCAGCGGCTGTTTATACGCTTGCGATGCGTGACGGCCTGCTGCCGAGATTCTCGGCCGCCGAAATGCCGCCGCCGCCAACCCCGGCTCCGACACCAACGCCCGCGGCATCGCCGAGGCCGTAACCCTTGACCGCAAGTGCAGCGTGCCTGGCTGATCCCAGGACAGGCACGCTGCACTTTGCAAAACAATTAATTCGGCTGTATTTTTGCCGTGTTTTCTAATTGTAAAAATGAAGTACAAGATCGCCACAACAGTTGAACCCGACTTTGTCCGTGTCACTGCAACCGGCGAATATGCGTTCGAAGACCTGCCCGGATTTATCTCTGAACTCAGAAACATCGCCCTCGCCAACGCTCAAAGCAAACTCCTCATCGACTGCCGCCAGCTCGACATCGACATGACCGAAGCCGAACGCTTCGCCGGCGGCCAGCGTGTCGCCGAGATCTTTCGCTCAAAGATCAAAGCCGCCCTCGTCATGCCCCCCGGACAAGTCACCAAACTAGGCGAACTAGCCGCCGTCAACCGAGGCGCCCGATTCCTCGTCACCACCTCAGAATCTGAGGCCCTCAAATGGCTCGCCGGCTGACTCCGCGCCACCAGATATTTTCACTGGATTCCGATCTTATCCCCATCTCGCTGCCCATTGAGAAAGATCCGACGGCGAACGGCAAATGAGCTGCTTCAGCAGCGACGCGCCAGGAAATTTGCCGGTTCAGAGGCCAAAAACACCTTTGACCAATCAAGAAAATAACTCTACCAATCTCGCACTTTTCATGTACCAATGTGCCCAAAGTACTCTACCAATCCCAATAAACACGGGCACCTCGCGGTGATGGGCGGGAAATTGGCGTTATTTGGAAAATTTCGATTTGTGACACGAAAAATTTCGCCGGATCCGGCGCCCGAAAAGGCGCCCTTTCGGGCGCTCGTGGCTGACCGATCTTGGATCAGGGAAGCCGGATCTTCTTTTTCCGGAATTTGTAAAAACCAGCCCCTAATCGCTCTTTACTAGAAACATAAATTGACGGTAAAAAATATTCCTGATCGATGCGATTCGCTATTGCTTTTACGGCTTGGTTTTGCGTAAATATAGTTAATCCAATAAGTTCAAAAAATCAGAGCCGTTTTCTGCGAAGAGATTTTCCCTTTAAATATGCAAGAATTTACAGACCAGATGCCTTCGGACATTGAGCGTTTTCCGATGGTTCCTATTCGAGATGTAGTCATTTTTCCGTACACAAAAGTCGCCTTCAAGATCGGCCGGCCCTCGTCCGTAATGGCGTTAGAGCAAGCAATGACGGGCGAACGGCAGATCTTCCTGGCTACCCAGCACGACGCCACGGTCGACGAACCGGCCGCCGATCAGATCTATCAGGTCGGAACTCTGGGCCGCATCCTCCAGGCCCAACGTCAGGACAACGGTCAGATCAAAGTTGTCGTGGAAGGCCGTGAAAGAGGGCGTTCGGTGCGTGTCGAGCAGGGCTCGGACGGAATGTTCTACGCCCACGTCCGCCGCATCGGAGCGACCGACGAATCGGGCTATCGGACCGATGGTCTGCTTCAGAAGATTCACTCGCTGGTCGAGCAATTCCTGAGGGTCTCGCCGGATGCTTATACCGATGCTCTTCATGCCAGTTTGAGGGGCGTTTCGGCGGCGCAGATCGCGGATTCGATGTCGTCGCATTTGCGGATCGGGGTCAATGAAAAGCAGGAGTTGCTCGAGACCGTTTCGGTCGCCGAACGCCTGCAAAAGCTGGTCGAAGTGCTCGAAGCCGAGATCGAAAAACGCCAGCTCGACCGCAACATCCATTCCCGTACCAAGAAACAGATGGACAAGCATCAGCGGGAATATTATCTCAACGAACAGATCAAAGCCATCCACAAAGAACTGGGCCGAAAAGACGATAAAGCCGAGCTGGAAGAGTTAAAGAAAAGATAGTTGAAGCCGGTATGACCGAGGAGGCAACCGACAAGGCAATGCAGGAATTCGGCCGCCTCGAATCGATGCCGCCGATGTCCGCCGAGGGAACGGTCGCGAGGACTTATTTGGACTGGCTCATCAACGTGCCGTGGCAGCAGCGTTCCGAGGAGATCGAGGAGCTAAGTGAAGCAGAAAAGACGCTTAACGAAGACCATTACGGGCTTGAAAAGATCAAGGAACGGATCCTGGAATTCCTCGCAGTTCGTCAGCTTGTAAAGAATCCGAAAGGGACGATCCTATGCTTCGTCGGGCCTCCGGGAGTCGGTAAAACCTCGCTTGGAAAATCGATAGCCAACGCGACGGGCCGGAAATTTGTGCGACTGGCACTGGGCGGAGTTCATGACGAGGCCGAGATCCGCGGGCATCGGCGCACGTATATCGGCTCAATGCCGGGGCAGATCGTCCAGTTAATGAAACGTGCAGGAACCACGAACCCTGTTATCCTTCTTGACGAGGTCGACAAGCTCGGACGCGATTATCGCGGCGACCCGAGCGCAGCGTTGCTCGAGGTCTTGGATCCGGAGCAGAACAGCACGTTCCGCGACCATTATCTTGACGTTGACTATGACCTTTCGCACGTATTTTTTATCGCTACGGCCAATGTTTTGCACACGATTCCACCTGCTTTGCAGGACAGGCTTGAGATTTTGAATCTTTCCGGCTACACCGAGCGTGAAAAGCTTGAAATAGCGAAGCAGCATCTGATCGACAAGCAATGTGAGAACAGCGGAATCGATGCGGAACGGGTTGTGTTTACAGACGATGGGATCATTGAAACCATCAGGCATTACACCCGCGAAGCCGGGGTCCGAAACCTTGAGCGCGAGATCGGCTCGTGCCTTAGGAAGATCGCCCGGAAGTTTGTCGGTTCAGATGACAAAGAAAATTTCCGGGTTGTAGTCAATGCTGAAATGGTACAGCAACTTCTCGGTGTTATCCGGTATCGCAAGCAGGATATTGCTCGCAAGAGCGAGATCGGGTTGGTGAATGGACTGGCGTGGACAGAGGTTGGCGGCGATGTTTTACAGATCGAGGCGACGCTTGTTAAGGGAAAAGGTGACGTTACTTTGACAGGGAAACTCGGTGAAGTAATGCAGGAATCGGCAAAAGCTGCATTGACGTGCATTCGAACGCGGGCGGACGAATTGGGAATCGATTCCGCAATATTTCGCGAGAAAGATCTGCACATTCACGTTCCCGAAGGTGCGATACCAAAGGATGGGCCGAGCGCAGGTATCACGATCGCAACTGCAATGGTTTCGGTAATGACAGGGAAGGCGGCTCGCCACGATGTTGCAATGACCGGCGAAATTACGCTTCGCGGCAAGGTATTACCGATTGGGGGCGTTAAAGAAAAGCTGCTCGCGGCACATCGATTTGGGTTGAAAACTATTATCCTTTCAAAGGAAAACGAGAAAGACCTGGTCGATATCCCTGACGAAGTACGTGATGATCTGACGATCCACGCGGTAGAGTATATAGACGAAGTTTTGGGTCTTGCTCTCGAAGATGGCGGTCGCGAAATAAAGCTCGAGACGCCGGTCGTATGGAGTTCTGATTCCGCGGCTACGGAGATATCCGCGACCGTTGAATAGATTGGATCCCCGGGAAACTCGATGAAGATCACATCTGCCGATTTTGTTAAGAGCGCGTTTGAAAAGCGCCATTGGATCATTGACGGCAGACGGGAGATCGCCTTCTTGGGGCGTTCGAATGTGGGAAAATCGTCCCTGATTAACTCGTTGCTTTTGCGCAAAGGCCTGGCTCGTACTTCAAATACGCCGGGGCGGACACAGAGCATTAACTTCTTTCTGATAAACGACAGCTTCTATTTTGCTGACCTGCCGGGCTACGGCTACGCGAAGGTCTCAAAAACAATGCGTGCGGACTGGGGGAAAATGGCTGAAGAGTACCTGGGTGAACGGGAAGAATTAGCACTGTGTATCCAACTTGTGGATTCAAGGCACAAGCCATCAGATCTGGATATTCAACTTAACGAATGGCTTGAGTTCAATGGTAAGCCGCATCTAATTGTCGCGACAAAGTCGGACAAGACATCGGCGAACGAGCTTAGAAAATCGTTGAAAGAAGCGGAAAAGGTCCTGCCGGGTGCCAAGATATTGAGTTATTCGGCCCAAACGGGGCGCGGACGCGACCAGGTTTGGGCGGAAATTAACGCGGCGATAAATAATTATTAAACCTCCGGTTGATTTTTAACATCACATATTGTAATAATTATGGTTCCCGGATTCTTTTGAGTTCTCTGAAAGCTTCTTTAGCTTATTTCACTGGCATTACTACATACAATCCGTACGATTTTTTCCGCTTTATCTTTCTGAATAGTCCAAGGGCGTTAACGCGCGAGAAAATTCGTAAAAACCGCAGAATGCTGTCGCAAGGTAAACCGACGTCCAAATTATCTAGACTCTAAAATGGCCACTAAAACCACACAAACCCGTAGACCGAAAGTTGCGAAATCCGCACCTGTTGACGAAAAGGAAATTGCTCCGGTCGAGGAAATCGATGCCGTAAGTTCCGACCCTTCTGAAAAGAAGAAAAAGGGTTCTGACAATAACAACGGAAGTTCCGAAGATACGACCCTGAATATCGGCGACCTCAAAGATATGTCGATCAGCGAACTGACGCACATCGCCAAGGAAATGGGCATAGAAGGTGCGACCGGGCTGAGAAAGCAGGAACTGATCTTCAAGGTTCTGGCGGCCCAGACCGAGAAAAGCGGACTTATTTTTTCGCAAGGCGTATTGGAGACGCTGCCCGATGGATTCGGCTTCCTGCGTGCTCCGGAATACAACTATCTGCCTGGCCCGGACGATATTTATGTCAGTCCGTCCCAGATCCGCAAATTTGACCTACGAACCGGCGACACCGTTTCCGGCCAGATCCGCCCGCCAAAGGAAGGGGAGCGTTATTTCGCTCTCATTAAGGTCGAGGCCATCAATTTCGAGTCGCCCGAGCAGTCGCGAGAGAAGGTTTTCTTTGACAACCTGACGCCGCTCTATCCGGACGAGCAGTTGACGATGGAGATCGAAGGTGATCCTGAACGCATCGCTGCCCGCGTCATGGATCTCGTCACGCCGATCGGTAAAGGCCAGCGTGCTTTGATCGTCGCTCCACCGCGTACCGGTAAGACGATGCTGCTGCAAACTATCGCCAATTCGATCACGATGAACCATCCAGAGGTCACACTGATCGTTTTGCTGATCGACGAGCGTCCTGAGGAAGTTACGGACATGCAGCGCAGCGTTAAGGGTGAGGTCATTTCCTCGACCTTTGACGAACCGCCGACACGCCACGTGCAGGTTGCCGACATGGTCATTGAAAAGGCCAAACGCCTGGTCGAGCACAAACGCGACGTGGTTATACTTTTGGATTCGATCACTCGTCTCGCGCGGGCACACAACGCTGTGGTTCCGCCGTCAGGTAAGATCCTGTCGGGCGGTATTGACTCTAATGCTCTACAGAGGCCGAAGAGGTTCTTTGGTGCGGCACGTAACAT
This sequence comes from Acidobacteriota bacterium, assembly GCA_016703965.1. Lineage (NCBI taxonomy): Bacteria > Pseudomonadati > Acidobacteriota > Acidobacteriota bacterium. The sequence goes on from JADJBB010000021.1 coordinate 2,094,626, forward strand.
CGAGGAGGGCGGTAGCTTAACGATCATCGCGACGGCCCTGATCGATACAGGTTCAAGAATGGACGACGTTATTTTCGAGGAGTTCAAGGGAACCGGTAACTCGGAAATTCACCTCGACCGCAAGCTCTCGGACAAGCGTCTGTTTCCGGCGATCGACCTTCAGCGTTCGGGTACTCGAAAGGAAGAATTGCTCATCGATAAGGAAAACCTTAACCGGATCTGGGTCATGCGTCGCGTGCTCAATCCGCTGTCGCCAGTCGAGCAGATGGAAGTTGTCCTGGAAAGGCTTTCTAAGACCAAGACAAACGCTGAATTTTTAGCGTCGATGCAAACATAGTAGTTGTCAGTTGTCAGTTGTCGGTTGTCAGCAGTTAGTTTTCGGATCTTTCTGACAACTGACGGCGGACAACCGATAACTTTTTCATTTATGCGCGTAGCCGTAATCTCTGCTGAAGCAGTTCCATATTCCAAGACCGGAGGCCTGGGAGACGTCGCGGGGGCGTTGCCGAAGGCGCTAAAGCAGATCGGCATCGATTCGCTTCTGATCACCCCTTGTTATTGGCAGACGAAAGGCGAATATCTCTGGAGCACGGCGATAGATGATCTGTGGCTAAATTGGCGCGGACGCCCGTACCATGCGAGAGCTTTTTACAGCGAGGCAAACGGCTCTCCGACCTTTCTGATCGATGCTCCGTCGCTGTTTCACCGCGACTCGATTTACGGGTATACAGAGGACTACGAACGCTTTGCCTTCTTCAATCACGCCGCACTTGTCTTGCTAGAACGCATCGGAGCGGCACCCGACATAGTTCACCTGAACGACTGGCATTGTGGATTCGCGGCGGTCGAGATCGCTGCCAGGCGACAGTATCAGTCGTATTGGCGAAACACCCGAACGGTTTTCTCGATCCACAACATGGCATACCAAGGTGGTTTTCCATTAGGGGAATTACCTGCGCTTGGATTTTCGAGCGGTTTGGCCCGCGATAGTTTTAGCTTTAATGGCTATGCATCGGCTATGAAGGCGGGCCTCGAAAGGTCGGATACGCTTTCTACCGTTTCGCGTCGATACGGTTATGAAATACAGACGCCTGAGTTTGGCCAAGGACTTGATTGGCTTACGCGAAAACGTGCTGACCGGTTGATCGGCATCACAAATGGTGTCGATTACGAGGAGTGGAATCCCGAAACAGACAAAGAACTGCCGGCACATTTCTCGATCGACGATCTCTCGGGAAAGGCAGAATGCAAACGAGCATTGCTAGATCGCTTTCATCTGACGATCGAACTCGACCGCCCGATATTCGCGTCCGTTACGCGTCTGACTTCGCAGAAAGGAGTTGAGCTAATTAGACAGGGAGCGGGTGACATTCTGGCGGCTGGCGGCTTCTTTATTGCGCTTGGTTCGGGCGAGAAAGACTCGGAGCAATTTCTGCAGACACTTCGCGACTATGCCCCCTCGCGGGTCGGCGTTTACATCGGCTATAATGAAAGCCTGGCACATCTGATCGAAGCGGGAGCGGACATGTTCCTGATGCCGTCGAAGTTTGAGCCGTGCGGGCTAAACCAAATGTATTCATTAAGATACGGAACGATCCCGATCGTTAGAGCCACGGGCGGACTGGACGACACGGTTGAAAATTGGGACGCCGTCAGCGGTCGCGGAAATGGGTTCAAATTTGGTCCGTATCAGGCAGATAAGCTGCTGGAAAAGATCTATGAGGCTCGTTTCGCTTACGAAGATAAGGAATCCTGGGCAAAGATCCAGCGGAACGGCATGACGGTCGATAATTCGTGGGAAAACGCGGCGAGGAATTATGTTGACCTGTATAATTGGACTATGAATTGACAGGGTTGAAGATGATGTAAGGGATGGGTAGGTTGTTCCCTCTTATCTCTTTCATCCATTTTATCCCTGTTAAAAATGCCCTTGGTTGGCAGACACATTTATGATAATTGTTATTATCGGAGCCCAGTGGGGTGACGAAGGTAAGGGAAAGGTCGTTGACCTGCTCGCGGATCGGTTCGACATTGTCTCCCGCTATCAGGGCGGACACAATGCCGGCCACAGCGTCTATGTCGGTGATAAAGCCTTTGTTCTCAGGCTTTTACCTTCTGGTATCATTCACGAAGACAAAACCTGCGTTCTCGGTAACGGCATGGTTATCGACCCAAAAGCCTTTTTCGAAGAGGTCGATCAGATCGCTGAAAAGGGAATCTCAGTCACGCCGGACCGTCTCAAAGTTTCGAGCCGTGCTCACCTGATCATGCCGTACCATCGTGCTCTTGATCACACGTCGGAAGAACGTCTCGGGAACGAAAAGATCGGCACAACACTTCGTGGGATCGGCCCGGCGTACGAAGACAAAGCAGGACGACGCGGTATCCGGGTCGCCGATGCTATGTCCCCCGAGCTTTTGAAACTGCGAGTCGAACGCAATCTCGAAGAGGCCAATCGGATAATCGTTCTGTTCGGTAACCAACCGCTGCGGGCCGATGAGATCCTCGAAGAAATTACGCCGCTCGTCGAACGTCTGCGGCCATTTGTTTGCGAAACCTCGCATTTCCTCGCGGAAGCTCGCAAGGCCAATAAAAAGATATTGCTTGAAGGTGCACAGGCGACTCTACTTGATGTGGATCACGGCACTTATCCATATGTCACGTCATCGAACCCGACCGCAGGCGGTGCTTCGGTAGGAGCGGGAATTCCCCCGCACCATATTACCGGTGTTCTGGGTATCGTCCGCACATATGCAACGCGCGTCGGAGAAGGGCCGTTCCCGACGGAGATGATCGATTCGGAAGAAGATATGGCGAATCTGATTCGTCAGCGCGGCAACGAATACGGCTCGGTCACGAAACGGCCGCGTCGGTGCGGTTGGTTCGATGCGGTCGCGACACGTTATGCGGCTGAGCTGAACGGGTTCGATTCTGTTGCTCTCACCAAACTCGACGTTCTCGACGCTCTCGAAGAGATCAAGGTATGCGTCGGGTACGAGATCGACGGGCGACGCGTTGATACATTTCCGGCAGTTTCCAGTGAGTTAACAAAGATCAAACCGATCTACGAGACGCTGTCAGGCTGGATGTCCGATACGGTTGGAACGACAGATTTCGACAAGCTGCCGGAAAAGGCGCAAGCGTATGTCCGTTTTCTATCCGATCAGATCGGCGTTGAGATCGGGCTCATATCGACCGGACCGGAACGCGATCAGACGATCATTCTCAAAGAGTCTGTCATGGAAGGCTGGTTCGAAGCCAAAGCTTAGAGCGAAACTATGAGATCTGCGACAGTCGAGATCGTTGAATTTAACGATGAATGGGCCGAAGATTTCGCCGCATTGAACTACGAATGGATCGAAAAGTTTTTCGCCGTCGAGAAGCATGATCGCGACATTCTCGATAACCCGCGTGAGGCCGTGATCGCACCCGGCGGTCAGATATTCATGGCGATCGTATCTGGCCTCGCGGCGGGCACGGTTGCACTAATTCCCTCGGAAGACGGAGTTCTGGAACTAACTAAAATGGCGGTTGCTACTGAGTTTCAGGGTATGGGAATCGCAAACCACCTTATGCAGAGGTCCATCGAGCACGCGAAGGCGTCCGGAACGCCACTAATTTTTCTCGAATCGCACCGCTCACTCCAACCAGCCCTCGCTTTGTATCGCAAATTTGGCTTTGTGGAGGTTCCAACGGACCCAAATTCGGAATACGCCCGCGCAGACATTCGCATGGAGCTTTCACTCGATCAACATCAATAATCCTAAAGCGTACGATATTGTGCATTTGGCACTTTGCAAAATGCATTCATCGTTGTATTATTCTCGTTTGTGGTCCGATAGCTCAGTCGGTAGAGCAAGTGGCTTTTAACCACTGGGTCGCAGGTTCGAGTCCTGCTCGGATCACCAATTATTGCAACAGTTAAGGCGTCCAACACGGACGCCTTTTTCGTTATTTATCTATTTTAGTATCTATTTGATCTTCTAAACCTTTCACTTTTTTCTTAGCGATTTTCTGGGCCTTAGTCCTTGTAGGGCGTTTAATTCGAAATATATCAGTCTAGATCCGTCCTTCTGCAGTGGGGACACCTCGCCATGGACGACTCTGTGACGAGCTGTATCATCCGTAATCCCAACCGCGCCACATGCGTCTTTTTGCTTAATCGCAATTACTGCTTTGAGAGGGCCAATTTGAGCTTCGATCTCTTCATTAATGACTTCACGAAGCAAGGTGGCAAATTCGATTTTTGATATGACAACAAACTCACTTTCCATAATGCACCATAGTTGCTGCATACATTGCAAGATTTATTCCTCACTTAAAGAGTAGAATATGGCGAGTTTTGGCGCGAAATTGATCCAGATTGGAGCGCCTGCACGACAGTCTGATTCAAAAAGAAGCCAAATCTAGCGAAAATCCCCGAGAATATTAAAGGCTGCCCAAAAGTATGGCTCATGAAACCCATGTTGCTTGTTTTGGATTAATGAAATCGCTGCTTTCTGTAAAGCGATCGAAGTGGAGTGTCCTTTGAGGTACTCAGCATAAAACGCAGTAGCAAATAATTGCGTTGACTTGTCATTTACCCCCCACTGAGATGAGATCACCGATGTGCTCCCTGAACCCAGCATTGCCCACGGAATACTGACCAGCCCTTCGCCGCTTTGCACTTTGCTCGTGTCGCAAGATGCGAGGAATGCTAAGTTGTTTGGCTTAAGGCGGGTCGATAGGAGATCGTTGACCGTCAATTCGCCAGAGTCCCCGGCATATTGCTGAAAGGCAAGAAATGAAGATAAGGAATTTTCGCTATCTAGTTGAGCATGCATGGAAAAATGAAGGATGTCAGTTTCCGCAGCAGATTTTAGGAAATCTGATTTCGAGGCATGGAGCTGAGGCAAGATTCCGAATAGCTTTCCAATATTTATCGCCTCGCTATTTACATAGGCTAGTTTCTGTCGGTTGAACGTATCGTTCGCAAAGATCTGAATAGTTTGTCTGCGGGGCGGCTGGGATGAAAGCTGTTGCTTCAGCAAGTAAACCGACGGTGAATAAGAGACGGAATTGGTTTCGATTAAGTACTTATTACCGTCTGGGCTCAGGGCATGGAAAGGTATTCTCCATAAAAGCTTGTCAGGAACAACTACAAGGTGACGGGATTTTAGGTCTAATGGTTTAAACAGTAAATCGTAGAGTCTCTTAGCGTCGCTCTTGAAGAATATTCGATCCTTTATTTTAATTAGGGTCTCTGACGCGAGTTTAGAGATATCTCCTTCTGTGATGTCAAGTTCCAAGGAACGCAACGGTTTTTTAGATTCCAGTACGAACGCAAGGAGTTTGCCTGACGACGTGAATTCATAGGAAACTACTGTCACGTCCTCGGGAATTTTCAAGCCCTGTGTCGAGAGATCCGGAATTTCCTTGCTCGCTGTTTGTTTATCTCTCACGATGCCGTTTTCCAACTCTATTAGGGCCGCCTCATCTTCTTTTCCTTCAATGTAGTTGCGAGAAGTCGCGAGAAGTCTGTTTCGGATCGATTCGGATAGATCAGGACGTGGCTTCAGGACGGACCGTTCGATTCTGTCCCCTAAGCAGATTTGCTTTAAGTAGCTCAGAATATTCAAAGGCTTTCGTGGGATTGCCAGCAACCTCAATCTCGCTGAGTAGCCTATAGACGGAATGGTGAACCTCCATCATCGCAATCGAAAGATCGACGGTAGGTGAGTTTCGAAAAGGCTCAAACAAGGAGAGCGATTTTGCCGCATATTCCCTCGCAGATCGCTCGTCGCCTAGCCGCCATGAACCCAATGCGAGTTTGAAATAGATCCGGGGAAGGTCGTCTTGAAAATTTTCATTTTCCGTCAATTTACGTAGATGATGAGCATTCGTGATAAGTTCTTTCCAGTTCTGATCTCGCTCGGCAATCGTGCTTCTCCAATAGGGAACAATGAAATCGGAAGTGCCTTTCTCGTTTGCCAGCCTTGAAAAATACTCCTCTGAGACTAATGGGTTTCCCTTGAAGTTCTCGACCAAGGCCCGCCCTAGAAGACGCTCAAAACTAAACTGCTTTTGTTTATCGATTGATTCCAATCCTGCCAGGTAGTTTTTAGCGGCTTCAATATCATTCTCATATAACGATCGCAGCAAGAGGCTTGAAAGGAACTGTCCGGCGTGATAGTCCACTCTAGCTCGAGTCGAAAGGGCCAGGCCCTTGAGATACAGGTCCCTCGATCGTTGTGGCTGACCGGTGACATCGAGCAGGTTCGCTAATTCAAGATGAGCGATTCTGTTGCGATGTTCGAATTCTCCCATTGAAGATTTCGCAACTAATTGTTCCGCATAAATAAGAGCGTTGGCATAGTAGAATTTCGCACTCCAAGCTAGGCTCAGAAATCGTAGTGCGTCATAGTAAATCGAAATGTGGCCGTTCGCCAGAGCCTCTTTCTCAGCTTTTTCCAACCATATGATCGCTGCAAAATCATGACCCGCTGAATATAGGGTCCGACCGACCTCCAACTGGTAAGCTGCGAGCGATGCTGAGTCATTTGTCGACATTGAGTTCGCTAGTCGCAGGTTTTCAAGCCGCTCCAAAATCACGCTTTGAACGAAAAACTGCTGCCTTACATAGGTAAAGAGATACGACAGAGTCGGGAAAGCGAATTCGTAGTTTGGGATCGGAAATGAATGGATCAACAACCTGAGCAGCTTCATCATATCGACCCAGTTGGATGAAAGTCCGACAAGTTCGAAAGGCTATATGAGATGCTTCTGACAATCGTCCGGATTGTGAGAGTCGCGAGATTTGAGCAGGGGCGAGTTTGGCTACTTCTTCAAAGTATCCCTTTGAATATAGCTTAGAAATGTTCTGTGAACCGGGTTGGCTCAAAGATTTTTCCGACATGAGGGCTAATGCGAAAATGACCAGAATTGATCTTGTCGCACAAGCCCACATGTTCGGTTTGTTTCTCATCAAAGTTACTCCTAGTCCGGTGTAGGACGACAATCACCATTGCCATTATCACCGCCCTCATTGTTCGGCCTACAAGTCGTACACTGTCGCAGGGGACATTGATCATTGCCGCCCGCGAGCGATAGCAACGCGGTCAACGCATAGGTGACGATGCCACTGGTTGCTGGCAACACCCCGCCAGTTGCGAAAATATTGCCCGCTAACACGGTTGTCAAGGCCATCCCCAAGAGAAGAGTTTTGATTCGTTTCATTTCATTTCCTCCGTATGTGAGTCTTAATAAATTCATACATCGCCGCCGTGACGAAGCGTCCTCCGACGCCATGTCCCGCCTCGTTGGCATATATGAACCAAACATTGGCTCCCGCGTCTCGCAGTTGAGATTTGAGGCCGAGAACGTCCCCTTCCGGGACTCTTTGAGAGGGGAGAAGATATTGAGGGGTAGTGAAACACGATATTCTCCGGAATCGGGGGAAATTGAGTCGCTCGATCGGTTGTAATGTTTTGATAGGGTCAAAACTGAATTCTGGCGAATATCGCGATCAATCTTCCAATTCATTCATCTCTAATTAGGGCTCCATCAATATATATATATATCAAAACCGGCGCAACTTGACTTCATCCGGAGCCAGGCATAATATCGCGACAGTCTCAAAAAACCCATAATTCAGGAGTTCTCACAAAATGAAACGAATACTTACATCTCTCATCCTAATTTCGCTGTTCGCGACGTCCAGCGTATTTGCCGGCATCGACAGCAAAGGAGCTGCTTATCAGGGCGGCACTACGAAAGATAAAGACTTTCCGGGCATGAAAAAGCCGGCAGAAGGCAAACTCGATCTCGACAACACGAAGGAGCTGGTGTTTAGCTATAAGTTGAATAAAGTAGAAAAGACCTACTCAATTCCATACGATCAGATGATCGATCTGGAGTACGGACAGAAAGCCGGACGTCGCGTTGGGGCTGCCATCGGGTCGGCCATCTTGCTGGGGCCGATCGGGCTGTTTTTGCTCTTTTCAAAGAAGCGTAAACACTTCGTAACAATCGGTTACAAAGGGACCGATGGAAAGGAGGAAGTCGCCATCTTCGAACTCGGCAAAGACATCATTCGAACGAGTCTGCCAATCCTCGAAGCTCGGTCTGGTAAGAAGATCGAATATCAAGACGACGAGGCAAAGAAGTCGAGCAAGGGCGACTAACTAAAACAACAAAAAAGAGCGGCGATTGCCGCTCTTTCGCATTTTAAAACCCTCGAGGTTAAAACATGTGCTGGGCATAGAAGAAATCGTCTTGTGACGGTGTTTCGTAGGTTTCGAAGAATGCTTCACGGTCGGGTAGGATCTCTACATCGACCGGGCCTTCGTAGCCGTATAGCTGTTTGGCTGCGACCTGCATCATTTCGATCAGTGCCGCGGCGGTCTTGTCGCTAACGGCCGGGCGGCAGTGAATTCGGGCGGTGGCGGCGTTCATGCAATCTCCAGACCCGGACTCCGCCTTCGACCTTGCGGGACGTGAATTTCTTGTCGGGTAGTCTAAGCAAATGGTGGAATTTATCGCGTCGTGTAAAGCCCGGTACCAAAACGGAATCGTTGACCTCCATCTTCGCGATCACCTGTCTAAGGCCATCGAATGGACGAGCCGTTATTAGCGGTATATCTTTCTCGATCTGCAGCGAGGCGAAATCAGTCTTCGGTTTCTCTTCGATTGCATTCGCGTAGCGTTCCTTCGCTTGTTTGCAGCACCCGCAGGCGACAATCTCGCGTTGCAGTCCTTGGCAATAATCACAATACTCGTTTGTCATAGGGACACCTCCTGCGGTGGCTTCTCGGCGTTTTTCCTTTGGTGAAAATTCCGCAAGTTTTCGGCGGCTTTTGGATACGGAATTGGCTGCTGTTCTGGTGGAATGACAAGGCCGACTTCTTCCTCGCTTTCCTCATAAACCATGACGCGGATCTCGAAGCTCGACAGCATTCGATATTTCTCAGATCGACTGCGCAAGCGTGATCTGATCTGCTCGCATCGTTTGAGCCCTTTCAGCGTCAATCCGTAGCGTGTTGGGTAGCATCGACCGTATAGAGCCAGCAGCTCACGAGCTGCGGCGATGGTCACCTGTTCGCCGCGGTTATATAAACGACGCTGGATCGCGATCGCGTCTTTGTGATCCTGGGAGAAGCTCCGGGCCCGGACTTTAGCAGCTTCCCGCGTCTCGTCGTTTCGCCAATAGCTTTCATTTACCTCGGCGTTTTGTTTGCGCCAGTTTTGCAGGTATTTAGTCTTGTATTCGCGACGATGACCACGCTCGGCTGAGTTGTTACAGTCCTTACAACGAGGGCGAAAATAGTAGTAATTACCGCTGTCGTCGTGTCGGTGCTGGATGATCATCTCGTCACGCATCTTGTCTTTACCGCACTTATTACAGGTGCGCGAGAGCGGCAGCTGATCAAAGCGATCGGTTTTAAATTTTGAACGAAGGTTGGGCACTTAAATTCCTCGCTCCTCTCGGTGGAGTAGTAGACAGTTTTCTTTGCCGCAGTATTCGCAGGGCGGGTCTGGGGTGACCTCAACTGATGGCGGTTCAAAGTACGCCGGTTCGTAGGACATGGGCATTGATTCGCATTCTCGGGTCAGCCAATTGAGCAGACGGAGTCGGGTGGGTGTTTTCCCTTTTTTCACGCACCATTCGAGCATCTTCCGGTACAACTCAGCGACCTGTAGAGGTTTGTATTCGGGTTGCTGCTGCAGCCAGATGATCCACGTCATGTCGTCGAGATCCGGGCGAGTTTTTAGATTTTCAGGGACGCTTTTTTTCATTGCCTTTAGGTTTCGGGAGCGGTGCTTTGACCGCTCCCGAAGTAGTGATTTAGCCGGAGCCGTAGCCGTCGCCGTAGCCGTCGCCGGAGCCGTAGCCGGAGCCGTCGCCGTAGCCGTAGCCGGAGCCGTAGCCGTAGCCGTAGCCGTAGCCGGAGCCGTAGCCGTAGCCGGAGCCGTAGCCGGAGCCGGAGCCGTCGCCGTAGCCGGAGCCGGAGCCGTAGCCGGAGCCGTCGCCGTAGCCGGAGCCGGAGCCGGAGCCGTAGCCGTCGCCGTTACCTACACCGACCATACAGGCACCTCGTCAATCGACTTTTTCGCCCTCCGGCGTCACGTCGAGGATCTCGATCGCTTCGGTCAGCTCGACCCGGTCTACGGCTACCGGGAACTTGCAGTCTTTCGGCTGCTTCGTGCCTTCCATCGCGAGCTGCGAAAGGGACGCAGCACCATACCAACGCCAGAGACGGCGAGCTTTGGTCAGAACGACCTCTTTGCCATCGCGGCTCTCAAGAAACCCTGCGAAAACTCCCGCAGAGTAAGTTCGACAGATAACGAATTTTTGCTGTGTATCAGCCATTATTTAGTCTCCTTATTTTTAAAATCTCGCGAATACCATCGCGAGGGCTTAGTGTTGTCGGGCAGATAAAGCGGATGCCACGGCTGTTCCCGAGTCAGCCGCAGATAGTGAGGATCGAACCGAGCGAGCATTCGACGGACGATCGAGCCGCGGCCCATAAAAGCACCGTTGCGACTCCATGCACAGACGACTAGAGAGGCGTCTTGTGCGACAGAAATAATGTGCCGATCGTTACCGAATCCGACTGGATCGGTGACCTTCATCGCGACCTTAAAGTCGGTCGCACGAAAGGCAAATAGGTTGGTTATGCATAGAGCGTCGAAGCCCCAGGAGCGGGTAAATTTGACGCATTTGCGGACGGTTGGATCGTCGGTGTTTTCATCGGCAGTCGATGGGTTTAGACAGACGAAATTCACATACCGGCGCGGTTCGGGCGACCATTGCCGCCAGAGTTCATAGCGATAGATTCGGCGCCGATCGAGAGAAGCGGAACGGGTCTCGTGTTGAAATAATGTTGGCTGGACAGTGGCTAACATTCATGGTCTCCTTATGCAGATTGAGCAAGCGTTTTGGGCTGTTCGCGGATGATCTGGACGAAACAGGCTCCGGCTTGCGGGTGTTTTGGCTCGAAGTAGACGAAGTGTCCGTCGCCTTCGCGGTCGCAGATGTCGCGTGAAATATCGAGCGAGACGGCAATCGCGTTGGAGTTATTGCAAACTGGTTTTTCGAGCCACATTCCATAAAAGCGGCAGCATTCACATTTCTTTGGCATCGCCTTGATCCTCCGTCATCCACTTTTCAAACAGCTCCCTTTTTCGATCGCCTCGGGCAAATATTCGATCGTCATCAAGGTCAAAATTACCAACGACAACCGACACTGCTGCCATCACGTCACCGATCTCATCTTCGAGTCGTTCTTTCAGGCTTCCGGCTCCGTCCCAGTGCTCGTCTGTATCCATACGAGCCATTTTCTTAGCAGCTATTTGCTGCAGCTCGCCGCATTCCTCCACGAGCTTTACGAGTCCGAGTTTTTCTAACATTGGCTAACTCCTTCAAGCTTGGCGGCGGGTCATCACTCCCGCCGCCTTCGCCTGATACTTTAGTTCTTATTCGATTGAAAGCCGCGGATTCGAAGGCATTGCGGCGGGCTTGCCCGGTTCGGGTTGAGGGTCGAGGAAACGGCCGCTGAGCTCGAGGGCCATGTCGTGCATGTGCTGCCGGAGCTGGTCGAGCTTCATGAGCCGATCGTATTCGTCCTGTTCGATCTCGCGGGTTGTGAACGATCGTTTGCATCGCTGGCACACCCGTTTTCGGTAGACGTGATCAGGGCTGCGGTAGCGTGAATCGTAAACTCGCGAATACTCGAGACAGGTGCCGGCATGCTTCCTCACGCTGCAGACCTCCTAATGCCGACGACGGAGCGGCCGTCACCGAGTTTTTTGAACATTTCGAAGCCAGCCTGAACTTTCTTTTCTTCGAGACGAAAGGCCTCCATGAGGGCCTCGTTGGCGAGGTTGCCGAGGGCGAGCGGCGATTGAGCATTGAGACAGATCCGGCGAATCGCTTCAGGCTCGAACATCTGGTCAAAGCTGCCACCAGCTACATTGATGCGGTGCTGGATGTAGGCTGAACTGCCGCTGATGTCAGCCGGGCCGGTCTTTGTGCTTTTGGTCAGCTCGGGCATCTGGATGATCTGGACACGCTGACGGATCTCCTTAAACTCCACCTCGCGGAGCTTTGAATCAACAAACGCGGGCTGGCCGAAGAGCAGGACGCCGAGCAGGCGAGCATTGCGGCCATTGGTCATTTCCCCAAAAGTTTTTGAGCGATGAGACCACGCGGTTTTGCAGGCGATGGCATTCATCCAGGACGATCGCGACGGGCGTTCCCTCGAGCTGCATTTGCGTGAGGACCTCGCGAATGCGTGACACGCGAGCCTCTTTGTTCTGAGGGATCTTTTGCCCGAGCTCTGCAAGGATCTTGTTCGCGATGCCGTGGACAGTGACCTCGGACATGTCAAAAAACTCGGGGTAGAGCAGCTTGGCGTGGCCCTCGACTTCGCCGGCGACACGGAGCTTGAGCAGAGTTTTGCCCGAACCGACACCGCCGATGATCGCGACGAAACGCTGATAAAGCACGGCGGCGTCGCGGACGCGGGCAGAGACCGAATCAAGCTCGGGATTGGTAAAGACCTCGTCCTCGACCGGAAGGCGATCGACGTCGAAGGGATCATACTTGAAGCCGAAATAGCGAACGGCCTCGGGTGTAAGGGGGCAGCGATTGGCGATCATTATGTTGTACTCCTGTGGTTCAAAAACAGTGGAAAGTTCGGCTTCGACCTCAGTGGAAGTGAGGCCCTTTGTAGTTAATAAATCAGCAAAAGCGTCGAAGAGGATCGGACGCATACGTCGCACCAACATGAGTGGAGCCTCGCCCGATCGCAAACGAAACGCATTCGACTTGGAGAAATATTGCTGCGGTGACGTACACATGTGACCGAGCTTGCGATGTGAGATCTCATTGCGTTGGCAGAATTCGTCTACCGCCTGGCAAAAGGCAATATCTTCGGGCTGAAGGGCTGACTGTTTCATCGGAAAATCTCCTATTTGAATGCGGCACTAAACGGCTCGCAATATCCTCTGCGGAACGGCTTCGGTCTGCCGCCCGGCGTCTATGCCACTCTCGATCTCGGACTGAGGGACAAAGCAGGTCTCATCACGCGATGCGAACATCGAATCCATGAAAGACTTGCACTCAGCAAGAGTCGAGAAACGTTGTTTGTAGAGGTCGCAGGCTTCCCAACAGGTGAGCATGCGGCCGGTGTAGAGATCCTCGCGGACACGTCCGGGGGCTGCCTCGGCGAGGCGTTCGAGCGGAACCGCGACAGTTTCCGGTTTTGGGAAACGGGCAATATTGCTCGGCATCGCTGCTGGCTGATCGTTGACCGACTCGTCGAAGAACCGGATCGGTTCGGCAACACGGCCCTCGGACGAGACGGTGCGGACGCGTTTCGCATCCTCTTTGGCGACCTGCTTGAGCTCCTTCCGAAGCGTTTCCGCATCGGTTTGAGCTGTCGAGCGGTATTCGCCGGCAGTGTCCGGTTTGTAGAGATCCTTCGGCACGTCGTACTCAAGGCCATCAAAGCCGACGACCGTGAAGAACGGCTGATCGTCCGGGAATATGATCCGCAGCTTTTCGCTGCGAGTCGTCCAGTTCGCAAATGGATAGATCTCGGACTGCGGCAGCTGATAGGTTTTGCCTTTGAGCCGGAACGTCAGATCGCCTTTGAGCTTGACCTCATGCTCATCGGCCATAAAGGCGGAGCGAAGCGATGAATAATCGAGCCGGCGTATGACGGACAGAGTGTTTTCCCAGCGTTCCAGCGGCTTTTGGCCAGTCTCGCTGTGGACTGAGTTATTTAGCTTGTGCATGACGCCGCGGGCGAACTGATCATTAAGTGCTTCGAGGGTCAGCTGGCCGCGCTCGGCGATGTAAGGACCTATGAATCTCTCGCACTGCTCGACGGTCTGGTGCAGGCGTTCGACCTTGCCGGTAGCTCGTGAATTACCGGGTAAGTGGAAAGTGTTTTGATAGCCGCCCTGGTCTAAGAGAACCTTATTGAGAATCTCCGTAGTGCGGGCATTTCGACCGAACTTAATGATCGCGTCGTTATCTGTGTAAAGGGTTTGCGGGACGCCAAGTTCACTGTACGCCTGCAGCAGGAAATCAACGACGTGTGAGCTATTCGGCTTCGCGACTCCAACGTAGCGGATAAAGCAACGGCGGGAAAAATCGTCAATGAGAGCGAAACGCCAAACTCTGACACGATCATTGTTGGTGTTTTCATGGTTCTTTGAAACCTCGAGACTGGAGACGGAAATAATACGCCGGGTTTTCTGATCGAGCCAGCGGGATTTAAGACCGGAGATGTCGAACTGGAACATCTCGCCCGGAGCCGATGCCTCAAAGCGGCGGTGCGGTGTCGTCGCGTTGCGGCGTGCTTTTTATCAAGCCCGGACTCGCGAAGGTAGCGCGTCAGCGTCGGAAACTCGATCGGTACCTCGAGACCGCGATCACGAGCCATATTGATCGCCTCGGCAGGTGAAACGTCGTACTCGAGTACCCACCCGGCGACGAGGCGAAGAGCCTCATCCTGGCGAATATTGACGATGCGTTTTCCTTTGTCCGATCTCATCTTTCGCTGCGGCCTGACGGCCTTCGTGACCGCATAAATGCGATCCTTGCCAACCTTGTAATGTGCGGAGAGACGGTCAGCCTCGCTGCTACGCTCAGAGCGTGTGCGGCACCGTCCCATGCACTCGATTATTTCGGCCTTGGCTAACTCGCCAAGTACAGTTCGTGTCATTGCTCTAGTCGTGATGGACCGCTGCCGTTCGGGCTGAAAACGACAGCGGGACCAGGTGTTTTGGTTTTAGGCCGCCTGCTGCATGGCAGGTCTTTGTGATTTAAGGAATGCGGCTAGGTCTTTTAGCTGCTCGACGCTCAGTTTATTGCTGGCGGTTTTGTTGTAACGCCTTATCAATAGGGCGTACCAGTGATCCTTGTCACTGCCAATGATGTAGCCAACCTCATCGCCGAGGGCGTGAACCTCGCGAAGCAGCTTTGCGTGCTCCGTTTCGGGCGGTCCCGAAAACCGAGTAACGTTGTGGCCCTTGCCAAAACCGTGCAGCTTTACCAGGTCGATACCCTTATTGGTCAAAGCACTGCGTGCAGCTCGGGCCGTGGCGAGGCTTTTGATCTGTTCGGGAGACATCGCTTCGCCGTCGATCTTTTCGTTCAGGTTTGCCATGCCGGTGGAGCTGGCGAACGAACCGTCCTCGAACGTGACCTTGTACTGGATCGTAATGTTGTCCGGGAAAACCGAGCTGACAGGAAAGTCCTCAATACCGACCGCGTTAGTCAGTTTGTGGAGCAAGATCGCCGTCGCCTCGCGGTCGAAGAATGGTTTTGGATCGTCCCTGAAAAAGATGATTTGCTCAGGTTCGAGGCCGTAGGCGGCACAGTCTTCGGCAATCAGCTCGTTCTGTTCTTTGGTGTAATTTTGTCGTTTCATGATAAAAATTTAGTCTCCTGTGATTTAAAGTTGAGCGGCTCATTCGCCGTCGTTCGCGACATCATCGAGATCGACCTTGTCGAGAAAATTGGTCAGAGCATCGTCGAATGTTTCGCCGACGATCTCAGCTTCGGCAGCGGGCTTTGCAGCGGCAGTGCCGGGTTTGTAGGCTTCGCGGAGGCTCGCGGTCCAGCCGGCGACGTCCTCAAGGACACTGTCGCGAAACTGATCCTTCTCGATCTCTGACAGGCCCGCAGCACTATCCCGAAGGCGTGTAAAACTGAGACCCAGCTCAACGCGGGCGATCATGTGATCATCCGGAGTCGGAGCGGCTTTCGACGCACGAACGCGATCCATTTCTTCGTAGAGATCACGTTTCTCATCGGCGTGCTTGTCTATCATTTCCTTTTGCCGTTCGAGCTTGATCGACTTTTCAGCGTTGGCGTTCGGCTAAGGCCGTGAGGGTTTCGAGCAGTCGTGTCCTGTCGGTTAGCTGAATCTCAGTCGTTTCGCCGCCATCGTGAACAATGGCAATGTCGCCGACGATCTCCACACTTCCCTTGCCGAGCAGCTTTCTCTTGCGCATCGATACTCCCAACTCGGTGAGCAGGTCAAACATCTTTTCGCCCTCTTTTTCGAGGATCGCTTTGCGGTCGTAGAACTGCTGCTTCGACATCGGCGAATACTCCGATTCATTGAGGAATGCGACAAAAGTCTCGAAGCCCAACGCCTCGTGCAGCTTTTGTTCCTGGAACGTGATCAGTGCCTTGATCGCCTCGGCGTTCAGCGAGGTCGCGATCTTATCTGCGATATTCACGCCGCCAAGGATGAACATCGCGCGGTCGTGATCCTCTTGCCGAAACGCTTCCAGATGCGATTCGACGGTCTCGGCCGCATGCTCCTCTTCGAGTTCGCGGATCTGTTTATTTAATTTGTCACTCACTATCGTTTCTCTCCTTTAAATTCGTGCGCGCAAGAATTGCAATTTTCAGGGTTTTATTGACCTTTGCTCAAAAATGGGCGTTTTAAATTCTTTCGTGAAAGAATTTAAAGCTTGTGGAGCGTCAGGCTCCTAGATACCCGCTGCAGGCGTTTGCCTGCGGTCCATTTGCCGGCCTCGCAAATGGCATAGCCGCGGAGGCGAAGGGTTTTCAATGTGCGATCGACGGTGTCTCGGCTGAGGCCGGTACGCTCCATGATCGTGGCCACATTGACCGGTTCCCACCGGAGCCCTTCGAGGGCCTCGAGTACGGCGAGGCCCTTTGATAGTGCTTCGATCTCGTAGCGATGATCGTCGCGATGTTCTCTACTCATCGATACCCAGAGCCTCCTGATAAATGCACAGGAGAGCCGTCGCCAGGACGACGCCGAGGGCAAGATATGGAATTGCTGAGTACATAGACTTTCGAGATAGAAAATGCCGACCGCCAACATTTGGTTTCCGCCAGACGGCCGGGCTCGCTCACTTGGCGGAGCTTTATGCAGCCAGCCTTTCAGCGGGCGGCAGATCTTTCCAAAATTCGAGCTCGAGCTGCTCGGCAAGGATCGGATAGTTTGCCCGAGCGACTTTGTGAATAGTGGTTAACTGCTTGATCGGAGCCGATTTTGAACGGTCTACCCATTCCTTAAAATCGGCCTCAGTAGTCGCGATCCAGTAACCGTGCGGCGTTCCTTTGCGGCTCGCGACGGGCAACAGCCAAACGTCGCGCAGGTCTTCGATCACCAGGTGAAACTTCCGCAAACGCTGGCTCGACGCCCAACCGAAATACTTGTCGAGCATGGTTTGGCGAGGTGCCGGATCATCGGTCGTCTGTCTCGATAACGCCCGAGCAATGTCAAACGACAACGGATTCACCGGCACCTTGCGAAACATCAACGAACGGCAGCAACGCTCGATGATCTTGGCAGCATCATTCGGCTCAACGTGCGGTCTCTTGAGCTGAATGTCAGGGCAAACATCGACCTTGCCGAGCGAAGTGATCCTGACGCCAAGATCACCGCAAAACTTACAGCGTCCGGCGTAGTCATCGCCCTGTGGCGGCATCGAATCGACGTGTTTATGTAATTCAATTAGCATCTTTTTCAAGCTCCTCCTGGCACGTTGGGCAACAATCCTTTTCGTCGTCGCCCGACCAATTTGCCGCGAACGAATCGACATCGTTATCGGTGTGTAGTACGGCGATCTCGCCGCACCAGTCGCATGCATGGACGTTTATCGTGGCAAGCAGACTCATTTGATCTCCTTGGCGTTGAGGACATCGCCCTCGTCCTCCTGGATGGCATCGCGGAACTGGTTCCAGATGGCAGAGCACGAATTGAAGCCGGAGTCCCAGCCTTTCAGATAGCCGCGAAGGTGTCCGAATCCAAAACCGACGCCGACCGAGCCGGCGATGATGAAAAACATCGAAAGAAAGTACATCTGATCACTTGTCATGCTGCCTCCTTGCGGCCCGCGACCTCGCGGGCATTCATGGACTTGACCGCTTCGATCACGCGGTTACATTCCTCGGTTGTGCGGGGCTTTTCGGCTCCGCGGTTAACACGGCGGCAGATCGTATTGAGACCGGATGCCGTCCGGTGGTCGAACTTGAACCAGAGCCGGTCGAGCTTATCGAGTTGGGCAGGCGTGACGATCGTTTTGATCTGCTGCTTTTGCTTGCGATAGTTTTGGGTGCGGCGCGGTGCCGGACCGGCAGGTGACGGGAATGCGTCACCGCCAAGGCGAGTGATCATTCCGTTTGCCTCGTCGAAGGTCAGCGTCGAGAGCCGTTTTCCGGCCATCTCTTCGAGATCCTCTTTCGAGCAGTTAAGCTTTTTGCCGAGACCGAAAATGGCCCGGAGCTGCTCAGTTGTTTTGGGCTGACTGTTCATCTGTTTTCTCTTCTCCTATCAAGGCCTTGAGGGATGTCACTGCCAGACAGAGACGGTCTCCGGCTGCGTACTTTGTTTCCCTCCCAAACGTGATCACCACCGATTCACCGTTGAAATATGCGACAGCGATGAGGTTGAAACCCGAGTCAAAAATTCTGAATGGTGTCCTATCCACGGCCATGCGCTGCTGCCTCCTG
The DNA here is from genome assembly GCA_016703965.1 of Acidobacteriota bacterium. Taxonomy (NCBI): domain Bacteria; kingdom Pseudomonadati; phylum Acidobacteriota; species Acidobacteriota bacterium. Next base: position 2,113,116 of record JADJBB010000021.1, read on the forward strand.
ATTTAGCGTTTTCTCAACCTGTTTGATCGCATATTCGCTTGCGTCGCGGAGCTGCACGAGCTGCTGCAGAGTCTCAGGTGTACAGCCGTCAACGTGCAAAGAATTGACCGCCTCGACGGCTTCGCTCAGCAGGATTGCTCCGGTTCGAGCCTGGGTGTCGCGGCAAGGGATCGGCTTGGCGTGCGTCGTAAGCAGGTTGTCGTGGTGCGCGTCGATGTACTGGATGATCAGGCCGGAGCCGGATGGATTGATCAGGAAAACTACGTCGATCAGATCAGTGATGCGATCCAGGATAGAGCGTTGACCGGTTGCGGTCGGTTCTTCGTCGTCAGACGGCCGGCGTCGCCAGCGGTTGACGTAGTTTGCGGATATGCCGAGGAACTTCGCCACCTTTGGGCTCTGTAGCTCGGGTATCGCTTTTTGTAAGACCTCGTAGGATTCCATCAGACCTCTCGTTATCACGAATCTCGGAAAATCGGACCTAGCCGAAAATGGGCAAAAAAGATAGGCTCGACCACATGGTCAAAACCTATCGAGCCTAAGCAGCTTTCAGTATCTGTCGTGCCGGACGCTTATGGTCAGGACGCGTGAACTTAAAGCCGTAATTGGTATTGAGGTACATCGCGTAGCGTGGGTAGTAATCGCGACCCCAGATCATATCGTCGATCATCGCCCGAAGGCTGCGTTCCGTAACGTCCGGATACTGCTCCTTTAATTCACGGACCAGATCGGCGACGGTTTTGCCGATGTCCATCAGTTTTTCTTTGTTCTTGCGTGGTGTCATGGTAACATTCCCCGTTTACCAGCCTGAGTTTTTAACCGGAGGTTACAGGCTTGAGTTAGAATGTAGACGAATCGTAGACCTCTGTCAAGCGAAACGTCTATATTTTGTCAACCAAATGGAAAAATCTACGTTCGGTGAACGACTGCGACTTGCTTTTGGCAACGCCAAATACGCACAAATTGCTGCTAAAATGGGGGTTTCTGAGGCAACGGTCAAGGTTTATATGGCTGGGCGCGTCCCGGACGACAAGAAGCTTGTAAAAATCTCGAAGTTGACGAATTGTAGCCTTCACTGGTTATTGACAGGTGAAGGTGATCGTTTTGTATCTGGTTCGGGGAACTTGGCCTATATCGTTCATCATGCACTGATGGAGCGACTGCGTATCGTAGCAAAGGAACAAGCTCCAATCGTGTTTGCTGATCTTGATATAGGATCAGACGGCCTAACCGAAGCCACACTTCGTATTCTTTGCGAGGTCTTGTTGCAGCACGGAATGTTGAAATTTGGATTGATCCCGGCTATTGATGAAGGGATTTATTCGGATCGACGGCGGGCGAAAAGATTCTCGTTCTTCAGTAATCAACCGCAGTCAGTGGACGATCGAATTCAAGAAATAGTCGATTCGCGGGTCTCGCATGATCAACGTTTCACACTTGACACGCAAGGCGAGATTCGTGATATGATTCGTGAAATCGTTAGAGAGGAAGTCAGTAATTCGAGAAAACGTCCTGTTTACCCACTCGTATTATCTAGAGCCGACGACGACGACGAAATAGAAGAAACGACCCGCCGAAAGGCTGGATAACACACTAGACATAAATTTCACGAACGACATGCAAATCCAGATTCTCACACCCAAACACTCGCACAAATTACGACCATATTTCTCGGTAGCCATTCCAGCTGGACCGGCTGCCCCGATACAACAGGATCCGGAATGGATCGACATCGACGATTACCTTTCTGGCAGCGACGATATCGTTTATTGCCGGGCAAGCGGCCTGTCGATGAAATCGAAAATGGAAGCCGGCATTGATGACGGCGATATTTTGGCCGTCCAGCAGACCGGATTTGCGAATCCAGGCGACGTTGTGATCGCGGAAGTAAATGGCGAATATACGGTCAAAAGGCTGCGCCACCATTCTCATGGTTTGTATTTGGTACCAGCTAACGAAGATTACCCGATCAGACGCGTCGATCGAACCGACTCGTTCCGAGTTTGGGGGCTCGTGCGTTACGTGATCCACAAGATGAAGAGGGCAGCATGAGCAAATTGCCTAAATGGATGGAAGACGAGCTCAGAGAAGTGGAGCGTGAGGGCTTGATTCTTAAGCACGGTCTGGAGAAGGCAGAAGAGATCCTGCTGGATCGAGAGCTCGGGAATTTACAATACGTTTTTGATGAGGAAGGCGAATATGATGTTGTTTCAAGCTAATCAAGGCAGTGGCGATGCAGCTGCGGGTTTGCTAGTCATTGGAGCGGTCTTTCTGGGCGGATTGTTTTTTTACTTCTTGCCGAGCATCGTGGCGGTGGCGAGTAGTCATCCGCAAACGGCAGCAATTGTTCTGCTGAATCTATTTCTGGGTTGGACGTTCGTTGGTTGGGTGATCGCACTGGTTTGGGCGGTCATGAACTATGACAAACCTGCCATTCAGACGACGCAGCAACCGGTTGTTCAATCGCCCCGAGCTGCGGATTATAACTACAAAAAGATTTGAGATCTGAAAGACAAGAAAAGCAAAAGGCGTCCGGGTGGACGCCTTTTTTGTGTTTATGCTGCCATTTCGTAGTTTTGGGCGGCTAGCTTGGTTTTAAAGCTGTCGAGGCTTAATTCGTATACGTAGTAATTGCGGCCGCGGCCGAGCTGGGTGCCGTTCAGGGTGCCGTCTTCGATCCAGCCGATGATGGTCGAGCGGCTGGGGCGGCTGTCGCGGTGGAAGTATTCCTCGAGGATGTGCTCGACGTCGCGGAGCTTGATCAGGCGGTCGTTCGAGCGGGGCGATGGAAATGGCAAAAGCGAAGTCTGGGTCATCTGCGTATTCATTTGGACACTCTCAAATCTCAAACAAAACAAGAAAACGATTGAATTAAGCAAAACTCGCGATTCAAAGAAAACGCTAGTGAAATGCCCGCCCAAGCGACTTATTCTCAAAAACGGCAAAGACAATCCGGTTCGGAAAAGGGCTGACTGTGTTGCTCAATGCTATCAGGGGGCGAGCCGTTTTTGTTTGGACAGACGGAGGCGGCTCGCTTGCCATAACCATAAATGAGAAGCCGGAAAAGGTCAAGAGGTTTCCTTTTTACGAGACCGGCGAGGAGAAAAAGACGTGGGCAAAGCACTATCACAATCAGATGTGACGCACGAAACGGAGCGTTGGGCTGCGACGATGAAAAAGTTGCGGGCGGCTGAGGCTGCTCGCGAGAAAGAGATCCAGCCGCTGACCGACAAATACGACGCAGCGGTCGCTGAGATCAATAAGCAGCACGATCCGAAGATCGACAAGCTGCAGGCAAATGCAGACGAGATCGAGGGAAAGATCCGCGAGTGGCTCGGGACGAAACCGAAAACGACGGTGCTCGAAACGAAACACGCTGTCGCTGAGGTCGTTCACGGTTCGAAGAACGGCGTCCGTGTGCCAGATCTGAAGAAGCTGATGGCCCTTTGTAAAAAGAAAAGCGTTGATTTCTGGCAGTTCGTGAGCGTTGCCCTGGGCAAGCTCGACAAAGCTCTGGGTGAGACCGAGATCAATGCGATCTGCGAGATCCCGACCGTGCCGACGAAGGTCGTGAACATCCGACTGAAGGACTAAGAATTTTGCGGGATGGAGCAGCCTGGTAGTCGCCTACGCTCACGAACCCGAGGGTCGTCGGTTCAAATCCGACTCCCGCGACCAAGATCATGGGATTTTCCGAGAAAGCAAAACTGACGGCACTTGCGATCGTGCATATCTTCGAGACGGCGAAACCGTTCGGAGATTATGCGGCGGTGGCGGTGCTGAATGACGGTGCCGGCGTGAGCTACGGCATCAACCAGTTTACGCATCGGTCGGGATCTCTCTACAAGGTTCTGAATACATACCTCGGTATGGGCGGTCAGGTTGGAGCGGAAATATTCCGGCTCGCCTTACCGGACCTGCACTCGGGGCGAAATATTTTGAAATGGTCCGAGAACCTCACTTTCAAAAACGCTCTGCGAGCTGCGGCTCGGACGGACGAGATGAAGCAGGCTCAGCAGATGATCGCCGAGAACTTTTATCTGCAGCCAGCGATCGATGCGTGTGAGGGCTCGGGCTTTGAACTGCCGCTAAGTTTGGCGGTGATCTATGACTCGATCAATCACGGTTCCTATGCCAAGATCCGTGACCGCGTAAAGTGCAGCCCGATCGACGAGGAAGGCTGGATCACGGAGTACGTGCAAAAGCGTGACGCTTGGCTCGAGTCGATACCCCGTTTGGCCGTGACGGACTATCGAACTGATTTCTTCCTGGCCCAGATCGCCAGAGATAATTGGCGGCTCGATCTGCCGCTAAACGTTCACGGCCGCAAGTTGACCGACGATGACATAGTCGTCGCCGGCGAGCGATTGACGGTGGGCGAGCCATTTGAAGATTCGGCAGTTGATCAGCCCGCTATTATCGACACTCCGCTGGAACGAACATCCTCCGACGAAGCTGCTACGCAGGCCGCTACTGAACCAACAGTTGCTGATCAGCCGCCGACATTCGTCGCGGAAGATAAGACGGTCGATGCTCCGGAGCCGACCGGTTTCATGGCGAAGCTCAAAGCACAAGGGGCAATAATCCTCGGAGCGGTCGGTGGCGTTGCGGGGTTGAAAGAATTGTTTAACGTGCAGATCTCTCCGGAGACGATCGAGCTGCTGAAGATCCTGGTGCCGACAGTGCTCAGCCTCGGATTCATTGGTTTTCTGGTCTGGTTCGTCGCGGAGAAGGTGATTGGCTGGAAAACACTCAAGCTGCAGGCTGACTATGCGACAGACCCGACGCGGCACAACCTGGTGATCAGGCCCAAATAGATGCATGCAAGACTCTCCATGGCTAGACCCAAGATTTTTATTCGCTGTTGCGGTCGCGGTGATCGGCGGTATCGCGTGGCTCATACGGCTGGAGGGCAAAGTGAACCAGCTTGACAAGACGCAGATGCGGCAGGACCAGTCGCTCGAAGACACCTGGAAGGATTTCGAGGCTCACCGGTCAAATGGGGGCATTCACTTTGACCAGCGGCTTGCAGCCGAAGTTGACAGGCGGCAGGGCGAGCGGTTTGGCAGGATCGAGGGCGACCTTCACGAGATCAAGGAACTCGTGAAAGGATTGGCAGAGAAAAGATGACGAAAGTGCCGATCAAAGAAATCATTTCGGACCTGTGGGCTGATCTCTCGGCGAGTCAGAAATTTGTCAGTCTGGCCCTCGTCGCCGTGGTGATCTTTGCGATCGCCGGCAGCTGGTGGAATACGTTTCAGACATGGAGCGAGGTTCGGGTTTACGAACGTGAAGCGACGAAGGCCCGGCAGGAACGTGACGAGGCTCTGGAGAAGGCAGCAAAGATCGCCAATGTGATCAAGATTCGCGAGGAGGAACTCGCAAAAGTTGAGGTAAAGCGTGATGCAAAAATTGAAGAGGTCAAACGTGCTGCTGAGAGTGTTAACCGTGATCGTGCTGAGTATGAGCGTGCTGTTCGTGAGCGGCGTTTGGACGCTCCAAGCACAGACGAACTCTGCCGCGAACTCGGTGCCCTCGGCTACCCCTGTTACCCAAGATGACGGTTTGAGAGCTGCTTGTGCGGAGGTTGTCGAGGAATTGAGAGCGGCGCGTAAGCTGCTGGCTTCGCAGGGCGTGCAGATCGAGAAACAGAATGAGCTTTTGCTGCTCGAGAGCAAGGTTTCGTTCGGGCTGAAAAATCTGCGGGAGCTCGACGCTGAGGAGAAGACGCAGCTGCGCAATGCGGTCGCGGCGGCGATGCGTGAGACGGCCGCGATAAAGGCGGCGAACGAGGTCCTGAAAAAGAATCAGGTCACGTTCTGGAAAAAATTCAAGTGGATGGTGATCGGCGGTGCTGCCGGTATCGTCGCCGGCTCGTTGCTGATCAACAAATAGATGGCTCCACGACAAAGACATTCCGACGAGGAGATCAAGGACGCTTTTGCCCTGTATTTGAAATATAACGGCGAGCGTCTCGACCTCATTGAGGAAGAAATGCAGCGGATGGGCTGGGCGGGCTTTCGCAAGTCGCTGCTCACGAACCGAGGCAAGGGCGAGAACTTTCGCGAGGGTTGGATCTCGAAATATCGCTGGGATAATTCGCTCAAGCTCCACTTGGCAAGCCTGACGTCAGCCGCGGCGACATCGGCCGAATCACTGCTTGCTGAGAACGAGACGATCAGGAAGGCCGCGTATATCGAAATCCAGGCTCAAGGCGTTCGCGCATCGAAGGAGCTCGTCTGGCAGCACAATACGTACACCCAGAACTGCATCAAGATCCTCGACAAGCTCGAAGCTGCCCGTGATAACTACGGCAACTGGACATTCTTTTTGAAACACCTACTGGCCGCGGCCATCGAGATCTCGCCCTCACTGGCGAAGGAGCTGTGCGATGCAGAGGATGCGCTGATCGAGTGGGCCGAGAGGAAGTTCGTTGTTGAGGAGGAAGGACCGGATAAAGTTTAGCCACGAAAAAAAAGGAGAAAACAATTATGTCAGTTAGAGCAAAATTTCAAGTTACGTCGGTGAAGTCGTTCGCATGGAATCCGACTTCAAAGGAGATCACCTTGACGCGGCAAGATGATACTTCGATACCCGAAGATCAGCGATTCGCCCAAGCCACACCTTCCGGAACTTTCACGATGCAGGTCGATAACCCTGCAGCGGCAGAGCAGCTGGAACTTGGCAAGTTCTTTTACATCGACCTTACTAAAGTCGAAGACTAACAATGTCCGAATGCGAAACCTGTAGTCACGCATCCCACGAGGCTGGCGAATGCAAGCAGTGTAATTGCGGTCAGAGCGAAATTATTTCTTTTACGCCGCGATCGAACCAACCATTCGTCAGTCTCAGTGACTATTTGAGCCGGATTTACACGTCGAGTCCGACCGTTGCGGGCGAGCGTCGTTACAACTGCCACCGAAATAAAACGTGAAACCAGCCACCAAATATGATCACCGGCAGCGGCAGCGAGCGGATTTTGAGCAAACCAGAAAAGGGCTCGGGCTGAACCGCATCGACTTTCCGGAATGGCTCCCGCAGGTCACGCCGCAATGGTCGTGGGGCTGGAAGCATCAGCTTATGCTCTACCGCAAGCTGCAGGACGTGACGGACGGGATCACAAAGCGGCTGATGATCTTTATGCCGCCGAGGCATTCGAAGTCGGAGACGGTGACGGTTCGTTATAGCGCGTACAGGCTCGAGCAGGATCCGAAGATGAACATCATTCTGGGATCGTACAACCAGAAGCTCGCCAATCGATTTTCAAGAAAGACCTATCGCATCGCAAAGCAACGGATCGCTCTCGCCAAGGACCGCAAGGCGGTCGAGGAATGGGAGACAGCGATCGGTGGCGGCATTCGTGCGGTCGGCGTCGGTGCCGGTATCACCGGTTTCGGCGGCAATCTGATCATGGTGGACGATCCGGTCAAGAACCGCGAGGAGGCCGAATCGGAAGCCTATCGCGACAAATGCTGGGACTGGTTCAACGATGATCTTTACACGCGTCTCGAACCTGATGGTGCGATCGTGCTGACGATGACCAGATGGCACGATGATGATCTCGCCGGGCGTTTGCTCAAGGAAATGGAGGAAGGCGGCGAGCGTTGGGAAGTGCTGCGGCTGCCGGCGATCGCCGAAGAGAAAGACCCGATGGGCCGGAAGGTCGGGCAGGCGTTGTGCCCGGAGCGGTACGACATCGCGAGTCTCCGGAGAGCGGAAAAGAAGCTCGGAGCGTATTCGTTCGCAGCTCTCTATCAACAACGGCCAACGCCGCTCGAAGGTGCGTTGTTCAAGCGAAGCTGGTTCAAAGACAAGATCGTCGAGAAGGAACCGGAAAACCTGAAATGGGCCAGAGGTTACGATCTCGCGGTCTCGCAGAAGACCTCGGCCGACTATACGGCGAGCTTTCGATGCGGCTTTGACAAGCAGGGCAATCTCTACATCTCGGGAGGTTTTCGCGGCCGGATCGAATACCCGGAGCAGCGGCGTTTTGTCGTTCAGCGGATGAAGCAGGAAAAAAACACCCGGCACGGCGTCGAAAAAGCTCTGCACGGCGAGGCTCTGGTTCAGGACCTAAGACGTGAGCCGTCGCTGCGGGCGATCCCGCTGAAGGCCGTCAAGGTCGATACCGACAAATTTACCCGAGCCCTGGCATGGGCGAACCTCGCGGAAGAGGGCAAGGTCTTTATCGTTCGCGGGCACTGGAACGCTGATTTTCTGGATGAGTGCTGCAGGTTCACCGGCAAGGGCGATGCTCATGATGACCAGGTCGATGCGGTTAGAGTCGCGGTCGGGATGTTGTCGAAAAAATCGGGCAAGCTTTGGGCATTTTGATGAGAAATGAATAGAGGCCCGTGGCTGATCGCGGACGGCTCGGACTCCCAACGACGGGTTTCAAGCCCGTTGGGACACAAAGGGACAGGCTTATGGCTCAGGAAAACGTAAAAAAGGACGCATCGACAACCGCTAAAGACATCGAAACGGCAATCAAGCAGTTTAACGATCGCTCGACGACGGTTCAAAAGACAACTGACTATTACCGCGGCGAGCATGATCTGAAGTTCGCGACAGACAAATTCAAGAACACATTTGGGAACCTATTCAAATCGTTTGCCCTGAACGTGTGCCCGGCCATCTGCGATGCGGTCCGCGACAAACTGGTGATCACCGGTTTTCGTGTCGAGTCGGACGGCGAAGGCGGCAGCGAAGTTAAGGACCTGCCAAAAGAAGCCTGGAAGATCTGGCAGGCCAACCGCATGGGCGTTCGGTCCGGCGAGATCCACAAAGAAGCCTCGATCAACGGCGACGCGTATGCGATCGTCTGGGTCGATGATATGAAGCAGGTCACGATCTACCCGAACAAATCGGCGAACGTTACCGTCTTTTACGACGAGGAATCACCGGGCAAGATCCTGTGGGCGGCGAAGCACTGGCAGACGCCGGAGAAATTGTTCCGGCTGAACATGTATTATCCGGACCGCATCGAGCGGCTGGTGTCGAAGAAAAAGAGCGAGGACGGCAAGCTGCCAGAAGCGAAGGAGTTCGTCGAGTTCGAGCCTGCGGTGTCGAATCCTTACGGTATCGTGCCAGTTTTCCATTTTGCGAACAACGGATCGATCGGCGGGTTTGGCGTGTCGGAGCTGCACAACGCAATGCCTGTCCAGGATGCTCTCAATAAGTCGGTACTCGACATGCTGGTGACGATGGAATTTGCGAGCTATCGGCAGCGGTGGGCGTCGGGCATCGAGATCGAGATCGACGACGAGGGCAAAGCCAAGCCGCCATTTACGGCCGGTGTCGAGAAGCTCTGGATCACGGAGAATGCCGAGACTAAGTTCGGCGACTTCGAGGTCACGGACCTCGAGCAGTTCCTGAAGGTCAAGGATGGTTTCCGCACGGACATCGCAACGGTGACCGGAACGCCGCTGCATTACTTCATGCTGACCGGTGCGTCGTTCCCACAGTCGGGGATCTCAATAGAAAAGCTCGAGTCGAGATTCCTCGGCAAGATCCGCGATCGCATGGAGAGTTATGGCTCAGTCTGGGAAAACCTGATGTCGTTCGCCCTGATGATCGAGAACAAAGGCAAAGGAGTCAGGCTGTTTACCGAGTGGCAGGATCCGGCGCCGCTCTCGGAGAAAGAGCAGCTTGATAACATCGTCGTTAAAAAAGATCTCGGCATCACCGAGCGGCAGGCTCTGATAGAAGCCGGTTATGGCGAAGAGGATGTCGATGAGATGCTGCTCGAAAAACAAGAGATCCAGCAGAAGATGGTCCAGAGCTTTAATGCGGGCGAGAATCTGTCGAACGACAACACTGATCAGCAGCAGACGGATGTAAATGTCGGTTCTTGATGACCTTCTCAAAGCTCACCGGAAACGGATCATCGAACGCGAAGAGGCGACTTTTCGCGAGATGCTCTCGGTCTATGCCGATCTTCAGAAAGATCTAACCCTCCAATACAAAGCGATCCAAAAACTCATGGACGAGGCACGGGCTGCCGGCGAGGAGATCACTCCGAGCTGGATCGCTCGTTCGCGTCGTCTAAAAGCTCTTATTGACCAGGTCAAAACCGAGATCGTCAGATTTGGCGGGAAAGTGACCGGCATCGTTTCGCGTGAACAGCGATCGGCGATCTCGATCGCGGCGAATCAGACCCGCGAAGTGATCAACGTTCTAAGCCCGGCCGATGCGATCGGAAGTTTGCTGCCGACGCGGACGATCGAAAATGCGATCGGTATGATGGGCGACGGTTCGCCGATGCTCGCGTATTTCGAGAAGACATTTGCACCGGCCGTCGCTGAGAAGCTGCGCAGTGAGATAGTGAGGGCCGCGGCATTGGGAACCGACTTTCGCACGATCGCCCGGAGGCTTGTCGAGGCCGGCGACATTACCAGGCACCGGGCACTGACAATGGCGCGTACCGAGGTCAACCGTGTGCGCAGAGCGACGACGCTCGAGGCTTATCGCGAGAACCAAAATATCACCGGCTGGGAGTGGGTCGCGGCAAAGTCCGAGCGGACGTGTCCGGTTTGTCTGGCTCTCGATGGAACGATCTTCGCGATCAAGGACGGATTCCGCAGCACATCAACTGTCGATGCACGATGATCCCGGTCATTAAGGGCGTGACGCGGCCGCCGCGTGAGCTCGGGCGTGAATGGTTCGAGCGGCAGAGCGATGCGGTCAAAGAGAAGATCCTGGGAGTCGATGGGCTGGCCGCATACAAGGAAGGCTTAGTCACTCTTAAGGATTTTGTCGGGTGGAAAAACAGCAAGGAATTTGGAAAGTCTGTCTATACGAAACCGCTCAACCAGATCCTCGCCGGCAAACCGGTCGCCGATCGCGTCATCCGGACGCCGAAGGAGGTCGCGGTCGATTTTGACTACGGCACCGAAGATCGTCTCGTCGAGATGCTCGGCCGCGAGCTCACGCACGATCAGATCGGTGGCCTGGTTGGAGCTTTGGACGGAGCCAAGATCAGCGTAATAGACCACGAAGACGGGTTGCATTTCACCGTTAGGCATCCGCTGATCGCGACGCAGGAAAGGATCCTCGATCATGACTGGGCCGGGCGGCTGTTCATTCATAATGAGATCTTCAGAACCTCGCGAACGGCTCCAAAAGGAACGGGGCTCAAATCGTTTGCGACGCAGGCTTTTCATGCCGAGCGGTTCGGGATCGAATACATTGATACGATGGCCGCAGGCAATTACAGCTCGACGGCCGGGAAGGTCTGGAATGGTTATTACAGCTGGGCGAGGATGGGATATAACGCCAGGCTGACGGAAAGCGACTGGGACCGGTTCCCGCTAACTTTTCGAGGCATCGAAGATCTGAACGGGCTCATCGAACAAACGAACGGAAAGCGCGTCTGGCTTTATTATGGTTACGGACGCCCAATGATGTTCGACCTGAACCGCGACAGTGCGAGCTTCCGGATCCTGAGAAAGTATTTACAGGAAAAGGAATTTGAGATAGACTTTGACGAATGATCAGTTTAGACGACATGGACAGGATCCTTTCGCGGCCCGGCTTTACCGGTGCCGGCGATGAAGGTTTCGAATTATCGACGAGCGACGAGAAGGCTCTCGATAAGGCCTGGCGTGAGGTCGCCGAAGAGGACGGCGTCGTGCAGCTGCCTGATCAGCCCACCGCGGACGAGATCCGAAATTTCACAAATTAGAATCTGAGATCTGACATTTGAGATCTAAAAGCCAGCCTTTAGGGTTGGCTTTTTTGCGCGTGAAATCCCGGAAAAAACGAGTAAATGATTGAATTAAGCAAATCTCGCGATTTAAACGAAACACCCTGCCGGACCTGCCTGCCATTTAATAACCTCGGTTTGTATGGCGAAGAACGCTCCTGCGGCTCCGGCCGCTGATCCAAAACCTGACGACACTTCTGCCGCACCTGCTGCGGCCGAAACTCCTGCTCCTGCAGCTGCGGACACGCCGACTGCGGATCCTGCTGCTCCGAAGGCGAAGTCTGAAAAGACCTACACCAAGGCTGAGGTCGAAGCCGAAAGGCAGAAGGCTGCGGCTGAGGCTCTGAAAAAGGCCAACGATGAGAAGGATCTCAGCGAACTGGAGAGAGCAAACAAACGGATCCAGGAGCTCGAAGCCGGGCAGCGTTTGACGAGTGCGAAGGAAACGGTCACCGCTGCACTGTCAAAAGCCGGTGCAAGATCACCTGAGCTGCTTTGGCATGCGATGAAGGGCGATCTCGAATTTGATGATAAGGGCGGCCTGAAGAATCTCGATGCCCTGATCACTAACTACAAATCAGATTTTGCGGACGCGTTCGGGATCGAAAAACCGGACGAGTCGATAAACGGAGGAGCAGAGGGCGTCAGTACAACCAAGCTCACAAAGGAGAAGCTGGCAGATATGACGCCGGCCGAGATAAAGCTGCTTGACTGGGAAGAGGTCAAGAAGGTAATGGCCGGCAAATAAGGGCCGCAACAAGCGACATGTCGCTTTTTTAACTAAAAAATATGTCACTCAATTTTATCAAGACAGTTTGGGCCGCCCGATTGCTGTCGGCCCTCGAAAAGTCTCTCGTTTACGGACAAGCCGGCGTGGTCAATCGCGACTACGAAGGCGAGATCCGGGAAGCCGGTGACACGGTGAAGATCGCGTCGATCGGTGATCCGACAATCGGGACGTACACCAAGGACGCGGACATCTCGGTCCAGGTGCTGACCGACGCCGAGCAGACATTGCTGATCAATCAGCAGAAGTATTTTGCATTCACCGTCGATGACGTGGACAAAGTCCAGCAGAACGTCAATGCAATGGATGAGGCGATGACGCGTGCGGCCTATGGCCTACGTGATCTCGCGGACCAGTTCATCGCGGCGAGCTACACGCTGGTGCCATCGGGCAACCTAGTCGGCTCGACCGGTTCGCCGGTGGCAGCCGGTGCGGCAAATGCCGCGTACAACCACCTCGTAAATCTGAGCGTGAAGCTCGACGAGGCCAACGTGCCGAGCGATGGCCGCTTTGTTGTCGTGCCTCCGTTCTTCCACGGCTACCTGCTGCAGGACTCGCGTTTTGTCGGTAGCGGTGCAGCTGCGGCTGATGCCCGTATGCTCAACGGCAAGATCGGTGAAGCTGCGGGCTTCACGGTCATGAAGTCGAACAATGTGCCGATCGCCTCGAGCGATAAGTACAAGGTCATCGCGGGCCACTCCATCGCGTACAGCTATGCCGAGCAGATCAGCAAGGTCGAATCGTACCGCAAGGAGAAAGGCTTTGCGGACGGTGTCAAGGGCCTGCACGTTTACGGCGGCAAGCTCGTTCGTCCGACCGCCTGGGCAGTCGGAACCGTTACCAACGCGGCCAGCTAATTTCATATAACCCAACCGACGACAACGTAGAAAGCCGGGGCGGCGTGATGCCGCCCCGCATGAAAAACCAAAGTTATGGCAAATCCAAGTTCAATTACAGTCACGGCACTTGCTGCCAACAGCTCGACGGCCCGGCCTGCGGTGCAGACGATCGACACTGACGGAACCGTTCCGGTCTCTGTTGGCGGTGCAATGGACCGACTCATCTTTGAGTTCGTTAATGCGGCTGCAGCCGCGGTGACGATCACGATCAAAGGCGGCGATAATCCGCCATCACCGTTATCGCAGGATCTAGCGATCGCACTGACGGCAACGGGCGGGGCAACGCCTGCGGTGATCGCGGGCCCGTTTGAATCGGCTCGGTTCCTGCAGGATGACGGTTCGGTCAACATCGCATTCCTCGCAGGCCTCCAGCACGCCGAATGTCACCGTTCGTGCGTACCGTCTGCCGAAAACGTAATCCACGGGAACAACCCAAGAGAGGGGCGGTAAGGTCCTAGGCTAAGCCGCCCCGTTTATTAGTTTTGAAGGAGTCAACATGGCACAAGTCAGATTTATCAGTGGTGACGGCGTAGAGCATGAGGTCGAAGAGGCCAGTGCGGCAGCCGAGATCATGCGGAATGCGGGCTTTCAGCAGTTGAACGCCGCGGGTGAGCCGTTCGTTTACACGCTCGAAGACGCGATCGCCCAGAACAACGGCCTTGATGAGAGCACCGAGGCGAAGGCAAAAGCTGCGATCGCAGAAACGCCCGATCGGTCGAAGAAGACCAAAGCCGAGCTGATCGCGGAAGCTGAAGAGCTCGAGCTGGATCTCGTCCCGGATAAGGTGACGAAGGCTCAGATCATCGCGGCGATCGAGGCGAAGCTCGCCGAAACGGCAGAAGTAAATGAGTAATGCGGACAAACCTCTGGACCGGTTGAAAAGGATGACGGCGTGGGAAGACACGCCGTGCCTTCTCTCCGACGAGCTGCAGTCGCTGCTGGACCAGTACGCGATCGCTGACTCTGACGGACTGACGCCGGCCGATGCGGAATGGATCCCGACGTATGACCTGCGGGCAGCGGCCCGGCAGGGTTGGAAGTTGAAAATGGGCAAAGCCGCCGAGCTGCAATCGACGGATCTCGACGGCGACAGGATGTCAGCCAACCAGATCTTTGACCATTGCGAGCGAATGATGAAGCGGTACGCGGGCACCGCAAGCCCTGTGATGGTTTGAAATGTCGAAAGCTAACGATCTCAGGATCTCGGCGATAAACCGCCACCGGAAACGGCTCTTCGGCGACAGCTCTTTGAAAGTCTATTCGATCACGCCGGCTGCCGGCGAAGCTGTCGTTGAGACGTTCGCGAAAGACTGGATGGGCCAGCGAACGGATGCGATCACAACGAGCGGCGGTACCGGAGCCTGGCAATTCCAGGTTGTGGCCAAGACGAACTGGGCGGCGACTCAAGCATTCATGAGATCGATCGTTGCGCTAACGATCGGCACGCGGCGGTGGAAGATCACGAAGATCGAGGAGCCAATAGGCGAATCGCTGGTCTGGAAGATCCGGGCGGAAGTTGAGAAGTAAATGGCTGAGATCTCGGTAAAAGTCACAAAGGACCGGACGCCGGAGATCGAGGCGAAGCTCGAGAAACAGCTCGAACAGTTCGTCCAGGACGGCGCCGCTTTTCTCGAAGGCGGTTTGAAAACCAACATCGCGTCGGCAAAGTCCGGCCGGGCCTACAAACGGGGCAAGGATAAAGTTCACATCGCGTCGGCTCCCGGAGAATCTCCGGCGAGCGATTCCGGAAATCTCATCAACTCGATCGGGCCTCCGATCTACCCATCGACGCTCGAAGCTCTGATCGGAACCAATGTCGAATACGCACCGATACTCGAAGCGAAAGATGGCCTGGACAGGCCGTTGTGGCAAAAGACGGTAGACGAGAGCATGCCGACGCTCGAAAAAATGCTTAAGCAGGCAGTGGCAGCAATTTAGCGGGTTGCAATTTAAGGACGTGACAAAAGACGAATGGCGACGAGAAAGATCATGTACGAGAAAGCGGGCGTTCGCGACGAGGTTCTATGCCGAAATGTTTCGCGACAACGAGCTCGGCGATCAGACCTTGAAGGCGTACAAATGCCCATACTGCCACGAGTATCATCTCGGACACGATGACAGAAACAGTAGATCACGACATCCGCGAGAAGATCGCCGCCCTGCTCGCAGCACAGCATCCTGATGCCCAGGTGTATGGCTGGAACGTTTTGAATCACCAGCTCGCCGACTGGCCGGGCAAGTTTCGAAGCCAGACGATCGCAGGCCGAACGCACGGCTGGGTGATCAGGAGAGTTTCACAACTGGCCGAAAGAAAAACGGCACATCGAGACCGCGTAATGCTCGAGTACGAGATCCTCGGTTTTTATGGTTTCAGGTCGGGCAAGGCGGGTGACAACTCGGACGAGGAATTCGCGGTGATCACTTCGAAAACCTACAACGCGATCAAAGCCGAACCAAGATTGGATTTTGAAAATGAGGTCGAATATCACGAACTGCTGCAATACCGCCAGCTGACCACGATCAAATGCGGCGAGGAAACGCTGCACTTCGCACAGGGCAGATTGAGAGTCCACCTGTGCTGCTAAAAATACTATGTCAAGACTAGATACCGCTCAAAATTGGATCTCAAAAACGGTCGAATCGACCTACAACACAGCCGAGTCAACTGGTTCAAATTACAGCCAGGTCCCGACGAGAAATCCTTTCTTCGTGCTGCCAAAGCTCGAGAAGCGGTCAGACGCGGACCGTGCGGGCCAGAATGCACCGTCGCACCTTTGCAATCATTACTGGTCGCCCGGACAGTACGGTTTTGTCGATGACGTCGAGACCGACGTGCCGGCGAGATTGCTGCGGCGAGCTCTGGGCGGTACGGTAACAGATTCGCTGGTGGCGAGTGGTGTTTACAGCCACGAATTTGCGATCCTGCCGCCGCAGACGGGTGCGATCCTGCCGTCGTTTGGCATGGCTTCGCTTCTCGACACCGCGTCGTTCCTGCTGCATGGCTGCATGGTCGAGCGGTTCAAGATGAGCCAGCAGGGCGACAACCGGGCCCAGTACGAAGCTGACATCGTCAACAGCGGTAAATTCACGAACCCGCACGGGCTGTCGAGCCTGCCGGTGCTATCGACGCCGGCGTGTATGGACTCGTTCCGAACGACGGTCACCTATCTCGACTCTGACAACACGACGACGGTCAATCTAGGCACGCTTGGCACGATCATCGAGTGGATGGTCGAGCACAAAAACAATATTCA
This sequence comes from Acidobacteriota bacterium, assembly GCA_016703965.1. Taxonomy (NCBI): domain Bacteria; kingdom Pseudomonadati; phylum Acidobacteriota; species Acidobacteriota bacterium. Next base: position 2,129,760 of record JADJBB010000021.1, read on the forward strand.
GACCGCGAAACGCCGCATCGGCGACACGATCCAGACGGTTGGTTCGAGCGGTTCCGGGGCTCACGTTCGCAAGATGCCTCGCGGCAAATATCAGACGACGGCGTCGATCCTGCTCGATTTTGCAGATCTCACCTACTGGACGAAGTCGGTCCAGAACGAAGTGCTGACGAACCTCAAGTTCACGGTCATCGGGCCGGTGATCTCAAGCACCTATCGTCACGAATTCGAGATCATCGTGCCGAAATTCATGTTCGACTCGGTCGATCCGGGTGAAGACAACGGCGACGCAGCGACACCGATCAACGTGATCCCGCTGCAGGACCCGACGACGCTCGGCACGATCAAGGCAAGGATCCAGAACGCGACAGCGACGCTGATCTAAAAGGTTTCGAAGTTTCGAAAGTTACGGAGTTTACGAATTATGGCAAGGAAAAAAGCTGAACAGGCCGAGGATGTGGTCGAGATCGTTCCCGGAACCGAGGAATTTGCGGCCAGGGAGTTTCTGGCCAAGGAAAAGGCAGCGTATGAGGAGCGGACCGGTGAAACGGTCACCTGGGAGCCAGCTCATCCGCTGACATCAACGCCGCTGTCGGAAGCTCCGGCAGTGGAACAGCCCGCCGACAAGGCGGAAGGAGAAGGAGAAGCTTGAACGAAGCAGACAACATTTTAACTTTGGACAGGTCCGAGCCGGCTGCGGGAATCGCACCGGCTCAGCCTGCTGAAAACCTCTACCCGCTCGACTGGGAAACCACGCGGGTGACGCTGAAGGACCGGCGATTCAAGCACACGCTGCGACGGCCGACATCGGAGCAGATCTTTGCCCGCGAGGACGAGCTGCAGAGTGATATTCCGATCGCGAAGGACGGCAGCTTTCAGATGCCGGACCCGACTGCGAATGAGGACATCGACGCGAAGTTCTACGACCAGATCGTCGTCACGACCGAGGGTTATAACGGCAATGTGCCGGCAGTCTCACAAGGCCGCGGCTTTTCAGGCCCTTTATCTTCGCGAGGTCTACGTCGATGAGGCGACGGACCAGTTCGCGGACGAGGTCCCGGTGATCGAGGAGATCGGCAGCGGTGACGAGCCGGACTTTACGATCGTTCACCTCATGCGGCAGCCGTCTGAGAGCGAATTGAAGCGTTATCGACGCCGATCGTCGAACGGACAGATCAAGCCCGGCAAACGCGGGAAGCAGCGTTTTGTCAGCCATTCGACGCTCAAGAACGCAGTCGAGCATTACGACCTGTGGTGCGTTGGCGTTCATGGAGCAACGCTCAAGAATCTGCCCAACTTTCACCCGGTGGAACTCAAGCAATACGTGGATCCACTGATCAAGCGGCTAGTCGTGCAGACACTGGTCGAATCGATCGTCGGCGGCCTATTGGACTAGGCGAGGCCCTCGCGGCCGTATTTGAAAATCAATTCGCTTGCATCAACGAACACGGCGAGGCGTGTCCAGGCGAGGTGACCTGCTCAGAAACTGACGGCAAACCGCTCCATAAATACGAGAGCGGAGATCCTGAAAGTATTTGCGGCGGGTGCCCGTTGAAGAAGTCGAAACCTGATGCGATCGACGAGTCCATGCGGGCTCTCGTGACCACCGGTTTTGAGCTTACAGAGCTTAAAACCTCGGGTGCGGCCTTTCAGTATCCGGATGGCCTCGAGGCCTGGGAATGGATGACACTGACCGCCCTGCAGCGTGGCAAAGCGAGAGCCGATGCAGCCGATCGGAAACGTCGGGAAAAGAAGCGATAGATGAACGAGGAGACAACATTCTTCCTGGAGCCGAAAGACGACCCGCGAGATCGCATCGAGGTCGAGATCGGCGACAGCAAGCAGCCTGATTTCCAGCCGCAGACGAAGATCATGCGGTGGGATAACGAGGTGAATGTCTCGCTGCGTCTGGTTCACGACGAAGCTGATCCGGTAGTTGTTGAGGATGGCGGTGTTGTTGCGTGGGAAGGTGAAAAGAAAAAGGTCGATTATTACGAGATCGCTCCGTCTGTGGAATTTCTTGAGGGTGCGATCGAGCAGGATGTCACGCTTTACGAACGCCCGTCTGGTGACAAATTAGAGTTCACGATCAATGCCAAAGGCGTCGAGTTCATTTACCAGCCAGAACTCACGCCGGAAGAGATCAAAGAAGGCTGTTTCCGGCCTGATAATGTCGTCGGCTCATGGGCTGTTTTCGCGAGAGAGGAAAAAGTCAATTGGGAAGGCAAAACCATCTACGGCACGGGCAAGGTTGGACACATCTTCAACTCGCTCATGTCGGACGCGAAAGGCAATACTTGCCGAACGAATCCGCAAATAGTCGATAACGGCGACGGCACGGGCAAACTCACGCTCAATTTTGAAAGAGTTTCTTGATAATGCCGTCTATCCGATCCGTCACGCGGCGGGTTTGACGTTTGGATATTCCTCGACTCCGGCGACGGCCTCCAATGCTGTTAATAATTGGGCACACGTCGTAAAGGGCACTCCGTCAGGTGCGGGTGATGTAACAAAAATTACAGCGTATGTAGGCAACAACTCAGCTCGGCTTTTTAAGGGCGGTCTGTGGCGGGCTTCTGATAATGTCCTGATCGGGACGACCAATTCAGCGTCAGTGCCATCGGGTTATGCGTGGACAGATGCGACGTTTGGAACTAGCCAATCAGTGACGGCGGTGGCTTACCTCGTTGGGTTTATTCCTGACGGCAGCATCAGCGGCGGTGGCTATTACGATGCAGGTTCAACGGGCGATGGTGGCTTAGACACCGGCAACTCCTACACCACGCCGACAAATCTCACGGCACTCGGCAGCACTACCCGCAAATATGGGGCGTATGCGACGTACGACTTAGCAGTTCAGAACTACACCCTCGATCTCGGTGGAACGATCACGGCGTCCGGATCCATTCAGCGACAAGTCACGTTGCAAAAAAGTGGAAGTGTTTCAGCGATCGGAGCGGCTCTGAAGAGCATAGCTCGGAGCTTTTTCGGCAGCATTACCGGCACAGGGGCGACACTCAGACAAGGACAGTTGCTGAGATCCGGCGTCGCGACGCCCAGCGGCCTTATCGTCCGGGAAGCGGGTAAGCAAGTGGGCGGCGGGATCACGATCGGTGGATCTTTGAAAAAAGATATTTCAGTCGCTTACGCCGGGAGCTCGACACCGAGCGGTGCGGCGATCAGAGAAATGCAGCGAACGGCTGCAGGTTCGATCACGCCGAGCGGAACGCTGCTAAAAAGAGGCGGCCAGAACATTTCTCGGGCAGATCACACCCGTGTCATTGGTGGTGAAACTGATCACGAAGGCCCAAGGCGGTGAAGTAACTCCGAGCGGTGCCGCCGAGCTGCTCAAAGCCTTTTTGCTGACGGTTGAAGGTTCGCTGACGCCGAGCGGTTCGGTCTTTCGTCAGGTCTCGAAAAATACGAGTGGCTCGAGCTCAGTAACTGGTTTGATCGCGAAGGCGGTCAATCGGACGTTTGGCGGTTCGATCACGGCGAGCGGGCTGGTGGATATGTTCCGGGCCGTGATCCTGACTTTGACAGGGTCAATATCGGCGAGCGGTGCGGTGCAGCGTGATGCGTCGAAGAACGTCGCCGGTCAGACGACAGCGTCTGGGTCGGCCGTTCGCAATGCTTCAAAGGTTCTGGCCGGATCGGTTACGCCGAGCGGAGATCTTGGCAGAGTCAAAACAGCTTATCTGCTGCTCACTGGTTCGACGGCTGTTAGCGGACTGCTGCGAAAAGAGATCACGCGGAGCCTGGCCGGATCGGCAGCTCCAACAGGTTTGCTTCAAAAAACTATCTTTCGGACCGTCGCCGGCTCGGTGACGCCGTCGAGCGAGATCACTCTGTTGAAGCTTTTGACATTGGTTCTGACCGGAACTGTCGCCGTCTCCGGCGACATCGATCGCGAGATCTCGCGGAGCTTCGCCGGCAGTGTTACGGCGAGCGGTAGGGCAACGCGTCTGATCTCGCGAATGACAGGCGGGCAGATCGATATCAGCAGCACGATCGTTGTTTTCCGGGCTTTCTTCTTTGATCTCGGCGGCGAGATCGGTATCACGGGAACGGCGATAAAGAACGTTTTCACGGGGCAATCGGGCTCGGTGACGCCGTCCGGATCCGTACAGCGTGAAGTGGGCAGGCAGCTTGCGGGCCAGATCACGGTTTCGGGTGCGGTTCAAAGGTTGGTAAGCAAATTCGTCGCCGGCGTCGTGTCGATTGCTGGAGCTATAACAAGATCGGTTTCGGGCAAGACGGACATCGTCTGCTCGGACTATTCGAACGTCACGCTGACGCTTAGGGACTATTCATCATGAGTTGCTCGGAACCTACAAAAACCTATGACATCGGCGAAGACGTGACGATCGTCGGCGAATGGACGACATCAGCCGGCGAGCTCGTAGATCCGGCAGCGGTTTTCTGCTCGGTAAAGTCACCGGATGACGAGGTCACAGATTACGAATACGGCGTCGGTGCCGACATCGTGAAGGTCGAGGATGGGAAATACAAGCTGGTCGTGGATGCGGATCAGCCGGGACGTTGGTTTTACAGGTGGTTTTCCACCGGCGACGGCAAAGCGGCCGGGGAAAGGGAGTTTGTGGTCGCGAGATCGCAATTTAGCTAAGAGGAAAAAATATGATCGGAGAGACTCGATTTGAAGTAAGGGCCAGCCTGAACGAAAACGGCGAAGCCACGGCAAAGGTTTTTGGACGCTGCAGCTACGGCGAAGGCGATGGTAAACGTGACGCGACGGAATTCGTCGAGATCACTGATGAAAAGCTTCTCGACAAGGTCCAAAAGGCTCTCGTCGCAGCAGCTACCGAGGTTCGAGACGCGCTAAACCGCCAGACGGTCAAAGCGGCTGCGAAATGCCTCAACGTGGCATCGGAACGCGGCGAGATCGCCTAGTCAAAGAAGAGCCGCAGCGGGCCCAGGAGGCCCTAGACACACAGAAAAACTATGAACATAAATTCAAAGATCGCAATTTCAGGAGACAGGACCATGAAGGTCACCCGCGGCGGTTCGCTGGGCAAGCCGGTGTCGGTTATCGCTAAGCTCAAGGAGATCGTCCGTGACGCCCTGCCTTTCACTAACGACGAGGAGGTAAACCGCTATCGCGTGCGTAATTTCATGAACGTGATGCGCGGCTACCGCCAGATCGTTTTCGCCAAAATGTTCGGCGTTAACCACACCTACGGTGCGTTGTACGCCAAGGTCATCCGCGGCGACGGCTCGGTGCTGAACCTCGGCCTGATCTCGCTCCGGGTCGTCACGACGGCCGGCGTCGGGTTCATCGTCGATGCGTTTCAGAACTCGGTCGAGATGGAAAACATGAAGTATCACGGTTTCGGAATCGGGACCGGAGCTGAGGCTTCAGGTGATACCGCTCTCGGTACGGAGTTCACGACTGAATACGCCACCGACAACGTGCGGCCGACCGGAACGACGACCGAGGGTGCATCAGCGAATATCTACCGCACGGTGGGTGCCTTTACACCGAATTCGGGCGGCGTTCTGGCGGTAACCGAGCACGGCGTATTCAGCCAGGCTGCTGTGGCTGGCGGTGTGCTGCTCGACCGCTCGAAGTTCGCGGCCGTCAACCTCGACAGTGCCAACGGCGACAGCCTGCAGGTCACGTATGAAGCCACTTTCCCGGCTGGCAGCTAAGCCAGAATGACCCGAGACGAGAGACAGGAGACGCGAGTCTTCTTGTCTCTCGTCTCAATATCTATCTCCCGTCTCCAGTCTAAGAAATGGCCGATCTCGAGATCTCAGTAGGAATTGACGCAAGGCAAACCAAATCAGGTGGTGCCGAGGTTAAGCGTGAATTCAAGGAAGTGGGAACCGAGGTCGAAAAGACCGGAAAAAAAGCTAAGAATGCAGCCGATCGAGATTTTAAGGACCTCGAAAAGAGCATGAAGTCGGCAGCCGTCCAGGGCAATGTCATGGGCGAGCTGATCGGCAGAGCTTTGACTACATCCTGCGCGCCGGCGTCCAGGTAGTTCAGATGCTCTACGGCATGGTGAAGGGCTTCGCTGACGCCGGTGTCGAGATCTACAAGGCCCAGCAAGTCACTCAACTCTCTGCCGAAACGCTCTCCGCTATAGCCATGCAGGCCAGGCGAACCGGAACCTCGATAAGCGAGGTTGGCGATAGCTTTAAAGAATTCACGAAACTGATCGGAGATGCGGCAAACGGCTCGAAGGACGCGGTCGCCAAAATGGCTCGTCTCGGGATCGATCCGGTAAAAGCAGCGAACAATCTTGATGCCGCATATCGCCAGGTGATCGCACGCATAGTCTCGCTCAAAAACCCTGTCGAACAGGGCAATGCGGCAATGGATGCGTTCGGCGAAACCGGTTACAAATTGCTGCCTTTCCTTAAGAGCTTCGACGGCGATCTCGACAAGCTCATGCAGACGGCCCGCGAGCTAGGCGTCGTCATGACTGAGCAGGACGTTAAGGCCGCGAAGGAGTTCGATAGGAGCTATAAGGATCTTCAGGAGACGGTTCGCGGGTTGGCCATGACCTTTGGGCGTGACTATCTGCCGATCTTGAAGGACGTGATCGACAGGTCTAAAGTCTGGTTCACGGAAAACAAAGCACTGATCCAGAGCTGGGCGACAAGCTCAAGCAATGCCGTTCGCGGGTTTATCATCTCACTCGAGGAGACGAAAAAGTGGTTTGAGGAGAACCCACGGATGGCTCGTTTTCTCTGGGCTTTGACGGGACTAGGATCACCTGCAGCAATGATCTACAACTACATGGAGAGCAAAGGAGCCTCCGGGTCACCGCTGGCAACGCAGCCGAATTACGATCCGAGCCTGAACAAGATCCCGGATCTGACGAAATCTCCTACCGGTAACTATTTTTCCGCTCCTGGATCAGTAGGCAAGGCTCCCAAAGTCGGACGCTCCGCTACACCTGAACTAACGGATCAACAGAAGCAGGCGATCGAACTGCAGCGGATCATTAAAGATCTGACGGCCGATATCGCTTTCTTCGGCCAGGATACCGAAGAAGCGGCACTGCAGCAGAAGTTCTTTGAGGTTGCATTGCTCGGGACGAACAAGGCGTTGTTCGATCAGGCCCGTGACCTTGCTCGCAATAAAGATGCTCAAAAAGCGAAGCAGAAGGCTGATGAGGATGCTGCCGAAGCTGCCCAAAAATACGCGGACACTATTAAACAGTTTCGTGAAGAAGGGATCCAAAGCACGTTCGATGCTCAGAACAACAACGCCCAGGAAATGTGGCAGCTGTCGCAGCAGATCGAGCTCGGCCGCGAGCTGAACGACGTTGATCTGCAGCAGATCCAAAATTCTCGTGAGCTCGTTGAGTTTGCGGCGGCTACCATAAATTTCAAAAAAGAAGATGTTGACCTGCTTTTCGCGGAGCTGCTGAAAAAGCACGAATTGGTCCTCGTCGACAAAGAGAGGATCGTTCAGCTCAAGGAAGAGCTCGCATTGAAATCGGCAGTCCGGGATATTCAGAAAGGTCTCCAGGGCGAACTCGCAGAGCTGACGGAGATCTACCGGACCGGGGCAGAAGTGACCACGGTTTTCCGTATCGAGCAGGAGCTTTTAAAGGACACCTACAAGGGGCTTTCGGACGAACAGCGGCAGCAGATCCTGTCAACGGCCGCACAGATCGATTCTATGAAGGCGGCGATGAAAGCCCAGGAGGAAGCTCACAAACAATATGAGCAATTCCGCGACACGATCCTCGACGGGCTCGATGCGATGCAGGATGGGGCTGGTTCGTTCTTTTCATGGATGTACGACCGCTTTAAGAACTTCCTGAAGCAGATGGTTGCCGAGTGGCTGGCATCGAAATTCTTCAACATGTTCTATGGCGGCGGGAACGCTCAAGCTGCACAAGGCAGCGGCAGTGGCGGTGGTGGAATAGCCGGGGCGATCCGAACCCTGCTCGGTGGTGGTCAGGGGCCAGGCGGGACGCCGATGTTTAATGGTAACGCTACGCAGATCTATGGCGGCCCGACTCAGACGATCAGCAACTCAGGCTCGAGCCAGCTATTCAACACGCTGAACCTTCGCGGAGGTGGCACGTATACGGCAGGCGGTTCGGGTGGCGGTTGGGCCAGTATGTTCACCGGCGAAGGCGGTTTGTTTGCTCCGGTCGGCGGTTCGCGAATCGGTGGCTATTTGAGCGGTGCCGGCACGTTGGCGTCGGTGTTTGGCGGTTTGATTCCCGGACGAGCGGGCAGTGCGATATCGTCGGGCGGGACGGGAATGGCTCTCGGGGCACAGATCGGTGCTCTGATTCCGGTGATCGGCCCCATTGTCGGTGCTTTGGTTGGCGGTGGTATCGGTGCTTTGTTCGGATGGCTATTCGGAAATAAAGCTGAGAAAAAGGACAAGAAAGAGAAAATGCCGCAGCTCATGCAGGGTTTTACTGACTCGATGAAGCAGCTGCGTGACCTGATCAATGACGTGCGGACGCTGCGGATCGATCCGGATTCGGCGATCTCGCAGGCAACGCAGATCCGTCAGCAGATCGCGAGCGGTTTCGGCGTTCAATTCGAGTCCAAGAAGTATCAAAAAGAGTCGCAAAAGCTGATCGCTCAGCGTTTGGTCGAGGCCGATTCACTGATAACTGAGCTGAGAAACGTCAGCGAGATCTCGCGGGCGGCATCGGAACGTGAACGGCGTCTGCTGCCGGAATTTGCTGGCGGTGTTTACATGTCGCCTGCATTTCGAAGGTTCAACGGAATGCTCAGCGGTGCCTGGACCGGACGCGACACGATCCCGGCGATGGTCGCGGCCGGCGAGATGATACTCAACCCAATGCAGCAAGCTCGTGTGCGTTCGAACGCAGGCGGTGATCCTTTCCGCGGTGCCGGAATTCCGGGCTATGCCGATGGCGGCGTCGTCCAGAGCGGCTATGGCGATATGAATCTAACGGTCTATATCGAACAGGACGCCTCGGGCCAGTGGGTTGCTATCGCTGAATCTGATCGCGGTCAAAGGTCGATCGCGAAAGTCGTCGCCGGCAAGTATAAAAACGGAGAACTGACCCTGCAAAAAAGGCTAGGATAGATGGGAAGACCGACGACGACAAACCTGACAAATCGCCTGGCTGATCCACATGTTTGGACGCAGTCAACGGTCGATCTATTGCTCACCAACTCGACCCAATACCACTTCTCAACTGCAGCTTTTACCGGAACTAACGGCACGGTTTACACCGATGACCTGCGAAAGGTCGGAGAGATCAAGCAGTCGGTCTCGCAGTCCGTCGATCGCGTTCAGATCTCGATCCAGAACGTCGATAAGGTCTTCGGCGATGAGGTCCCGGCCGAGGCGTTGATCAAGGCAACGGCGATCGTCGGCCGTCAGTATGGCGGAGCAGATATTCATACATCTTTAAGAGATTGGGCTGAGCTCTTCCGCGGCGAGGTCCGGCCGATCAGCATGGATGAGAATGAGGTCGTGATCGAGGTGGTCAACGATCTCGCTGCAGCAGGCTTTTGCGTGGCTCATTGGTCGCTCGCTGAGAATTGTCAGTTCGTCTATAAGCATGCGGGAACGTGCGGTTACGCAGGCGGTATCACGACCTGCAACAAACGCCGGAAATCACCGGCCGGCTGCTTAGGCCACGATAACGAGCATCATTATGGCGGTATGGAATTCCCGGACAGTCAGACAACCGCTCCGCCAACCGGCGATGATCCGGGCGATGGCGGAGGCGGCTGGATACCGTGCCCACGGACCGATCAGTTTGTACTGGTACGCGCACACTGGACCGGCGATCCCAGGCCAAAACGCGTATCGATGCTCGGCAGTGAAGACGAGCTATATAACCCGCTGACCGGCTCGTTCGCTAAGATCAAATCGATCCGGTTCGTTCCTAACGAGCCGATCTTTAGCCTTCAAGTTCCCGAGGCCGTGGGCTTTTCATCCGGATCTCATCCGATCATCCAGACCGTTGACGATCACCAAGGAATCGCGGTTGAAAAGATGAACGGCATCGAAAGAGTTTTGATCTGGTCAAAAGGCGAGTTATTCGATTCGTCGGTTCTCCAAGTTCTGCGAACCAATGACAGAGCCACCGTTGCCAAGATCGAGCTCGTCAGCGGTCACATCTACGCTTACAGCGATACTTCGAACGGACCGTTCATCGTCTGTCACAATTCCAAGCCCGGCGATGATGGAGGCCCTGTTTTTATATGACCCTTGTAAATCATCTTAGAGATCTCGAGGCTCAAAACCTGTTTCATGCGGTAGCTTACGGAAAGCACCTCGTGACGGGAAACCTCGCGAAATCTATAGTCACCGGATCTGACCCAACACACCAGATCACGCTGCAGCAGATGCTCGGCCGCGGTCCGTGGGATGCGTGCGAGGGCCTTTGGTGGAGCGGCGTTCAGATCCCGACAACCGATTACAAATTCTTTCCCGGCACCCAATCGACCGGCATGGGCGATAGTACCCAAGGCCAGGACACGGTCTTCGACACGGACACACCGCACTCGGGAGTTGCGTGGATCCGGGCTGCCCTTCAAACGGGCATGGGTGATTTCGACACGAAGAACAACCCGCCGTATGGCCTGAAAGGGATCTTTCGCACGATGAAGATCGAGGACTATAACTCGAGCGGAACGGCTCTCGGTTCGTCTTATTCAGCAAACCCTGCCCGCGAGGTCGCGGACCTTATATTAAGGATAGGCGGACGCCCCAGCTCCCGCATCGATTGGGGAGCCTGGGTTGATTGGCGGGACTTTTGTCTGGCAAATATCTCGTTCGATTACACCGCTATAACAGGGTTGCCGGGCTTTGGGCTGACAGCACAATACTACAACGGCACTGCGTTCGACACTCTGATAATTGAACGGATCGATCCGGTTGTGGAGTTCGTGAGCTCTGCCGGAAGTCCTGGGATCGGCGTCGATGTTGATAACTTCTCAGCACGGTGGGAAGGCAAATTCAAGCCGCTTTACTCAGAGAACTATACCTTCACGATCACGCATACGCACGGCGTAAAGCTCTGGGTCAACGGCTCGGTCGTGATCGATCAGTGGTCTGCTAGTGGAACTCATTCGAGCAGTGGAATTACTCTGTCGAACGGCAGCTTTTACGATATTAAGGTCGAGTGGAAACACACCACCGGCAACGCCGATATCGCTCTAAAATGGCAGAGCTCAACGCAGGAGCTGGAAGTGATGCCGCACCGTGTTCTCTACCCCAAGACGGCGAGCCGGCCGCGTTACGAGACCCACCCTTTCTGGTCGGGCCCGACACGTCTCGACGATGCAGTGCGAACCATCCTAAATCTGTGCAATTCGACGGTTCAGGAGGTCAATGGCAAACTGCGTTTCTTATGCCTCGAGCAGCTGACCACGCACTCATACCATTTTACCGACGATCACATTGTGGAAAACAGCGTGAAGCTCATTCCACGAGATCCTTTGACGATCAGAAACTCGTGGCAGGCACGGTTCCGCGATGTTGACAGCCAGTATCTCGAGTATCCAATCGACCCGATCCTGATCGAACGCCCGGACCTGATCACCCTCGCCGGCCGCCAGATTGATGGCGAGTCGATCGAGATGTTCAACTGCACGATGCACCAGGGCTATCGCATGCTCGATAATTGGGTCAAGCGGAACGTCGATAGTAAATATACGATCGAGCTCACGGGCATGCCCGAGAGCTACCAGGTGCTCGCCGGCGACAGAGTGAAGGTGGACGTTGAGTTTCTGGACTGGACCGACAAACCAATGCTTGTGATGACGTCAAATGATTCCTCGAGCGAAGAGACCGCCGAAGAGCGGCCCATCGTGATGCAGGAGTGGACCTTATAAATAAGATATGCCTACAGTATTTCCATATCAGCCAGACTGGGTGCGGCCCGCAGTCGCGACGAAGAGGATCTTTAGCTCCACTTCGGTCAGTGGTGCAACCAAAGCACGCACTAAAACCGAGACCAAGCGATCATTCGAATTGAAGTTCTCAGCAAGAGATAAGACTGAATTCGACGCAGCCCTCGCCTTCCACGCCGCTCGATATCCATCGCCAACTTTCATCTACCGAGACGAAACAGTCTCACCCTCAGTGGACATAGAATGCCGCTTCACGTCAGACTTCAGCTATGTCGCGAATATGTACAACGATTACGACTACAGCTTTACCTGCATCGAGATCTAAAAGTGTAGAATTTGGATTGTGAGCGATAAAAAGACGCGGAAAAGTTTTGATAGAATCAAAATGAAATTCTGGAGTTTATCGTGTTAGAGCTAGCGCAAATATCGTGTTTGCTCGCACTTGAGTCGAGTTTTCCCCTGGTCAGGAACAACGGCGTTCCCTTCCAATTCGAAACATTGTTCAGCGGTGAAAGCTCATCAAGCTTTTTCATCAGGATTTCGTCTTTTGGATCGCCATATTCATTCTTTGCAAATTCATCGATCCAACTTTGCTGCAAATAATTCCTGATCGACACGAGCGGATATTCGGCGATGACGGCGCGGATTCGGGAAGATTCCTTTAGCCCTGTCGCTAGAGCCACGAAGCCCCCGTAACTTTCGCCACGAATGATCACGTTATCCGCGTCGAGGTCCGGCTGCTTTTCGATCCAATCAAGAAGCGAGCTTATATCTCGAACGGCGTCCTCTCTTTTGGCGCCGTTATCAGCATCCATGAATTCATTTCCGAATCCTCTAGACCCTCGGATATTAGTATGGATAATGGACAACCCTAGGTATGTCACAAACCGGACGTCGAGAGAACTAAAAGTGGGGCGATCAAGAACCTGAGGCCCACCGTGGATAAACACAAGCACGGGACTCTTCTTTGCAACTTTCGTGGGTTTGACGATGTACCCAGAAATTTCTTTACTATCAAAAGACCTCCAACGTATTGTTTCGGGAGGTTTCACGGTGCCCGTCAAAACCTCAGGCAAATGGGAGTTCGTCCAAGTGGTTGTCTTCTTCGATCTGAGATCGAACGACTGTATCAATGCAGGTTGACTGATATTTTCGATCGTGAATACGACCTCGGTTTCGGAAAGCCAGCGGGTATTCCAAACGACATAGGAGCCGGTCAGAAAGTTAGCAGCGGTCGGAATAACTTTTCGGTCTTTGATCTTTCCTATCCAAAGACTGTCAATTCCGTCTAAAGCTTCTTGCACCAATACTAATTTTCCATCCGGCGAAGGCTTTATGTCACCCAAGTGTCCACGGACATTCTGAAGACCGATGATTTCCTTCTTGCTGTTGCGTGGATCAATTGAAATCAAGCATCGATCACCCCCGCACTCCGGTGAATCTTCAGCTAAAAGGAGTGCCTTTCCGGCCACGAAAAAAGCCTTTGTCGCATTTCCTGATTCAGATAGTGGTGTGAGTTTGCCGCTGCTGATCGAATAATGAAAAATGTGTTGATTGCTGGATGATTTCCAGTACTTAAGCAAGATGTTGCCTCGGTCGACGTCGATCACATTCCAAAGGCCTTTCAGGTCCAAAGAGAAGCACTTGCTCGCACTCAAATCGGTATGACAGAGTTTCGTTAACTTGGTCTCGTAATCGTTGAGGGTGTAATAGATGCTTTTTCCATCTCGTTCCCAGATAAACGAATCAACTGAATCGTCTTTTCCACTAAAGCTCGATAACTTTCGAGCCTCAGATTTCCCGTCCCACAGAAAAAGAGCGTAATTATCCTGGTCCTCCTTGTCGTTGTTAAAAGCAACGACTGAAGAAATCGGACTCACTCGGAGCGTACTTGGCACCCGACCGTCAAGCACCAAGGTTGGCTTGCCCAATGGCGACTCTAAGGAATAGATGGCATTCTTTTCATCGGTGACAAACAGTTTTCGCGCCGTTCGATCCACGTCCCATATCAAATTATTTTTTATTGCAGATGGTTCGAAGAATAGATGCTTAACATCGTCATTCTTAATGCGCGGCACGCCGTCCAGCTTAAAGCTAGTTGGCACCGGTAGATCTTCAGATTGTTGAGCCCGCACCGTTACAACCAAACAAAAAAGGATGACCGCAAAAGTCTGAAACCTTAATAAATTGTTGTATATTCCTTTCATTTTGTTGAAACGCATCGCAATTCAAAAGACCCTCGTTTTCTTTCAATCTCTCCAGACTTTAATGAGCCGTCCGAGTTTTTGCCTAAACTGAGAACTTGGGGTGGACCAACGATCTTCTTACCGTTCTTCATCATGATGATTAGTTTCCAGCGATAGGATTTAGACGGCTCGAACCTCAGGTTTGAGCGGTAATTGGTTTGAGACTTCGATTCGAATTGGTCGATTAGATTCTCATCGAGGTCCGAGATGTAAATGGCATACGACTGCGCTCCTTTCACAGCGTTCCATTTGAGAAAGACCTCTTTTCCGTCGGAGTTCGATTCAAGGTTGATCGTGGCCCCGCCCGAGCATGGATTCTCGTTACCCCGAGTTTCCGCATTCTGGACTCTTAACTCTCGTGCATCTACACTACTGCCGTTCCATCGATCATTCTTTTTGGAAGACCGCTTGTAAACCGAATTATTATCGGGCTGAATCCCACTCTTTGTCGGTAATTGTTCTTTCTCTATGAGAGGTGTCGGAGCCGTAGCCGTTGTTTCGACGACTGGATTCAGTTCACCCCCGGCTGCATAGTCTTCGTTTTTCGCAACTGTAGTATCGAGCGTGCTGAACCTGTGAACACCAACGAAATAAATTCCCGCTACGAGTAGAACTGCGAATCCCACATATACGGCGGCTCTTGTAAAGGACAAGATCGGAAAGTCGAAAAATCGACGTTTAGGCTCAGATCCATAAGGCTGGACGGCATCGGCATCGAGAAAGCAGTTTCGAAACTCTTGCGGCGTTACTGATGGTAATTTTGCTCGACATTCTTTGCAGACGAGAAGATGTCGGCCGATCTCAAGCGATCGTGATGAAAAACTGTCTTCACGAAAGACCGCGACTTCAGCAGCTGATAAGTGATCTTGATTCATTTACTTCATCAACTCCTTTAGTCTCTTGCGGGCATCGCATCTCGCCTTCTTGATTGCACCCGCGGTAGTTTCTCTTTGTCTCTTACTGGGGTCTAGGTTTACTATCTCAGCAATTTCAGGGTCTGTGAGAGGCATTCTTGCTGAAATAGATTCCCAAGATTCCCTCGTCAACCCGAGTGTTCCTAACAATTCATCCTCCTCGATTCCAAACTGGAAAAGATGAAGTACAAGATCTATTGAACTGAAAAGAAGTGCCTGCCTTTGATGCAGACTTAGCTTGCAAATACCTTGCCACGCAATTTCGACAAGCTGAAAGGTTTCTGCTGAGGATGAGGTTTGCGAGCCTTCATTCACCTCGACGTCATCAATTGAAACTTCGACGTGTCTTCCGCGATTTGATAGATTTCGATTTACTTCGTTATGGGTAGTACGCGCAGTGAAGGACAACCAATCGTCCTCAGCCATTCGAGCACTCTTATCCGCGAACTTAGTGCGCCACTTCCAGAGCCTCAATACAATTTCTTGCGAAATATCGGGTACGTCATCAATAGGCACGGATCTACGCCCAGCGATCACTTTTCGAATTAATTTTAATGATTCGGCGACGAAGCCCTCTCGATCGTGTGCATCGCCAGGTCCGCCCGTGGGTGGGGATCCTGGTGATGTCTGCAACTTGGAAACGATCGAGTTAGCCAAAATTGTTTTCTAATCGCCCAGGTTCGTTACAAAAAATCACAATGGCATGTAACCAATGACCATTTTTACGGTTTGTAGTAGTACGACCTTTTTATAGGAGAGACGGCTTTTCAAAGATTCGAAAAGATTATCCTCTTTCCAATCAGGCAATTAGCTCCTGTTTTTCTTTAATGATAAATGTTATACACCCTGCAAAGTGGGAATGTAAACAAAAATTTATCTGGCAAAGCCTGATATCTCATCTGTGCTTGCTAGGTAGAGTTGAATAGGCAAGATGCGTACCGTAACAGAAGCCGTTAGGAAAGTCCGCAAAAAATGAACGGATCGCGAGGGTAAACTCGTGTCGGAGTTACCCGTTTTGATTGTGAGAGAATATTCGATCTTTCGACCTATTACGGCTTTGGCTGGTCAAGAATGGTAGAAAATTAACCCGCTGCTCGGGCTTATCGGAGTGAAAATGTTCCAAACTGGATTGTTTTTGCACCAGTGGATTAAATTTGCGAGGCAGTTAAATGATTGGAGAAGAGCGGGACATTTTTTTGAGACAGTTTACGGGATTTCCCGATGTAGCTCACACGCGGACAAGCTGAGCACTTTCCGAGTCGTATCGAAAATTTCCAATACTACCTTCTGTGATTTTCTCGATCGCTTCCTCAATGATTGAGAGCGGAAGCAGGTACCACTCTCTCGATTCTACCTCCACGCCAAAACGATCCTTCAATTTCAGGTCTAAACGTGCACCAGAAAAGAACTTGTGAATCAGAGCTTCGAGGCGCTTCGCATTTATGTTTGCGAGTTTAAAAGTTGCTACCACTTCAACATCGGCCAGAAGATACGTCGAGTCGTTCTTTGCGTTCGCGATACGACTTTTCACGTCTCCTCCGGTCACACCGATCTTGTGCACGACGGAACGATGTACCACGATAAAGGGATGGTCCGACTGACTTCTGAGTACGTAAATAAAACCTGTTGCAAAATCTCCAACTTCTTCGATTCCCGCGAATAGAGGTCCGAGGCTGGGTTCAATGATGCGACGGCTTGCTTTGTCTCGATTTAGGGCTCGCATCAGCGAACGTCCGAGGAGGTCGCTCTCGGTGCCGTTGGCGTAAATCACCCTTAATCTCCTATCCTCGCGGTCGAAGTTACTAATAAAAGTTTCGCCCGCCTCGGCAACCAAGGCCGTCTGGCCGTCCACTATGAACAGGTCACCTTTCCGGATCTCCGCATCGTCTTTGTATTTCAAAGTCTGTCGGATACCCATATCAAGGTCCACCTGAACCTGCTTGAAGATGGGGGCAAATTCGGCAAAATCTTCGCAGCGGTTCCGTCGTGCGATTTCTTCCGCCGCTTTGATTTCTTCGCGTGACCGAACATGAACTAATCGCGTTAGTTCGTCCTGCTCTTCCGCATTACTACCTAAAGCGGAAAGCAGTTCGTCGTCCGTAGGTTCCTGGCGGAAACCGGTATCGGCTTCGTCTCCAAGCAATCCTCGCGAGTCAAGACCTTTCAGGATCTCGCGACAATCTGGCGATTGGCGGATTCGATCAAGCCTTACAGCATAGAGACGCTCGAAGATGTCTCTGTCATCGCCGTGCTCGGGCAGCCGTCCATGTTCATCCACAAAGCGTTCGATTTCCTCGAAACCCGCGATCACGCGCTGCTCCGCCGCGGAATGCCCGACAGTTTTCGCCGGTTTTGCAAACTCGTCTAGCTCGGACCTTAGCTCATCGAGATCGATCTCACTCATAACGGCCCTCATCCTTGAACACAACGAATGCAGCTGCCCCTTCCGCCATACGTCTTTCCCATGCGTCTTGAGCAGTGGATGACGGGAGGCGTCCGCGCTCGTTCTTGAACTTTACCGCCCGCACTGCGAGTTCGCGAGCTTCTTCCGGCGTCAGTTTTGTCTGCTTTCTCATGATAACGTCAGACACCTGTTTCAGACGCTCTTCGGTCATCGATTTGGAAAGAATCGCGTAAGCCTCGCCAAATGGATTGATGCTGTCGATCAGATCAATATCCAGCTCCGTTACCGACATGGCATACCGTCGTACGCCGTCAATCAACGAAGTGTTCTGCGAGTCCGCTCCACCTCCGCCGACTAGAGTTTCCTTTGCTTTCTGTACGATATTTAGCGCGGCGATGGCATGTTGGCGGACTGCCTCCCAATATTCCTCGTCCAGATTGGGAAATTTCTCCTTTACGATTTTCCCCATGCGAACTTGCGTCAATTCCTGGGGAACGAGTTCGCCATCGAACAGTCCGCTCTCTATCGTTCGTTTGTCCTGAACGAAAGCGGTGATCAACTCGTTCAAGTCCTGTGTGCATATCCGCTCGGCCTCCGGACTTTTTGGTTCTGCCAGCCCTTTGATCTCCAGTTGGATTAGCCCTCTTTCAGCATCGACTCCAACGTTGCACTTATTTGGATCATACCCGTCCGAACCGTAATCAAGGCCTGGCGTAGGTTGACTGTTTGGATACTTTGGCTTGAACTCGAAACGTGGGCTTAGCACTTGCTCCATCAACAAACTTGCAGCGATGGCCTTTAGCGTGTCGTTAACCGCCTCTGTAACCGCAAGCTCGGTGGCATCCGGTTCCGCAATTAGGTTCGTAAAGCGGGTGCGAGTCTTTCCGGGAGCATCTCGTGTGGCTCGACCGATAATTTGAACGATTTCTGTAAGACTAGAGCGATAACCGACGGTCAGAGCGTGTTCGCACCAGATCCAGTCGAAGCCCTCCTTGGCCATCCCGAACGCGATGATGACGTCTACGTGGTCGCGGTTGTTCTTTTCCGCAGGATCTTTAAGTGCCCCGATAACCTTATCTCGCTTGGCCGGATCGTCATCTACCAGGTCAGCGATCTTGAGGATAGTTCCATCGGCGCTCTTAACTAGTTGAAAGCCGGTTTTTGGATCGGTGCCCTGCCACTCGCCGAGTTCTTCTATGATGTGCTCTACCTCGCGAATCTTGTCCTTTGTGCTTTCCTTGGAATTGACGTTGGGGATGTGCAGAATCGTCTTCTCGTTGGGATTCAGCACATTCGGGATTTCGTCAGTATAAGGGCCGGTGTAAAAGAAGTAGCCGAGGTCAAGCTGCTTCAGATATTGATAACCGTTGAGCTGCTCGTAGTAGGTATAGGTTACCGTGTCGAACCGCGACTCGTCGTCCGGGTGCAACACAGCCTCTGCATCGCCGCGAAAATAGGAGCCGGTCATAGCTACGATATGAGTTTTGTCGCGGGACATCAGCTCTCGAACGTGTTCACCAAGCTTGTTGCCGGGGTTAGCCGAAATATGGTGAAACTCATCCACGGCGATAAGGCGATCGTCGAATGATTCCGCTCCGAACTTATCCATGGCGAAACGGAAAGTTGCATGAGTGCATACAAGCGTCTTGTCGTCGCTTTCCAGAAATTTCTTCACCGCATCAACTTTGCCGTTGGTGTCGGCACCAGGAGCGTCACACAGATTCCATCTCGGTTCGACCTTCCAATCTGCCCAAAAGCCAAACTCGGTCAATGGCTCATTCTGAAAGCTCGCCCCGATGGACCGTTCCGGCACCACAATGATCGCTTGCTTGAGCTTTTGGTTTGCCAGCTTATCTAGTGCGATAAACATCAATGCGCGGCTCTTGCCCGAGGCCGGTGGAGATTTAATAAGCAGATATTGCTCTCCGCGTTTCTGATACGCACGCTCCTGCATTGGACGCATTCCGAGTGAATTTGAACTCGTGGATCTGCCGTCCTGCGCGTATGTGACGGAAATTGACGGAATGGGAACTGATTTACTCATAGGGCGGTTACCTTTGTTTCGTTTGCGGCCGTTTTCTTTGCCGTCATCTGTGTATAAAGTTCGAAGAGTTTTTCCAGCCGTTCGGTGTCGTTCTTGAACCGGCGGCCGATGTAAATGCGCTCCAGTGTTTCGTCGTTGTGCTCGTGAGCTTCGCGAAGATTCACGGGCATCATTTCAGGATCGTAAAGGTCCGCGATCGTTGCAGGGAAATGCGTCTCGCGGGCGAGCAGAATCTCTTCGGTGCAACGGGTCAGATCGGCTTTATTTTGCTCTGTTAGATCCGGGATGGGGAACGTATTCCAGCCGAGGGTATTGGAGTAAGAATAATCGGAACGCAATCTCCCGCAAATAGTCGCGATCCATGCAAGGTGTATTCGCGACGAAAGAATCGCAACGCACCACAGAGGACCATCGTCTATAAAGAACGCTTTATTAGTAGGTATGATTCTTTCGTTGGCTAGTCCGACTGGGAAAAATTCTCGGTTCTCCGAAGATACAATAGGAATAAAAATCTTCCGCTCCCCGTCACCTTTTCTCTCTCTAAATTGGTGTGGCTTAGCTGCAAGCTTTCGGACCGACACGTCCCCTGTTTCCATCCGTTCATTGCGCACAGATTCAATTCTGTCCTTTACCTCCGCAAACTCATTTGCAAGTACGACTGATTCATTGTCCAGCCATAAACAGTAGCGTTCTTTTCCTTTGATAAACTCGCTTGAACCAATGAATTGTTTAATCAGGTCTGGCGGAAAGCCGCCTTTCAAGAGTTGATCCTTTTCTTCGGGCGTCAGGATGAGGCCCGAGGATTTAGAGTAGTAAACCCCATAATCCATAACAACATCTGCGAATATTGGGAGCCTGCATGCGGCAACCATATCAATCTGATGTTCCGTTAAATATGGATTGATATGGGTCACAGTTCGTCTATTGTCGCCAGATATGATGTGCCTTGTTCCATTAGAATCAAAGTCCAACCCAACAATGATCACCGTAACTCCGGCTTTATTCTGGGCCAAGTTCGACCATATGAATGGTGTATACGCAAATCGGATTTTGCACCCGATTGATCGGAGCACGGCCCAGGTAATTGGCACTTGCTGTCCCTGGCAAAGGCTGTTTGTGGCAACAAATGAAAAGGGAGCTTTTGAGTGCGCATTATATTGAGCAGCTTTTAATAACCAAGCCCCAACATAGTCAACATTCTTCCAATTCTCGATAACGGACTCGAAGACAATCTTGAGATCATCCTTCTGACCGTCTGTCTGCTTTCGCGTTCCGGTGAAAGGCGGATTACCGCAAATGTAGGTCTCTCCGCCCTCGTTCTCAAAATCGATCTCCGCCTGATCCAGAGGTGTGCTAAAGAGGTCATCGGCGTAGATCTTTACCCCGGTTCCGGTCGGTGGACAGATGCTTAGCCAATCGAGCCGCAATGCATTGCCGAAAACGATCCAGTTAGCGGCATCGAGCGGCAGAAACTCGGCGAGCGCGAGCTTTTGACCGCGATAAAGTACGTCCGATTGATACTCGGCGATGATGAGTGCGAGACGGGCGATCTCGGCCGGAAAGTTGCGAAGCTCGATGCCGCGAAAGTTGTTGATCGGGATGTCAGTGGGACGTTCTGCCTCGCCTCGCCGCTTGTTGATCTCTGCTTCGATCTCCGCATCTGCTTGTAAGCGATAACGAAAATTACCTGATCCGCAAGCCGGGTCGAAGACACGAATTCGGGCGATGCGTTGGCGCAGGTTCAGGAGTTTGCGGGCATTGTCGCCCACTTCCTCAAGCTGGGTTCGCAGGTCATCGAGGAAGAGCGGATTAAGAACCTTCAGGATGTTTGGCACGCTGGTGTATGCATACCAAGCACCGCGTTCTTCATCATCGGCCACCGCCTGGATCATTGAGCCGAAAATATCCGGGTTGATCTTTGTCCAATCGAGACTGCCGACATGCAGCAAATATGAACGAGCGATGCGACTGAAGCGAGGCACATCCGAACTGCCGGAGAAAGACCACCGTTCACGTATGGAAAGTGTTCGCCCAACCCCGGACATTCGCCGCCACACGTTCTGAAACCTTGGTGTTCATCGAACGGAAGAGTTCGGAGAGTACCTCATGAGTGTTCGAAGAATCCCGCTCGCTCATCTGCTCGATAGTCGCGGTGAACAATCCCTCACCATTAAATATGCTGGTGTCCTCCGCGAAAAAAGCAAAATATGAGCCGAGCCATTAAGTGATTCAAGTCCTCGCGGCAGCCTCCTTGGTCCCCCAATCCGGATTCTCCTTGGTAGCTCGATGTAAAGCCGATTCAGCCCGCCAGTAGCCTTGATATCGAATGCGTTCTCACGAATCTTGCTTGACCGTTGTTATGCCAGCAAGTGCCAAGGAAGAAACCAAAGTGGTCGGAGAACTTAGCGTAGTCGCAGGCGACCGTTTCGCCATCCGCAATATTTTTCGGCTTCAAAGGCTTACCGTCCGTGGCGAGGATAAACTTGACCTTCTGCTTAGTCGTTGCGCTGACTTTCCTCAAAGCGTGAAGTGTTGCCGTCACCGTGCCTTCAGGACAGACCAGAATATGAATGTTATTGCGTTGGAGTATTCCGCCCGGAAGGTCGGACTGATTAGTAGTTCCGCTCTTCAGCCGCTTGATCGTCGTCTCCTTGTTCCCAAAAGCCTCAAGGAACGCGAACGGAAAACTCTCGGCATCGAAGGGCTGCTCAGCGAGCATAGAAACGGCTTCTTCGATTTCGACAGCATTCATACAGAGTCTTAGTTAATTGTCGCTGAGTGGACTTTCCGAACTTCAAAAAGTTATTTCCCGTTATTTTATCAGATATCGAAATGTGAGCCGATGTCAGACGTTGAAAACAGTTTTGGAACTGTTTGATCGAACGCGGTTGTATCACGAAAGAAGTGAAATGGAGCCCGCCTAATCCGTTGATCACAAGTAGCCAACTATCGCCTTTCGGCCCCATGAGACGCTCCGCGATTCTCAAAGTCCTTCCGATCCCCAACAAGACTCGAAAACCAAACAAATAAATAGCGGCTGAAAGGATGTGCCTTCAAAGAGGGTTTCTAGGAGTCACTCAACGTGATCCCCGAAAAAAACACACAGGAGAATCAAGAAAATGTCAGCAAATATTTCAATCATCGGCAACCTCGAATTCGTTCCAGGAACAGTGCGGAGGGCGCGTGGAGAAAGACGGACTGGTTCCGCGTTACGGCATTCGGCAAGCAGGCGGAAACACTTGCTCGCTACGTGCGAAAAGGCAGTCGTCTTTACGTCCAGGGTCGTTTGACCTTTAACCCGTGGGTGGATCAGAACGAGTCTCCGCAGGCCGGAGCAGAGATCGTCCTTCAGGAGTTCCAGTTCCTGTCGGGCCGCCGCGATGAGAACGGCGACGGAGCAGCAATGCAGACAGCACAGACCGCACCGGTAGAACTCCAGCAGGCCGCTGCTTATTAATCAATCAACCGGTCA
Source organism: Acidobacteriota bacterium (assembly GCA_016703965.1). Lineage (NCBI taxonomy): Bacteria > Pseudomonadati > Acidobacteriota > Acidobacteriota bacterium. The sequence continues at coordinate 2,152,678 of JADJBB010000021.1, forward strand.
ATGAACAACTGCCGCTGGGGGAGATAGCACTCTCCAGGCGGCAGTTCTTTTGTGTAAAAGGAGTCTGCCATGGGTTACCGCGTTTTGACGATGAAGTGGATCACAAGAGCCTTTGTAAGGGAACATCGCGACCGTATCTTCCTCTACGGTGACAACCTTACCCGGCGAGGCTTTGGCGGTCAGGCTGCGGCGATGAGAGGCGAACCGAATGTGGTTGGGATACCGACTAAGAAGCTCCCCAGCAATAGGGAAGACTGCCTTCTTTACGGATGCCGAATTCGAACAAAACAAAGCGGCGATCGATAAGGCCTTTGAGCGTCTGGCGGTGCTATAAGTTCAACAACCGACCAAGTCATTGTTATTCCCGCAGACGGCATCGGAACTGGCCGGGCGCAACTCGAAAGGCGAGCACCGATTACGTTCGCATATCTACAAAAGCGTCTGAAAGACCTTTCTTTATAACCAGCCGGTCTCGTTTTCCTTAACGTACTTCTCCCGCAACTTGAGAGGGATTTTCAAGCCTGAATTTAAGTGCTTTTAATTCAGGGTTTTGAAAATGCGGCCCTTAAACTAACGCATTTTCGATTCGGCAACTACGCCGATTCGAGAGAGGAAGTTATGGCAGAAAGAATTAATGTTGAACAGCTCAGAAAGCACGATCCTAATAACCCGATGCTGGCATTTATGCCGTCAATAATGGCTCGCCGATGCAGGACTGGTGCGCTCATCTTTCATCGAATCCGATGCAGACGAGAGCTTGAAGAGTTCTCGATCTTGGGTGATGTAGTTCTTAGGATAGCCGATGAACTTGAGCCCGAAGCTGTGGACCAGGTGAGGAATACTCGCCCGAGTATGCAATGAAAGTTCTATCCGACGAAACGGATGCCAAAGAGTTTGTCCGATGCGTAAAGGCTATTGCAAGCCCAGATGCGGGACAGTTTGAGTATGAGCAAATTGCCTCTTACTACTACGGTGAGATCCGGCAGAGGCGTAAGCGAGGTTCTCAAAGAAATGGCACTACTCGGTATGCAGTTAGAAGCTGTTACAGCCACTTTGTCGGACCGTGAGATCAGATTTGAAGAGTCGCGAATGACCGAGCAAGCTCTGTGTCGCAGACCAACGACGAGTTCAGGCAGCCGCGAAAAACCGCAAAGCCGCTCCCGCCAAGGTGTCCGAACTTCGACAATGAAATGCAGGCGGTTCTAAGACGCGTTGGCAGACAGAAAGTCGCCGCATGATCTTCGATGACTTTGCGGATTTCTATCTCGAAGATGGCAATAAATCCATTGAAGAACTTGATCGAGATTTCTACTTTCCGAGCAGCTTGAGCAGTTCGACGAGAACGGTTTGATCGGTATAACGATGAGTTCGAGTCAGCGTTCGGTAGTTGTCTTTGACCTCGATTGTGAGATCGATGCTAATTGTCTTCCGTATGAATCCAGAGAGCTTTCCGCACAGCTGCCGAAGCTGTTTGTCGGCCATACTTCAGGCGGCAATACGGTTCAGGAAGGACGTCGGATGATCAACTGTGCTGGATGGTCGATGCCTTCTAGACATCCGTTCTCGATCAGGAATTCGAGGAATGGCTGGCACTTTCACTCGATCGAATCTATGACGGCCAAGCGATCCGTTCTGCCGCCGCATCTATTCGTTCGGCAAGGAAGCAGCATCGGAATCCTCGTAGATCAAGAGATCAATCCGGACTTCGAAGAGATGCAATATGCGGCATCGGTCCTACGTCTGTTGTGGCAGCGTCAATACTCCGATTTCCATCTGCGAAGCCTTCGCCACGACGCCTATCAGGAAACCTATCTTGCGATCCGTGGCACGGCGGATACGGCCGATCTGGCAGATCTGAAGAAGAAGCATACGCGGAATTTAAGGAGCAGAAAAGCTTTCCCTCAAGAGTTCACGGCTCTAAATACAGTCGCAAAATCTCAGGAGGTAAGGCTCAAGGGACAGCTTTCAAGAGAGGCTAGACATTGGCTGCGAAAGATCGAAAAAGCAACCCACGGACAGCTTGGATTCCCAAGTTCGGACTCTATAACGACCCCGGGCAAAGATGTTTTAAGCGTCAGGAGAAACAAAACTTTGGGATGCGATTAGGGCAAGAGAAGCGGAGCTGAGCGAGAGCGTACTCACGAGTCGCATGATCCAGAGGAGCCTCTTTGCACAGCCGGTAAGTCATAGATCACATATCCAGGTTGTTCCTTCGGCCTGAAAGTTGTTGAGAAGCACATAACGAAAGGAGCGGTGGCCAGCCCTGTAAGCAGTTCGCCTCAAAATACTGTCTAAAGCGGCTAACTGCCGTTCCATTCGGAGAAAAAAAAAACCAAAAAGGAGCAAGAATATTCCATGTCAGCAAATATCTCGATACTCGGAAACACAGGCCGCGATGTGAGCCTGCGATATACAGAAAAGGGCACGCCGGTCGCGAGCTTTCCGATCGCCTCCAACTCTTTCAAGAACAGCGGCGAAGGTCGTGTTCAAGTCACACATTGGTTCAACGTGGTCGCATTCGGCAAGACGGCTGAGACTTTAGCCGAGCACGTCAAGAAGGGAACGTCTCTGCTTGTTCACGGCAGGCTTTCGTTTAGCCCCTGGAGTACGGATAAGGGAGAACCCAGATCCGGCGCCGAAGTGTCATTGTTCTCGTTTGAGTTCGTCGGTTCGAACCGTTCTAACGATCAGGAAGTGTCTGCATCGAACGACAGCAGCGACGAGCCTGATGTCCCGGAATACACAGGCTCGACTGCTCCTGAGACGCCTGTCGAAGAGCCGTTCGTCGATCAATTCTGAGATAGATTTTCTTCACAACAAGGGGCAAAGGCCTCAGAGCTTTGCCCCATTTTCACTTGAAAACAAGAGGTGGACAATGAGTGTTGTCAGGTTAGTTGAGAACGAAAGCGGTCTCAGAAGTGCGGATGATTATACACCTCTAGTGAGGATCTATGCCGATGCGTCATGCATGAGAAATGGTGCGATCGACTCGTCGGCGGGATGCGGTGCGGTGATGATCGATCATAATCGCCTGGAGATCAAATTGGTAGCCAAATACCTCGGACAGGTTACCAATCAGCAGGCTGAAATACTTGCTTGTACAAAGGCTTTGAGCAGCTGCATCGCTCTTGCCGGGTCGAGATCGTATCAGATTCACGATATGTGATCGACACGATGGCGGGGCTAAATAGAATGCGTACTAATCGTCTGTTCTGGACGCGTCTCGTGAAAGCCTGTTACGGTCATCATATCTCCTGGCGTTGGGTTAAAGGTCATTCCGGAGTAGCTTTCAAGAAGTGGCTGACCGTCTGGCTCGCAGTTCGGCGAAAGTTTGTAGCGATCTGTCGGACGAGGATCTAGAGAACTGTCCAGGCATCTTTCAAATGGTGCCGAACAGTTCGACATCCGTGATTTTGAGATGGAGCTTGAGAAGGTTGTTTCAGATACGGATTAGCCCATCAATCATTCGTTCCAGGCTGCAAATTTGGACCGCATCGGAACCCTTCCTTCAGCCCTTTTCTGCCTAGTTCTCCCTTCTAAGTCTTAATTTTAAGCCAGCTTGGAATGCGGGGTCGCGTTCGAAAAGGTGGTTTAGACGTACTCGACAACATCGTCATTCGTGATCCTCGGTGTTCATGTTTGGCTGTCGCGAACTGAAGATATTGCTTAAGTTTCTGCTCAGTTCTTCGAGTACTCTGGTGTATTCAATTTCACGTAAGTAAGGCTTGATCTGCAGAAGTGGCCGCTCGAGGACGTTTTGAAGAGGGGTGATATTAGGTTGTTCGTTCATTAAGAGTGGTCTCCTTTTGGTTCGGTAAAATAGCTATCACAAAGAAGAGATCAATCGGCGTGCCGTGGCAGAGAGCAGCGGGAATTTTGATAGCAAGAAGGGCGGTGTGAGACCACTTCTTGGCGTAAAAAGAGGTTCTGAGGTGCCCTTGTAAAAAGAAAAATTACAGCTGCAGGTGTATGACAGGATAGACCAAGAATCCAACCATCGTAATTCGCGTAAACCTATTGGTTACATTGATTTACGCCGCTGTCACCAAAACTACAAACCGAAAGCTAAGCGAAAACTTATTAAAGGCACGACTTTGCTTGGCTCCAACCTGTCCGAAAATTACAAAACGACGAGTTGGTGACAAAACGGCACAGCAAAAACCGGAAAAATGAGAAAGCGTGACAAAGAAAGAATTGCGAAGAATATTGATGTTAAGAATGAACCGAAACAGGGTCGTCCAATAAGCGTTCGGCCCTATGACGAAGATCATGGAAAGCTTGAAGAGATCGCAGTGGAAACCGGAGAGAACAAGGCCGCGATAGTTCGACGAATGATCCATTTCGCATTGAACGACAGACAGAAGCAATTCTGGCAGGGCAGTGTCAGATGAAACCTGACTGGCTTGTTAGCAATGGGCGTGACAACGAGTCCATTAATCTCTCACTCAATGGCAATTTTGCCGAGATCCTAGATCGGGTTGAACGCCTGGAATCACAATAGGAAACAGTATCCAAATTAACTCAGCGAATCACCAATTCCCTTGCTACCGAGATCACTCAATGTCAAGCATGTCGATCTCATCTATGAACCTTGTGTCTTTACCAAGCTAATTGAGTTCGCGGCACCAGATACGAAAGATCGAAAAGAGAGCGTCAAAACGAAAGCGCCGACTGCGATGGCGGAAACCGATTGAACACGCTGTAACAGATCTTGAAGAAATGCCTTTTCATTTCATGAGCATGTCGCGGACGACGACTTGCAAGAACGAAGCTTATCTCGGCACGAAGGTAGAGGTCCTCAAAAGCGGATCGAATCCATGCCCAAGTTACAGAAGCAGCAAACAGATCCGTCATGAGAATTATCGCAAGCGTCCAGTCAAAAGAGGAAGTTCGCGCGGGCGGTTCACTATCTCGAAGCCACAGCAAAATAGACCCCGACAAAGAGCCAGAGAAAGGCCGTGAACTCTTTAACGCTTTCACCGACAAGTTGAACGTCCAAAACGCCAACAACTTTCTAAAGTCGAATTGCGGAAAAGGACGGCCTAAACGAAGAACTCCACCATTTGGTTCTCTCATTCATACGGAAGATTTTCAAGGTCTGGGCTCTACAGATGAAGTGCGAAAGCGACGACTAAAGGCTGTTACCCCGATTCGCGATGAGTCAGACGAGAAGAGTCTCAATAGCGAAAGACTCGCTTGGGCCGGAGCGGTTCATCGCAATACCGCAAAACCGCATGTATATTCGCCATCCAAAAGAGATATATGACTAACAACCTCCAGGCCAGATCATAAAATAAAATTCCCGAGAAGCACTTCCACACTTTGAGTTAACCCATGGAGAAAAGCAGATCGTCGAAGGAAGCTTTATCGAATCCGCAAAACGAAATGGAGGAATTGATCGCTGTACGCGGTGCGACACAGAAACACGTCAAAGACAAAAATTAATCGGAACGGACGGAAAAGACCAACGTGGATCGATAAGGGGGAACTTTGACGAACGAGAGACATTGCGACTTGGGATTCTGGCCGAATACCACTCAAATTTAAGGAGGAGAGAATTGCCTTCCTCGTCGAGCATCGTCAGAACTGAGATTTCCGGTTTCTGATCCGAAAACTGGGGTGAAGCAAAAAGGTTTCGATAAAGAAACTGGAGTCGACGAGTACAGGTCTCCGTGACTTAGATAATCCTGCTGAGGCTCGACAGATTCGGGCTATAACTCACAGCATCTTGGCAAAGGAGGAGTCGGAATTCTTTCAGCTAAAGGAAGAGACGGCCGAACTTAGAAAAGCAGCCGACCAGATAAGGAAAAACCATAAGAAAAGCGGAACCAAGTTGCCGTCACCTGCTTTCAGCAAAAAGAGCTGGACGATCTTCAGAATCAGTGTCTTGTGAACTCAAAAGTTAGGAATACCGATTCCTGGAAGAGATCCGTCTCGACCTTGAGACCAGAAACGAAATTCAACCAAGAGATAAGGAGGATCTTGAACGCCTTGCCGCTCAAAAAATTCTCGGAACTGAGATCGCAGCATCGGGAAAAAGGAAGCTGATAGACTTCCGGGACAATGCCTAATACCGGAAAGTGTCCGTAGGAAAAGAACGAATCTCATTTGCTATGATCGATCGTGAATCAAAGGCTAAAGATCACAGGGAATGGGTCCGTTATTCAGAGCATCCGCGTCGCGATCCAATCTTTGACGAATAAAGAAAGCCGCCGGTATACGAAATCAGACCAAAGGCAGCTGCCGAAGCGGTGAACAGCAGTTTGAACGAACACTCGATGGATCTGCAAAAAGATCTTCAAACGTGCCGAAAGGTGGTCGGAGTTCTGCACGACGTGCTGGACCGACACGCAATGCAAAAGGACCTTGAGCCAAGGTTTTCTGCCGAGGAATTCTTGAAATTGATTTCCTCGCTAGGAGACTTTTTAAACTGTCAAACGAGTATTTAGTGAATTGGAATCTACAAAAGAAGTTGATTGGAGAATTTGAACGGCAAAAGCGAATTCAAGTGGGACGTCTAAGGAAACAGTTATTGGGTCACGGAAAGGGCCTCGTCGCCGGGCGGACGATCGCCCGAGAGACTTATGCAATATCGAGTTGAACAAAGCGGAAAGAAGACCTCGCATACTATCGAAAAACGAAGCGATTTCACAGATTCGCGATCGAGGATAAAACGAACGGGTTAATGAGTTATTTATGTCTGAACGATGCTGATCTACCGCGAAGAGGATCGATCCTTAAATCTACGGCCTAAATCTGTTGTTAGAGGGCAAGGATCAGGATTGTTGAGACACGAACTAGAAGAACGAGTTAAGGGCGTGAGTTCGATCAAAGAGTAAACATTCTTGCAGCAAAAGAACTTATTAAACGAAGCTGGCGGGGAAGCCGCAACATCAAAAGCAAAACTCTTGGTGGCAAAGTTCTGGGAGGCAGATTACCAACCACCTTACGAATAAAGAGGTAGCGGAGATTGAGAAGAGGATCGCAGCCAGACCCGACACTAAAGAGGAAGGCGTCACGATTAAAACTGGCTCTCCAACACTCTGTTAGCCACAATTCCAAGCACCTACGACCAGATTCTTCATATCGCTATATTGCCGGATCGCAACCCCTGAAGCGGTTCAGAATCACGCTTCTGATGTTCAAGGAAGAGGACAAAGACAAGTCGTTCGGCACAAACCCAGATAAGCGAGAAATCAGCATAGAAATGGAAAGATAAATCTTCTCCTAGTCTTATAGCCCAGGCACATTGTTTGCCCCTCGATGCTCCGTAAGTTCGAGAAGAGGATGGGGCAAAGTCATGAAATTTGATCTAAGCAATAAGGTAATAGCCCGCCAAGCAACAAGGATTCGCTATCGCCAAACAGAAGTTTGGACCCTGGGGAATATTCTTACTCACAATTGAGTCTTCTTTCGCCCAATCGGAACGAAATTGCACCACGCGGTGGTGGTCGCGATGCTGCCCTTATCGCTTATTCGGAACGGCTTCGAAATAGCTACAAACAAAACGAAGGTGGACTGAGGGACGGCATGGTCCTGCTTGCGAAGCATTCAGGAATGGCCAACCAATCTCGATCACATGTTTTTTGTCGAGCAGGGCAGACGTGCCGCGGACGTCGTTAAGCTCGCGATCGAAAGTTGCAAAAGGCAATTGACGCGAGAGAACTAAATCATGCCGCACAAGGCCAAGGTTGGGCAAGAGCAAGCTTTCGACCTTCGAATCCACGTACAGAAGAGCGATCAACGAGATACTTTCAGTTAGTAGATCGGACCTTGCCCTATCGAAACTCGACGACACCAGTGGCGGAACAGGAGCGAGCACGCCTCATACCTAACGGCACTTCACAATTTCTTCGAGACACAGACGAACGAGTGGCGGAAACTGTTCAAAACGGTGTTCTGATAATTCCGAAGAGTCGCATGATCTAAAGTCACCGCTTCAGCTAGCAACTCTTGGTTACGGAGTCGGAAGACTTGAGGCATTGGTCGGATCCGATAGAAAGCACGAAAGGTCGGCGCCCAAAATCTTGGAATATGGAAGACCATCGGGAAGTGTAATGCTGATCGAGAAACCGAGGCGGGGTCTTTCGTTGGATCTACGACGCGTTAGATGGAAACAGGAACTGTAGGATGAGGTTAGAGAAGAGGAAATCAGGAGTCAACCGCAGAACGGTTCGACCGGACGCTTGTAGAAATCGCAGAAGGTGGCCAAACGAGATGGAGAGGTTGGAACCAACTGACCGTTCGTTCAGTACGAGCAGTTTGTCGAATCGAATTCGCAGAACACGGAGCATTCTTTAGGTGAAGAGCTCGAAGAAAAGCGGAATCCGCTGAACATCTATCGACCGAACGGGATCCTGAACGCGGTCAGACAACTCGCAAGGTTCGAGCGAATTGAGCTTGAAAGCGCATCTGACCCTTCTCGCATCGGAGATGTCGGACATTGAGAACTGAAACACTGGTCTGAGGTTAAATTTCCCGCACTGGACAGAGGCCCTTGAAAACGGGATTCCACCCTCCTGGCTCTGAAGCTGTTTAGGGCAAAATCTGATAAAGCGATTGAGAATGCTGTGAAAGGAAGAACTCAATTCGAAGATCTCCGTTTCGCGTCTGCATATCTTGAACACCAACTCAAACAACCTGAAACGCGGCTTCGACATTTCATC